>DASSXV010000053.1:0-25743 GCA_035703635.1 Trueperaceae bacterium | reverse complement strand
ACGCGCTCCGCGCTGCTCGAGGTCAACCGCGCTGACTACGTGCGCACCGCTAAGGGTAAGGGCCTGCCACCTAACCGGGTGCTCTTCAAGCACGCCTTCAAGAACGCCCTCGTGCCCGTCCTGGCCGTGCTCGGGCTCGTGACGACCGCGCTCTTCTCGGGCTCCGTCGTCATCGAGAGCGTGTTCGGTTGGCCTGGCCTCGGCCGCTTGGCCATCGAGGCGGCCAACGGCCGCGACTACCCCGTCATCCTCGGCGCGACGCTGCTTGCAGGCCTCCTCGTCGTGGCCGTCAACCTCCTCGTCGACCTGCTCTACGCGGTCGTTGACCCACGGATCCGCCATGACTGACAGTGCCGCAACTAGCGCGCCGCAGACGGCACCGGAAGCCAGCGCCAGTTCAGCTAAGCTGTGGCGCAAGGTTCGGCGCCAACCGCTCGGCATCGTTGCGCTGCTTCTCCTCGTCGTGCTCGGTTTGGCCGTCACGCTCGGCCCCGTCATCTACGCGCAAGCGCCCAACCGTACCGACGCGCGCAACACCCTCAAGGCCCCAAGCGCCGAGCACCTCCTCGGCACTGACGAGCTCGGTAGGGACGTCCTCGCCAGAGTCCTGGCGGGCGGCCGCGTTTCGTTGAGCGTCGGCCTCCTCGCCATGGTGGTCGGCCTCACCATCGGCACCATCGCAGGTGGCCTCGCCGGCTACTTCAGGGGCCGCACCGAAGTCATGATCATGCGGCTGGTAGACGTCTTCATGGCCATCCCGAACTTCTTCCTCATCCTCGTGGTCGTCACGGCGTTCGGTAACCACCCCATCACGGTCATCGTCACCGTCGGCATCGGCTTCTGGGCTCAGATGGCGCGCGTCGTGCACGCCGAGTTCGTGAAGGTGCGCGGTTACGAGTTCATCGAGGCCGCTCGCGCGCTGGGCGCCACCCACCCCCGCACCATGCTCAAGCACGTCCTACCGCAAGTCGTGCCGCAGGCCATCGTCCTCGCCTCGCTAGGCGTCGGTTGGGCGATCCTCACGGAAGCGGGTCTCTCTTACCTTGGGCTTGGCATCCAACCGCCGCTTGCGTCGTGGGGCAACATGCTCCAGAACGCGCAGTCGTACTTGTGGTTGAAGCCGGAGCTCGCCATCTACCCAGGCCTATTCATCGCCATCACCGTGCTGGCATTCAACGTGCTTGGCAACGCCCTGCGCGACATGTTCGACCCCCGCGCGTAGCGGGGAACGCATCCACGCGCGTGGCCGGGGATCAAGCGCCTCAGCACACCCTATGAAGGGAGTAACAATGCAAGACAAGCGTTACGACGGTTACAAGTCTTTCCAGTTCCTCGAGGCAGGAGTCGACTACAAGGAGTTCGAGCTCGCGCCCGTACTCAACCGCGTCGCATCCAACAAGGTCGCGGTGACGCCCGAGCAGGAGGAGCGCGTCAAGCGCCTCTTCGGCGAGAAGCTGATGATCTCGCTGCACGACCACTGCTTCATCGCACCGAAGGACCTCAGCCAGTTCTTCGAGTTTCGCCGCTGGGGCCGCGATTTCACTGGTTACGAGGGCCTCGCGATCAGCGGCCTTGACGCCGTGTTCGACAACCTCATGAACGGCACCGCCATGATCCACTCGCGTGGCGGCTGGAAGTGGGACGACGTCATCACCGACTTGGGTCTGCGTCTCTCCGACATCGCTCACCAAGACATGGTGGTCCTCTGCACCACGACCGAGCAGATCGTCCAAGCCAAGGCAGAGGGCAGGATCGCGTTCATCGTCAGCCTCGAGGGCGCGGCGATGATCGAGAACGAGCTCGACCGCCTAGACGTCCTCTACGGCCTCGGCGTGCGCAGCATCGGCATCGCTTACAGCGAAGGAAACGCGCTCGGTGGCGGTCTGAAGGAGCCACGCGACGGCGGGCTGACGACGTTCGGTCGCAAGGCCGTTGAGCGCATGAACAAGCTCGGCCTCGCTATCGACATCAGCCACTCTGGCGACCAGACCTCGATGGACACCATCGAGGTGAGCAGCAAACCGATCTTCATCACCCACGCGGGCGCCAGGGCGTTATGGAACTCGCGCAGGCTCAAGCCAGACGACATCATCAAGGCGTGCGCGGCGAAGGGCGGCGTCATCGGCATCGAGGCGGCGCCGCACACGACCATCACGAGCAAGCACCCGCGCCACACCATCGAGTCGTTCATGGAGCACTTCGAGTACTGTGTCGACCTCGTCGGCATCGACCACGTCGCCTTCGGCCCAGACGTGCTGTTCGGCGATCACGTCGGCCTGCACACGACCCTCACCGACGCCCTTAGCATCGGCGCGTCACGCGGTGGCCTCGAGTACCCCAAGGTCGAGTTCGTCGACGGGCTCGAGAGCCCGGCCGAGGCGTTCCCCAACATCGTGCGCTGGCTCGTCAAGCACGGCTACAGCGACGACGACATCGGCAAGGCCGTCGGCGGCAACGTCATGCGCGTACTGAAGGAAGTCTGGGCCAAGTGAGCGCTCCAGGCACCGGCAAGGCCGAGGCGACGGCAACGACCTTCACGCTGGAAGTTAACGGCGCGCTACTGGAGGTCGACGACAGCGGACGCACCGACCCTCAGGCGCACACCAAGCCGGCCATCATCACGCTGCACGGCGCGCCTGGCATGGGCAGCAGGCGTAACGACTGGGACGTGTACGCCGCGTTCACCGACCGCTTCAGGGTCGTCAGTTACGACCAGCGCGGCTCCGGCGCCAGCTCAGACACCCCGCCTTACACGCACGCGCAGTTCGCGGCGGACACGGACGCCGTGCGCAAGGCGCTCGACCTAGGCGACAAGATCGTGATAGCTGGCGGATCGTACGGCGGCTACCTCGCCCAGGAGTACGCCCTGCGCTACCCGCAGCACGTGACCGCCGTCGTCCTGCGCGACACGGCAGCGCACTCGGGGCACAAGGGCGAAGCCATGCGCATGGCCCTGGAGAGTCCTTACCCGATGGACGTGCCCGGCCTAGAGCGACTGTTCGCTGGCCACACCACGTCAGACGACGACTTCCGCGCGCTTATCACCATGATCATGCCGCTCTACACGACGACCTACGACGCCGAGCGGGACGCAAGGCAGGTCGCCGCCATGCAGCTCCACTACGCGACGCACAACTACGCGTTCGCTCACAACCAGACCACGTTCGACCTGAGGCCGCTCCTAGGGGAGCTAGCCGCGCCAGTGCTGATAACGGTCGGGCGCCACGACTGGATCACCCCGCTGCCTGCCAGCGAGGAGCTGCACGCCCTGCTGCCCGACTCAGAGCTCGTGATCTTCGAGAACAGCGGCCATGGCCCGCAGAACGAGGAACGCGAAGCGTGGCACAAGGCCGTTAGGGAGTTCCTGGAGCGCAGGGTGCTTGCTTGAACGCCCCCGTCGGTGGTGGGGCGTTGAGCCCCATCACCCGCTCGGAACGCGCTACCAGGGCGCGGGCGGCATTCGACCGCATTGGCGGCAACGTCGACGCCCTCGTGCTCTTCGACGACCAGTACATCCAGTACTTCACTGGCTTCGTCTTCTCGCCGACCGAAAGGCCGATAGCGCTCATCATCAGCCCGGATGGCGAGCGCACGCTGTTCGTGCCGCGCCTCGAGCGCGAACACGCGCAGGCGTTGGCCGACGTCGAACGCGTAGCCGACTACCCGGAGTACCCGGGTGAGACCCACCCGCTAAGGCTCCTGCTCGAGGAACTAGCCGCGCAAGGCATCGGACGCCATGGTCTCGGAGTCGACCACGATGGCTATCCGCCAGTCATGGGTTACGTGCCTTTGCCCCTCAGTGGGATCACGAGCGTGCCGGTAGTGGGCGTCACCGTGCAGCTCGACGCGCAGATGGCAAGCAAGTCGGAGCATGAGGTGGCGCTCGTGCGTGAGAGCGCCCGCTGGGGTGCGTACGCGCACCGCCTGCTGCAAGACGGCACGAAGGTCGGGTTGCGTGAGGACGACGTTGTTGCCGCCGCCTGCGGCGCCGCTAGCCGCGCGTTGGCGACCGAACTGGGGCCCGACTACCGTCAGCGCAACAAGTGGATCCGCGGGGCGCTCGCCATCTACCGCGGCCAGATCGGCGCGGCTAGCGCTCTGCCTCACGCGCTTGCCAGCAACGCCGTCTTCCAGCGCGGCGACACGCTCGTGACCGGCGCTGGCGCAGACGTATGGGGTTACCTTAGCGAGCTCGAACGCACCATGTTCCTAGGCGAGCCAAGCCAGGAACAGAAGCTCTTCTTCGGGCACATGCTGGCGCTGCAGGACATCTGCTTCGCCGCGATCAAGCCGGGCGCGAGCGCGGCCTCCGTCGACCTCGCCATGCGCGCTTACGTCGACGAGCACGGGCTCTGGGATCACTGGCGTCACCACGTTGGGCATGGGCTCGGCCAGCGCATCCACGAGAGCCCCTTCCTCGACCGGGGTTACGACGGCGTGCTCTTGCCTGGCACCATCCTGAGCGTGGAACCCGGCCTTTACGTACCCGGACTGGGTGGCTTCAGGCACTCGGACACCGTGCTCGTCACCGAAAGCGGCATCGAGTTCCTCACGAACTACCCCCGCGACCTGCGGAGCCTCACCCTCGACGCTTGAGCCTGGTAGCGCCAAGCGGCCAGCGCGCCGGTTAGGCGGATATCCTGGCGCTCATGAACCTGACGCCCTCCGACATCTACCCGAGTGGTGGTGGGAGGGCGCCTTACCAACTGATCGACGTGAGGGCGCCGGTCGAGGTCGCCAGCGGCGCCCTCCCTGGCGCGGTGGCGCTCCCGCTGCTCACCGACGAGGAGCGGCACCTAGTCGGCCTGCGCTACGCGGAAGCTGGGCAGGCCGCAGCAACGGCACTCGGTCATCGACTCCTCGAACCCAACCGCCTCCGTAGGGTGCAAGCGTGGCGCGCAGCGGTGGACGGCGACGCGCGGCCCACCGCGGTGGCGTGCTGGCGCGGCGGCGAGCGGAGCAAGCTCGTCGTCGAGTTCATCGACCGGCCGAACGCCATGCAAGTGACTGGCGGCTACCGGGCGCTGCGTGCACACTTGCTGGCCTCCCTAGCGCCAGCAGTGGAGGGCAAGAGCTTGGTGGTGCTCGCCGGCCTCACGGGTTCGGGTAAGACGAGGCTGCTTCGGCGACTGGACGACGGTAGGGGCGGCGACCTCCAGGCCGTCGACCTTGAGGGCCTCGCCCGGCACCGCGGCAGCGCCTTCGGGCACGTGGCGGAGCCTCAGCCAAGCCAGCAAACGTTCGAGAACGCCCTCGCGGCCGAACTCGTCCTGAGCCGGGCCACGAAGCTCGTGGTCGAGGACGAGTCGCGTTACGTAGGCAAGCGGACCGTGCCGGACCCCCTGTATGACGCCATGCAAGTGGCGCCGCTCGTCGTGCTCGAAACTACCCTCGAGGCACGCGCTACCGCCATCCACCGCGAGTACGTCGCCTGCGCCACCGCCGCGGCGGGGCGCCAGGCGGTGGCTGAGGATCTGCAGGCGTCGATCGGGCACCTCAAGCGCCGCTTAGGGGGCGCGCTGACCGCGAAGCTGACGTCAAGGGTGTCGGAGCTAGCGAGCACCGCCGCAGCGTGGGTGGACGAAGCTGCTCACCTCGACTGGATAGCGACGCTGCTGCGCGAGCACTACGACCCGCTGTACCGCCGCTCATTGGATAAACTGGCGCGCCCGGTCGTGTTCGCCGGTGATGAGGAGGCGGTCGTTGCGTGGCTGACGGAAAAGCGGTAGGAGGGGCGCCAGTGCGCCTGACCAGCACGGTCAAGAAGGGCGGCTGTGCCGCTAAGATCGCGGCAGGCACGCTCTCCGAGCTCGTGCGCGGGCTGCCGAAGGTAACGCACCCCGACCTGCTCGTCGGCACAGAGCACCTCGATGATGCGGCCGTCTTGCGCCTCAACCCGGAACAGGCGCTCATCCAGACCCTCGACTTCTTCACTCCCATCCTCGATGACCCGCGCGATTTCGGGGCCGTCGCCGCCGCCAACGCGCTCTCGGACGTGTTCGCCATGGGCGGTCGACCCATCAGCGCGCTGACCATCCTCGCCTATCCGCTTGGCGTGCTCGACAACGATGTCCTAACTGAGCTCATGGCTGGCGCCAGCGAGGTCATCACCGAGGCAGGGGCGCTGCTGGTTGGCGGTCACTCAATCGAGGACGACACCCTCAAGTTCGGCTTCAGCGTTGCCGGCTTAGCGCACCCTGAACGCCTGTGGACGAACGCCGGCGCCCGCGTTGGCGACGTCGTGATCCTCACGAAGGCCATCGGCACTGGCACGCTCTCGGCCGCGCTGAAGTCAGGCGAGATCGCGCCAGCCGACTTGCGCAGCGCGACCGCCTCGATGCGCCAGATCAACCGCCACGACCTGCCTGACGAGTTGCACGCCGCGGTGCACGCTGCTACGGACGTGACGGGTTTCGGGCTGTTAGGTCACGCGCTGCACGTGGCGAACGCCTCTGGTGTTGGGTTGCGCTTGCGGCCGGAGAGTGTGCCGACGTTACCTGGCGCCAGGGAAGCGCTCGCTGCCGGCAACCTGACCAGAGCGCACGCGAGCAACGAGCGTTACGTGGCATCGTCCGTGACGGGCCGCGCGGCCCTCGACCCCGTC
The DNA here is from genome assembly GCA_035703635.1 of Trueperaceae bacterium. Lineage (GTDB taxonomy): Bacteria > Deinococcota > Deinococci > Deinococcales > Trueperaceae > JAAYYF01. Next base: position 19,139 of record DASSXV010000053.1, on the reverse strand, counting down.
ACCTGGTTGACGTTAGTCGACCCTCAGACGAGCGGCGGCTTGCTGCTGGTGGTAGACGGGGAAACTGCGGAGGCCGTGACGGCGCACTTGACGCCGCGCTTCCCGCGCACGACCCGCATCGGGGTCGTCGAAGAACTGGGCGTGCTTCCGCCCCTGCGCCTGGCCTGACTCTCGCCAGGTCAGTTGTGTGATTGACGCTCGCGTTCGAGCAGGAGATGAACCGAAGTCGGCTCCAGGATGGAACTGCCGTCGCGGTACGTGCCCCGCGCTAACGTGGCAGCCAACAGGTCGTATACGAGGTAGGCCTCGTCGGCGTCCTCGCAATGGTGGAGGAGCGCCTCGTCGCCAGATGACATGACTGCGACGATCTCGAAGAACTCTGGCTCGACGAGTTCGGCTTCGACCTGCTCGGGGTCGGTGTCCTCCGGGAACGACTCGATTATCTCGAGGCTCTCGAAGAGGGCAGAGTTGAGCACGCGGTCATCAAGCGAGTGGATCCACATGCTGGCAATCATACGGCCTCGTTACGAACGGCGGTCGAGCATGTCGCGCATGCCGTCAGACATGAACTGGAATGACAGGGAGGCACTAGCCAGGAAGACGCCCGGTCCTACCGCCGCCCACGGTTGCGTCGTGAGGAACGAGCGTGCGTCTTGCAGCACGTTACCCCAACTTGGGGTTGGCAGCGGCACGCCAAGGCCGAGGAACGATAAGGACGCCTCGACCAGCAGGAAAGCGGCGGCGGTGCTAGCGACCTGCACGACCATGCTCCCGAGGAAGTTGGGTACGGCGTGGCGCATGAGCTGACGACCGCGCGTAGCGCCGAGGGCGCCCGCCGCCGTGACGTACTCCGCCTTCATCTCGTTACGCGTGAACGACCGCGCCAGCCGGAAGAACACGGGTGAGCCGGCCACCCCCATGGCCATGATGGTTTGCAACGTGCCACCGCCTAGGCTCGCCACGACCAGCAGGATGAGCAGGAAGCCGGGGAACGCCAGCAGGGCATCGAACACGCGCGAGAGCACCGTGTCAGTCACGCCGCCGAGGCCCGCTGCCACTACGCCGAGTACGCCGCCAAGCGTGAGGGTCAGGAGCGTGGCGGACAGCGCGACGACCAGCGACACGCGGCCACCAGCGAGCGACCGCGCTAGCACGTCGCGGCCGAGGCCGTCCGTGCCGAGAGGGTGAGTCGTGCTGGGCGGGGCGTACCTGGCGCGGTAGTCGGGCTTGATCGGATCGTAGCCGCTAAGTTGCGGTGCGAAGACGGCCGCGAGCGCGATGATGACGAAGAGAACGGTGCCGAAGCGGGCGCGGTTCACGAGACCCTCAAGCGTGGGTCCGTGACGACCTGCATGATGTCCGCCAGCCAGTTGACGAGCACGTAGACGGTCACCGCGAGGATGGTTACGCCCTGCACGACTGGATAGTCGCGCGCCCCGATGGCGCCGAGGATCGTGGCGCCCAGGCCGGGAAGGCCGAACACCTGCTCGACGACGATGGTGCCCGTCAACAGGCCACCGAGCTCTAACGCTAGCAGCGGGATGGTGCCCGGCAGGGAGTTGCTGGCGATGTGCTTCGCCACCGCCCAAGGCCGCAGGCCTTTACTGCGGGCGGTGCGCACGTAATCGGAGCTGCGTTCTTCCAACACCCTGGCCCGCGCCAGCCGCGCTACCTGCGCTGCCCGCGGGATGGCGAGTGTGACCGCCGGTAACAGCAGGTGCCAGCTGGCGGCGAGAGTTAGCCCCTGCGGCGGTAGGCCAAGCACGGGGAACCAACCTAGCTGCACTGCGAAGAGCAATATGAGCAGGAACCCGAACCAGAACTCTGGCAGAGCAAGCGCCACGGTAGTGAAGAGGAGGGCCACGCGGTCGAAAGTCCCGCCCGGCCGCAGGCCGGCGAGCAGGCCAAGCCCTAAACCCAAGACTAGGGAGATGACGAACGCCATGCTGGCCACCGTCAGGGTGACGGGCATGCGGTCGACGAGCACGCGCACTACGGGGCGGCGTTCGCGTAGGGAAGCGCCGAGGTCGCCTTGCGCGACGTCGCTAAGGTAGGTGATGTACTGCGCGGGCAGGGAGCGGTCCAACCCAAGCTGTGCACGCATGGCGCTTACTTGTGAGGCGCTAGCGTCTAGGCCGCCCATGATGGTGGCGGCGTCGCCAGGAAGGGCGCGCATGGCGAGGAACACGAGCGTGAGCACCGCCCATAGCGTGATTACGAAAGATACGGTTTGGATCAGTAGATACCTTGACACGACTTCCCGTTCGGTCAACCCGCGCCTGCGCTCTGCGGTGGGGGAGGTAGTAAGCGTCACGGGTGGGGCGCCTAGCGGCTGGCCCCACCCGTGTTAGTAGCTCGTTCAGGTGCGGCGGCGGTTACCGCCACCCACGGTCACTCGAAGTGCGCGGCGCGGAAGTCGAACGAGTCGAGGAGCGGCGTCATCCAGAAGCCGACCACGCCTGCCTTCTTGCCGTAAACCCGGTCGGGCGTGCCGAAGAAGATGAACGGCGCGTCGTCGTGGATGCGGATGAGGGCCTGCGAGTAGAGCGAGTGACGCATGGCTGGGTCGGAGGTGATGTTGGCCGTAGCGATCCAGTTGGCGACCTCGTCGTCGACGACACCGGTGTAGTTGCGGTCGGTACCGAGGCCGGTAAGGCGCCCTGAAGGGTCGAGTTTGCCGGTGTGCCCGACAACCGTCATGCCGAAGTCGTGCGGGCCGCCGTAGACCTCCGAGAGCCAGACGCCCCACTCGACGATGGAGATCTCGGCGTTGACGCCGACGTCACGAAGGAAGTCCTGCACGATCTGGCCGGCCTGGATGTGCTGCGGGTAAGGCTGCGGGAGGACGAGCTTGATCGTGAAGTCGGAGGGAACGCCAGCGTCCTTCAGGAGGGCCTTGGCCTTCTCAGGGTCGAAAGCGAACGGCGTGACGGACTCCGGGTACCACGGGCTGCCGGCTTCCATGAACGTGCCGACCTGAGTTCCGCCGCCGTACGCGACCTCGAGGACGATCTCGGTGTCGACGGCCATGTTGAGAGCGCGACGCACGCGGGCGTCGTTCAGGTATGGCAGGCGGGCGTTGATGCCGGCCACGAGCACCAGGCCGGAGGGTTCGCGGACGAGCGCGAGCGCCGGGTTGGATTCGACTGCCGCTTGCTGCGCTTGCGGGACGGTGTCGATGATGTCGAACTCACCGGTCGATAGACCTTGGTACTGGACGGCAGAGTCGCTAACGAAGCGGATGACTACCTGCTCGAGCGCTGGCGCGCCCTGGTAGTAGTCGGCGTTGCGGCTGAGGGTTATGGCGTTGTCACGTACCCACGACGCCAGCTTGAAGGGCCCGGTGCCGACTGGTTCGTTGCCGAAGTCGTGACCCTCAGCGAGCTTCTCGCTTGGGAGCATCGCACCCCAACCGGAGGCGAGGGAGGCGAGCAGCGCTGGGGTTGGCTTGGCGAGGTTGACGGTGACGGCGTGGTCGCCGTTTGGCACGACGGAGGTGATGTTGGTGAACTCGCTGGCCTTCGGTGAGGCGGTGGCCTCCGCCGAGATGCGCCCTAGGGTAGCGACGACGTCTGCAGAGTCGAACGCCGTGCCGTCATGGAATGTGGCGTCGTTCAGTTCGAAGGTGTACGCGAGGCCGTCCGCGCTGATGGAGTACGACTTGGCGAGGGCCGGGACGATCCGGCCGCTCTGGTCGACTTCGACGAGGCCGTCGTAGATGGACTTGCCGACCTGGAAAGCGGCAGTGGCGGAAGTTACCTGTGGGTCGAGGGTGTCTGGCTGGGCGCTCATGGCCATGGTTAGGGTTTGCGCCGAGGCTGTCGCGCCGATGGCGAGCGCGGCCGCAGCAGCTACCAACACGCGAGGAACTATCCGAATCTTCATGCACTGCCTCCAATGATCCGGGCCTGTCTGGCCCGCGCTCAGTTTGAGTGGTGCGGGTCAGGGCCCCGTCAGGTGTCCTAGACCGCTAGCAGCCCCCGCCACTGCATTCGCGCCACGCTTGAGATGGTCTACATGCTAACCGGTAGCGCGCTGCGCGTCATCAAGACCGCGTGAGGCAAGCGTTAATGCTCACTCGTGAAACTGTTCACACGCCAGCGTCAGAAGCCCGTTACTTTCGACCCTTAAGCTAAAACTCAACATGACTGCCTGGATGCGCCGCTTGGCGCCGCTGATCGTCTGGACCGCCTACCTGCTTGGCTACGCGCATGTGAGCGAGCTAGCAGGCAACTACGCGCCCCTAGTAGGGCTCGTGGTCGTTGGGTTCAGCGGTTGGCTGTGGGGAGCCGCTGGCGGCTTAGCGAGTGGGGTGCTCGGCTACCTCGCCGTGCAGGTTCGCATCAGCGGGCTCGGGATCGCGCAGTGGCAACCGGTTCAACTACTCCAGGTCGACCAAACGTTCGCCTTCGTGGCGTACGGGGGGACCGGCCTAGTGATCGGGTGGCTAAGGCAGCTGGAACGCAACCTGCGCCATGAGAGGGCAGTTTCTCGACGGGCCTTGGTCGACCCCCTCACCGGTGCGCTCGTGCGTTCGGCGTTCGAGGAGCGTCTCCGCCAGGAGCTCGTACAGGCAGAAGCCTCGGACGGCGGGCTGGCGCTACTCTTCGTCGACCTCGACCGCTTCAAGTTCGTCAACGATACTTTCGGTCACGACGTTGGCGACAAGCTCCTAGCTGAGGTCGGCAAGGTCCTGCTAGGCAACGTGCGCACCAACGATCTGGTTGGCAGGGTTGGTGGCGACGAGTTCATGGTCGCGCTGTTGGGTGTGCGAGACGAGGCAGCGGCTGGACACATCGCCCGCTCGCTAGTTCGTGCGTTGGGCGCACCGCTTACCGTCGAGGAACGCGAGTTGCAGGTGTCCGCCAGTATCGGCGTGTCGCTCTACCCGCGCGACGGGCACGACACTGAGTCTCTACTGCACTCAGCCGACGCCGCCATGTACCAGGTTAAGCAAGGCGGCAAGAACGCTTTCCACTTCAGCACGGTTGAAGTGCGCACGCGCCTTTCCAGGCGGCTCGAACTCGAGCGTAAGCTCAGGCGGGCCTTGCCTGAGAACCAGCTTGAGATCGTTTACCAGCCGCAGATTCGGCTTGGTGACGACTCGCTCGTCGGCTTCGAAGCACTACTGCGCTGGCGTTCGCCTGAGCTCGGGATGGTGTCGCCGGCGGAGTTCATTCCGGTGGCCGAGGAGGCGGGCCTCATCGCCTCGATCGGGCACTGGACGTTGCGCGAGAGCGCCATGCAGCAGCGGGAGTGGCTACGCCTCGGCCTCAAGCCCGTGCGCGTCGCCGTGAACGTTTCCACGCTGCAGTTCCACCAACCGGCCTTCTACGACACCGTGAAGGGCGCCCTGGCGGACTCCGGCGTTCCAGCCGACTTGTTCGAGATCGAAGTGACCGAGAGCGTGCTCGTGCGCGATCAAGAGCTGGCTGTTCGCACACTAGGGCGGCTCGAGCGCCTCGGCGTGCGCATAGCGTTAGACGACTTCGGGACGGGTTACTCGTCGCTCGCCTACTTGCAGAGGCTGCCGATACGCACCCTCAAGATCGACCGCTCCTTCGTGTCCGGCTTAGCGCCGGCGCCGTTGACCATCTCGGAGGAAGTCTCCGGCGCCCGTAGCTCGTGGCGTAACACCGACCGCGGAAGCTTCGGGGTCGATGGGGAGCGCCCGCAGTCACCTTCCAGCTCGTCGGACATCACTGGTGCTGGCCCCATAGTGGAGGCCATCTGCGCGCTAGCGCACAAGCTCGGTAAGGACATCGTGGCTGAGGGGATCGAGACGGCGTTCCAACGCAACTTCCTCCGCCGCCTCGGAGTCGACTTGGCGCAGGGCTACTTTTTCGCCCGGCCGTTGCGACCTGCGCAGGCGGAGGAGTTGTTGCGGCGCGCTACTTCCGAGGTCAAGACCAAGGCCCGGCGTCAGCAACGCGTCTCGGAGGGTCACCGCAAGGCGCCAGAGTTCAGTTCTAGCGCCAGGTGGGCGGCGCTGGCCGCCGCTACGGCCGCCGAGGCCAACCTCGGCGCGCCAGCCCTTGCCCCGGTCGACCTGACGGTCACGTCCTCGATGCAGAGCGCCAACCAGAAGGACGCGAAGTTCGACGACCTACTCATCTGGGAGTAGGGGCTAGTAACCGCAATCCACGCCGCCGCCAGCCAACCCGATGGCGTCCAGCTCGGCACTAGTCGGCGTAGCGCCGCTAGGTAGTGCGGTTATCAGGGTGCCTGCCGCTAGGCGCTGTGAGAGTTGAACCCCCCAAGTAGCTGTCTGGTTGACCCTCACGACGTAGAGGGGTTGGCGCAACTCGTGGTCGCTGGCACGGAAGCCGACGTTCCGCCCTTTGGCGCCCGTCGCGCCGGCGTCGACTTCCAAGAGCGCGCTGTGTAGGGCGGCGCCTGACTTGGTGGTGCCTGCTCGCGAGGCCGCCACGAGCACGGACACACCTTGATAAGCGGCCCAGGCTGGGGAGTCGAACGGTTGTCCCCAGCGAGACGAGAAGCGACTGTTGAGGTCTGCCGCCGCGCCCGTGCTGATGGTGGGGTCCCACAGTTCGAGGCGCTCGATCGCCGTGCCGGAGCCGTAGCGGTTGATGGAGGCGAGGAACTCGCGCGTTTGCGTCAACGGATCGGGGAAGGGGGCGAGACGCAGCCCGCTGCCTGCGTCTTCCGCTTGCCCGACCAGGGTCACTTGATCCGCAGCGCCAAGCAGCACCGCAACGACTTTAGCCCCAGAACTCTTGGCGTCTGCTAGCACGTCGAGGTACTGAGGACGCTCGACCTCGACGGCGGCGGAGCCAACTACGCGGTCGCCTACCGCCGTGAATGCCGCTGTGGCCCTAGCGGTGAGGGCGTCGCCCTCCGCAGAGTCCAGGTGGACGATGAACCAGTCCTGTGACGCCGTTCCAGTCCGGTAGAGGCGCGCCATGGCGTCGAGGTAGGCGCCGGCGGACGGTTGGACATGGAACGTGGTCGGCTGGCAGGTCTCGCGCAGCAAGAGGCTGGTCGAGCCGATGTTCACGAACGGCACGCCGTACTCAGCGGCCAGGTCGGCGAGCACCTCGGCCTGGCCACGGCCGATGCCTCCGACGAGGGCGTCGACTTCTCCGCGCGCGAGGAGCGCTTGCGCGGCGCGGTGCGCCGCCTCCTCGCTAGGGCTGCTCGCCAGCAGCACCTGGGCGTCGCGCCCGGCCTCCGAAGCCGTCGAGTTGGCCGCGCCCTCTGCGAAGAGCGCACCCATGCGGGCCGCGTTCCCGACGAGGTCGTTCACTCTCGCGACTTGGGTGTGTCCTCCCGTTGGCATGGGGATGACCACTCCGATCCTCAGACTGGAGGCGTCGTGGGCTGCTTCGCCAAGGACCGGCCTGCCCAGGTCGAGAACGGGGATGTCGTACTCGGCTAACACGGCCTGGATGTCGTCCCAGAGCGCAATGATGGCGCGGTTGAGGCGGTCTCGCATGGCGACGTCGTCGCGGCGCACGACCATGGTGATGGGGATGTTCTGGAAGATCGACGGGAAGTCGAACGCCGGCTCCACGGGTTTGACAACGAGATCAACGTCGCTGCGCGCAGCGTAGTAGCCGATGACCGGCCCCCAGCTGAAACCGACGTCGATGGCGCCTCCCACTACGTCGTTGAGCAGCCCAGCTAGGCGGTCCTCACCTTCTTCTCCGCCATAGACGCGGCTCACTTGTTTGAGGAGTCCGCGTTGCCGCAGCGCCTCGTGAGGTGGGGTTCCGAGCCCTTGGACGCCGAGCCTCAAGTCGGCCAGGTCGGGGTCGTCCATGTCGTCGATGCTTAGGCCTGAGTCCTTGCGGTAGACCATGACGTAAGGGCTCTGGTAGTAGGTGAGGGTGTTCGTGCCGCGCTCGAAGCCGTCCGCCACGCCCATGATCACGTCGCAGGTGCCCTCTGCGAAGTGCCGGTCGATGAGGTCGCTCGTGAAGGCGGTCCAGTCGTAGGTGAGGCTGGCGCCCAACTCGTCGGCTAGTAGCTCAGCGATGCGGTTCTCGAACCCGCCTCCAGTGATGCTAGAGAACGGCAGCTCGTCGGGCGGAGCACAAACGCGCAGCTCCCAACTGCGTTCCGCTTGCGTCGAGGGCGCCTGGGCCCCCGCGAGCGTTAGCGCAGCGAAAGCGAATATCAGATAGGGGACGAGTCTCGGCCAGCCGAGGGCCCGTTGGACGCTAGTTGAACGAGATAGCGGTTGACCCCGTCCTGGGGGCGTCAGATAGTTCGCTCGTCTTGACATAGTGGCTACTTTCTTTCTCCCGCCCGCAACGCTGGCCGGGCGAAGTTCTCGCAACAAGTTAGCTTGCGTGGCCCTAGTGGCCGTGTGTGGCGGTCAACCAGCGCCGACCTCATGCAAGAGAAGAGGTGCGGGGAGTCTCGCTCCCCGCACCTTGCCTGCTATTCGGGTGCAGTGTTACCCGCGCCCCGAAGGGTCGTTGAACTACTTACTGCAGGCCGAAGACGTACAGGGTCGAGCCAGCGCGGCGGTAGCGACCGGCGGCGTCAGCGGCCGTGTTGGCGCCGATCTGCGGGTCGGATGGGAGCTGGCTGGTCACGACGGCGATGAACTGACGGCCGTCCGGGCCCGTGAAGCTGATGGGGGAGCCGCGGAAGTTGGAGCCCGTGCGGAAGGTCCAGAGAACCTGGCCGTTGCGGGCGTCGACTGCACGGAACTCGCCGGAGTCGGTGCCGCCGAAGATGAGGTCGCCAGCGGTGGCGAAGACGGGCATGGCGTCAGAGGAGACGACGGACTTGAGGCCCCAGGCCTTCTGGCCAGTCGTTGGGTCCCAAGCCTGCAGTTCGCCGCGCCAGCCGCCAGGGCCGTTGCCGATGTTGGTGAACGACATGTTGATGTAGCTCTCGCCCGGCGTGTACTCCTTCTCGGTGCCCGTGAAGGTTGCGCAACGGTTCTCGGCCTGGAAGTAGACGAGGCCGGTGCGGGGCGAGTAGGCGTCGTTTGCCCAGTTGTTGCCTGCGATGAACGGGCAGACCTGGACTTCGGTCGGGACGTCGGTGTAGGTGAGGGCGGCTTCGTTGTAGACGGGCATGCCCGTCTCCATGTCGACGCTGCTTGCCCAGGTCACGTTGGTGTACGCGAACGGCTCGGCCATCAGCTCGCCGGTGAGGCGGTCGAAGACGTAGAAGAAGCCGTTGCGAGCGGGCTTGATGAGGGCCTTGACGAGCTTGCCGTCGATGGTGATGTCGGCGATGAAGTTCTGGCCTGGTTCGTCGAAGTCCCACTGGTCCTGCGGGGTGTTGGAGTAAGCCCAGATCATCTCGCCGGTGGTGGCGTCACGTGCGATGGTCGATGCGCAGTACTTGGAGGTGTACTGGTCGAGGCCCGGCGCAGTGGCGGGGTCGCGGCGGTAGTCGGGGTTCCACGGCGCGCAGTTGGCGGTGCCGTAGTAGAAGAGGTTCGACTCCGGGTCGTAGGTGAAGTAGCCCCACGTGGTGCCGCCGCCGAGCTTCCAGGAGTCGCCGTACCAGCTGTCTACGCCGGGGTTGGCAACCTTGTCGGACGCGTAGAAGGGCGCCCAGCGCTCGCCGATGCCCATGTCTTCGTTCGGGCCGGTGCTGTAGTACTTCCAGAGCTGTTCACCGGTCTGAAGGTCGTGGGCGGCGACCCAACCACGGATGCCGCGCTCACCGCCTTCGTTGCCGATGAGGATGTTGTTGCCAACGATGAGCGGGGCGTTGGTGGTGGTCTCCGTGATGCTGAGGTCGGTGACCTGGGTGTTCCAGATGACCTCGCCGGTCGTGGCGTTCAGCGCGATGAGCTGGCCGTCGAGCGAGTTGAGGATGATCTTGCCGTCGGCATAAGCCAGGCCGCGCGACTGAGCACCACAGCAGGCCTTGGCCTGGTCGAGGTTCGGCTGGTCAACGCGGTACGACCAGAGGATATAGCCTTCACGCGCTAGATCAAGCGCGTAAACGGTGTTCGGCTTTGGCGTCAGGATGTACATCGTGTTGCCGATGACGAGGGGGGGCGCCTCAAGCGAGTCGGTGACGCCAAGCTGAAGCGTCCACTTCACCTGGAGGTTCTTGACGTTGTAGTTGGTGATCTGGCTCAGCGGGCTGTAGTTCCAACCTTGGTAGTTGCCGTTCGCCATCGCCCATTGGCTCGCGTCGCGCTGAATGCGGAGCAACTCGGCGTTGGCAGAAGCCGCGCCGAGGGTGAGCAGGACTGCAAGGGCGAGAGCCAGGGGGGTGATGGCCTTGCGCCAGCCCCGCTGGGAGGTTTTCGTGTTCGTCATTCGGTTGCCACCGTTGCCTTTCGAAAACTTGCCTCTAGTGCCGTGAGGTAGGTGCTAGCTCTTGACTCGAGGACGTCGCGCCGTAGCGCTCAGGACTCTCTTAGCGCTGCTCGGTCACCTCCTCGTCAAGCACGGCACCATAATCGTTGCCCCACGAGTTGCGGACGAAGGTAGCTACGGCCGCGATCTGATGGTCGACGAGGGCGTTGCCGAAGCCCGGCATGCCGTGCTCGATGAAACCGTGGATGATGCGCTCGGTGACGAACGAGGTGTTACCCAAGACCGAGTTGCCTGCGAGCGCGGGGCCGATGCCACCGCCGCCAGTGGCGCCGTGGCAGACCGCGCAGTTCGCCGTGAAGAGGTGACCACCGTCGGCCATGAGCGCTTCGAAAGCGGCCGGGTCGATCGCGACTTTCTGCTGGGCGAGCTTGTCAGTAACGGCGTCGCCCTTGGGTGAGACCAGGAAGTACGCGTCGCCCAACTTCTGGCCGCGGGTCGTGCCCTCTGCCGTGTCGCGGCGGAACGTGTAGAGGGGGTGGCCGTTGTACGTGATCTGAACGCCGCCGTCAGCACGCGTCGTGGTGCCGAGGAGTGCCTGGTCAACGCCGGAGCCGGCCGTTGCTACGCCGTCGTCACCGACGAGGAGAGCGGGCCAGTTGTTGGCGCACGCGTCGACGCAGACGCTTGTGCCGTCACTGTCCTCGACGTAGAGGTAGAGAGAGTTGCCGCCTGGCGTGGCCAGCACGTCGCCGTAGTCCGCGTTGGCGACTACGTCGAGGTCGGCAGGGGTCGCGCCCTGCGCCGCTACTTGGAAACCGATTCCAATCAACGCCAGTGACGCGAGAAGCGCGACTGACTTGGTGACTCTGCTGAACATCCTTCGGACCTCCGTGTGTAGTGCGTGGACTTCGGCCGTCCGGTTCCCGGTTCTGAGCCCTCCAGGAGGCTCGTGGCTTGGGGTTCGCGCGGACCGCTCCGAAATGAGTGATCCGACTTGGCCTGCGTGGCCGGCCCCGTGGGAAGTGGGGGACGAAGCCCAAACGCAACTCGGTTTGAGAACGATGATATATGGGACGTTTGTCCCTAGGCAAGGCCCAGGAGGCGCGGCCGTGCTCGAACGCAGAGTGCAAAACCTTCGAACGCCTCGTTCCTGACGGCAACTAGCACCATCGGCGCTGGCCGATTGATGAAGAGTTGGTGCGTCCCGCGCTACCACGGCGGGTGCGTCAACGTGCTACTATTCTCTTTCGCGGGCTGCAGGCCGTAGGTACCCGCCTCATGGCTGCGAACGGCGCGAGCGACCACATGCGAGCTAGCGCGGCCAGTAGCACGGCTAGCCAGCTACGGTAGGCAGCAGGACCCAGCGAGTAGGTGACCAGGGTAAGGACGATTTCGAGGAGCCAAGTGAGACTTAGGTTCGCACGGCATCAGGTGCTGTGCGCATGTTCGTGTCTTGGCTCTATGGTGCGCGCGTACAAGCCATCGCGGCGACTTCTCGGGAGGTAATGGTGGCGGACAAAATCAAGACCGACAAAGTGAAGGCAACTGGAGCTAAGGGTGCCGCCACGATTGGCGAAGAGGCAGCAACGAGCACCAAGGCGACTGGCGCGAAGGGGACCAAGGCCCCTGCAGCTAAGGCCAAGACTGCGGCCGCTAAGACGCCTGCGGCCAAGCCGAAACCAGCCAAGGCTTCGGCTGTCAAGGCCAAGCCCGCGGCGCCAGTGGCTGAACAAGCCAAGGCGCCCGCGAAGACGAAGGCGAAGCCAGCAGCCAACTCGGTTGCGGCGGCAGACGCTGTTCCTGTGGCGGCAACGAAGAAGGCAGCGACCAAGGCGCCCGCCACCAAGGCCGCAGCAGCTAAAGCCGCGACGACCAAGGCTAGCGCCCTGAAGGCGAAGCCCGCGGCAAGCGACGCCGCGGTGAAGCCTGCGGCCGCCAAGGCGCCGCCTGCCAAGTCCGCGCCTGCCAAGTCCGCGCCCGCCAAGGCCCCGGCGGCGAAGTCCGCGGTGGCGAAGTCCGCGGCTGCCAAGGCGCCGGCCACGAAGACCACGACCACGAAGACCACGGCCACGAAGGCCGCGACCACGAAGACCGCGGCCACCAAGACCACGACCACGAAGGCAGCGGCCGCCAAGCCAGCCCAAGCGAAGTCCGCAGCGACCAAGGCGGCCGCCAAGCCCGCCGAGGAGACCAAGACGGCAGCCAAGCCAGCCGCCAAGCCGGTGGCGAAGACCGCCGCTAAGTCCACGTCCAAGGTCGCGAGCAAGCCGGCTGCAAAGGCGGCTGCTAGCTCCGCGGTGGCGAAGGTCAAGGACGCCAAGACGGCGGACAACAGTGATGCCACCGCTGCAACCTGGCTGCAGTCGCCAGTCATCTCTGCGCTCGTAGCGCATGGCCTCGAGGCAGGCGGACAGCTCGATACCGAGGAGATAAGTGACGCCTTCCGGCGCGCCGTCGAGGAAGCCGGCCTCGACGTCGAGCAGGAGAGCTTCGAGGAGCTCTTGGGGCACCTCGAAGCGCGCGGAGTCGCAGTAGCCGACTTGGCAGACGACGAACTGATCGACGACGAAGACCTCGACGACGACGAGCTCGAAGAAGAGTCAGACGACGAGATGGATCGCGAGGAACTTGAGGCCCGCGCCGAGGCCATGGCCGATGCGCGCCCCAAGACCAACGACCCAGTAAGGCAGTACCTGCAGGAGATCGGCCGCGTGAAGCTCCTTACGCTTGACGAGGAGATCGACCTCGCGAGGCGCATCGAGGACGGCGAGGCATCGCGCGCCATCCTCGCGGAGTGGAACAACGACGGTGAGGAGCGCCAACGTCGGCGCCACCAGCGCATCGTCGAGGACGGCGACCTCGCCCGCAAGCACCTCATCGAGGCTAACTTGCGCTTGGTCGTTAGCATCGCCAAGAAGTACAACGGCCGCGGCATGAGCTTCCTCGACCTCATCCAAGAGGGCAACCAGGGCCTCATTCGCGCCGTCGAGAAGTTCGAGTACCGCAGGCGCTACAAGTTCTCCACCTACGCAACGTGGTGGATCAGGCAGGCCATCAACCGCGCCATCGCCGATCAATCGCGCACCATCCGCATACCCGTGCACATGGTCGAGACCATCAACAAGCTCACGCGCGCCAGCCGCCGCCTGCAGCAGGAACTCTCGCGCGAACCAACTTTCGCCGAGATAGCCGACGCCATGGGCCCCGACTGGAACGCGGAGAAAGTCGAGGAGGCGTTCAAGCTCACGCGTGAACCGTTCTCCCTCGAGACCCCGATCGGCGACGAGGAAGATAGCTTCTACGGCGATTTCATCCCGGACGAGAACATCGAGTCGCCCGTCGATGAGGCCTCCAAGAACATCCTCAGCGAGGAACTCGACGAGGCGCTCAACAAGCTGAACGAGCGCGAGGCGATGGTCCTCAAGCTCCGCAAGGGCCTGGTCGACGGTCGCGAGCACACGCTCGAGGAAGTGGGAAGCCACTTCGGCGTGACTCGCGAACGCATCCGCCAGATCGAGAACAAGGCGCTCCGCAAGCTCAAGTACCACGAGAGCCGCACCCGTAAATTGCGGGACTTCCTCGACTGACCTTCAGTACACCCCGACGACGAGACGCCGCCGCCCGCAAGCTGGGCCGGCGGCGTTCTTGTGGCGCTGACTAGCTAGCTGCCAGCCACGATGGGCAGGGTCAGGGTGGCTTCTAGGCCGCTCTCTGTGTTGAACAGCGTGAGACTGCCGTCCAGCGCCCTCGCGATCAAGTTCACGAATGCAAGCCCCAACCCCTGGCCGGACGGGTCGATCCCACCGCGCTCACTTGAGCGGTAGAACGGCTCGGTGACCTGCTGGAGTTCGTGCTGCGGCACCCCGTCGCCGCTGTCGTTGACCGTTACGGTGAGGGAGCCCGCGTTGGCTGCGACGCTAACGGTCGTGGTGCCGGAGCCGTGCCGCAACGCATTGTCGACTAAGTTGGTTAGCGCCTGTTGCAGCAAGCGCGCGTGCGTTACCTTCAATCGGGCTGGTGAGCTGTCGGCCACCGTGAGGCGCTGGCGCTTATCGGCGGGAAAGGCAGCCAACGACTCTTCGAGCAGGGGTGCTAGCAAGCGCGCGTCGGGGCTGGGGCCAGACGCGCGCGCCAACGCCAAGAGGGCGGCCAACACCTCCTCCAACTGGGTTACTTGGCGCTGAACCACCGGCAGTACCTCGTCGGCCGTTGCCAGTCCCAGCTCAACTCGCTCTACCTGCACGCGCATGGCGCTTAGGGGCGTGCGCAGCTCGTGCGAGGCATACCGGGTGAAAGCGCGCTCGCGGTCGACGTAACCCTGGACGGCGCCCGCCATGTCGTTGAAACTGCTCGTCAGCCTGCTCAACTCGTCGTTCCCGGCCGCAACGGGCACCCGTTGTGGGAACGACTGCCCGGCTACTTGGTTGGTGGCGTGCGTGAGGCGCTTGAGCGGCCTGGCGATACGGCGCGAAAGGAACCAGGCGCCAGTGAACGCGAACAGGAGCATTAGCGGAATGTCGATGAGGTCGAAGAGGAGCCGTTTCGACGAGACGAGCTCGCCGAGGCCGTCAACGGCCGCGCCGCTCTCGTCGGCCTCGAGCAGCGCGCCGTCGCTCGCTAAGCGGTCGACCACGATGTCTAACAAACCTTCAAGTGAGGCAGTGGCGAAAACGGCGAGGAAGACGGCCACGAAGATCGTGCGGCGCAGGCTCATACGGGTCCTAGTCGGTAACCGCCAGCTACTGTGCGGATCAGGTCTTCCGCGATCTTGTGGCGAAGCTGGCTCACGTAGACCCGCACCACGCTCGCGCCAGACGACGCGTCGGGGAAGAAGCGCTCGAGGAGTTCGTCGACGGTGAACACGCGCTCCGGGTAGAGCGCGAACAGTTCGAGCATCGCGAACTCGCGGTCGCTGACATCGACTTCTTCGCCACTCCAGGCGACGCGGCGGGTCGTCAGGTCGACCTGCAGCGGCGGCCGTTCAAGCACGGTCCGTTTCGTATCGGCTGTGCGCCGCAGCAGCGCACGTACGCGCGCCATGAACTCGGCCAGGCCGAACGGTTTCACCAAGTAGTCGTCGCCGCCTAGGTCGAGTCCTCGCACGGTGTCGCACTCGACGTCCCGTGCGCTCGTGAACATGATCTGGCCGGTGTACCCAACGGCGCGCAGGTCAGCGGCGAACTCGAAGCCAGCGTCGTCGTTGTGCGGGAGCATCACGTCGAGTATGGCTAGGTCGTAGTTGCCGGCAGCCATCGCTTCGTAAGCCTCGTCGAGTGTGCGTGCCAGCGTCACGCGGTAACGCGCTCTCTGCAGTACGTCGACGAGAGCTTCGGCGATGTCGGCCTGGTCCTCAAGCACTAGAATCCGCAACTTCGCTCCCTTCGGGGTGCAGCCTGGATAGGCGTGCGACTTATGGCCCACTTACCCGTCGGAAGTAGGCTGCTGGCACGGTTGGCACGGTTCGCACGGGCCACCGTGGTGAGGTGAAGGGTAAGCCGCCCAGTTCCACAGAGGTTTTCGGCGGCTCCGGGTAACATCGTATATCACGCGGTTTGGGCCTGGCACTTGGCTCCGGTGCCACGCTTCGCAGCTGCCGCCGGGGTAGGCACGCCCCACTAATGAAGGGAAGTACCGACTTGAACCGAGCTCCCCAGAACTGGCCCGCCCAGGTCTTTGGCGTCTCTTGGCACTACGCCGCGCTAGTTGCGCTGGCGCTATTCGCACTGCTGACCTTCGCGCCGCGGGCCGCCGCCCAAGGCTTACTCGAGGGTTCGGTTCGCATCGGCGTGATCCTTCCTCCCGATATCGACGACCCGGATGCGCTCGAGGCTGCCGTCGCGAGGGCCGCAACGCAGGGTGCCCAGATGGCAGGAGATGAGTTCCAGTTCAACGCCCAACTGCTCGACATCGACTTCGCACTTGCGACCGCGGCGGCCGAGGGCCCAAGTGAAGTGCGGGCCGCGGCGCAGGCGCTGCTAGATGAGGACGGCGTGTTCGGTATCGTCGGCGGCTTCAACGCCGCGGACGCGGCAGCGTTAGCAGCCTGGTCGGCCGAAACCGGCGTTCCGTTCATGAACGTCGGTTCGTCGGCCGACACCCTGCGTAACGGGCTCTGCCAAGCCACCATGTTTCACATCGAGCCGAGCGCGGCCATGTACCTGGACGCCATGGCCGGCTGGTACGTGCGCAGCGGCCAGCGCAACTGGTTCTTCGTACGAGGAGACGACGACGAGTCGAGCGCCCAACTCAAGCGCGTCATCAAGGGCATCAACGATCGGCACTTCGGTGCGCGCAGCGTGGGGGACACCGTATTCGAACAAGGCGCCGATCTCGGCGACCTAGCGAAGCGCATAAGTAGAGCTGGCGCGGACCTCGTCGTGCTACTGATGCCCGCGCAGGACCAACTGACCGTGCTAGCGGGTCTGGAGGCGGGCGGGGTGAAGGCGATGGTCACGGGCTTCCCCTACCCCGAAGCCGAGACGCGCACCTTCTACGCAGCTTCACGCGCCGCAGCGCCAACACTCGGCACCGGCCACCGCATCAGCTCCTGGGAGGCCACTCTCGACGCTTACGGCGCGCGCGAGCTCAACGCCCGCTACCGCGCCACGTACAACGAGCCGATGGACGCAAGCGCCTGGGCGGTCTATCAGGGCGTGAAGGCCCTCTACGAGGCGGCGTTCTTCGGGGCATCCGCCGATCCTGCGGCCGTGATCGCCTACTTGAGTAGCGATAAGGCCGTGCTTGACGTATGGAAGGGAATCGGTACCACCTTCCGGCCGTGGGACGGTCAACTGCGGCAGTCCGTTTACCTCGTGAAGATCGACGCGAGCAACGAGAACCCGTTCACGCTAGCGAGCTTGGTCGGCGAACTACCAGCCATCTACATGCCGGGCACCGACCCCGTCGAGCGCCTCGACCAGATCGGCGACTTGGAGCGGGCGAGCACATGCGCCCGCTGAGTGACGACCGGAGCGCTGGGTCAGCAACCGCGGTACTTGCGCGTTCCTTACTCCCGCCCATTAGGCTGGACGAATGTGCCGTCGGTCGACGTGGGGGTCGGCTGAACGCGGCCGTTACCAGCTCGTATGGCCCGCCACGGGCGCGAGCGGAAGGAGAACATGAGTAACCATAAAAGCTGGGGGGCACTGCGCTTTCCTCGATTCGTGATCGTTTCGGCCGCAGCACTGCTGACGTTGATGGGCTCCTCTGCACTGGCGCAGGCGGACTCGTACCGCCTTTACGTCGCCAACGAGTTCAGTGCAGACATCACCGTTATCGACACCTCGACCAACGAAGTGATCGGCACGATCACCATCTCTGGTCGGCCAGGCGAGGTGCGCCCGCGCGGCATGGCAGTTAGCCCCGACGGCACCACCGTTTACGCGTCGATCAGCGACTTCAACCCTCAACTAGAGACGCCTGAGGACAAGATCATCGGCATCGACGTGCGCAGCAACGAGGTCGTTAGTCAGTTTCGCGCTGGCGGCAACCCCGAGCGCGTCGCCGTCACGCCAGACGGCACCCAGATCTGGGCGGCGTTAGAGGCCATCGCTCAAGCGGCCGGCTACGACGTGACTACGGGCGAGCAGTTCGCCACCTTCCGCGTTGGTGTGGAGGCAGAAGGAGTTGCGGTAAGCCCGGACGGCAGCCTCGTGTACGTGACGGCAGAAGCCACGCACACCGTCACCGTGATCGACACCGCCGAGCTCAAAGTCCTGAAGCACATCTTGGTCGGAAACCGCCCGCGCGTCGTCGAGTTCTCCAACGACGGCAGCCGCGCCTACGTGTCCGCCGAGATCGGGGGCACCATCTCCGTCATCGACACGAGCACCCACACCGTCATCGATACCATCAACCTGGGCCTCGACTCGCGCCCGGTAGAGATCGCCATCGACCCAACCAGCAGCCGCATCTTCGTGGCCGGCGGTGGCACGAGCGCCGTGTACGTCATCGATACGACCGACAACAGCGTCGTTTCCATCATCAAAGAGCAGATGGGCAGGCGCCCGTGGGGCATCGCCATCACGCCAGACGGCAAGCGGGTGTACACCGCCAACGGCCTGTCAGACAGCGTCTCGGTCATAGATACCGACTGTCTTTGCGTAATCGACAATATTCCCGCGGGCCGTGGAGCCCACTCGGCGGAGATCGGGGTGATCCCAGGTGGCCTCTAAGTTCATGCTGCGTGCGTGCGCCGCACTGCTAACGGTCGCACTAGCTGGCACGGCCTTCGCTCAGTACGGCTACGCCCCGTTCTTCGATCAGCCCTTGGTACAGAACAGGGGCTATGGGCTCGAGCTCGTGCTGCAGCGCCTGCGCATCGTCGACGCCTTCCCAGCACCCCTCAACGACGAGCTCAAGGAGCAGGTCGAGGAGATGCTCGACAGCGACGTGAAACGCTTCGTCGGCACCCTCGAGCAACGCGACGCACAGTTGGCGGCTGACCTGCTTGAAGCTCTCGCCGAGTTAACCGAACTGGTGGACAGCGGCGAAGACGCTTCCGCTGCCACTCAGGCCGCCCGCGAGCTGGTGTGGCGCGCTTACGACGTCGTCGTTCACCCCGACATCTGGCGCTCGCCGGCGTACATCGGGGGCCTGATCGCTGACCTGACGTTGGGTGAGGGTGGCGTGGCAGAAGGTTACGAAGAGGCCGCCGATGGCGGCGAGGACCTGTGGGTGTTCACGAGCGGTTGGTCAGCGTTGCAGCGCGTCAACAAACTCTGGGCCGAGCTCTTGGACGTGGCGAACGCACAGCAACGCGCCGACGTCGAGGAGATGCTCGTCATCCTCAACGGCCTCTACCCGCAAGCGCAACCACCTGAGGCCATCACCGGTAGCCCAGAAGAGGCAGAGGCGCCCGTGCAGCGCATGCTTGGC
>DASSXV010000080.1:0-32825 GCA_035703635.1 Trueperaceae bacterium | reverse complement strand
TCGAACGCTGACCATACGGCCAGGATGCCGCCCTGGGTTAGGGTCGCCCACATGTTGGCTAGGCCAGCGTCGGAGTAGAGCTGCTCGTTGTCGTCAGCGGTCGTGCCCTCTGGGCCGTTGTCGGTGTCGAGCAAGATGACGTCGTACTGACCCTTGTCTTTACCGAACAGACCGGCTACGTCGCCCACGTGAACGCGCACGCGTTCGTCGTCGAGAGGCCTGCCGGCGAGGTCGCCCATGTAGTCGTGGTTCCAGGCCACGACTTCCGGGAACAGCTCGGCTACCGTCACCCTGGCGCTCGACGGCAAGTTGTCGAGCGCCGCGCGCAGCGTGAAACCCATGCCTAGCCCGCCGACGAGCAGGCTCTTGGCCTCGCGACCTAGGGCCTTCAGCGCCAGCTCGGAGAGCGCTTTCTCGGAGTTGTGCTGGCGGCTGTTCATAAGCTCGTTGGTCGGCTTGTTGGGTTCTAGGATGCGCAGCGAGAACTCGGGCGGGCGACCGTCTAGGTCGCGGCGCCACAATGCCAGCTTGGCGCCCTCTGGACGGCTGGTTTCAGCAACGAGTTTCCACGGGATCACTGGCACTCCAACGAGGGTGGCGGGCGCGCCACAGGTGGCACTGCGCCGTAGCCAAAAGAAAAACGCGCTTCTCGCGCGTTCGATGTCCAATATATTAGCGCTTTATGCACTATTCGTCAAGGTGATGCAGCGCGGCGCACCTTTCGCGGTCCGAACCGCCCGCTGAGGGCGCCGGCGCTGCCAAGTTAGTCGCTAATCGGCGGCGGCCACCTTCACTGGCTGCCGCTCCGCCGCGGACCGGTAGACCGCTTCGATCAACTGCAGTGAGCGTAGGCCCTCGCGCCCGTCGATCGCGGGCGGCCGGCCCTCGTCGAGCGCCTCGAAGAAGTCGTGGTACTGACGACGGTGGTTCTCGAACGAGATGGCCATCGGGTCGCTCGAACCCCCGGTGGCCGCGCCGCCATAGCTAGCTATGACACTGGTGCGCTCCGCGTCCCCGCCGCTGCGAGTGCGCCAGTCGACCAAGACGTCATCCTCTACGCTGGCGAACCCATGTTCGCCGTGCACCTGCAACACCTTCGGCCGGCCAGGCCACAGCGACGTGGCCGCGCTTAGCTGCCCTAGCGCGCCGTTCTTGAAGCGCAGTGACGCCACCAGCGTGTCCTCGACCTCTATGCGCTCGTGAGCAAGCGTGCCTGCGTAAGCGAAGACTTCTTCGACGGGACCGAGCACCCAGAGGAGCAGGTCAACCTGGTGGATCGCCTGGTTCATGAGGGCGCCGCCCCCATCCATGAGCTTGGTGCCGCGCCAGGCGCCGCTGTCGTAGTACGCCTGGTCCCGGTACCACGGCACGAAGGCGTTGCCCTGGATGAGCGGGCCGAGCTGCCCCTCGGCAACGGCCCGCTTGACGAAGACGTTGGCGTCGGCGAAGCGGCTCATGAAGATCGTCGCCAACGCCACGCCTGCGCGCTCGGCCGCCTCGATAATCTGTACGGCGCGAGCGGTCGTCACTTCGAGCGGCTTCTCGATCACGACGTGCTTGCCTGCCGCGATGGCCAGTAGCGCGGGGTCTAGGTGGGCACCGGATGGCGTGCACACCGCAACGATGTCCGTCTCGGGGTCCGCCACTGCCATGGCCACGGAGTCGAAGGCGCGCACCCCGTGCCTACCCGCCAACGCATGCGCCTTGGCTGGGGTGCGGCTGGCTATGCCGACGAGGTGCGCTTCCGGCGTCCGCGTTATCGCGTCGATGTGTGCCGCGGCTATGTTCCCTGCGCCGATCACGGTCACGCCGTACCGACCTCCGGCGCGGCTCACACGGCACCCGCTGTTGCGCTCAGGAGTCTGTGCGCGGCATCGACGCAGAGCTTGGCCGCCGCGGTCGTCTCCATGCCTGGCGGAGCGTAGTGCGGCTCGAGCACGACACTGCCCGCATAGCCGTCGCGGCGCAGGGCCGCGAACTGGCCTGCGTAGTCGACCAGACCTTCGCCGAGTGGAACGAAGCTGCCGAACGTTGCTGGCACGGTGGCCGCGTCTTTGAGGTGCACGTGCACGATGCGGTCCTTAGCTAGGGCGGCGTAACCAGCCGGATAGGGTTCGTCTTCGCCGAGCGCCAGTGCGTTGCCCGGGTCCCAGAGGGCCCCGACGTGGCGACGAAGCGCTGGGCTAAGGGCGGCGTCTAGGCGAGCGAAGAAGTCACCGAGCTCGGCTCCGGTGCCGACCACGCAGGCGGGCTCGTTCTCGACCGCCAGGATCACATCGTGGCGGGCTGCTACCTCCACGGCCCTGACCATGCGCTCGACTACTTCGGTTACGACCTCGTCTGACCAGGGAACGCGCAAGAAGGTGAAGACCCGCACCAGCCGCGTGTCGAAGAGTTTAGCGAGACGGCAGGACCGCTCAAGTAGGTCAAGCTGCTCCGCTACCGTCACGGCCCCAGCTACGCTGAAATCCGCTTTCGTCGGTTCGGCCGCCTCGTCGAACGGTGACTTGAACACGGGCGATGCGATGCCGCTGACGCGGAGGCCGAAGTGGCGCAGTGTGGCGGCGGCCTGCTCCGCTTCACCTTCGTCGAGCTGCGTGACGTTCTTGCCGTCGACGTTACGCACCTCGGCGATAGTTAGGCTCCAGCGACTGATGTGCTCGCAGGCGGTTGCGAAGTTCGCATGAACCTCGTCGGTGATGATGCCAAGCTCCATCTTCTCTAACCTCCGTTTGGTCGTGCACGTTATCACCTGATCGAGGAGGCCGAGGACTTGAGCGGTCGTGTGCGCCGCGCTCGCTCTTGGCGTCAGAAGGCGTATGCCACAGACACCCGTAGTTGGCTGTTCTCACGCCAGTCGCCGAACTCGCTGCCGTCTCCGCCGTAGAAGACGTAGGCTTTCGCCTCACCCGTCACGCCGTCCGCGAAAGAGTAGCCAACAGCCGGCATGAGTAGCCCGCTACCGTCGAGGCTCTGGATCCAGCCCAAGTCGAGCTGCGTCCTGGTGTTCGGTTGGTACATCATGGCCAGCATCAACTTGTATGCCGTGTCGGCGGCTTCGCCCGCGTCCGGTGCCGTGTAGTCGAAGATGGCCTGCACGACGGTTCGTGGCCCGCCAGGAATGAGGTACTCACCGCCGAGCACGGCTTGCAGTGCGTGGTTGCCGGTAGCGGGGTCCGTGCCGTCAGGGTCGGCAGTGATCTGGTACGCGGCCTCACCGCGGAGCACCACGTCACCGACCGTGCCTGAGAAGTCGAGCCCCAACAGCTCGATGCGGTCGTAGTTGAGCACGGGTTGCAACCGCACTTGCCCTGGCGTGCCGGTCGGTTCGAGGCGCGCGCTCTGCGTCGGCTGGCTGCGGAAACCGTGGAAGTAGGTCGCGCTTACGTCGAACTGTCCTAGGTCCAGCGTGCCGCGCACGCCGAACTGGATGTTGCCGAGCTCCGCTGCTGGCCGGTTGACTTCGGGTGCATCGACGCCCACCACCGTCATGCCGGGTGGGAGTTGAGGCGTGAGGGCAGGGTGCCAGGCGGCGCCCGGGAGGACGGCGGGCGTGAACAAGGGCACTACCGCGAACTCAACTTTCACGTCGTCCGCATACACGCCCGCGTGCACCAGCGGCACGGCCAGTTTCTCGCCATCAGGTGGGAAGCTCAGGTCGCGCGGGTTGAGGACGTCGACCGGGTTCACGCCGTCCGTCGAGCCCCAGAAGCGCCGCATCTTGCCTGCGGTCAGCTCGACCTTACCGAGGTAGATCGTCGCGTAAGCCTCGTCGAGGGCGACGGTCGCCGCGCCGGTAGCGGCGTCGTAGCCAGCGACCACGGTCGCGCGGTAGGCCGCGTCGGGAAAGTAGCCGGAGCCGACCTCGCCTTTGAGGGTGAGGGCCAGGTCTGCGGCGGCTACGGGGAGCGCACCGTCGACGGCCACTCCGAACGTGACCTCGGCGCGGCCACTCATGTCTGGCGCCTTGGCGGCCGCTAGGCCAAGGAGCAGGCTAGTGAAGAGGATCGTTACGCTCCGCACGTCAGCGCCTCAAGTAGCGTTCGGTGAAGAGCTCGTCCGGCAGGGTCACGTCGAGCTGCACGTCTGATTGGGTGATGACGGTGAAGGTGCTCACCTTGCCATCGACCATGGACTCCATGCGTCGCTCGGTTGCGATGGTGTAACCGGCGACCTCGGTAAGGCCGCTCACCGAGAGGACCTTGACCAGTGCGCCAGCGCGGTAGTACTCGACTCGCACGGGCACCAGCGACGCTTCGGGAACGTCTATGACGAGCCGGTCGTAGACCGAGCCGCTGGCCGCCGTTGGCGTTGCCTCAACGACGTAGGTTGGTCCGTCCTTCACGCTCAGGAGCGCGTGAGTGTAGTCGTCAGGGTCGATGCCGGTGATGTCTTCGTACGAGAAGTCGGAACCGAAGAACGCGTCGCCCTGCTGGCCGCCCGCTATGCGGCGCACGCGGTCGAGAGCAGGCAGGTAGACGAGTTTCTCCTCGCTCCCATCGGCTTGCGTGATGGTGAGGAAGCCGGAGCCGGAGATGTCGGCGGGGGCGGTGAACTTGATGAGGCGCTTGTCGTCACCGGCGCCCCACATCTGCAGCGTGCGAGTAAGGGTCTGTCCACCGGCAGTCGTGATGGTCATCGTCAGCGTAGCCTCGGTGGTCTTGGGTTCGGGGCGGGCCTCTACGGCGCTCATCAGGTCGTCTGCGGTGGCGTAGCGCTGGGCCGCGGCCGCGCTGAGGAGGGTGAGGGCGAGGATGGCTGCGAGCGCTTGGTTCACGAGCTTACGCATCGTGGGTCAACTCCTTTGGCATGTGCATGCGCGCATGTGGGTCGCGCAAGAAGGTGAGGCTGGCGGCGGGGAGGAGGGTGAGGGTGGCGATGCCGACGAGGCCGACCGTGAGGAGCATCAGCCCACCGAGGGTGGCGACGGGAACGAAGTTCGCGAAGGCAAGCGCCCCGAAGCCGGCGCCGAGCGTCAGCGCGGTGAAGAGGATCTGGCGGCCGGAGCTGAAGAGGGAGCGCTGGATGGCAAGTTCGGGCCCATGCCCGTGCCGCCGCTCCTCCATGTAACGCACCGTCAGGTGGATGGCGTAGTCGCCAACCCCGATGGCTAGGGCGCCCATGAGCATGGTGGCGAGGTTGAGCGGCAGCCCAAGCCAGCCGAGCAGGCCGTACTGCAGCGCTACCGTGGCAAGCAGGACGAGGATCGTGACGGCGGCTGCGCGGAACGAGCGCACGAAGCTGTCGATGACGATGACTAGGAAGATGGCGAGCGTGAGGCTGATGAGGAAGTCGTGACGCATGGCCTGCTCGATCTCGCGCTCGAGTAGTGGGTTGCCAGTGAACTTGGCGCTCGCCATGCCGCCGAACTCCTGGGCCGCGAGCTGTTGGAGTTCGACCTCGAGCTCGCCTACGCGCTCGGTCGACATGGACTTGGCGACGAAGTTGATGATGCCCTGCTGGTAATCGAGGGTAGTGAAGCGCGTCAGGTCGCTCACGCTCCCGGACGACTGGTAGAGGAGGAGTTCTTGCGCTACCGCTTGGTTGCTGGTAGGAAGCGCGTCCTCGCCTGTGAGGGTGAGGTTGAGGGCGTGCACGACGTTGGCGATCGATTGGCCCTTGCCCATGCCGTCCAACTGCGAGACCTGCTCCTGGTAGTCGAGCATGGCGTTCAGGAGCTTAGGGTCAGTGAGGTCGCCCTCGAGCCAGACGGTGATGGTGGATGAGCCGCCTAGCACTTCCTCCACCGTGGCGACGCTCGTGCGTGTCGCTCCGCCCTGCGGGAAGAAGGCGAGGATCGAGGTGTCAGGGACGATCTTCGTGGCGCCCCATGCCGCCAGCAGCACTAGGATCGCCGCGCCAACCAGGATCGCTCTGCGCCTAGCGACGACGACAAGACCGAGGCGGTTGAGCAGCCTGCCGATGGCACCCGGGTTCTCGGGGTCGTCCACCCGCTTGGGGGTGGGCAGGACGTTGAGCAGTGCGGGAAGCAGCAGCATGGAGGCGAGAAGCGAGGCAAGCACGCCGAGCATGGCGACGAGCCCCAGTCCGCGCACCATCTGCAGGCTCGAGAGCAGGAAGGTGCTCATGGCCGCGGAGATGGCTAGCCCGGAGATGACGACCCCGAGCCCCGTCTCACCGAGCATGCGGTCTATCGCGACGCGTTTGCTTGCGCCGTGGGAGAGTTCGTAATAGTAGCGGCCCAGCATGTTGATGACGAACGAACTACCCACCGCCATGACGGCGATAGGTCCGATGACCGTCAGGGCCATCAGTTTGAAGCCGAGTAGGTGGAAGATGCCCATGCCCCACACGACTCCGAGCAGGATCTGGGCGAGTGGCAGGAGGGTGCCCTGCAGGGTGTGGAAGTTGAGGAAGAGCATGACGAGGATGGCGGTGAGCGCTATGGCGCCGAGGACGGGAAGGTCACGGCCGATGATGGACTGCAGCTCCATGCTCGTGAAGGCCCGGCCAGCCAACGAGTACGCCCCGACCCAGTTGTCGTCGACGGTGGTGACGACGGACCGCGCGAACGCGTTGGCGTCGAGTCCTTCGTTCATCTCGATGATGAGGCTGGCGTGGCGGCCGTCTCGGCTTACGAGCGTCACGTTCTCGTACATGGGTGAGGTCTCGAGGTAGTGGCGGATGGCTACGACGGTGTCGGCGTCCGGATCGTTGCCTGGCAGGAGGTTGTCGACGAGTAGGAAGCCGTCGTCGTCCTCCATGCGCTTGGCGGTGGCCACCGAGGTCACGTCTGCTACGCCGGGGAGGCGCTTAAGCGCGGCGGTCAATGTCCGCACGCCGTTCAGCGCCTTGGCGCTGTAGATGTCGCCCTCGACGACCAGGAGCAGGCGGTCGTGCTGCGCGAAGGTGCGTTCCAGCTCCTTGGCGAGGGCGTCGATGCTCGAGTCGTCCGGGTAGAGCGACTGCGTGTCGTTGTCCGTCTGAATGCGGGTGGCGTTGAACGCGAACAGTGCGGTCAGCACGAGAAAAATGCCGATGACAACGCGACTGTGGTCGAGCGCTAGGTGCGCGAGGTGCTTCATGCCCGGTGGGCCGGGCTGGGCTGCGTGCTGGTGAATGTCAAGGTGAGCTCCAAGTGGGTGACTAAGCACTTACTCAACGGCGTGGCGTGGAACGGGGATGGGTGGCTGCGATCTCCTCCTAGGTCTGGGCTGTGGCCTTAGCCGTTGTCCGGTTCGGGGGAGGCTAGCGCGCCCCTGAACCAGGCGTCGAGCATCTCGGTGGTGAACTCGGTGGCGCGCACCTGCCACTCGCTGGGTTCTAGCTCCCTGTTGGTCAGGAAGAACATCATGAGAGACGAGAAGAAGACCATCGAGGAGGTCGTAACCGGCAGGTCCGATCGCAGTTCGCCGGCCCGCACGCGCCCCGCGAGGTAGCCCGTCATGGCAGTAACCATCTGCCGTACGACGCCGCGGAACACCTCAGCGAGCTCGGGGTTCGTTTGGGACTCGACGAGCAGCATCGTGACGAGCTCCGCCTGGCGCTGGATGGCCTCGACCCAGCCAAGCACTATGCCGCCGAGGACGACGCGCGCTGGGCGGCCTTGCGCCTGCTCCAGCAACGCCGTCGCCTCCCCAAGGAAGGTGCGGCGCTGCGTGGCGACTGCCATGAGGAGGTCGGCCTTGCTTGGGAAGTAGTGGAAGATGAGCCCCTCGGTCACCCCGACCTCTTGCGCGATGCGCTTGGTCGAGGTGGCGGCGAAACCGTGCTGCGCGAAGAGGTTTAGGGCCGCGTCGAGGATCTGCTGCTTGCGGACCTCCGCCTGTTCCCGGCGAGTGAGGCGGTGCTTGTTGTCGGCCTTGGACACGACGAAGCCTTTCATTGAGTGAGCACTTAACGAAAGCAACTCTACGCTCCGACCGTTCGCGGTGTCAAGCTGCCACTTGGCCCCGCCGCGCTACTTACGCCTGCTGCTACTCGCGAGCCGCGTTAGCTCCGCGGCCTGTTCAGGCGTCAAGTACTTGATCGCCTCACGCAACGTGACGCCGCTGGTGCGAGCCAACCTAGGCCGTAGCCAGGCATGCACCTCGCTCGGAGCGCGTTTGCCGCGCTCGCGCAACGCCCAACCTATGGCCTTGCGGACGAAGAACTCGCGCTCGTCCAGCATGCGGTCAGCTAGCTGTGCGAAGCGTTCGAACACGTCTTCACCACGCCGCAGCGGCTCAAGGTAACTGAGTAGTGCGGCGCGGCGCAGCCAGAAGTCCTCGTCCGTCGCCCACTGGTCGATGGTCGCCTCGAGCTCCGGGTAGCGCGCGAGCAAGGGCCCCGCCACGCGCGGCGCTATCTCATCCACCAACGCCCAGGTGCGCGCCTCTCGCAACCAGCGTGTCAACAACCGCATGTCGCTAGCTAGCAGCAGTTCCGTCCGAGCCGCTAGCACCATCACGGCCGCTGCGCGCGCCTCGTGTACCTGGATCGCCCACAGCTCCTCAGCGATGGCGACGAGGCGCTCGCGGTTCAGGTCGCGCCTGCTACGCAGGAGACTCCGCACGAGCTTGCGGGTTACGGGAACGGGCGTGCCGTGGTGCTTCAAGGAGCTCTTGAGGTAGGCCTTCTCCTTCACGGCCCTCTCAGCGCTGCCCTCCGCGAGGATGGCCGCGTTGAGCGCGTTGGCGGTGGCGCGCGCGGTGAGAGCGCCGCTGGCTGGCGACGGACCAGTTACGGTAGGGCCCGCGCCATGGTCGCTAGCTGGCAAAGTTCCACCTCCGCCACCATCATGCTCGTTCCTGCTCCCGCCAAGGGCGACGGCAGGCGGGTAAGCTAGTGGCCTGAGCGCGGTGAGGAACACACCGGAACGCTGGCCGCAGAGCCGGGGCCGGTACGTGCGGTGAACTGATAGTGCAGTGAAGAGGCGGACGGTGCGAAAACCCAGCGCGGAACCCAACCACGACCGAACAGGCATTCGTTGGGCCTTGGCCGAGCGCCTCTTGGGCATCCCCGCCTCGATGCGCGGGCTGCAGCAACCAGAAGAGTTCGTGGAGGGCGCTGCGCATGCCGCCGCCGCCGCGCTCGGGGTCGACGTCGTCGTTCGCTGGTCCGGCTTGAGCGCTGAGCCCCTGCCACCCCCCGACCCTCGCGCCACGCGTCTGAAGGTGTTGTGGCAGGACAGCCCGTTCGCGGCCATAGATCTGATGGGCGAGGAGTCGTTCACGCCCGAAGTCGAGGCTCTGCTTAGACACATGGCGGCCGACCTGACCCACGACATCGACGCTTTGACGAACCGCACCATCAGGTACGCGCAACGCGCGTTAGTCGGCATCCTCCGGGCGGAAGACGAGCCGGAAGTGGTGGCCCACAACGCCGTCGCGATGGTAGTCGAGCGCGTTGGGGCGGAAGCCGGGCTCTTGTTGAACCGTCACACCGAGTCGTTCGGCGTCCTCGCGGCCGTCGGCGCCTGGCCGGAAGAGGCAGAAGGCGCAAGCGGTTGGCGGGCAGCGGCGCACGAAGGCATTACGTCGCAACACGCCGTCGGCCATCCAGGCGACCTCGTCACCTGTCCGATCTCCTCGACTTCACCCGCCCGCTTCATGCTGCTATTGCGCTTCCCGGCAGGCGGCGCGGAGCGGCGCGGGCGCTACCCCGTGCTGGACGAACTGGCGCGGACAGCCGCGCCTTACATGGACGCGCGCCGCCGCGACCTAGTGCTAACCGAACTCCTCGAGCTGAACCGCGTTTCGGAGAGCACGGCCACGGTCGAGTTGTACGGCAAGGTGTTGAAGACGGCCGTCGACCTGATACCCGGCGCCGAAGCCGGCTCGTTGCTAACGCGCGACAGCCCGAGCGACGCGTTCGAGTACCAAGCCGCCATCGGCTTCGACTTGGGCGGTCTGAGGAGCAGCACGGTCAGCGAGGTCGACATGCGCGCGTGGTACGGGCCAGAAGAGCGCGGCTGGCGCCTTGGCTTGCCGCGCTTGCTGACCCGCGCCGACGTCGACATCGACCTTCACGGCATCAGGAGTTCACCGGGCGCCGACCTAGAGGCGGCCGCCTACCACAGCATTCAGGCGACGATCTGCCTACCCGTGCTGCGAGACGGCGTGGTCATGGCGGCCCTCAACCTCGATAACCTGACGGACAGGGCCGCGTTCGGCCGTGATTCCACCAACCTCGCCCACCTCTTCGGTTCGCCGCTCTCGAGCCTCCTGCACCGCCAGCAGACGCGAGACGTACTGCGCAGGGCTGCCCTCATCGACGACCTCACCAACCTCGGCAACCGCAGGGCGTTCGACCAGGCGCTGGCGCGCGAGATAGCCCGCGCTGCGCGCTCCACCGATAGGCCGAGCGTGCTCCTGCTCGACCTGCGCGACTTCAAGCTCATCAACGACCGCCTTGGGCACGCTGTCGGAGACGAGGCGTTGGCGCTCGTCGCCCGCGCCCTTGAACGCGGCCTGCGCGCCACGGACTTCCCGGCGCGTCGCGGTGGCGACGAGTTCGTAGCGCTGCTGCCAGACACGACCGCCACGGAAGCGGCGGTCATTGGCGAACGCGTGCAGGCGGAGATAGCCAAGCTCGTCATCCACGACACCATCCGGCTACATGCGAACATCGGAGTCGCCACGGCGCCGGACGACGGCAAGACGGCCGCCGACTTGTTGCGTGTCGCCGACGAACGCATGTACCTGGAGAAACTCGGCGCTAGGTAACGCCGGTAACGCTGTTTCGAACCTAGCGTGGCTTGGATCGGCTGCTACCATCGTCCGCATGGGCATGGCAGTGCTGCGTGTTGTGCTCCTCTTCGCGGCGGCGGCTGTAACGGCCGGGTTGGTCAGTCTATTCGCGGGCGTGAGCTTCTCACTTGCCCTGACGCCGCAGCTGTCGGCGCTCTACTTCATCCCGGTCAACGCCCTGTGCCTGTGGTACTTGCGCCGGGCGCTTCATAAGCGCGGCTGTAGTCTGCGCGGCCTGGCTGGCTTCGAGCGCCAGCGGCTAGGGCTCGACGCTCTCCTCGGGCTCCTGTGGCTCATGGTTCTGTTCGTGCCATTCGCCATCGCCATCAACGCCACCATGCTAGTGATCTTCGGCCCCGCTGGCATGTTGGCGGCTTACGAGAAGGTCTTCGCGCCAGACCCGGCTGCTAGCGTGGCATTCGCCCCCTGGTTCGCTTGGGCGTCCGCGATCGTCGTCGCGGTCGCGTTCCCCCTCACGAACGCGCCAACGGAGGAGCTCGTTTACCGCGGTCACGCGCAGGGCGAACTGTTGCGCGGCCGCAGCCCGGCGGCCGTTGCCGTCCTGCTTCCCTCCCTGGCGTTCGGCCTCCAGCACGTGCTGCTGGCGCCGTCGGCGGCCGGCATGCTCGTCTACGCGGTGGCGTTCTTCAGCTGGGGCGCGGCGGCTGGCGTCATCTACTTGCGCACCAGGCGCCTGCTGCCGCTGATCATGGCTCACTTGTTCACGAACGCGCTGACGTCGGTTGTGCCGCTAGTGTTGCTGCTGGCCGGCGTCAGCAGCCCCTGACGGCGAGTCGTGGAGGTAATGCCTGAGCTCCGCGACGGCGTCGTCGCTCGGGCCTTGCTTTTGGTCACGTGGAGGCGCTAGGCTAAGAGACCTAACCCACCCCCTAGGGGGTGGGGTCCAAGAAGGAGTTCAAGATGATCAAGCTGAACGTAACCGGAATGTCGTGCGGCCACTGCCAGGCTGCTGTCAAGGGCGCACTCGAAGAGGTGCCAGGGGTCGCCGGCGTGAGTGTCGACCTAGCCGGCGGCACGGCGGAGGTCGAAGGTAACGCTGCGCTGGAGGCATTGGTCGCAGCGGTAGAGGAAGCCGGCTATTCGGCGGCCGCCGCCTGATGGCGCATGCCGCCGCGGCCAGCGATGAGCTCGGCTCGGCGAGTCATGACTGCAAGCACCTCGATACGGACACGCGCTTAGACGCGTCGCTGCGCCTCAAGAGCGCGAAGGGCCACCTCGAGGGCGTGCTGCGCATGCTCGACGACCCGGGCGTCTACTGCGTGGACGTACTCAAGCAAGTCAAGGCCGTCCAAGGCGCGCTAGCCAAGGTCAGCGACGCCGTGTTGTGGTCGCACATCCGCGACCACGTCGCCACCGCATCCGAGAGGGGCGACACGGACTACATCGTCAGCGAACTCCGGGAGGCGCTCAAGTACCGTGCGTGAGGCGCAGCGCGGCTCGCGCGGCGCAGGCACGGCCGTGGAAGGAAGCAGATGAAGACCATCCAGTTCGGCGTTGAGGGCATGACGTGCGCGAGTTGCGTCTCGCGCGTCGAGCGCGCACTCAACAAAGTGACGGGTGTGGAGGGTGCCGCCGTCAACCTAGCGACGGAGCGCGCCAGCGTCAGCTTCGACCCAGACACGACGAACCCCCCGCAACTCCTCGCCGCTGTGGAGAAGGCTGGCTATCAGGCCGTGATCGCAGAGGCCACCTTCGGAGTTACCGACATGACGTGCGCCAACTGCAGCAGCCGCGTCGAGCGCGCCCTGCAGAAGGCAGACGGTGTGCTGGAGGCGAGCGTCAACCTGGCGACGGAGCGCGCCACAGTCCGCTACTTGCCCGCTGTTACCGAACTCAGTGACCTCCTTGGTGTCGTCGAGAAGGTCGGCTACGGCGTGCTAGACGCAAAAGGCGCGGACGAGCAGGCCGACCTCGAGCGCGAAGCGCACGAACGGCAGCGGCTCGCGTTGCGCCGCGACCTCGTGATAGCGGCCGCCTTCACGGCGCCACTGCTCATCCTCGTCATGTTGCCGATGCTCGTTCCACCACTTGAGCACGCGCTCATGGCGTTAGTGCCGCAGCAGATCATCTTCTACATCTCGTTCGTGCTGGCGGCCGTCGTGCA
Organism: Trueperaceae bacterium; assembly: GCA_035703635.1. Classification (GTDB taxonomy): domain Bacteria; phylum Deinococcota; class Deinococci; order Deinococcales; family Trueperaceae; genus JAAYYF01. The sequence continues at coordinate 20,009 of DASSXV010000080.1, read as the reverse complement.
GTTCGGTCCCGGCAGGCGCTTCTACCGCCCAGGTTGGCGCAGCCTCATCAGCGGCAGCCCAGACATGAACAGCCTCGTGATGATCGGCACGAGCGCCGCGTTCGGCTACTCGCTCGTGGCTACCTTCCTCCCAGTGCTGCTACCCGCCGGGACGGCCCACGTCTACTACGAGGCCTCTGCGTCCATCATCACGCTGATTCTCCTCGGCAAGTACCTCGAGTCCATCGCGAAGGGCCGCACGAGCGAGGCCATCAAGAAGCTCATGGGCCTCCAGTCCAAGACGGCACGCGTCGAACGGGGCGGGGTAGAGCTCGAAGTCGCCACCGCGGAGGTGATGCCAGGCGACGTCGTCGTCGTACGCCCAGGTGAGCGACTGCCGGTCGACGGGGTTGTCATCTCCGGCTCGTCCTACGTCGACGAGGCCATGATCACTGGCGAGAGCGTGCCCGTCCACAAGACCGCCGGGGCTAACGTGGTTGGCGGCACCATCAACAAGACTGGCGCCTTCCGCTTCGAGGCAACAGCCGTTGGCGCCAAGACGGTGCTCGCGCAGATCATCCAGATGGTCGAGGCGGCGCAGGGCAGCAAGCCGCCCATCCAGGCGCTCGCCGACCGCGTTGTCGCCGTGTTCGTCCCAGCAGTACTTGCCATCGGGGCCATCACGTTCGTTGCGTGGATGATCTTCGGTCCGCAACCCGCACTCACGTTCGCCCTCGTCAACATGGTGGCCGTGCTGATCATCGCGTGCCCGTGCGCCATGGGCCTCGCCACCCCGACCAGCATCATGGTCGGCACTGGCAAGGCAGCCGAGTTGGGCGTGCTGTTCCGCAAGGGGGAGGCGCTGCAGGCGCTGCAGCAGACTCAGGTCGTCGCCCTCGACAAGACGGGCACCCTCACGGAAGGCCAGCCCGAGCTGACCGACCTCGAGTTGGCGCCCGGCTTCGAGCGGCGCGCCGTGCTCGCGCTACTTGCCGGCGCCGAAGCGAACAGTGAACACCCCGTGGCTGACGCCATCGTCCGCGCCGCAAAGGCCGCTGGCGTGGCGGTGCCTGAGGCCGTGGGCTTCGAGGCCGTCCCCGGATTCGGGGTCCATGCGGTCGTTGGCGGAAGACAGGTGGCTGTCGGCGCGGAGCGCTACATGCGCCGACTTGGACTAGACACACAGGCGTTCGCTGGAGCCGCAGACGCCCTAGCCAACGCCGGCAAGACACCCATGTACGCGGCCGTCGACTCGCAACTAGCGGCCGTGCTTGCGGTCGCCGATCCCATCAAGCCGTCGACGCCCGCCGCCATCTCTGCCTTGCACGCGCTTGGGTTGCGCGTCGCCATGATCACGGGTGACGACCGCCGCACCGCCAACGCCATAGCGGCGCAGCTCGGCATCGACGAGGTGCTTGCCGAGGTTCTACCCGATGGCAAGGTCGCTGCGGTCAAGCAGTTGCAGGCAGAAGGCGGCAAGGTCGCGTTCGTCGGCGACGGCATCAACGACGCGCCAGCGCTCGCTGCCGCGGACGTCGGCTTGGCCATCGGTACGGGCACGGACATCGCCATCGAGTCTGCTGACGTGATCCTCATGTCCGGTGACCTGCGCGGCATCCCTAACGCACTCGCGCTCTCGCGGGCCACGCTCAACAACATCAAGCAGAACCTGTTCTGGGCCTTCGCGTACAACGTCGTGCTCATCCCCGTTGCGGCTGGAGTGCTGTACCCGAGCCTCGGCGTCCTCCTTTCACCCGTGTTGGCCGCGGCCGCCATGGGCTTCTCGAGCATCTTCGTGCTCGGCAACGCGTTGCGGCTGCGGAGCTTCACCGCTCCCATGCAGGCGACGCCCGCTAAGGAGGCGGCGGGTGGCAACCAACTAGCACCAGCTTGAGCCGAGCGTGTGATATTTAGACGCGTCGAAATATGAGCGCAGGTCTAGAGTGCTCGCGTGGATCTGCGCCGCAACCCGTTCCGTCATTCAGTCTCATTGCTCGGGCCAGCGTTCGTGGCCGCCATCGCTTATGTCGACCCTGGCAACGTCGCCGCCAACGTAACGGCTGGCGCGCGCTACGGTTACCTGCTGCTTTGGGTGCTCGTCGCTTCCAACCTCGTTGCAGTCGTCGTGCAGTACCAGTCAGCGAAGCTTGGACTTGCCACCGGGCGCTCCTTACCTGAGCTGCTCGGTGGCCGCATGCGTCGAGTACCGCGCTGGGCGTTCTGGGCCCAAGCTGAACTAGTTGCCGCCGCCACTGACTTGGCCGAGGTGCTTGGCGGCGCCATCGCGTTGCAGATCCTCTTCGGGCTGCCGCTGGTGATTGGGGGCGCGATCGTTGGGGTCGTCTCGATGCTGCTCCTCGAGGTGCAGAGCCGTTCGGGGCAACGCCAGTTCGAGTTCGTCATCATCGGCCTGCTCGTCGTCATAACGGTCGGTTTCCTCGCCGGGTTGTTCGTGAAGCTGCCCGAAGCGAGCGCGCTGCTAGGCGGGCTCAGGCCGCGTTTCGCTGGCACTGACAGCGTGATCCTCGCAGCGAGCATGCTTGGCGCCACGGTCATGCCGCACGCCATCTACGTGCACTCAGCGCTGGCGCGCGATCGGCACAAGACCGTGGCGGCTGAGCAGCTACCCACGCTGCTGCGGGCGACGCGCACCGACGTTGCCGGGGCGTTGGCCTTGGCTGGCGTCGTTAACGTCGCCATGCTCTTGTTGGCCGCGGCCAACCTGCAGGGCGTGGCAGGCACCGACACCATCGCTGGAGCTCACGCTGCCATCGCCGCCGCGCTCGGTCCGCTGGTTGGCGCGGTGTTCGGCATTGGCTTGCTGGCGTCAGGTTTGGCCTCCACGTCCGTTGGTTCGTACGCCGGCTCGACGATCATGGAGGGCCTGCTGCACTGGCATGTGCCGCTGCTCACGCGTCGCGCGGTGACCTTGGTGCCCGCCTTGGCGGTGTTGGCCTTGGGTGCGGAACCGACCTGGGCGTTGGTGCTATCGCAGGTGGTGTTGAGCTTCGGCATTCCTTTCGCCCTAGTGCCGCTTGGCCTCCTCACGAGTAACCGCGAGGTCATGGGCGCCGCGGTTAACGGCGCCGCCACACGCCTGTTGCTCGGCGCCATCGTCGTTACGGTGGTGGCGCTCAACATCGTGCTACTGGTGTTGTTGGCGCTCGGCCGCTCGTGAGCGTGGCGCCACCGACGCGGCAGCGGCGTGAGGCGCTTTGGTCTGCGCGGCCGCCGTTGGCGCTGCGCCAACCAGCGCGGGCGCCGTGAAGAGCGGCACGGCGGCGGCGGTCACGGCGGCCGCCTGCTCTGGAGGGGCGGGCCGCTTGGCCCGCGCTTTGGTGGTGCCTTGCGCTGGTGCGCGAGCGGCCAGGTCGGCGCTTACGTACGCCCCACGCTCGTCGACGTACCCCTCCCACGCCCAAGCTAAGTCGGCGGCTTGCGCGTGAGGGTCACGCCATACGAGGTGGCGCGGCGCGGAAGGGAAACGTTCGAGGGTGGCCTCGAGCGCCTGCTCGCGCCGCTCTCGTTGAGGCCAGATGCCGTCCTGGGCGCCTGTGCGTTCGGGTGAGCTGAGCTCTAGGGTGAGGCGCTCGATCGGGCGCCCCTCGGCGCGGCTATCGTGCAGCGCGAAGAGGGCCTGCTGGCGGATGTGGCGCGCCTGCTGCAGGGGGCGCTTAGCCAGACGACTAGCACGGCGCTGCGTGCCAGGCAGGGTAGCGGTGAGGGTGAGGCGCCGCGCCGCGCGGCCAGCGAGGGCGCGCTCGAGTTCGCTGGCGAGCCGGTCGATGGCAGGGAGAAGCTGGTGCGGTTCACGGACGGGTTCTGGGAACGCAAGGGAGCGCTGAACGGTGATGGGCAGACGGTAAGGCCGCAGTTCGGTGCGCCGCGGTCCATGGAGGTAGGCGAGTATGGTGGCGCCCTCTGCCCCCAGGTAGGCGCGGATCTGAGGGGCGCTCCAACTGGCTAGGTCGGCCGCGGTGGCCAACCCGAGCCAGTGGAGGCGCGTGAGGTTGGCCTCCGACACGCCAATGCCCTTGAGGAACCTAAGCGGCAGGCGCGCTAGGAACCCTGCTAGTTGCGTGCCTGACACCTCGCGCACGCCGCCTGGGCTGGCTGCAAGGGCGGCTAGCTCGGCCGTTTCTACGTCGCCAGCCAGGCCGGCGCGTACGTCGTACGTGCGCGTCACCTCCTCGGCCTCGTGCAGGTCGAGGCGCGCGAACACGCGGCCACGTGGGCCGCTCTCGAGCCACGGCGTTAGGCCGTGTAGTTCCTGCAGGAGAGTTCCCCAGGCGTACTCGAGGTCCGGCTCCTGGAAGGAGCGCTCCTCCAGGCCGACGACGCGCATGCGGGCGCCCTCGAGGCGCATGCCTGAAGTGACGCCGTGGCGCTTGGCGGCAGCGTTGGCGTGAAGCACGTGCTGCTCGCCAGCTATGACGAGCGGTACGTGCTTGAGTTCTGGTTCTGCGCGCTGCGCGAGGTAGAGGGGCAGCGGCCCGAACTCGATGGCGGCTAGCACGAGCGCTGCTCCTCGCGTGGAGCGCGGCGACTGAGGAGCACGGCGGCGATGGGGAAGAGCGACCGGAGGGGCGCTGGTGGGCGTGCGGCAGGCATGCGCCCTGGGCGGGGTGGGCGCCGCCGGTGGGCGGCGGGGGCGCCGCCGGTGGGCGGAGCGGTCGTCGTTGCGGGTGTTAGCATTGGCCTCACCTAGGTAGGTGGTCCGCGTTAGCAGACCGCTTCTGGGCTACCGGAAGGACGCGTCCTCTTGCTTGGCGGCGGCGGATGTGTCCTTCTTCGTTTCTGGGCGGGTCGAGTAAGTGGCTCGGTCACTCACTCCCTTCTACGATCAGGTCCTGCACGATGTCACCGCGCAGTAGGCCACGGAAGACCCCGTCTACATGCAGGTCTTGGGCGGCAACGGTTACTACGGAGAAGGCTGGGTTGTGGGGCCGCAAGCGGTAGGTGCGTGGGCGCTGCTCGTCGGCTGACCAGTCGAGGTACTTGAGGGTGGTCTCGTCCTCGCCTACGCGTACGGCGCAGATCTCGCCTGGGCGTTGCGGTTCCGCGTGGTGGAGCAAGACCACGTCGCCGTCCTCGATGCGGTCGGCCATGGAGTCGCCACGCACGCGCAGTGCGAACTGGTCAGGACGACCGCGTAGCGACAGGTGGCCTTCCGGCGTTGGGTAGGCGCCGACTGGGAGGCCGGCGGCGATGTCGCCGTAGAGCGGCACCCCGAAACCGCCGCCGAGTAGCGTGAGGTGCGGGCTGCGCCCAGGGCCGCGGCTCTTGAGGAGCAGCTCGCCCTTGGCCTCTAGGGCCCTGAGGTGATCACGCAGGGTGGAATAACTGATGCCGAGGGTGCGTGACAGGGCCGTTAACTCAGGCGTGCTGCCCGTGCGTTCGTAGGCCGCGCGGAGCGCGTCTAGGACTTGCAGCTGGCGAACTGGGCGTGGCGGCATTGGCGCCTCCTCTCGTTACCCTCAGTAACTGGGGGTAACGAGAGGATATGGCTTGCGGGGCGGCGTGTCAACATGCTGCCGCACATCAGCGGTCGCTGGCTTAGGGCCTAGGTGACCGTGGGCCTCAGGCAGCAACGAGGTTGCCGCTGACCATCGTCACTGGCAAGCCGCCGTTGCGCGTCGGCGTGACACGTGCGTCCTCCAGCCACTTGAGCGCGGGCTCCGGGTCGGCTACGAGGAGGACGACCACCCAGGGGGCACCGCTGGCGGCGAGGTTGGCGAGGAAGGCGTTGGTCGTCGCGGCGGCCTGCCTCCGGTCACCGAGGCGCACCCCGTACGGCAAGTTGGCAAGCGCCAGTCCACGCTGCGCTACGAGGCTCGAGAAGTCGAAGAGCGTGCTGTCGGCATGCTGCAGCGTCACCTCCGCGTACGCGGCCCCAGCGACGTTGGCCCTGGCGGCCGCGAGGGCGTCATCGTCGTTGTCGACGCCGATGACGCGCGTCCTGAGTGGCTTGACGCCCGCCTCGCTGCGGCGCCTCACCTCTCGCAGCGTCCCTGGTCGGAACCAAGCGGCGTGCTCGAACGCGAACTCGCGCTGCCTGCCAGGCGCCGAGTGCGTGAGAGCGTCGACTGCCTCGATGAGTAGCGTGCCGCTGCCGCAGAACGGGTCGATGACGACGTCCGGTGTGCCGCCAGTGCGCGCCAACCCCTCGAGCGCCATGGCCGCAGCCAACGTCTCGCGCACCGGCGCCGTATGGACGTTAGTGCGCACGCCGCGGCGGTGAAGGTGCTGGCCGCTCGTATCGAGGCTCACCGTGCAGCGGTCGTCTTGCAGCCTTACGTGGAAGGTCAGCTCGGCGGCGTCCGCCGATCTCGGGTAGAGGCCAAGTGGGCGCAACTCGCGCGCGATGGCCGAGGCGACGGTGTTGGCCACCGCGTCGCCAGCCTGGAGCTTGGAGTTCCTCGCCGTGATGGCCAACGCGTAGCGCTCCAAGAAGCCGATCTGCGTCTCCCACGGCACCTGCCTAGCGCGGTCGTAGAGCATCTCTGGCGAGGCAGCCGGGAAGGTGCCCAGGCGTAGGAGCACGCGACTAGCGGTGCGTAGGCTGAGGTTGGCGCGCAGGATGTCGGCGTGATCGAGGCGCAACTCGACACCGCCGTGGGAGACGTTCAACGCCGCGCGGTGAGGCGCGAGGCCCTCGGCGAGGAGCTCGTCGACGAGGAGCTCCTCGAGGCCCGGCGTCACTTGTATGTAGCAGTCGAACGGCGCGCGCAGCAGCCAGCGCTTGACGCGCCGCTCGAGCGCGGCCCTGCTGAGGCGCTCGGGCTGGGCTGGATCTGACATGCCCGCACTGTCACACGCCGGGGCACTAACGTGCAATGCCGCTCGTCAGCCTGCACCCGCGCCGTGCAGGAAGGTGTTCAGAACGGTGTCGACCGAAACGCCGCGCTCACTCGGCCCCAAGAGTGCCTGGGCGAGGAGAAGCAGCGAGCTCGCCTGCCAACGTGGGTCGTCGGCCCGCAGGTCGCCGGTGGCCTGGCCCGCCGCCATGAGCCGCTCGATCGGCGCGGTGAAGCGCGTGCGGTACTCCTGGAACAGCTGCGTGCGCCCCGCCTCCGACAAGTGGACGGCCTCGCGTTCGGCCAGACGCATGGCCGCCTGCTGGTCGTTGCGGTGGGCGCTGAACCCAGTGAGGAGGGCGTGAAGCTTGACGCTGGTCGGGCCGACAAGGGCGGCCGCGCTGTCGACGAGGTCGCCCGCCTGAGCGACGGCCCCCAGTAGCAGCGCGAGGAAGAGCGTCTCCTTGTCCGCGAAGTGGTGGTAGATGGCCGCCTTTGAAACTCCGGCGGCCTCCGCCACTTCACGCATCGAGGCGCCCTGGTAGCCGCGGGCTACGAACAACGGGAGGGCTACCGCTAGGAGGTGCTCCTTGGGAGTTGCGGGGCCGTCCGTCTAGACCCCTCCAGCGACGTAGCTCTGGCCGATGCCGAAGGCCATGATGGCGAAGAGGAACGCGGAAGCGCTGACGGTGACGGCGGTCCAGCGCTGCGCACGCGTCTTGGTGGGCAGCCAGTAGTAGAGGAGGAAGAAGAACAGCGGTCCGAGGCCGCCAACGTAATGGATGTAGAGCTGTAGCGGTCCGAGCCCTTGATCGAGGAGCTTGATGCCCATGAGCGCCTGGATGATCAGCACTACCTGGGCGAGGACGAAGAACCCCCGCGCGAGGGGGGAGAAGGGCCTGCGGCGCCATGCGAGCACGCCGCTTATCACTAGGGCGAGCAGCGTGGTGATGAGTACGGCAAGGCCGCTCACCACGTGGGCGGCTGGGGGTAGCCAGAGCGAGTCGATCATCTATTCCTCCGTGCCCGCCCGGCGCCGGTGTGAAAAGTTACCGGCCGGTCGGTAGGGCACCGCACCATACCACGCCGATTGCCACCGCTTGGTGTGGCGATCCAGCGACGGCAAGGGCAGTTGACTGCCGCTCGGCGCACACGTAATGTTGCGTACCGGCACGCCAGTACACTTAGCTAGAGCCGACGCCGACCGTGCGCCGCGCCGCCCGCAAGGAGCAAGCGTGACAGTCGGAGTGCTACTCACAGCCGCCCTTCCAACCGCCATGCAGCAAGCGTTGGCAGCGCGCCACCCAGAGTTCGGTTACTGAACCGCGCCACGGAAAGGAACAACAGAGTGCCTCAACGACCGCTCACCTCATCGCCGCTACCTCACGATCCACTGCACGAGCGCCCGAACCGCGGCTTCCACCCGCTCATCGAAGGCGAACAGCCTTACGTGTTCGTCGACGGCTGCATGCAGATCTGGCCGGACGCCGACCTGGCATACGCTCACCGCCACGGCTGCGACGTATACGCCGTAACCGCCCTGGACACGCACATCGACGTCGGGCAGGCCATAACGGAACTGATGGGCTGGCACGCCGCAGTGCGTGAGCACCCGAACCTGCGCATCGCGTACACGGTAGACGACATCACCGAGGCCAAGCAGCTCGGGCAAGCGGCACTCCTGCTGGCCTCGCAAGACGGCGAGTTCATAGGTGCAGCACCGGAGCGCGTCGAAGCGTTCCAGCGCCTCGGCCTGCGCATGCTCATTCCGGCCTACAACCGCGATAACCTCCTCTGCGGCGGCGTGCTCGAGCGGACGGACACTGGCCTCTCTGGCGTCGGGCGCAGCGTAGTCGCCGAGTGCGACCGCGTCGGGGTGCTCCTCGACTTATCTCACGTTTCGCGGCGCTCGAGCCTCGAGATCAACGAGGCGAGCGCCAACCCGACAGTCTTCAGCCACGCCAACCCGAAAGCGCTCGTAGACAACCCGCGCAACGTCGACGACGAGCAGATCAAGGCCGTCGCGGCCAAGGGCGGCGTGATCGGGACCGTCAACTGGGGTCCGCTCGTCTTCAAGCACGGCATGACGGCGCGGCCAACCGTCAACGACTACCTCGACCACATCGATTACCTCGCCGACCTCCTCGGCACGACGGAGAACATCGGCATCGGCACGGACTTCAGCCTCGGCTCGTACCCACGCCACAACCACGACCAGCACGGGGCGCACTACCGGACCGTCATGACTGAGATGAACCAGCACGTAACGACCTACTGGCGGGCGCCTGAGCGCTTCGTCGATGGCTTCGCGTGGTACCCGGAGATCCTAGACGTCTACGCCCTCCTCGCTGGCCGCGGCTACTCGCAGGAGGACATCCGCGGCATCGCGGGAGGCAACTTCATGCGCGTGTTCTCTCGAGTATGGCCAGGCAGGCCGGTCAGCCAAGAGACCGGGTCAGAGAACGCCTGATGACCCTCTCGGTGCTGGCGCCCGCCCGCTACCTCAGTGGCGCCCACTCCCTCGCAGGCGTCGGAGCCGCGGTCGCAGGGCTGACCGCGGCGGCGCCGCAGCAGCGGCGGGTCTTCGTCGTGCATGGCGACGTCGGCATGGGGCTGGTGGGCGTTGCGCTCGAGGCGAGCCTGCAGAGAGCTGGCGTCGTGGCCGAGAGGTTCAAGGTGAACGGCCCGTGCTCTGAGGCTTCGGTGACCGCCATTCAACGCGCGACCGTGGGCGCAAGCGTGCTTATCGGCGTAGGCGGTGGGCGCGTGATGGACGCAACCAAGGCCGCTGCGGACGCGAGCGGGGCGGCTACCGTGCTCGTGCCGACGAGCCCGGCAACGTGCGCGGCCGCGACCGCCGTCGTGGTCGACTACACCGTAGACGGGGCCTACCTTGGCAGCCGCGTCGTGCGGCGCGCGCCGGCCTACACGGTCGTCGAACCGACAGTCCTGGCCGCCGCTCCTGACCGCCACCTGGCGGCAGGTCTGGTCGACGCCCTCGCCAAGGTGGTCGAAGTTCGTTTCGGATTGGCAAGGCAGAGTGGCGCTGGCGCGGCTGGCGTCGCCGCACTCGCCCTGTGCGACGAACTCGAGCAACTGATTTTCGCCGACGGCCCCCTCGCGCTCCGGAACTCGGACCAGGACTGCGGCAAGCGCCAGCTCGTGGCCGAGGCGAACGTCCTGTGGCCAGGGCTCATCGGCGCCTTGGCTGGCGAGGGCGCCAAGCTAGCGGCAGCGCACGCAGTGCACAACGCCCTCACCCTGCTGCCAGGCGTGAAACGCTCGTTGCACGGTGAGGTCCTCGCGTTCGGCATCCTCACCCAACTACTGCTTGAAGGACGCGGCGCTGACGAGTTGGCGCGTCACGCCGACCTCTTCAGCCGCCTCGGCTGCCCCATGACCCTAACGGCCCTTGGTGCCGGCGCCTACTGGAGCGAAGCGGGCGCCAAGGAGCGCGTGCTACAGCGCGCCTGCGCGCTCCCGTCCATGACGCAGTGCTTCCCTGGCAGCGGGCCGGAAGCGTTAGCGGCCGTGTTCGCCGAGGCGGACGCGCTGGCCGCCGACTTCAGCCGTTGAGGGCCTTGACGTACGACGTCACCGGGGTGGTGAAGAACTCCTTGGCGTAGGTGCCCTGTTCGCGCGCGCCGTAGCTCGAGTTCTTGACGCCTCCGAACGGCGCCTGGAACTCCTGCCCGGCGGTGGCGAGGTTGACCATGGTCATGCCTGCTTGCGCGTGCCGCTTGAAGTGCTCGGCGTGCTTCAGGGACCTCGTCATGATGGCCGCCGCCAGCCCGAACTCGCTGTCGTTGGCGGTGGCGAGGGCCTCGTCGTAGTCGGCGACGCGGATGACGGCGGCGATCGGCCCGAAGATCTCCTCGCGGTTGAGGCGCATGGCCGCGGTGGATTCGACGAACAGGGCAGGGGTGAGGTAGTGCCCGCGCGTCGAACGCTCGACGAGCTCGCCAGCCACGAGTTGTGTTGCACCCTCGCGCGTTCCGAGGTCTAGGTAGTCGAGGTTCTGACGCAACTGCGTCGCGTCCACGACCGGCCCGATGTCGCTCGTCGGGTTGAGGGCGTGGCCGACGCGTAATGCCCGCGTTCGTTGCGCTAGGCGCTCCACGAAGCGGTCGTGGACGCCGGCCGTGACGATGATGCGGCTAGACGCCGTGCAGCGCTGCCCCGTTGAGACGAAGGCTCCGTTCACCACGTGCTCGGCGGCGAGGTCGAGGTCGGCGTCATCTAGCACCACGACGGGGTTCTTGCCGCCAAGCTCGAGCTGGACGCGGGCGAGGCGCGCGGCTCCCGCTGCCGCCACCCGCCTTCCGACCCCCAGCGAACCCGTGAAGCTGACGGCGTTCACGTCGGGGTGGGTGATGATGGCCTCGCCGACTTCGCTACCGCGGCCCATGACCAGGTTGAAGACCCCGGCTGGCACACCCGCGCGGTCGAGGATGGCGGCAAGCTCCCAAGCGCTGCCCGGCACGAGCTCGGCTGGCTTGAAGACGACGGCGTTGCCGTAAGCCAGAGCCGGGGCTATCTTCCATGCCGGGATGGCGATCGGGAAGTTCCAAGGCGTTATCACGCCTACGACCCCGACTGGTTGGCGACGCACCTCGATGCTCACGCCTTGGCGGGCGCTCGGCAAGAGCTCGCCGACTGCGCGGTAGGCCTCGCTGGCGTAGAAGCGGAAGATGTCTGCCGCCCGCGCCACCTCGCCGATGCCTTCAGCCCGCGTCTTGCCCTCCTCGCGCGACAAGAGCTCGCCTAGTTCCTCGCGCCTGGCGCTCAACTCGTCGGCCGCCGCCTGCAAGACGCTCGCGCGGACGGACGCGGAGGCACTGGCCCAAGCCGGCAGTGCGGCGCGCGCGGCCTCGACGGCGGCGCTCACGTCCGCGGCGCTGCCCTGAGCGTAGACGCCAACGGGCGAGTCGAGGTCGGACGGGTTCTCGTTGACGCGGGTGGCGGCGGCTGCCTGCCACTCGCCAGCCACGTAGTTCCTGCGGGTCATAGCGCCTCCGGGGGTAAGGCTAGGGACTGGTCGTCATCAGGCGTCTAGGAAGACGTCAGGCACGTTATTCGCGCGGGACGCCTGGCCCGTCACGTCGAGAAGGCGGCGCAGGCGGTGCCGGGCCTCGGCACTGAGGCTGAAGGCGAGCAGCAGCCGCTTGCCCTGTGGGATCCCCACCGCATCTAGTTGCGGGCCGGCGCTGAAAGTGTGGATGTAGAGGTCTGACTTGACCGCAAGGATGTCGGCTGGCGCGGAGAGCTCCGTGAACACGGGCAGCTGCCTGAGGTCGAGTGGGGTGAACTGTGCGAGGAGGTTCAGTGCGACGTTGACGCCCTGCGCCTCCGCGACGAGGCTGTAGCTGCCGCTGCGATCGAGCGCCGCGAGCCTATTGATGGTCTCTGGCAGGAGTTGCGCGGTGATGCCAACGACCTCTGAAGAGATGCCGAGCTCGATGAGCTGCCCGGCGACGGTCGGTGCGTAAGACACGAAAGTGAAAGTGAAGTACGCGGTCTGGTAGGCCGTTAGCAAGCTGGCGTCACCGGCGGCCAACTGTTCCAAGGTGCCGAGGTACGGCACGGCCTGTGCGTCGGTTGGCAACTCGGCGGCGATGAGCTTCGCGTACTTCTCGGCGGAGCGCAAGGTGGGCATGAGTACGACGAGCGGCATGCGCCGCGGCCGCTGGGCGCGCGTTACCAGGTACTGCTTGACGGCGCTGGCTTCGAACCCTAGGGCGTCCGCGCGGTCGAGGAGTGCGTCGATCGCCTCGCCGAGTGCGCGTTGCCGGTGATCGAAGTGCACCGAATCGTCGGCGGCGTGCGCCACGAACGTGCCGCGGCCCCGCCTGCTCTCGATCAGGCCCTCGAGCTGGAGGGTGCGGTAGGACAATGCCACGGTGCCCGCGTTCACCCCGAGCTGGTGCGCCAGTTCGCGCACTGACGGCAGGCGGTCATCCGCCGCTATGCCGCGGCTCGTTATCAGGTGCCTGACCTGGTGGACGATCTGCAGGTAGATGGGCACGAAGCCGTCCTCCACGAGGTGCAGAGGTAAGTGAACGGCTGTGCTCTCCTCCTCCATCATGTGTTTGCCCTAGTTGCGGCGCCAGAAGTGGTGCTCATCTCGCCCCCTGAAATAGTGTATTACTCGACCGGTACGCCTAGCAGAATACGGTAAGAGCCGTCCGCGGTCAACGACAGAAGCGCCTCCTCAGCGCAATGGCAACTAGCACTCTCGCTAGCCTCCAGTAAAGAGTATCGTCCCCGAGTAATGCGCCCAACGCCGAACCGCCGCGTAGCCTTACTGTTCGTCGCCTTGCTCGGCCTCGCCGTCACCGCATGCGCTCCGCGGAGCGGCACGCGGCCGCCCACCTACTCGACCACGGCGACGCGCCTCCTCGAACTCGTGAACACGCAGCGAGCACAAGGCGCCGTATGCGGCAGCAACAGCATGCCGCCCGCGCCGCGCTTACAGCTCGAGGCCAGACTCGTGCGCGCCGCGCAAGAGCACAGCGCCGACCAAGCCGCCCACCGAACCATGAGCCACGTTGGCAGCGACGGGTCGACGGTGGGCTCGCGCGTGACCGCGGCCGGATACTCCTGGTCGCTGGTGGCCGAGAACGTCGCCTGGAACTACGACTCGCCAGAGACGGTGATGGTCGGCTGGATGAGCAGCGTCCCCCACTGCCTCGCCATCATGCACCCAGCCGTGAGCGAGTTCGGCGCCGCAGAAGTCGACCGCTACTGGACGCAGGTGTTCGCCGACCCCCGCTGAGGAGCGGCTCAGGCGGACTCGCGTAAGGGTGCCGTCGCTGCCTGGCAGGGAGCAACTGACTACCAACAACCAGACAGGCCGTCAGTTTCCGAAATCCATGACCGTGCGCACGTACCTGCCTGCTGCCCGTACGGCTTCCTTGCGCCCCGCCAAGCTGTCCTCGAACGACCGGTCCTCTACCTCGATGACGACTGGCCCGTCCCAGCCGATCGCCTTGAGGGTGCGGAAGAACTGCGGCCAGTCGATGTCTCCTAGCCCAGGGATCTTGGGCACGTGCCACCCGAGCCCCAGGTTCCCGCGCCGGTAAAGGAGGTCCTTGTCGATGCGCTCGTCCTTCAAGTGAACGTGCACTAGCTTGTGCGCGAAATCGCGCACTGCGCGGTCGATGTCGATGCCCTGCCACACGAGGTGTGACGGGTCGAAGTTGAGGCCTAGGCTCGGGCTCGGCAGGCGGCGGAAGAGCTCGTCCCACACGTCGGGTGAGATGGCGAGGTTCTTGCCGCCTGGCCACTCGTCGAGGCTGAAGAGCATGGGGCAGTTCTCGATGCCGATCCGCACGCCAGCGGCTTCCGCGCGCGCGACCAACGGCCGCCAGATGGTCTCGACGTTGTCCCACTGCGCTGCCACCGGCAGGCGTTGGTCGCGGCCGACGAAGGTGTTGACGACGCCGACCCCAAGCAGCTTGGCGGCGTCGATGACGCGGCCAAGGTGCGCGACGTACGTGCTGCGCTCGACCTCGTCGGGCGCTAGTGGGTTTGGGTAGTAACCGAGCGCACTGATGCCGACGCCGTAGCGCTCGCACAACTCGGTCACGCGCATGGCCTCGTCTGGACCGAAGTCGGCGACGTCGATGTGCGTCACGCCAGCGTAGCGCCGCTGATCGCTGGCGTCCGTGGGCCAACACATGACCTCGAGGCAACTGAAACCCTCTTGTGAGGCGAACTCGAGCACTTCCTCAAGAGCTAGATCCGGGAGGATGGCGGTGGCGAAACCGAGCTGCATGTTTTGGCTCCTTCCGAGGCGCGTATCGTGGTTGTCTCCCAGCTTGGCATAAGCCTGTGAAAGGGGCGCGGTGCCGTGCGGTCAGGGGGCCGTAGCGCTGTGGGTGCGAGTGGGCAGGGTCGCCAAGGCGACTAGCGCCCCGAGCACGGCAACGCCGCCCATGCCGAGCAGCGCCAGCCTGAAACCGTACGTGAACGACTCGTCGATGGCCGCTCGCGCCACGCCACCTTGGACCTGAGTCAACGACTCTGGCAGCGCCATGCCTGCTAGGTCGTTGCGGCTGGCAAGGAGCGTGGCCTGCGCGCTGACCGGCAAGTCGGTGTGAGCGAGGTGCACCGTTAGTTGGTTGCCGAACGCTGAGAGCATGACGACGCCGAGCAACCCGATGGCGAGCAGGCCAGCCACCCGCGAGACGGCGTTGTTGATGCCGGAGGCCGTGCCAGCCAGCGTTTCTGGCACCGCGGCCATGACGGTGGTCGTGAGCGGCGCTACTAGCAGCGCCATTCCGGCCCCCATCACCGTCATGGGCAGCGTCACGCTGACGAGGAAGTTCGGCGCCCCGCCGAGCACTACGAAGAGCACGAACGCTAACGCCGTGAGCAACGCGCCGCCTGCTATGGGCGCGCGCGGGCCGACGCGGTCGTAGAGGCGTCCTGACCAGCTTGACGCCAAGAACAGGAGGATCACGAGGGGCAGGCCGGCAGCGCCAGCCGCCGCTGCGGAGAAGCCCCTCACCTGGATGAGGTACATGGGCAGGAAGAAGCTGAGGCCAGCGAGGTTGGCGTATAGAAGCAACGTGACTAGGTTGATGCCGCTGAAAACGCGCGAGCGGAAGAGGCCGAGGGGCACCATCGGCGAGCTCGAGCGTGCCTCGGCGAACACGAAAGCTAGCAACAACGCGGTCCCACCGAGGCCAGCCGCGATGATAAGGGGGTCACTCCAACTGCGCGCCGGGGCCTCCAGCAGTGCGTAGACCGCGCCCCCGAGACCGAGCGTTACTAGTGCGGCCCCCAGGTAATCGAGCTGAGCGTCCGCGTCCGGGTCGCGGCTCTCCGGGACACGCCGCGCGGTCAACAGGAGGGCTGCCAGCGCGATGGGTAGGTTGATGAAGAAGATCCAGCGCCACGAGAA
Organism: Trueperaceae bacterium; assembly: GCA_035703635.1. Taxonomy (GTDB): domain Bacteria; phylum Deinococcota; class Deinococci; order Deinococcales; family Trueperaceae; genus JAAYYF01. The sequence continues at coordinate 4,325 of DASSXV010000080.1, read as the reverse complement.
CGTGTCGATGAGCCAACCCCCGAGGATCGGGCCGCCCGCCACCGCGATCGCAGAGTAGGCCGACCAACGGCCGATGGCCGAGCCGCGCGCCCCCTCCGAGAAGTTGGCGTTTATCAGGGCGAGGCTTCCCGGGGTGAGGAGCGCCCCACCCACGCCCTGGAGCGCCCTCGCCGCGATGAGCTGCTGAACGTCGCCCGCTAGGCCGCACCAGATGGAGGCGAGGGTGAAAACGATCATGCCGACCATGAACATGCGCTTGCGGCCAAGGTGGTCGCCGAGTGAACCGCCAAGCATGAGCAGCGCGGCAAGGAACAGGGTGTAACCGTTGATGACCCATTGCACGTCGACCACGCTCGCGCCGAGCGACGCCTGCAGGGCGGGCAGTGCAACGTTGACCGTCGTGCCGTCGAGGAAGACCATGCTGGACCCGAGCACTGCAGCTAGCAGCACCGCCGGGCCAGCGTCACGCGCCGGCACGTTGGCAGATGTCATGTCCAAGCATGCGCCGGTAGTGGCTAAGCGGCTGTGACGCCCCGTGACTTGAAGCGCAGCAGCCTGAGGGCATTCCCGACGACGACGAGGGTGCTCGACTCGTGGATGACCACCGCCACCCCGATGCTTGCAAGCCCGAAAAGGGCGCTCGGCACGAGCAGGGCGATGACGCCTAGGCTAACGAACAGGTTCTGCAGGATCATGCGCTTGCTGGCGCGTGAGAGGGAGACGGCGTACGGGAGCTTGCTGAGGTCGTCAGCCATGAGGGCGATGTCGGCGGTCTCGAGGGCCACGGCGCTGCCCGCACCGCCCATGGCCACTGCGACGTCGGCCGCCGCCATGGCCGGGGCGTCGTTGATCCCGTCGCCTACGACGATCACGCGGGTGTAGCGCGCGCGCAACTCGCGCACGAGGCGCGCCTTGTCTTCCGGGAGGAGCGCGGCGTGGACTTCGTCGAGTCCCAGTTCGGCGCCCACCGCACGCGCGACCCGCTCATTGTCGCCGGTAAGCATGACGAGGCGCTTGACGCCAAGGCCGCGCAGAGCGGCGATTGCGCCGGCCGCCTCAGGCCTAGGTTCGTCCCGCACTGCGAGAACGCCCGCCACCACCGGAAGGTTCTGGCCGTCTCCGACCGCGACGAAGATGGTCGTCTTGCCGTTCTGCTCGAGCGCGGCGGCACTCGCTTCGGCGGCTGCGGTCAGCTCAACGCCAGTCGCGGCCAGTTGCGCACGGTTGCCAACGATCACGGCTGCGCCTTCGACGCGCCCGGTCAGGCCATGGCCTGCGCGGTGGGCGAAGTCGGCTACGGCCCCAGCGACGACGCCGCGCTCTCGTGCTCCTTGCAGCACTGCGGTAGCCAGCGGGTGGGCGCTGCGGCTCTCAAGCGCTGCGGCCAGCCGTAGCAGTTGGTCCTCGCCCACGCCAAGCGGTACGACGTCCGTTAGTTGCGGCCGCCCACGCGTCAGGGTGCCCGTTTTGTCGAACACGACGACGTCGGCCATGCCGGCGTTCTCCAGGTGCGCTCCGCCCTTGATGAGCACGCCGCTGCGGGCACCACGAGCGATGCCGGCCAGCACAGCAGACGGCGTGGCAAGCGCAAGAGCGCAAGGGCTCGAGGCGACAAGGAGCACCATGGCGCGCATGAAGCTCTCTTCGAAAGGCGCCCCGAAGAGTGGGGGCAGCGCGATGAGCAGCGCGGTTGCGCCGAGCACGATGGGGGAGAAGACCCGCTGGAACCGCTCCGTGAGGCTTTGGCTTGGGGCCTTGGCGCTCTGCGCCGACTCGACCGCCTTTATCACGCGCGCCAACGTCGTGTCTTCAGGGCCGCGGCTAGTTGCCACTTCTAGCGCGCCGTCGGCGTTGATGGTGCCGGCGTAGACCTCGTCGCCGACGGTCTTCGCGCTCGGCATGCTCTCACCCGTGATGGGCGCCTGATCGACGTAGCTCGCGCCGCTCACGACCTGCCCATCCGCCGGAATGCGCTCGCCTGGCCGCACGATGACGATGTCGCCGATCCGCAACTGCTCGATGGGCACCTCGGTTTCCGCCGCCCCGCTGCGAACGCGCGCGAACTTGGGGGTGAGGTCACCGAGAGCGCGGATGGCGCCGCGGGCGCGGTTCATCGCGAGGTGCTCGAGCGCATGCCCGAGGCTGAAGAGGAAGAGGAGGAGCGCGCCCTCTGCCCAGGAGCCGAGGCTGGCGGCGCCCAACGCCGCCACCACCATGAGCAGGTCTATGTCGAAACGCCATTTGGCGGCGGCCCGCACCGCGTGGTTGGTGGCGTGCCAGCCGCCCGCGGCGTACGCGAGCAGGTAGGAGCCCAGCCACGCCCACCTCGCTGCGCCAGCAGTTTGCAGTGCGAAGCCAGTTATCAGCGCCGCGCCTGCGTAGAGGCTGAGCCGCAGGTCCGCAGCTAGATGCCAGCCGCCGACTCTGGTCGTCGCAGCAACTCCGCTGGCGTCGTCCGTGCTGGTCGTAGTCGGGGTTGGCAGCACGCGGTAACCGAGCCCTTCGACGGCTGAAACCACGCTGGCTGGTTGCGCCACGCTCGTGTCCAGCGTGAGGAGCAGTTTTTCCGTCGCGTAGTTCGCGCGGGCGTCGAAGACGCCAGCGATGCGACCAGTCATGACCGACACCTTGGCGGCGCAGTCGCTGCAGTGCAGCCCGGCCAGCCGGTACTCGAGATGCTCGAAGCGTGCACTTACGCCCGCGCCAGCCTCGGCGGCCAAGCGCTCGAGTTCAACCCGCGCTAGGCTAGCGGAGTCGTAGTCGACGTTCACGAAGGCCGCGCCCGTCGTGCTCTCGAGGTGCGCAGCCCGCACCCCGGCGCTGGCTGCGATGGTCTCGGTGAGGCGCCGAGTGCAAGCGTCCACCGTGGCCCCGTGGCCAGGCAGTAGTTGCTGGACTTCGAACCTCGCGGTAGCCATGCGCGCCGCACCTCCCGGCCGGCTCCTCAGTATATATGACGAGTTGTTCATATATTGCGTCCGCTGCCCCACGCGGGCGGCTAGCGCCCTGATGAGTGCGGCGCCGTCAAGCCTCGCGGCTGTGCGACAACACCGCGTCGAGCATGGCAGCAACGTGCTCGTCCGCCAGGCGGTAGTACACGTGGCGGCCACGCTTCGTGTGGCACACGAGCCTGGCGGACCGCAGCGTACGCAGTTGGTGGCTGACGGCAGACTGCTCGAGCGCGAGCGCGTCGACGATCTGGTGAACGCACACCTCACCCAGGCGCAGCAACCCCATGATCCGCACCCGCGTTGGGTCCGCGAAGCCCTTCGTGAGGCGCACCGCCTCGTCGACGATCGCTGCGGGAAGCACCGCCCCTGCCAGCGCCTCTACGCTCAAGTGGCAGTGCTGGTCGTTTGGGAGGGAGTCGGGCATCAGCTAGCGCCGTCGAGCCATGCCCGCAGCACTACCTCGTCTTCCGGACCGAGGTAATGACCGCCCGGCACCGTCGTGACTTGCAGGCCTGCCCCGGCAGCCGTCAGGTAATCGGCGAGGAGGGTGTCTGCGTGGTCGCGCAGGAGGTGGTCGCCAACACCCTGCAGCATGAGCACGCGCTTGCCAGCGAGGTCGACGGCGGCAGGCAACGCGAACGGCGCCACCGTGCGTAGTAGCACCGCGGCCGCGAAGGTAGTCGGGTTGCGGGCCAATGCCGCCGCGCCGATGTGCGCCCCGTTGCTGTAGCCAAGGATGACGACGCGCTGCGGGTCGAAGTCGTACCAGTCAGCTGACTCCGTCACGAACCGCGCCAGCGCGTCGGCCTCGTAGTCGAGTTCCGCCTGGTCGAAGCTACCGTCCGGTCGCCGCGCGAAGAAGCGCAGCGCCTCCTCACCCGTCGACCGGCCTCGCGGCGCCAGCAAGTTGGCGCCGCCGCCAACGCGCCTAGCCAGCGGCAGGAGTTGCGTCTCGCTGCCCCCGCTCCCGTGCAGCACGAGCAACGTCGCGCCGCTAGTGCCGGGCACGTAACGGTGAGTCCAACCCAGATCGCGCTCTGGCCTCCGCGCGGCGCCAGGCGGCGCGAAGTGCGGCATGACGACCTCGACGTCTGCTCGCGTGGCCTCGAGGTCGGGTGGCAACGCGAGGCGCGTGCCTAGTTCGTCAAGCGACTCGTCCAGGGTCATTCCGGGGCCTTCGGTCGCCAGCTCGATGAGGCCGCCGCCAGGCTCGCGGAAGTAGATGCTCTGGAAGTAGCCGTGCTCTCTCACGTTTGAGATCTCGAGGCCGCGCTCTAGCACGGCGTCGTACGCCCGCCCTAGCGCGGTTACGTCAGGCACGCCAAAGGCTACGTGCTGGATGCTACCGGCGCCGTCGGCGCTCGACCAGAAGCC
>DASSXV010000064.1:0-38439 GCA_035703635.1 Trueperaceae bacterium | reverse complement strand
GAGCGCTCACCTGACGCTGGCAGGGCCGCGGCCCTGTAGCACGACGGCCGTCCACTGCCGCAACCAGCGCGCCTGGTTGGCTTGCACGAGCGTGGCGTCGAGGGGCGTCGCGATGGTGCTCGGCTCCAGCTGGCCATGAGCCACGAACTCGGGCGGCAAGTCGACGTCCGTTACGACGGGGTCGACGAACATGGCAAGCGGGATAGCGGTCTGGACCGCGGCGCTTAGCATGAAGTCGACGAAGGCCGCGGCCGCCTCCGGCTCCTTCGTGCCCTTGAGGATGCCGATGCCCTCGACCTGGCGGTACGCGCAGCCGGCGCACTGCAGGTTCGCGGTCGGCGACATCTGCAGCGGCACGTCCGAGAAGATCACCTCTGCCGCAGGGCTCGTCGCGTAGCTCACGACGATCGGGCTCGCGCCGCCGTAACGCGTGAACTGCGTGTAGTAGGCGTCCGACCAGCCGTCAGCCACCGCGACGTCGTTGGCAACCAGTGCCGCCCAGAAGTCGAGCCAATCGTCGAAGCCAGCGTGCGTGCCTGGCACCCCCGCTGCCGCGTCGCCGAAACGCACGACGGTTGCTAGCAAGAACGCCAAGCCGGGGCTCGAGCTAGCCGGGTTCTCAACGACCGTGAGGCCGCGGTACTCGGGGGCCGCCAGCGCCTCGAGGGTGGCAGGGAGCGCCAAGTCATGCTGCGCGAACCAGTCGCTGTCAACGTTCGGTAGGACGTATCCAACATCGACCGGGGTGACTAGGCCGTCTGCGGCTAACAGCAGCTCGGGGCGCACGCGCGCCAGCTCGGGGCTGAGGTACGGCTCGAAGATCCCCTCGCTGCGGACACGCTCGAGCAGGCTGCCGTCTACGCCGAACAGTACGTCTGCTAGAGGGCGCGCTTTGGTCAGCACGGCACGGTTGACGACCTCTCCCGCGTCGCCGCCCTGGAGGAGCGTGACCTTGATGCCGGTGTGCGCGGTGAAGTCGTCGAGAAGCACCTGCGGCAAGGCGAACGAGTCGTGCGTTAGCACCGTAATGCGTTGGGCACTTGCCGCACCGCCCAATGCAAGCAAGAGAGCGAGCACGATTGACTGGAGGTTACGCATGATGGCACGTCCTTCTATCACCTACGGACGCGGGCCCACTTAGGGGGCCTTGCGTCACTCTCCCTCCGCCCGCATTACCGGGGTCAGGTTCTAGGGTGTGCTCTCAGCCCGGACGCCGCTGTACGGCTACCGGACACCCCTGGTGACAGCGCGACGGTACCGCTGGTTGGCTGCCAAGTCAACGACCTGCGTACACCAGATCTTAGGTCTCGGTGGCTGACGCCTCTCGCTCCGAGCGCGGCAGGCGCCACGCCGCCACCAGTGCCGTGACGAGGAACAGGGCGGCCGTAACGAGGAAGATCGTGCGGTAGTTGGTCGAGCCTGGCAAGCTGGTGAGGGTGACGATGGCGCCAGCCATGACCGGCGCTAGCGCGCGTGATGCCGCCGCTACCGAGTTGTCTAGCCCGTATACGGCGCCCGCCACGTTGCGCGGGGTGAGACGCGCGAGCATGGCGGAGATGGCAGGCAGGACGCCGCCGATGGCGAAGCCGATGAGCACGTTGACCACGATGAGCTGAACGACGTCGGTGACGTAGGCCATCGGCACGTAGAAGACGGCGCAACCTAGGGCGGACGCCACTAGGATCGGTTTGTAGCCGACGCGGTCGGAGAGGCGACCTAGTAGTACGCCGCTCAAGGTAGACGAGGCGGCGGCCAAGCCGATGGCTAACCCCGTGTACATCCCTGCGAGGTCCTTGTCTACGGTGATGGTAGCGATGAACAGTGGTAGGAACGGCACGAGCATGGTGCGGCCAAGCCACGCGCTGAAGCGCAGGAAGTACGCGAGCGGCACCCCAGCAGTGCGCACGACGTCGCGCCAGGCATGGACCAACCCGCCTATGCCGCGCTCGGTCCGCGGCGGGGCAATGAAGTTCTCCTTCACTCCGAACAGCACGAGCAGGCCGCCAGCCAGCATCAACGCGGCAGTGACTACGAACGAGAAGCGGAAACCGAAGAAGTACTGGAGGGCGCCGCCGATCATCGGGCCAACCGAGGCGCCAGCCCACGACGCCGTCTGCATCATCCCCATGGCGTAACCAAGGCGCTGGCGCGGCGCTGTCGCAGCCACCATGGAGTTCGCCGCGCTGACCACGCCGGTAGTAAGCCCCTGGATGAGCCTGAGGAACGTCAACTCCTCCGCGCTGCGCACGAAGCCCATCAGGAGGATGACGGCGGCGCCAGCGAAGAGTGCCCGCTCGAGCATGAGTTTGCGGCCGTGGCGGTCAGCGATGGCGCCCCAGATCGGTGAGGCGATCATCATGGCGGCCGCCTGCACGCTGAACACCGCAGCGACCCAGAAGACGAGCGATCCGCCCGTCCGGACGCCTAGGAACTCAACGTAATTGGGTAGGAAAGGGAAGATCGTCGAGAAGCCGATGGAGGCAAGCAACTGCGTAACGAACATGACGAAGAGAATGCGTTGCCAACTCGAACTCTTCACCTCTAGCCTCCAGGAGGGGCGGCCACCTCACCCATGGTCGTCGCGGGCGCCTGCCGCGGATGCCGGCTGGCGGGCGCCCGCTATGCTAACCCCGTACCCTAGTTGCCACGCCCGGCGGCGTTAGCGGTTAGCGTTAGCGGATGCCGTTATCCGACGCTCAGGTCCTCGCCCGTTGCCCGCTGTTCGCGGAGCTGGCCGAGGCGGACCTGCACGCCCTGGCAACGGTGGCGCGGCGCCGGCACCTGGAGGCGGGTGAGCCGCTGTTCATGGCTGGTGAGGCCGCCAAGGGGCTGGCCGTCGTGGTCAGCGGGAGGGTCAAGATCTACGTCATCTCGCCGGCTAGCGGCCGCGAGGTCGTGCTCGCCGTCGAGCACCCGTTCAACGCGGTGGCCGAACTTGTGTCGCTCGACGGCGGCCCATACCCGGCGAGCGCAGAGGCGGCCGAGGCAAGCGAGGTGCTGTGGCTTGAACAGGTCGGCTTCCAACGCATCCTGCGTGAGCGGCCGGAGATAGCGCTGCACTTGATGGGCATGCTTGGAAGGCGCTTGCGGCGCTTGGTCGCACTCGTCGAACAGATCTCGTTCCAGGAAGTCGTGCACCGCCTGGCGCGTTACCTGCTCTGGGTGGCGCAGGACGGCGTGCCGTTCGTGCTAGACACGAACGGGGCCATCGCAGCGCAGTTGGGCACGGTTCCGGAACTCGTCAGCCGCAACCTCTCCCGGTTGCACGCTGGCGGGGCCATCGAACTGCAAGGCCGCACCGTGACGAGCTTGAACCGTGCGCAACTCCAAGAGATGGCGAACTCAGCCGGGCGCTAAGCTGCGCCTAGGCGGCCCTCTCGAACGCGGCTGTCAGTAGAACCCGAGTGAGCGTTTAGCTTCGGCGCTCATGGAGTCCGGCGTCCAGGGTGGGTCCCACACGAGCTCGACGCCGATGTCGCCAACCCCAGGCACTTGATTGAGGCAGTGACGCACGTCCGCCTCGATGCTCCCGTGAAGCGGGCAGCCTGGCGTTGTCAAGGTCATCTCGATAGCTACTTGAGAGTCGACCACCGCCACGGCATAAACCATGCCGAGGCTAACGATGTCGAGGCCGAGTTCCGGGTCGATGACCGCGTGAAGGGCCTCGAGCACGTTGCGTGCTGGAACGGCTGGGTTGATTTCGGTCAGCTCTGTTTCGGTCATGCGCGGGCTTCCTCCAGAGTCTTGGCGGCGTGCGCCGCGGCTGCGGCGGCCGCCAGGCGCCGCTTCGAGCGGACCGTGACGCCAACCACGTGGCTGGCCTGCGCGAACAGCGCCACGCCGGCCAGTAGCGTCGCTGCGCCAGCGACGACGGCTAGCAGCTCGCTGCTCCAAGCGGTCGCGGCGGCGAGGGCCGCGGCGGCCAGGACGAGTCCCCAGGTGATGACGGGCTCGAGTTCGTCCTTTACGAGGTCGCGTAACAGCGGCGCCCCGCCTGACACGCCGCCGGTGCTCGCACCAGCGAACTGCCAGGTCCACGTCAGGAACGACAAGATCTTGACGAGCATGCCGCTCACGGCCAGTCCAACGAAGCCAAGCAAGAAGAGGATCATCGCAGCCCCGCCCTGTCCGAAGAGCAACGCTGTTCCGGCAAGTGGCAGGAAGGCGTGCGCGAGAACGTAGCGCTGGATGGGCAACTCGAGGCGCTTGCGCAGGCGGCGCCGCAGGATGTTGAGGACCTCCCACGCTTGTAGGGCGCAGCCGATCGCTAGCAGCACGTGCGAGGCAGTGATGAGCGGAAGGCGCGCGAAGGCAGCTAGCGCCTCCAGCAAGATGGCGGCCGCAACGGCGTAGGTGGCATAGCGCACGCGCCACTGCGGCCCACCCTTCGAGAGCGCGAACATCGAGAGGAGTTTCTGGCCTGAGCCGATGATGCCAAGTAGGAAGGCGCCGAACAGCCCGACAGTGAAGTGGAGCTGCACCGGATAACCGACTTGTGCCGCCACGCTCGGAGTCGTGCGGGCGCTTGCAAGCGTGAAGCCGAGGATCACGGCCAGAGCGAGGAACAGTGCTGAGAGGAGAAGCGCGTGGCTACCCGGATCCTTGGGCCAGCGTTGCATGGCAGTCCTCGCCAATTGCACGACAAGGGCCACCCACGCGAGGCTAGCTGCCGCTGCCCCGAAGGCCAGCCAGGGGGCCGAGAAGCCGCGGAAGAAGCCGATGACGACCGCGACGCTGCCAACGGCGAGGAGCGGCAGCGTGATCCAGCCTAGGCGCGGCCATGCCAGCTTCGTGACGAACATTACGGCAGGCAACTGCTGTAGTGTGCCTGCGAACACGAGCCCGACGAACAGGAGCGTGAAGACGTGGTTGATGGCGACCACGCGCGGCAGGCCAAGGTAACCGGCGAACGCCGAAGGGGAGAGGAGCACGAGCAAGCCAACCAGCGCGAGGGCTAGCGCGCCTAACAAGAGCGACGCGATCGGAAGTACCGGCGGTGCCCCATCGGCACCAAGGCGGGGCATCACTTCCGGTCAGGCACCCTTCGTGATGCGCACTTGTGCGCTGCCGTCTACTTGTTCTGCTACCTCGTACTCCGCGCCAGCATCGACCAACTGAGGTAGCAGGTAGATGGGCACGCGGTCGTTGTGGATCACGAGCACGTCACCAGGCGCCATCGCATCTAGCGCCTCGAGGGTGCGGATCATCGGGTTGGGGGGCTCGAGCCCACGGTTATCGAGGAATGTCTCGGCCATGACCTAAGCTTCGGCCTTGTGGCCCGGCTGGCCAATGACCTACGTCATGGTCGGAGATGCCGCCCGCTTGCGAGGCTTGGCTCGTGCGGCAGGATACCGAAACCCACTCACCTGACGACCTGGCGCCCCAGGCAGTGGCACCTCAGCCCCTCCAGCCTCAGGAGCGCGAGGTGATGCTAAGCGCGCGCGTCTCAACCATCATCGACGCCCACGAGGACGCCCTAGGCACCCTGATCGCCCACGGCTTCACGCTGCTCTCGCAGGCCCCCATGCGGTGGGCCATGGCACATACGGTCAACCTCGGGCAGGCGTTTCGTCTGCGGGGCCTCAGCGGTCAAGAGCAGGAAGGCCTCTTGCTAGCGCTCGCTCAGCTAGGGCTGCCGGCCCGCCTGCAAGGGCTAGAGGCGGGCCATGGCCCGCGCGGGGACTAGCGTGCCGCTCTTCAAGACCTCGGCGGTGGCGCGCTTCTCGGAGCGCGGACCAGTCCCGCGGCCACTGCACGTTGGTGAGAACATGGCCGTGATGCTCCTGTGCCTTCAGAAGGGACAGCAGATCGTGGCCCCCGAGGGCGACGGCGCAGAGACGATCTTCACGGTGCTTGAAGGCTCAGGCACGATCACGGAGAACGACGAGAGCTACGCCGTTGGTTCAGGTGACGTCGTGCACATCCCGCCAGGCGCGCGTAAGGCGCTAGTTGCCGGCGAGGGCACCTTGACCGTCATCGGCGTTAGGCAGCTAGGAGCCAAGCATGGCACTTAGACCGAGCGAAATGTACGTCGACCTCGACGCCTGCATCGACTGCGGCATCTGCGACGAGATCGCCCCAGGCATCAGGGACTCACTCGAGCACGTGCCGGTATCCAGCCTGACCATAGAAGCCATGGCCAACTGCCCCACAGGGGCGATCAAGTGGGCCGAAGGAGGAACCGATGAAGCAGATAGACGTGCGCACCATCCCGCCCCGTGAGCGGCACCCGCTCCTGTTCAAGACGTTCGATGACTTGGAGGCAGGCCAGTCGTTCGAGCTCGTCAACGATCATGACCCGAAGCCGCTTTACTACCAGTTCCAAGTCGAGCGCAGCGGAACGGTCGAGTGGGAGTACCTCGAGCAGGGCCCAGAGACCTGGCGCGTACGCATCGGCAAGGTCAACTGACCCTCGACCACCGTATTGTGCCGCCGCGTAGTTCTTCCTGCGCGGCGGCACGTTCGTTACGACCATGGGTTAAGTTCGCGCTGTGAGCAGATGGCAGGTCGCGTTCTTGCGCGCCGCGCTCGGGTGGCTGGTGGCCACCGGAGCGCTTGGCGTCGTCGTTAGCATCTGGCCGGCTTTGGCCAGCCCGTTCCGGCCGACTCACGCGCACATGGGCCTCATCGGCTTCTTCCTCGGCATGGTCATGGGGGTGGCGTACTGGATGCTGCCGAGGCCAGGCGGCATCAAGCAGACCACCTGGGAGGCAGCGACGTTCCTGCTGCTCCAGGCGGGCCTCGTCCTGCGCGTGGTGAGCGAACCGTGGTGGCGCACGACCCCAGCGAACGGCGTGCACCTGCTCTTCATCAGCAGCGGCGTGCTGCTACTGGCTGCCATGGTCGTGTTCTTGCTGGCGATGAGCAAGCGCGTCGTGACCATCGCAACGCTACGGGAGAAAGGACAGGGGCGCCGCAGAACGGCAGCGCCCCAGGGGCCGGAAGGCGAAGACAAGCAGCCTTAGGAGTCAACCTCGATGACGTGGGTGCCAGCGAAGCGGTCGCCGAGGCGCCGGCCGTCAGGTGCGGTGAGGACGAGGTAAAGCTCGATGATGCCGATGATGGCCCCAACGAGCGTCAGGAGCAGCGACAGGGCGATGATGCCGAGGAACGGCGCGTACACGACGAGGAAGCCTAGGGAGCCAACGGCTAGGGTCCAGTTGCGTTTGATCGAGGTGGTGATGTCCATGGTGCCACCGTCGTCGCGGACTGGCCTCAACTTCATCAGCTTCTTGCCGACCGAGCGGCCGTCCATGAACTCGAACGAGAAGCCGTCACGCGTGAGGATGTACGCGAAGCCGAGCAGGCTGCCGATCACGGGGATATAGCCGAGGATGCTCGCGATCACTGCATCGATGATGTACGCGATGGCGCGCTTGCCGACGTCAGGCTTCGAGTTGGTGGTGGTCGCGGTTGGCGGCGTTCCGGTAGGGGCACCGACGGGTGGTAGTGGCGCACTCTGCGGTTCGGTACCGGGTTGATCGCTGCGGTCAGAAGGTACTTGATCCGTCATCAACCGCTCCTTCCAGGACGCCTGGGGACCTGTGCATGACGTCCGGTGCGTAAGTGTAGGGCAAGACGACAGTCTAGTGTGTGGCACTTCGGGCATTTCACGTGTACCACGCACATGGCTGCAGGGTCAGTCGTCCCGAGCGCGTTCGGGGCGCTAGTCGTAAGGTGGTGAAGGAGGCGCCGCAACCGCGGCGAACATCGGCATGGCTACTGCTAAAGGCTTCTTCGTCGTCCCTACCGGTCCAGGCGTGGGCCTCACATCTATCTGCCTCGGCCTCGTGAGGGCGCTAGAGCAGGGGGGTCTGCGCGTCGGGTTCATCAAGCCCATTCGGCAACCGGGAGACGACCTCGGGCTCGAGCGGTCTACCGAGTTCGTGCGGCGCAGCACGAGCATCCTCCCCGGTGAGCCGTTGAGCTACATGGAGGCGGAAGCACAGCTTGCCGCCGGCAGGCAGTCTGAGCTACTGCAGGCCATCGTAGGGCGTTACGAGCACGCCGCCGTCAATGCCGACGTGATGATCGTCGAGGGCCTCGCCGCCACCGCCGATCACCCGAGCCTCGACGCCTTGAACGGCGAGATCGCACGGGCGCTCGACTGTCAAGTGCTGCTCGTGGCCACCCCGCAACCGAACTTGCAGGCGCTCGACGACCGCCTCGAGCTGGCGGCGCAGCCGTTCGGCGGCACCGCCAGCCCGCACGTTTTCGGGGTCGTCGTCAACCAACTGAACGCGCCGACCGTCGAGGTCGTTGGCGCAACGCGCACCGGAATCCGGTTGCCTGACGTCACTCTCGACGCCGAGACCCTCAAGAAGTCGTTGCGCGTCTTCCGTCACCCAGGCTTCATGCTGGTAGGCGCCGTGCCCTGGAGCCCCGCCATGGTCTCGCCTCGCACCCTCGACGTGGCCAAACACCTTGGTGCCACCGTCTTGAACGAGGGCGAGTTGGCGACTAGGCGCGTAGTTGACGTGTCGTTGGTGGCGCGCTCGGTCGCGCACATGACGCACCGCCTGCGGCCGGACGCGCTGCTGATAACGCCAGCGGACCGTGACGACGTCATCCTCGCGGTGTGCATGGCCGCCCTCAACGGCGTGCCCCTAGCGGGTCTCGTGCTGACGGGCGACATGGTCCCGAACGCCAACGTCATGAAGTTGTGCGAGAAGGCGATGGCGACCGGCCTGCCCGTCCTCAGCGTCAACACCGACTCGTACGTCACGGCGGCACGAGCCGCCGCCATGAACCTAGAAGTGCCAAGCGATGATGTCGAACGCATGGAGCGCGTCATGACGTCGGCCGCGGAGCACCTCGACATGGAGGTCCTGCGTGCGAGGGTGGGTGGGCGCCGTGACCTAAGGCTCTCGCCGCCAGCGTTCCTCTACCGCCTCGTCGAGTTGTCGCGTGAGGCGGGTAAGCGCGTGGTTCTGCCCGAAGGCGAGGAGCCACGCACCGTCAAGGCGGCGGCAGAGTGCGGCGAGCGGGGCATAGCGACCTGCGTGCTGCTCGGCGATCCGGTCGAGATCCGCCGCGTGGCGGAGGCGCAGGGCGTGACCCTAGGCGCTGGCGTCGAACTCGTCGAACCTACCGATGCACTGAGGGAGAGCTATGTGGCCGCCATGGTCGAGTTGCGCAAGCACAAGGGCCTGACAGCCGATGGCGCACGCAACCAACTCCGCGACAACGTCGTGCTCGGCACCATGATGCTGGCGCTAGGCGAGGTGGACGGACTCGTCTCTGGCGCTCTTCACACCACGGCCAACACCGTGCGGCCCGCGCTGCAGCTCATCAAGACGCATGAGGACGCCAAGCTCGTGTCTTCCGTCTTCTTCATGTGTCTGCCAGACCAGGTCCTCGTTTACGGCGACTGCGCCGTCAACCCGGACCCCAACGCAGAAGAGTTGGCTGACATCGCCATCCAGTCCGCCAACTCGGCGGCGGCCTTCGGCATCGAACCGCGCGTGGCCCTCCTCAGCTACTCGACAGGAACGTCGGGCGAGGGGGCCGACGTAGACAAGGTGCGCGAGGCGACGCGCATAGCGCACGAGCGCCGCCCAGACCTCCTGCTCGACGGGCCGCTGCAGTACGACGCGGCGACCGTGCCAGGGGTGGCGAGCAGCAAGGCGCCGGGCAGCCCCGTCGCCGGCAAGGCAACCGTGCTGGTCTTTCCGGATCTCAACAGCGGCAACGCCACCTACAAGGCCGTGCAGCGCTCGGCTGGGGTCGTGTCAGTCGGACCGATGCTGCAGGGCCTGAGGCGCCCAGTCAACGACTTGTCGCGCGGGGCGCTCGTCGACGACATCGTCTACACCATCGCGCTCACAGCCATCCAGGCGACGGCGCCTAACTAGGGCGAGGAACGCACGCGGTCGTACGCCTTCAGGTAGCGCAGCCACAAGCCCTGCAGCCAGCCGTACTCCTCGGCCAACTCGCGCGCCGTGCCCTTCGCGGGGGTGAGGCCGCCAAGGTAGGCGGCGCCCACGGCGGCGAGGGCGCCAGTGTCGCGCCACGGCACGCGCTCGTAGCGGCCAAGCCCACGCCACAGGACTTGTTCGGCCGACCACGGACCCAACCCCGGCAGCGCCACCAACCAGGCGTACGCCTCCGCGTAAGGGGCCGTTCGCAGCCACTCCTCGTCGACCAGCCGAAACGCGTCCGCTAGGCCGCGCAGGCGCTCGACCTTGCGCAGGTTGTTGGTGGCGGCTAGCAGCGCCGGCCTCGCATCGTCGTCTAGGTCAGCTGGCGCCGGGAAGATGAGTAGCTGGGCGCCGGTAGCCGCCGCTACTGCCGTGCCGAGCAGCGTGGCTAGGCGCTCCATGCTCGCGTGAGCGAAACTCGGCGGGGTGCGTTGCCTGATCACCGTCCAGCACGCCGCCTGGAACGCGCTAGTCGTCAGCGGCGGGTGGAAGCCAGCCAAGGCGCTGGCGATCGGCGCGAACGCCGGATCGTGCATGGCCGCGGCGTGCAGAGGCTGCGTGTCTAGGTCGAGGGCGAGGCGCCAGGTAAGTTCGCGCGTTACGTGATCGAGTTCCGCTGGTGTCAGCGCGGCGCCGTCGACGGTCACGAGCAACGACCCTGGTTCGTCTTGGCGCACTTCTAGCACCGCTTCACGCTGCGTCGTTGGCGTTCTCAGCGCCACCAGCCACCCGCCCTCTTGGCCACTGGCGTGACCACGGTCCGGGGCGGCTGCCCAGCCTTCCAAGGCGAGCAGCGTCTGCTGCCACGAGTAGGGTCGTGCTGGCTCGAGGCGCATGGTCTGCGCGGTGCCGCTAGTCGTTCGCTCTGACGCCTCGTTCACGCTGCGAGAGTAACTCGGCGCGGCCCGTATACTTGGGCGCTATGTTGGTCACGGACGCCACCCTCGACAAACTCTCGTTCGACCGCGTGAGAGCGGCCCTCGCCGAGCGGGCGGGCACGTTCATGGGCGCCGAGCTTGCCAGGGCGCTCGACCCGCGCCAAGACGAAGCCGCGGCCGAACGCGCCCTCGAGCGCGTGCAGGAGGTCGTTGACGGCGGTTACTTGGCGCTTGGCGGCATCGAGGACGTGCGCGGCCTCGTGCGGCGCGTGCGCGAAGGGCAGCTTCTCGAGGGCAGCGACATCCTCTCGATCGCTTACACCCTCGATGGCGCTGCCACGTTACGGAGGGCCATCCTCGTGTCGGAGCGGCCAGCCCTCAGCGAGCTTGCCATGGAGATCGGCACGTTCGATGGGGTGTTGCGCCTCGTCCGTGAGCAACTCGACCCCGACGGCAACGTCCGCGACGACGCCACCCCCAAGCTCTACGACATCAGGCGCCGCCTCAACCCCATCAGAGGCCGTATCCGCGACCGCCTCACGCGGCTCTTGGAGCAGTTCGCCGAGTACGTTCAAGACCCGATAATCACGTTGCGGCGCGACCGCTACGTGATCCCGATCAAGGCCAACCACCAGTCGCGCGTGTCCGGTCTGGCGCTCGACCGCTCGGACTCTGGCGCGACCGTGTTCATCGAGCCAGCTGGCGTGGTTGACCTCAACAACGAGCTCGCGCTGCTCGAGATGGAGGAGCGCGACGAGGTTAGGCGCATCCTGCTCGCCCTCGGCAGGCGCTTGGCAGACGAGCCGCGCCTCGACGAGAGTCTCGCGGTGGTGGCTCAGCTCGACGTGGTCAACGCCAGCGCCAGGCTGGCGAACGAGTGGCGCCTCGCGCGGCCGGCCTTCGACGCGGCTGGGCGCGTGCGGCTCAGCGCCGCGCGCCACCCCCTCGTGCCAGATTGCGTGCCTAACGACATCGCGCTAGACGCCGACCAGCGCATCTTGATCATCACGGGACCTAACGCTGGCGGTAAGACGGTGCTGATCAAGACCGTCGGGCTTGCAGCCGCCATGGCGTACGCGGGGCTGTTCGTCGCCGCGAGCGCCGCCGCGCAGCCCCTCCTGCCGCGCACACACGAACTCCTATGCGACATCGGCGACGAGCAGAGCATCGAGGCGAGCCTCAGCACCTACGCTGGCCACCTACGCAACCTGCGCACCATCGTCGAGAGCGCTGACGAACACACGCTCGTGTTGATCGACGAGCTGGGCTCGGGAACGGACCCGGACGAGGGCGCGGCCATCTCCCAGGCCATCCTCGAGTCGGTGGTCGCGTCCGGCGCGCGCGGGCTAGTCACCACCCACCTGGCGCCGCTCAAGGTCTTCGCGAGTGACACGCCAGGGGTGACCAACGCCGCCATGCGTTTCGACGTCGAAGAGTTGCGGCCGACCTACCAACTAGTCATGGGTCAGCCCGGGCGCAGTTACGCCCTCGCCATAGCGGAACGCCTCGGCCTTGGCCATGAGCTGCTCGAGCGTGCGGCTGGGCTACTCGGACCGGAGGGCGAGCGCCTGGAGAGCCTGCTCCTCGGCTTGGAGCAGCAGCGCGAGGAACTGCAAGCGCAGTTGAGCGGGGCGCAGGAGGCGAGCGAACGCGCCGCGCGCGAAGCGGAGATCCTCCGCGATCAGATAACGAAGCTACGCAGCAACGAGAGCGCCCTCATGGCGGCGGCCGCTCAGCGCGCGGATGAGCTACTGAAGGACACCTTGCAGCAGGCGGCCCGCCTCAAGCGCAGCGCGCGCGAGGCGCCCGAGTCACGCAGCAAGGCGCTGGAAGAGATCGGCAAGCTCAGGCGCCAGGCGCGAGTCGTCGCTGGCGGCGCGCCGCGTCCCGCGCCGCGCGCGGGGGAAGCGAGCAAGGCAACGGACCCGTTCACCGTTGGCGCGCGCGTAAGGGTCGAGAGCTACGGGGCAGAAGGCCCCATCCTCGAGCGCCGCGGCGACCAGCTCGTCGTGCAACTCGGCCTCATCAAGGCCGAAGTGCCCGTCAGCGACTGCAGGGCCGTGAAGGCGCCAGCGAAGAAGCCGCTCGTCACGCGGCAAGTCGTTCAGCTACCAGACGCCGGGCCACTCGAGCTGAACTTGCGAGGGGAACGCGTGGAATCTGGCCTCGAGCAACTCCGCGACTTCCTCCTCGAGGCGCACGCGTTGCGCCTCGAGTCGGTGCGCATACTGCACGGCAAGGGCACTGGTGCCCTCCGCGACGCCGTGCGCACGTACCTCAAGAGCGACAAGCAGGTGGAACGCTTCGAGGACGCCGTGCCGTACGAGGGCGGACACGGCGTGACCGTCGCCTACCTTCGTCGTTGACGCCTGGTCGGACGCGGGCGCCAGGCCGAATCTGGCATACTCACGGCATGATCACGCAACGCGCCGTCGTCTTCGACCTGGACGGCACCCTCGTCGATTCGCTCGACGACATCCTTGATAGTTTCCTCGCAGCCTTCGCTAGCGTAGACCTGCAGCCGCCGGACAGGGCCGCGGCCCGCAGCTTGGTTGGGCGGCCGCTCGAGGACATGTACGAGCCGTTCGCCCCTGCCGCGCTAGTACCCGACCTAGCCGCGGCCTACCGCGTGCATTACCCGCTGCACTTCGTTGACCGCACGCGGCCGTACCCAGGCGTGGTTGACGTGCTGACCGAGTTGGGCGACCGCGGCTACCTCCGCGTAGTCGCCACCACCAAGCGCTCCATCATGGCCAAGGAACTCGTCGAGGCAGTCGGGCTTGGCCCGCTACTCGACCACGTGCAGGGCACGGACGGGTTCCCCCACAAGCCAGAACCGGACGTCATCCTGCGTGGGCTGGCCGCTGTCAACGCGCGAGGCACCTGGATGGTCGGCGACACCGCTTCCGACCTGGTGGCCGGCCGCGCCGCCGGCCTCAAGACCTACGGGGTCACGTGGGGGACTCACGACGCTAGCACCCTTCTGGGGGCGGCTCCGGACGCCCTCGAGGATTCCCTGACGCCGCTGTTGGCCATGCTCGAAGCAGCGGACGGGTAGGCTAACCGGATATGAACGGCATCGAGAAGCAGTACGTGATCGACGCCCTTGCAGAAGACTCATGGCGCATGTTCCGCATCATCGGGGAGTTCGTGCAGGGGTTCGAGGAGATGGCAGACGTCGGCAAGGCCGTCACGATCTTCGGCTCTGCCCGCCTCAAGTCGGGCACCGAGGTGTACGAGAAGGCGAGGCAGCTAGGCACCGACCTCGTCAAGGAAGGCTACGCGGTGCTGACCGGCGGCGGCCCCGGCATCATGGAGGCCGGCAACCGCGGCGCGATGGACGGCGGCGGGCGCAGCATGGGCCTCAACATCGACCTCCCGCACGAGCAGTCACCCAACCCGTATCAGACGGACTCGATCCAGTTCAAGTACTTCTTCGTCCGTAAAGTCATGCTCGTCAAGTACTCCACGGCGTTCGTCGTGTTCCCGGGCGGTTTCGGGACGATAGACGAACTCTTCGAGGCGCTAACCCTCATCCAGACGCACAAGATCAAACCGTTCCCCGTCTACCTCGTCGGCGTCGAGTTCTGGCGTGGGTTGCTGCAGTGGTTGCAAGGCACGCTCGTGCGTGCTGGCACCATCTCGGAGGGCGACCTCCACCTCTTCAAGGTCGTCGACGACGTCAGCACCATCCCAGCCGAGATAGAGGCCTACTACCGCAACTCGAACCTAGCGGGGTTCAATCTGCCCTGGTAGGTGCCGCGTGGTCAGTCGTGATACGGGGGCAGCGCCGAGGTGCCGAAGACTTGCGCGGCCAGGTCCCAGATCTGTTCCGGTTCTAGGCCAGCCCCGAGGTACGTCTCGCTACCACGCCAGACTTCGACGTGCGGGTGAGGGTCGTCCTGGGTGCCTTGGGCGGCCTCGAGCGTGCCCGAGTTGCCCGTCGAGCCGATGATGTCGCCTTGGCGCACGGTGCCGCCGATCGTCACCTTCTCGGCGACGGCGGAGAGGTGCGCGTAGCGCGTGACGAACCCACCAGGGTGCCGCAGCCAGACTTGGCGGCCGCGGAGGCGGTCGAGGATCTCAGGCGGGGTGTCTAGACCGCGAGCCGCCTCGTCGATGAGGGCGTTGTAAGCGGTCAAGTCGTTCTCGACGTAATCGTGGTCCGCCCGGATCACCACGCCGTCAGCGACGGCGACGATCGGTGTTCCGTAACCGATGTTCACGCTTACGGTGCCGTTGTAGAAGTCGAACCCCTCGTGATAACCGTTGCGGTAGGCGCGTGGCGCGCCAGGCAAGTGGTTACGGCGTGAGCTGATGGTGGCGCCCTCGACGGGCACCACGTAACCGCTCGGCCAACCCTTGACGAAAGGCATGCTGGCCGCCTCGAGCAGGCGAGGGAAGACGCCTGAGCTGCGGACGGCCGAGTTCTGCCTGGCGATGTCGGCCGAGTTGCGCCCCTCCGTGTCGGCCAAGGTCGGGTCCGCGCCCGCATTGAGCAGGTGGATGACCTGGGCTGGCGTGCCGCTGCCTGCCGCGAGCATCAGCGCCGAGGTCCCGTTCACCGTGATCTCGTCGATGCCCGCCCCCGCGGCCAGAAGGGCGTCAAGCGTGGCCGTCGTGGCGTTGCCGCGGACGGCGGCCATGAGCGGCGTGTACCCATCTACGTCGCGAGCGAAGACGTCCGCCCCGCCTTCCAGGGCCGTGGTCACGGCGCCGGCGTCGCCGGAGGCTAGGGCGGTGAAGAGGCTCGGCTTCGCTGGCACCCGCGCCGTGTTGCCGATGGGCAGAACGCCCGTGGCCCATAGAGCCACGCCCGCTAGGATCACTACCACCACTACCGCCGCCAGGATGCGCATGCGGGTAATGGTACCGCGGCGGCGGGCCGGTTATGTTGGTGCGCGTGTTAGTTGGGCGCCGTAGCGAGTTCATCGGATTGTTGCGTCTAGCTGCGCCGCTCGTGCTGGCCCAACTCGCCCAGAACGGCCTCGGTTTCGTCGACACCCTGATGGTCGGACGCCTCGGTCCCGGCGCGTTGGCAGCGATGGCGCTCGGCACTACGACCTTCTTCACCACCGCCATCATCACCTCATCAGTGCTCTATGCAGTCGGTCCCACCGTCGCCCAAGCCATAGGTGGAGGCAGGCGCGACGAGGCCGGCCATGTGGCGTCCCAGGCCATGTGGTTGGCGCTCGTTTTCGCGGTACCCGGGCTCGTGATCTTCAACACCGTCGGCCCGCTCTTGCAGCAACTCGGGCTCGAACCGGAGACGGTGCGCCTCGCTTCCGGGTACTTGCGCGCCATCTCGTTCGGGTACCCCTTCTACCTAGGTTTTCAAGCGCTCCGCGGCTTCTTGGAGGGCAACGGCGACGCGCGGCCCATCATGTTCATCGCTTTCCTCGGCGTGGGCCTGAACGTCCTGTTATGTGAGGCGCTGATCTTCGGACACTTCGGGTTCCCAGCGCTCGGCGTGATCGGCACGGGCTTCGCCACGGCGACGGTCTACTTCGTGATGTTCGGACTGGTCGCACTGCTTATCTCTTGGCGTTACCCCATGCAGCGCATCTTGCGGGGCATGGCTCAGGTGCGGCCGCAGCTCATGCGAGAGCTCGTGCGCGTCGGCTGGCCCATCGGTTTCACGACTGGGCTGGAGGTCGGGCTTTTCAGTCTCTCTGCCCTGTTGATGGGGCGCTTCGGCGACGATGTCCTCGCAGCGCACCAGGTGGCCATCCAGTCCGCGTCCATGACGTTCATGTTGCCTCTTGGCATGGCGATCGCCACCGGGGTGCTCGTCGGCCAGGCAGCTGGTAGAGGAGACGAGGCCGCCGTCAGGCGCATGGGCTTCATGGGCATCGGCGTAGCCGTTGCTTTCATGGTGCTGACTGCGTCGCTCTTCGCCTTCGCACCGCGGCTCGTCATCGGGCTTTACACCGACCTGTCGGACCCCGCCAACTCTTCGATGATCGCGACTGCCATGAGCTTCCTCGCTATCGCCGCTCTGTTCCAGCTCTTCGACGGCGTGCAAGTAACCGCCATCGGCGCACTCCGTGGCCTGAAGGACACGCGCGTGCCGATGTTCCTCACGCTCGTTTCATACTGGGTGGTTGGGATGCCGCTCGGCCTGCTGCTGGCCTTCGAACTGGGAGTGGGCGCGCGGGGTCTGTGGTTCGGGATGGTGGCCGGACTTGCAACCTCTGCCGTTCTCATGACGTACCGTTTCGCGCGGCGCTCGCGCCCGACTCGGGCGGGCGCTAGCGCCCCGACCGCCGTCTAGCGGGTGGGGTAGACTCGCGCCTGGAGGTCAAGGTGGAAGAGTTCCTCGTTATCGCCCGTAACTCGGCCGTCATCATCGTTGCGATCGCGCTGTTCGCGTCGTTCTTCGTCGGGGTGACCCTGTGGCTCTCACGCAACACGGTAGAGCCCGACCACGAGGCCGGCTACTGAACCTAAGGACCAGCGCGCCTTGATGGCGTTGTTGCGCCGTTACCTGAGCGTTCCGCAGCTCACAGAACATGCTGCAGGCACCGTTCTGCGTGCCGCGTTCGCCGTGGCGTTCATGACGCAAGTCGTGATCGCCACGTTCGTTGCCATCTTGGTTCGGCTCCTGGCAGCTGGCGTCACCACGCGGCCGAGCGCTGTGCTGACGTGGACGCTCGTCGGGTTCGCCGCGGCCGAACTGGTGGTCGCAGCGGTGGTAAGCGCTCGCCTTGGACTCCTGAAGGGGCGCCGCGCGGCGCTCACCACGACCCTCGTGATAGCCGCCATGTACGGCATGGTCAGTTGGTTCCTAGGGTTGGCATTGGCTACGGAGCAGCGCGGAGTCGGACTTTACGTGCTGCTGCTCCTCCTCACCATCGGCTACGCCTTCGGCTTCATCACGGTAGGGCGGCTAGCCAAGGCCGCCGCCGCTGACGTGCTGCCAACAGCTGAGGAACCTGCTACGGAACCGCCAGCAGGCGCCTGACCAGCGCGGGCCTCAGCGCGACTGCTCGAAGTGCGCGTCCTTGAGTACATGCACCATGTCGAGGGCCTGAGCGGTGCCGAGCACCACGCAATCCGCCGCGTTGGCGGCCACTCCAACCGGGATCGACGTGATGCCGGACAAGTAGGCGTCTAGATGCCGCAGCAGCGCGCCGCCGCCCGTCAGTACTATGCCGCGTTCTATGACGTCGGACACCAGCTCAGGTGGACCCTGCTCGAGGACCTTCCGCATGTCCTCAGCGATGCGCTCGAGCGACGAACGTAGCGCCTGGACCACGTCCTCCGTCGTCACCGTGACGCTCTTCGGCATGCCATCGATCAGATCGCGGCCGCGAACCTCGATGCTCTGGCGGTCGGCGTCCGAGACTATCTTCGCAGCGCCGACCTCGCGCTTGATCTCCTCTGCGGTCCGGTCGCCTATCAGCAAGTTGTGCTTGGCCTTGACGTGAGCCATGATGTCGCGATCGAAAGTGTTGCCCGCGATGCGCAAGCTTCTCGATACGACGATCCCGCCAAGGCTGATGATTGCCAAGTCGGTAGTGCCGCCACCGATGTCGATGACCATCGACCCGACTGGCTCCGCTATGGCGATGCCCGCCCCGATCGCGCCAGCCACCGGCTCCTCGATGAGGTAAGCCTTGCGCGCGCCAACCTCGTGGATAGCCTGCACGACCGCGCGACGTTCGACGTCGGTGATGCCTGACGGGATGCACACCATGATGTTCGGCCGGATGAAGCGCGCCGGGCCCGTCAATACCTTACGGATGAAGGCCTTGAGCATCCTCTCCGTGAGGGTGTAGTCGGCGATGACGCCGTCCGCCATCGGCCTAACGGCGGTGATGTTGCCCGGCGTGCGCCCGAGCATGCGGTACGCCTCCTGCCCGACCGCCTTGATGTCGGTCGTGCCCTTGACCACCGCGATGACTGCCGGCTCGCGCAAGAGCACCCCCTTGCCCTTCACGTGGATCCTGACGTTGGTCGTGCCTAGGTCTACCCCGATCATGGCCACACGCTACCAGTTAGGCCTGGCCCGCATGTTGCGACTGGTGCGGCGCATGCAACCCGGGCACGTGCGCGTAACATGCCCCATGAGCGAGATCGCGAACGGCGGCGGCATGTTGGCGCTAAGAGTTGGGTCTGGAGGCAAGCTGCAGCCTACGAGCGCCTTGATGCCCAGCGTGGGGCCCGGTGAGGTGCTGGTGAGGGTGCGCGCGGCGGGCGTCAACCGCGCCGACCTAGCGCAGGTGGCTGGTCACTATCCCCCGCCACCCGGTACTACAGACATCGTCGGACTTGAGGTAGCTGGAGAGATCGTCGAGCTTGGCCCTGGCCTGCAGGCTGGCGCCGTGGCTGACCCGCAAGCGAGCGCACCCGCGCGGGTCGCATTGACGCCCGGCGCTGCCGTCTGCGCGCTGCTGCCAGGCGGCGGCTACGCGCAGTACGCGGCGGTGCCGGCCGCCATGCTCATGCCAGTGCCAGCAGGCTGGACGCTGGCGCAGGCGGCGGCGTGGCCGGAGGTGGCCTTCACTGCGTTCTTGAACCTGTTCCTCGAGGGCGACCTTGCGGAAGGCGAGCGCCTTCTCGTGCATGGGGGTGCCAGCGGAGTTGGGACCATGGCGATCGCCATGGCCAAGGCCGCTGGCGCTACCGTGTACGCCACCGCCGGCGGCGCCGCGAAGGTAGCTGCCTGCCTCAAGTCGGGGGCGGACGTGGCCATCGACAGGCACGCAGGCGAGTTCCTTCCAGCGCTTATTGCCCACGGCGCAACTGGCGTCGACGTGATCCTCGACATGGTGGGAGAGGACTACTTCGCCCTGAACATGAAGGCGCTGGCCGTCAACGGGCGCCTCGTGATCATCTCGACCTTGAGCGGCGCCGCCGCGCAACTAGACCTGCGCCAACTCATGCTCAAGCGCCTCAGGGTGATCGGTTCGACCCTGCGGTCGCGCCCTACAAGCGAGAAAGTAGAGATCAAGCGCGCGTTGTGGCAGCGCTTCGACTCAGTCATGCAGGCTGGCGGCCTCGAGCCGGTCATCGACCAGGTGGCGCCCTGGACGGAAGTGAACGCGCTGCACGACCGGATGCGCAAGAACCTGAACATAGGGAAGCTGGTGCTGGAGGTTAGCTGAGGTGGGTCGCTCCTGCGGCCTACTGCGGGGGCGGGTTGGTTGACCGCAGGCGCGACAAGAGCAGCCTAAACGCGGCAACGCGGCCCGTGGCCGGAGCCTAAGCGAAACCCGCCTCGCTCTAGGCTGGCGTTATGCTCTGCCTCTAGTGACAGCCAGCACCAAACCCACACCGTTAGAAACCACCGCGCCGTACACTTCGCTTGCCACCGTCTACGACACCATCATGGCCGAGGTCGAGTACGACGACTGGGCGGAGTTCATCTGCGCCGTCGCCGAGCAGCACGGCCTCAAGAAGGGGCCGCTCCTCGACCTCGGTTGCGGCACAGGCAACGCGACGTTGCCGATGTGGCAGCGCGGGTACGCCGTCGAGGGGTTGGACGCCAGCGCCGCCATGCTGGAGGTCGCGCGGCGTAAGCTCCCCGGCATCCGCTTCACGCAAGGCACCTTCGAGGAGTTCGCGTTGCCTGGCAAGTACGCGCTCATCTACTCGGTGTTCGACGCACTCAACAACCTGCTAACAGATGAGGCGTTCGCCGCGTGCCTAGCGCGCGTGCACGCACACTTGCGGCCCGGTGGCCTGTTCATCTTCGACGTGAACACGAGCGTCGGCCTGCGTGAGCTCTGGCACGGCGGGGTGGCGGAAGGGTGGGCGGACGAGGTCTACTACCGCTGGAGTCACGTCTACGATGAGGCTACCGGCCTAGCGACGGTGGCGGCCTACTGCGAGACGGGCGATGCCTCGTTCACGGAAGTGCATACGGAGCGTGGCTACGACGAGCCCGACCTCATGCGCTTGTTGGCGGCCGCCGGGTTCGAGGGGGCAACCGCACTCGAGTTCCCAGACGGTGAGCTGGCACAACCAGATGCAGAGCGCATCTGGGTCGTGGCACGGCGCCCCGCCTAGGTTAGGAGCACGGAGCGCTTCAGTCCTCGCTGGACCGCATCCCTGCCTGCTCGCGCACGACGCGAGCGATGTTGGACATGTCCTCATCGCCTAAGCCGCGGGCAACGAGGCTAGTTTCGAGCTGCTCGACGTACGCGGCCACTGGCATGCTCACGCCCAAGTCACGGGCGGTGCCGAGCGCTATTCCGAGGTCCTTGCGGTGAAGGCGCGTGCGGAAACCGAGCGGATACTCGTCAGCAAGCATGTTCTTCGCGCGGTTGGCTAGCACCCACGAGCCAGCGGCGCCGCCCCCGAGCGCCGTAAGGGTCGCCTCGACGTCGATGCCGGCGGCCAGTGCGAGGGTCATGCCCTCCGCAACGGACGCGTAAGTGCCGGCGATGATCACCTGGTTGACGGCCTTGGCGACCTGCCCACTGCCCACGGGTCCAACGTGCGTGACGAGCTTACCGAGGTGTTGCAGCGCCGGCCGCACGCGTGCGAGCGCGACAGGGTCGCCGCCGACCATGATCGAGAGCGTTCCGTTCACGGCGCCCTCGGAGCCGCCCGACACGGGCGCGTCGAGCATGGTGATGTCGTGTTCAGCGAGGGCGGCTGCTATGCGCCGCGTCGTCATGGGGCTGATGGTGCTCATGTCGACGAGGATGCTGCCGGGAGACATCCCCTGCGATGCGCCCTGGTCGCCGAGTACGGTTGCCTGAACGTCGGGCGTGTCGGAGACGATGGTGAAGACGACGTCCTGGCCCTCGGCGCAAGCGCGTGGTGAGGTCGCGCGCGCGGCGCCAGCGGCCACGAGCGGCTCCTCCTTGGCGCGCGTGCGGTTATGGACCGTGACCTCGTAGCCCGCCGCTATGAGCCTGTGCGCCATGGGCGCTCCCATGGTGCCTAGCCCGATGAACCCGATGCGCATATCGCACCCTCCGATTTCAGCGTGAGGTTACCGCGCCGCCGAGGCCGGTGTCCTGCCAGACGGCGGCAAGTGCCTCGACGACGCGTTGGGCGACGACGCCGTTGCGCCGTGTGATCTGCTCGCGCTTCGGCCGCGGCGGGAAGTCACCTTGCCCGTCGAGCGCTAAGCGCGGGAGTTCCGACCCTGACGGCAACAGGTCGCGCCACTCCTCGAGCCATGCGTCCGGCAAGCTGCTTGGCACCTCGCGGCCTGTGACTGCGGCCCACAGCTGCGCCCAGGCACGCGGGACCGTGCGGTATGGGTCGTAGCCGCCGCCGCCGGTCGCGACGAGCCGCCCGCCTGTCAGCTCGTCCGCTAACGCCACGACCCGCCGGTAGGAGTCGCGCATGCCGGTAAGCGTGAGGGACAGGTCGGCCAGCGGATCGTAGCGGTGCGGGTCTGCGCCCGCTTGCAGGAGGATGACGTCGGGCGCGAAGGCGCGTAGCGCCGCTGGCACGACGGCGTCGAAGGCGGCTAAGTAGGAGGCGTCCTCCGTGTAAGGCTCGAGCGGGACGTTGACGCTTAGACCGCGGCCAGCGCCCTTGCCGGTCTCGTACGTGTGGCCAGTGCCGGGGAAGAGGTAGTGCCCCGACTCGTGGAGGCTGATCGTCATGACGTTGGGGTCGTCGTAGAACAGCCACTGCACCCCGTCGCCGTGGTGGGCGTCGAGGTCTACGTACGCCACCCGCAGTCCGTGGACGTCGACTGCGCGTCTGATGGCCAACGCCAGGTCGTTGTAGAGGCAGAAGCCGGACGCGCGGGCGCGCATAGCGTGGTGCAGGCCGCCGCCGAGGTTCACCGCCCGCAGCGCGGCGCCCGTCGCCACGCTGTCCATGGCCGTCACCGTTCCGGCGCAGATCAAGGACACGAGTCCGTGCATGCCAGGGAAGATCGGGTTGTCCGCCGTCCCGAGGCCGTAGCGGGCGGCGTCTGTCTGCGGGCCTCCCGCCGAGAGCTCCCGCACCGCCTCGACGTAATCGGGCGCGTGAACGGTGAGGAGGTCGTCGTCGTTCGGCGGCCGCGGCGCGATCACCTCGGCTTGCTCGAGGAGGCCCGCGTGGACTAGCAGCGAGCGCGTCAACTCCATGCGGATGGGCTTGAAGGGGTGGTCGGCGTGTAGTTCGAACTGCGCCATGCGGGGGTCGTGCACGAACACGACCCGCCGAGTGGGGCCACTCCTCGGAGTGGCGGCGCTCACGCTTCGCTTGCCTCAGGTGGCCACAGGACGTTGTAGCCGAGGCCGCGCAAGTGATCGGCTAGCCCGTGACCGTCGAAGGTGCCAACGCGCAGCACGAAGGCGACGCTGCCCTCGTCCGCCCGCGAGGTCATCACGCTCGAGACGTTCACGTTGCGGCTGGCGACGCGGTCGAGCAACCCGGCCAACGCGCCCGGCCTATCCGCTAGCTCGACCTCGAGGCGACTTGAGGCCTCACGCACGCCAGACATGAAGATGAGCGCGTCGAGCATGTCTATCCCGGTGACGATGCCAACGAGCCGGCCGTCGTCCATGACTGGCATGGCGCCGATCTTGTTGTCGCGCAGGACTTTCGCCGTCTCCTCGATGGGGTCGTCAGGGTGCGCGACGAGCACGTTCGTGACCATGACGCGCTTGACGGGGTCGGCGGCGGTGACGTTGGCTGGCGCCCTTGGGTGATCCGCACCCACGAGCCGCAGGTCGCGGTCGGAGACGATACCTACGAGGCTGTCCAACGCGCCTTTGCTGCGCTCCTCCAAGATGGGGAAGTGCCTGATGTTGCGCTGCTCCATGAGCAGTTGCACGTCTCGGATCGGGGTGTCGGGGCCGATGGCGACGACCTTGCGGGTCATTATCTCGTTCACCAGCATGTATTGCTCCTCTGAATCGATGCTACCAGGCGCTCGTGAGCGTCTCCGGCTGGAACTTACGGAGGCGGTGGAACTCAGCGACCACGGCGGCGGGCGCCTCTGGGCCGATGCGCGCCATCAGGGCGTTGGCCGCGCTGCTGCGGATCTCCTCATCGCTCGTCGGGTAGACCTCGAAACCGGCGCTCCGGTAGAGCCGCTCCAACATCCTCCGGTAGGCGAGGTCGGTCAGGTCGGCCCTCTTGAGGTCGTAATGCCACGAGTAGAGGGTGGCGAAAACTACTGCGGCATCGAAACGCTGATCGGCGAAGCTCGCTGCGAGGAGCCGGCGGGCGAGGTTTTGGCCGCGGAAACCAGACGCGACCTCCATGGCGCCTAACTCGACGAGCTCACCGGTGCGGTCTGCGCCCCAGGACTCGACTTCTGTCGGGGGGTGAAACGCCACGTAACCGACTAGGGTGTCGCCGGCCACCGCCGCGGCGACGCAGCCGCGCGGATCGCCCGCGATGTCTACGAGGGCCGCCAGTTGCTGTGCGGGTGGGCGGAAGTTCTTCAGGTCACCATGCGGCAGGAGGCGAGCAAGCGCCGCATGGTCGATGCCTGCGGTGACGGTGGCGGCGGGCGCCTTGGGGTCGTCCGCGGCCGCTAGCGCCACGCGGGCATCACCTAAGCCACGGCCACGCGGTTGCGGCTCCGCCAGGATGCCACTAGCGCGTCCGGCAGCCGCGCCGGCGTGGATGGACCGGTGCCATCCAGGCCGAGCAGCGTCCTGAGGCGTCGGTGCTTCTTCCACGCCTCGCCCACCTGACGCTCGTCCGCCGACTCGCCGAACGCGCGCAGGAGCCCCTCGTGGTGCGGGTAGAGGGTCTCGTCGTCGAGCCCGTCTGCGAGCGCTTCGGCGGCCTGCTCGGCCTTGCCGCAGTGGAAGTGGACGTCGATGGCTAGCGCCTTGAGCTGCGCACGCAGTCCCGTGTCGCTGCTCTCGCTAGGCGCATCGGCGCGGAGCAGCAGTTCCGCGGCGCGGACGTCTTCCAGTGCGGCCTGTGGCTCCTGGAGGCGCAGGTGCGCCGCAGCCCGGGCGCTCAGGGCGAGGGCGCGCTGGTAGTCGAAGTTGGCGTTGGCGAGCGCCGCCTCCGCATGCTTGAGTGCTTCGGGGCCCGTGATGGCGAACTGACTGGCTAGCAGGCGCGCCTGGAAGTGCAAGAAGTCGCGGTGAACGCCGCTGCCAGTCAGGGAAGTCAGGACCTCCTCGATGCGGCTGCGTGCGTGGCGCAGGTCTGGTGAGTCGAGGTTCTCGCGGAGGGTCGGGAACGGCCTCCGGTATGGCAATGCCAGGCCGCGGCAGGCGTAGGCGACCGCCAGGTTGAGAGTCGCGCGCAGCACGCGGTAGTCGGCTTCGGTACCGCGCGCGGCGGCGTAGTTGCGGAAGCCGGCGAGGGCGTGCGTGATGGCGTAGGTTGCCTCCTCGTAATCGCCTAGGGCAAGCGCCGTCAGGGACGACTCGTCTGCTACGCGCGCGCGCCAGAAGTCCGCCTCGCCGTCCGCTGCCTCCGCCAGCTCGAGCTGGGCGCGGGCGGCGTCGAAGTCGGCCACGGAGCCGGTCAGGTCGCCGCGCAGGCGTCGCACGCTCCCGCGGCGCGCGAGGTAGCGAGTGCGCTCTTGGGGGAGGGCTTCGGAGCGCTGCGCTAGTAGCACGGCGTCGTCGAGCGCCGTGAGCGCCGCGTCAAGGCGGCCTAGGCGCATGGCGACGTCGCCGCGTTGGAACTCGATGCGGGCGCGGACGAGGTCGTCATCCGACTCCGCCTCGTCGAAGCGGGCGAGGGCAGCGACCAAGTCGCCTTGGTCTTTCGCGATCAGGCCCTCCCAGACCTTGGCTTTGGCGAACACGAGGCGCGCTTCGTGAGTCGTTGGCGTCACCTGGCGCAGTTCGCGGCGCACTGACTCCGTGACGAGCTTGGCGGCGCTGTCTAGGTCACTGCGCCACCGCGCGATGCTGGCGCGCGCCAGGGCGTACTCGGCGCGCAAGAGGGGCGCGTCGATCGTCGGGGCAGTGTCAAGCAGGACCTCGGCGCGCTCGAAGCGACCGCCGAGCGCCTCGCCCTCAGCGCGTTTGACGAGCGTCCATGCCCGCAGCGCCTGATCGCTGGATGCCGCGGCCGCCTCGAAGGCATTGACGGCCTCAGGGTGCTGGTACGCGCCGAGCTTGACGAAGTGCGCAGCGACTTCCTTGGCGACGGCGTCGAACGCTGGCCCGGCAGGCAGCTCCGCCGCGGCCGCGTGCCACACCTGGCGCACTTGAGCGTGAGAGACGGAGTGGGCGGCCAGCCACTGCGTGAGAGCCAGCCAGTCGCGGGCCTCGAACAGATGGTGTAAGTAGCGGGCGCCGGCGTCGCTGGCCGGATCGGCCTGCGCTTCCGCGAGGTACGTGGCGGCGGCGGCGCTTTGGGCACGGCGGTACGCTTCCGGCTCGGCGGCCTTCAGCCGCGCTTGCAGCGCGCGCGCTAGCTGCCTGGAGAACGAACGGTAACGGCCCGGCTGCCCTGGCACGACGTCGAGGAACGAGAGCTCGAAAGCGCCGAGATCGCGGTCGACGTCCCTGACCCGCTGCAACGTCGCGGCCGCGAAGACGGGGAACTCCGCCGGTGACAGCACCGCTAGCGCCGCTAGGAAGTTGCGGAGATCGGCGTCGCCCGCCGTCACGAGGCGTGAGAGCTGTTCGATGTGGTGCTCGTCGAGCAGTTCGCCCGTCTCCTGCGGTGCCCGCGCCTGCGCCAGCAGGGTGAGGGTGCGTAGCTCTTCGAACGAGCGTCCAGCCCGCTGCACGATCTCTTCTTGTTGACTGGCGGTCAGGTGCGGCATGCGCGCCTTGACGAAGCGGCGTGCCTCGGCCGCGGTTGGGGGAGTGAGCCTGATGGGGTCCGTGAAGTTCCCGAGGCGCTGCATCGCCCTGGCCGGTAGGTCCGTCATGGTCACGAACAGCGCCACGTTAGGTTGCCTTGCGAGGGGCTCGAAAAGCGTCACCCACAGCCACTCGCTAGCGCTTACCCGCGGTACCTCGGGCGTGTTGAGGCGCAAGGCGACCAGCCCGAGCGCGTCCTGGTTAGCGAGCGCCTGCGACACGTGCAAGAGCAGCAGGAGCGGGCCTTGGCGGCTCCTGACCGCGTCCAGGATGACGCGCGCCACCTCCGCCTGGGCGTCTGCCTGCACCGAGAAGGCGCTGGCCGTGGCGATGCGCACGAGACGCGACTCCATCACCTCTGCCGGAACGCCTAGCTCGTTGGCCATGCGCGTCAGTGACGTGGCCAACTCTGAGCTGCCGAACTCCAACCTCACGATCTCGAGTTCGGAGGCACCGTCGAGCTCGACGCCTTGACGGACGTAGTCGGTTAGCAGGGTCTTGCCGGAGCCGGGCCTGCCGGTGACCAAGACTTTCGGCATCTCGCCAGCCTGCATGCCGCCGACGATGGCGCGGTACGCCCTGCGCTTATCGCGGCCAAGGAGTTGCAGGACTTCTTGCTCGGCGCTGGCGGTGGGGGAGAGGACCGCTTGCAGGTCTGGCATGTCGAGGGGTGGGTTGCCTGCCTGCTGCCAGAGCCCGTCGAGTATGACGAAGAGGGCGCGCTTGTCGGGGATGCGGCCCTTGTCGCGGTAGATGATGTTGCGGACCACGTTCGGGTTGGCGCCATGAGACTCCATGGCGCCCCGCAACCAGTTGATGCTGCCTACGACGCCGTTCTCGTCACGCTTCTGGCCGATCGCTTTGCGGACGTTCTCGAACAGGAGGCGCCAGGGGCTTGCCGCTTCTTGCGGAGCGTTACTGGACATACTTCTAGTTTACCTGGTGGTCGACGGCGGAGTACACAACTTGCTGCTCCGCTCGCTGACGGCCTAGGCGCCTAGGTGCCCGGTGCTATGCTTTCGGCATGAGCCTGTTAGGCAAGGCGGCGTCAGGTGCCCGCCTCACACCAGACGAAGCCGTCCAGCTGTACGACTTGCCGCTATTCGACCTCGCGGCCGCCGCCGACGCCGTGCGCAACATGCGTACCGACCCGAAGACGGTCACCTACCTGATCGACCGCAACATCAACTACTCGAACGTCTGCTCCGTCGGCTGCGCTTTCTGCGGTTTCTACCGCACCCGGCGCCAGGACGACTCGTACACCCTCTCGTACGAGCAGATCTCGCAGAAGATCGTCGAACTCGAGAACGTAGGCGGGAGCCGCATCCTCATGCAGGGCGGGGTCAACCGCTACCTCCCGTTCGACTGGTACCTGGAGCTCATGCGCCACCTCAAGCTGAACCACCCGACCATCCGCGTCGAGGCGTTCAGCCCAGAGGAGATCAGGGGCATGGCGGAGTTGACGGGCATGACTACCCGCAACGTCCTCGTCGAACTACAAGCTGCCGGCCTAGACGGCCTACCTGGCGGCGGAGGCGAGATGCTCGTCGACGAGGTGCGGCTCGCACGCTACGTTTCCCCAGGGCGCATCTCCTCTGACGACTGGATCCGGGTCATGGGCGAGGCGCAGTCGTTGGGCCTGTACACGACGGCCACCATGGTGATCGGCTTCGGCGAGACGCCGAAGCAGCGCGTGGAGAGCCTCATGCGCGTTCGCGACCAACAGGACCGTGCCCTCGCTAGCCACGGCAACGGCTTCTCGGCGTTCATCTCCTGGACGCTGCAGACGCAAGGGGTGCGCATCGAGGGCAAGGCGCCGGGCGCGGGCGCTCACGAGTACCTGCAGAACGTCGCCGTCAGCCGCCTGTTGCTAGACAACGTCGTGAACTTTCAGGCCTCGTGGCCGACCATGGGTTACAAGGTCGCGCAGACAGCGCTCTACTTCGGCTGCAACGACTTCGGCTCCACCATGCTCGAGGAGAACGTCGTTTCACAAGCTGGCGCCAAGCACAGCAACACCCCTGAGAGCGAGATCGTGCGCCAGATCGTCGACGCCGGTTACGAGCCAGCGCAACGCGACTCGCTGTACGGCATCCTGCGCCGCGTCGACCCGCGCGAGTTTCAGCTCCCCAGCGCCGCTAGCGCGCCTTCCGGGCAGCTCGCGGCCAGGGTCGCGGTGGCTGGTTCTGACGCGTCAGTTGGCTAGGCGCTTTCCTCGTGGCCACGAGTCAACTTGAGAGGCTGATCGGGTCAGCGCCTGCCGCGCTTGGGCGGGTCGTGGCGCGAGCGGACGTCGTATATGACGGCCTTGGCCTTCCTAGAGCCGACGGGGCCGTGGTCGTGCAGCGGGCTCCGGGCGTAAGCAGCATCGTCAACGTGACGAGCAGCGTGGACGCCACGGCGGCCTACCCGGACGCCGCCCTGCTGGATTGTGGATTCGCCGTCTCACCGCCCGTCGTGAACGCCCACACGCACCTCGACCTCTCGCACATGACGTACACGCCTGGCGCGTACGTGGATTTCATCGCCACGGTCGTGGCGCACGCCAGTAGTGGCGGACGGGGGTTGGCGGCAGCGCGGAGCGGCCTAGCCGAACTCGCGGCTAACGGCACCACCATCATCGGAGACGTCGTCACCGACGAAGGCGTCATGGAGCTGCTCCTGTCGCAAACGGCCGTTGGAGGCGTTGCGTACTGGGAGGTCTTCGCCCCACGCCGAGAGGACGCGGACGCCGTCTTCGAGGCGACGGTGCGACGCCTCACGCGTTTCAGGGCCCTGCAGCGCGTGGGCGGCATGCGCGTAGGGCTCTCGCCGCACACGCCGCATACCGTAAGCGCGCCGCTGCTGCAGCGCCTCGTCGCTTTCGCCAGGGCCGAGCGCATCCCACTCGCCATCCACGTCGCCGAAGCCCCAGCGGAACGCGAACTCCATGAGCGCGGCAGCGGCCAGTTGGCTGAAGCGTTGGCGGCCGCCGGCTTCGCCTTTCAAGCGACAGGCGGCTCCCCCGTGCGTTACCTCGACGAACTCGGGGTGCTCGATGCGGCACCGACGCTGGTTCATGGGGTGCAGGTCGACGAGAGCGACGTGCGGCTCATCGCCCGCTCTGGCGCGGTCGTCGTCCACTGCCCAAGGTCGAACGCCGCCCTCGAGTGCGGCAGCTTCCCGTGGGCCATGTACGCGCGCCACGGCGTTGCTTTAGCCTTCGGGACCGACTCGCGCGGCTCGAGCCCCGACCTCGACGTCACCGCCGAAGTCATGGCGGCACTCGAGCAACAGGGCGCAGGCCTGAACCCCCGGGCCGCCGTGCGGGCCGCCGTCAAGGGGGGGCACCAGGCGCTCGGCGTCACGCCTCCGCGCGTAGCGCGTGGCGCGCCAGCCACGGCGCTCGTCGCGTGGAGCGCCGAGGGGCGTGACTAGTGCGTCCAGCCGCCGGTGTCTAGCTGGTTACATGGAGAAGTTCGACTTGGCACATACTCTAGGGTTAGTAACGGCGCAAGCAGCGCCCGATTTGAGGAGTAGATCTGATGGCTAACACCGTCGAGTTCACTGACAGCAACTTCGCTAGCGAAACGGGCAAGGGCCTCGTACTGGTTGACTTCTGGGCGCCATGGTGCGGCCCTTGTCGGATGGTCGGACCCGTTATCGAGGAGCTGGCGGGTGAATACACGGGCAAGGTCAAGGTCGGCAAGCTCAACGTCGATGACAACATGCGTGTGGCGCAGGAGTTCCGCGTCATGAGCATCCCTACCGTCATGCTCTTCAAGGACGGGCAGCCGGTAGAAGTCATGGTCGGCGCCCAACCGAAGTCGGCGTACCAGGCTCGCCTGACGAAGCACCTACCAGTCGGGGTCTAAGCGCACTTCACGCTAGTGCGTAAGGGGTCGGGGCCGGGTTCGGCCCTGACCCCCTTCGCTTGCGTTCAGTTAGGCGGCGTCAACCGGGGTTGAACTGTGAGACTCCGCGGGGTGAAACGCGCCACCCCACGCCAGGCAGCCGCGATGACGTCAGCGTCAGTACGTAACTCGAGCCGTCTGACGCGAACTCTTGGAGCGTCCAGCGCGCGCCCTCCGGCAGCTTCACGTCGATGAGGGCGTTGGTGGTGTAGACACCCGCCTCCAGGTGACCTAGTTCCATGCGGTGGAAGAGGACCTGAGCGGTGCGCTCCAACTCTGCCGAGACGGGGTCGGTGGAGGCGCCGGGACCGAACGCGCCAGGTGCGCAGGCCGCGAGCACGAGCAGGAGAGGGGCGATGAGCGCCAGGCGCCTCGCAGCCACCGGCGTGCGGGCGCTGATGTGGAAGTGGGCGGTTGGACTGGAGTGCATCATCCCTAATGCTAACCAGGTGGCGCGTGAGTGGCGTGACCAACTCGTGGAGGTCATCACTCGACCTCTTCGAGCACGGGCGCCAAGCCCATGCGGACGACGTAGCGCTGGGAGCCGGAGTGGCGTTGGTAGCGCTGCACCAGCGCGAACATCTCGCGCTGCAGCTCCTTGGCGTCCGCGAAGTCCAGTTGAACCTGGTCTCTCCATAGCGAGAGCGTCGCAGGCGCCTCCGCGTCTAGGGTGGTGGCGTTGACGTCGGGAGTCACCGCCGTCTGCACTTGCAGGCGCCCGCGCCGATCGCGGTAGAAGCGCGTGCCCCACTCACCGAGCGCCTCGCGTCGCCCCCGCACGACGTTGCGGCGCAAGAGGCGCTCCCAGTAGTCGTCGCGCTCGGCCAAGGCAGCCTCGAGGGACTCAGAGTGCGTCACCTCGAACGGCACGAAGAACACCTCGGCCGTCGAGCGGTAAAGCCTTATCGGCCGGCCAGCCCGCGGGACCAAGCCAGCCACCTCGACCAGACCTAGGTTCACGAAGCGCTGCACGCGCTTGAGGGTGGTGTTGGCCTTCTCGTTGCTCTCTTGCGCCGCCGTGGTCACGCTGACCGCGCGTCCGATGAAGGGGGCGAGGTGGCGGAGGCTCGCTGGGCTGGTGAGTGCGTCTGCCGCTTGCGCCTCGGTGATGATGCGCGTGCGCGCCCCGTGCGCCGGGACGGCCTCGTCGCCAGCGGTATCCGCGTAACGTCTAGGTGATTGTGGCCCTGTCATATCACTTAGAGTAGCGGCAAGATTGGATGCGTGAGGGCAGTATGCCGCCTCGGCTGGCGGCCCCATGGCGCACGAGCTTCGACACTAGACAAGGAGCGAACATGACCACGAAGAACCAGAGCAACTCGTTCGGCGCGAAAACCGCGTTCGACACTGGCTCGGGTGAGGCCTACTACTATCGCCTCGCGGCGCTGCAGGAGCAGGGCCTAGGGAACATCGACAACTTGCCGTTCTCCATCAAGGTGCTCCTCGAATCGCTTGTGCGCAACGAGGACGGTTTCCTCGTGACCCGCGCAGACATCGAGCGCCTAGCCGCGTACGACGCCAAGACCGCCTACGAGCAAGAGATCCCGTTCATGCCAGCGCGCGTCATCCTGCAGGACTTCACCGGCGTGCCTGCCGTCGTCGACCTGGCCGCGTTGCGCAGCGCCATGCACCGGCTCGGTGGCGACCCGGCGAAGATCAACCCACAGGTGCCCGTCGACCTCGTCATCGACCACTCCGTTCAGGTCGACGAGTACGACAACCCGCTCGCGCTGCTGCGCAACTCGCAGATCGAGTTCGAACGCAACCGCGAACGCTACGAGTTCCTGCGTTGGGGCCAATCCGCGTTCGAGAACTTCAACGTCGTGCCGCCAGCTTCTGGCATCGTCCACCAAGTGAACCTCGAGTACTTGGCCCGCGGCGTGCAGCACAAACCGGACGGCGACAAGGACGTCGTGTTCCCTGACTCGTTGGTCGGCACCGATAGCCACACGACCATGATCAACGGCCTGGGGGTGCTCGGCTGGGGCGTCGGCGGCATCGAAGCAGAAGCGGTCATGCTCGGCCAGCCTTACTACATGGTCATCCCACAGGTCGTCGGCTTTAGGCTCAAGGGCCGCCTGCCGGAGGGCGCCACCGCCACCGACCTCGTGCTCGTCGTCACGCAGCAGTTGCGTGAGCACGGCGTGGTCGGCAAGTTCGTCGAGTTCTTCGGCCCTGGCATGGCCAGCATGACGGTGCCTGACCGCGCCACGCTCGGCAACATGGCGCCAGAGTACGGCGCTACCGTCGGCTTCTTCCCGATAGACGCCGAGACGCTGCGCTACATGCGCCAAACGGGCCGCCTGCCTGACGAAGTCGAGGCGCTCGAGCGTTACGCCAAGGCCAACGGCATGTTCCACGACGCGTCAAGCCCGGAGCCCGAGTTCAGCGAAGTCCTCGAACTCGACCTCGGCAGCGTAGTGCCAAGCCTGGCGGGACCGAAGCGGCCGCAGGACCGCATCGCGCTCACGGACATGCAGAAGCAGTTCCGGGAGGACCTCCGTCGCCCCATCGAGAAGCGCGGCTTCGCCCTCACGGACGAAGCCATGGCGAGGACCGGTCACTTGTCGTTCCGCGGTACCGAGAAGGACCTGACGCATGGCGACATCGTCATCGCCGCCATCACCTCGTGCACGAACACGAGCAACCCGTCGGTCATGCTCGCAGCCGGCTTGGTCGCCAAGAAGGCAGCCGAGCGCGGCCTGCGCGCCAAGCCGTGGGTCAAGACGAGCCTCGCCCCTGGCTCCAAGGTCGTGACCGAATACCTGCGAGACACCGGCCTACTGCCTTACCTCGAGGAGGTCGGCTTCTACGTCGTCGGCTACGGCTGCACGACGTGCATCGGCAACTCGGGACCGCTGCCGCCCGCCGTCTCGAAGGCGGTGAACGAAGGCGACATCGTGGCCGTCTCGGTGCTCAGTGGCAACCGCAACTTCGAGGGCCGCATCAACCCCGACGTGAAGGCCAACTACTTGGCCAGCCCGCCCCTCGTGGTGGCCTACTCGCTCGTCGGCACCGTCGACTACGACATCGTCAACGACCCGCTCGGCGAGGACCAGGAAGGCAACCCGGTCTACCTCCGCGACTTGTGGCCGACGTACGCCGACGTCACGGAGCGCCTCGAGGCCG
The DNA here is from genome assembly GCA_035703635.1 of Trueperaceae bacterium. GTDB lineage: Bacteria > Deinococcota > Deinococci > Deinococcales > Trueperaceae > JAAYYF01. The sequence goes on along the minus strand of DASSXV010000064.1, from coordinate 4,918 downwards.
CCATGAACCCCGAGACCTTCAGGCGCATGTACGACGGCATCGAGCGCTCGAACGAGGCCTGGAACGCCATCCCCGTCAAGGGTGGTCAGCTCTTCGAGTGGGACGAATCCTCCACCTACATCCAGGAACCGCCGTTCTTCATCGACATGCCTGACCAGCCTGACGCCATCGCCCCGATCGTCGGCGCGCGCGTGCTCGTCAAGGTCGGCGACTCCGTGACTACCGACCACATCTCGCCAGCGGGCTCCATCGCCGTCAACAGCCCGGCGGGCGCCTTCCTGATGAGCAACGAGGTCGAGCGCAAGGACTTCAACTCCTACGGCTCGCGCCGCGGTAACGACCGCGTCATGACGCGCGGCACCTTCGCCAACATCCGCCTCAAGAACCAAACTGCGCCAGGCACGGAAGGCGGCTACACCACCGACTACACGAGCGGCGAGGTTACAACCGTCTACGAGGCGAGCCGCAACTACATCGCCAAGAACATCCCCACCGTCGTGCTCGCAGGCAACGACTACGGCATGGGTTCCAGCCGCGACTGGGCCGCGAAAGGCACTTACCTCCTCGGCGTCAAGGCCGTGATCGCCAAGAGCTACGAGCGTATCCACCGCTCCAACCTCGTCGGCATGGGAGTGTTGCCGCTACAGTTCCTCAGCGCGGACGACCCGGCGAGCCTCGGGCTGGACGGCTCGGAGTCGTTCGACATCGCCGTCGACGAGAACGTCACGCCCCGCCAGCGTCTAGAAGTGACGGCGACCAAGGCCGACGGGACCAAGGTCACGTTCACGGTCGCCTGCCGGCTGGACACCCCAGTCGAGCTGGAGTACTACCGCAACGGCGGCATCCTCCACACCGTGCTCCGCAACCTGCACCGCAGCGCGGCGGGAGCCACGGCCTGAACTGACGTCGCGACTGCGAAAAACCTCTTGTGAGCCTGCGCATGGCCGGTATACTCCGGCCATGCGCGGTTTCATAGGCTTCCTGGTCATCGTCGCCATCATCTTCTTCGCCGTTGGCGAGACACGCGGATGGTACTTGGGCCTACCCGGCCAAACACCCATACTCGTCTACAAGAAGGACTTCACCTCGACGACCTCGCGCCGCACCACCCAGCGGACCGACATGCCGGTGCGCTTCACTGGCGAGGTCAAGAGGGGCACCGTTGAGGTCGAGGTGCGTTACCAGCGCCCAGAGAGCTTCCAGACCGGGGCAGCCGCCGGCCCTGAAACCAAGATCTTCGAGGCGACTTACGTGAAGGGTCAACGCGTCGCGCTCGATCGCGTGTTCGAGAACGGCGGTGGCGTGTACACCGTCATCGTGCGTTACCAGGACGCGACGGGCATCTTCACCATGACGCTGCCTGGCGGCTCGGAACTCTAGCCGCTCCAGCCGTCAACCGCGGCGCCTAGCCGCCTCGAGGGCGTCCCACTGCTCGCTCGTGACGGCGTCAAGCAGGTTGAACTCGCCTGCGTTGAAGGCGCTTTCGCCGCCGTCGAGGTAGATGAGGTCGCCCGTCATGTAGCTGGCCTCGTCGGAGAGCATGTAACTCGCCAAGTTGGCTAGCTCGAGGTGATCGCCGACGCGTCCTAGCGGCACGCGGCTCTCGAAGAGCGCCTCGATGTCCTTGGTGGGCATGAGGCGGCTCCACGCCCCCTGCGTCGGGAACGGCCCTGGTGCGATGGCGTTCAGTCGGATGCCGTACTTGCCCCACTCGCCAGCCAAAGAGCGCGTTAGCGACACGACCCCCGCCTTGGCGACCGCTGACGGCACCACGTAGCCAGAACCGCGCTCGGCGTACGTCGCGGCGATCGAGAGGACTACGCCCTTCGCGCCGGACGCGATCCAGCGCTTGCCAAGCTCGAGCGTCATGTAAACGCTGCCGTGCAGCACGATCCCTAGCACGCTATCGAACGCGCGGTGCGACAGCCTCTCCGTTGGGGAGATGAAGTTGCCCGCTGCGTTGTTGACGAGGGCGTCGACCTTGCCGAACTCCGCGAAGGCGGCGTCAAGCGCTCCTGACACTGCCTCTGGGTCGCGCACGTCGAGGGCGAGCGGCAGCACGCGCCCGCCGGTCTCTGCCTCGAGGGCGGCGGCCTGCTCGGAGAGGAGGTCGAAGCGCCGGCTGGCGATGACGGCGTTCGCGCCCAGGCTTAGGAAGCGCCTGGTCATCGAGAGCCCAAGGCCGCTCCCGCCGCCAGTTACGAACACGACCTTGCCTTGCAACAGATCTGAACTGTACATGCCTCATGGTGCCACGGGTGCGCGACGTTGTGGAGTATGTCCGGCGCGGCCGCGAGGCCAAAAGGTCATACTTGACCAGCTATGCCACCGCGCCGTCTCCACTTCGTCTCGCTACTGCTGCTTCTCGTGATGGGCCTGCCCAGTGGTCGCGCTCAGGTCTACCTTGCGGCTCCTACGCCCGTACGCGTGCTGCTAGCTGTCGCTCCGGATGTGACGGTGAGGGCTTTGGGGCCGCACAGCGGCGTTTCCGGCCGCGAGCGCTTCTCGACCGCCGCGCCCCTCGACTGGCCCGTCAGCGCGCGCGCTGGTCGGCTAGTCATCGACGGGCGCGAGTTGGGGGAGACGCTGACGCTAGAATCCAGCGCGGGCAACTTGGAAGTGAGTGGCAGGCGTTACCGGGGCGCCATCAGGTTGAGTGCCGTGGGTGACGAAGTCGAGGTCGTGAACGTACTCGACATCGAAGCCTACCTACGTGGGGTCGTGCCGTCCGAGATGGCGGCGTCGTGGCCGCTCGAAGCGCTCAAGGCGCAGGCCGTCGCCGCGCGCTCTTACACGCTCGTGTCCTTGAACCCAGGCGGCAGGTACGACCTGTGCGCCACCGTAGATTGCCAGGTCTACCGCGGCGTCGAAGCCGAGCACCCACGCACGGACGAGGCCATCGCGGCAACTGCTGGCGTCGTCGTCACTTACTTGGGCGAGACCGCCAAGACCTACTATCACTCCGATTCCGGTGGCGCCGTTGCTTCTAGCCAAGAAGTGTGGGGCTCGAGCATCCCGTATCTCGTCGCGCTGCAGGACGTCCCGTCCACTACGCCACACCGCGCATGGACCGCGCGCCTCGACGCCAGCGTGGTGACGCGCAGCCTCGCAGCTGCTGGCGTTGGGGTCGGCACCGTGAGTGGGTTGCGGGTGCTGAAGCTGAGCGAGTCTGGCCGCGTGTCCGAACTCGAGGTGACCGGCAGCGGCGGCTCGCGCGTGCTACGCGGCTCGCAGCTCACGACATTGGCGCGCGGCTGGGGCCTCAAGTCGATGCGTTTCAGCGTCCAGGGCGGCCTTGCCATCAAGGGTGACGGCTGGGGTCACGGCGTTGGCATGAGCCAGTACGGCGCCCGCGCCCTCGCCCAGTCCGGTTACGACTACGGGCGCATCCTCGGGTACTACTACCCGACCACCGCGCTGACCCGCTACGTGGCCGGGGCGCCCTGAACGCGGCTCAGCCGCGCGCCAACCGAATGTTGGCCATCAGTTCCGTAAGGTCTTGCTCGCCGGCCGCCAAGCCAGCTTGGCAGTCGCTTAGGTAGTTCTCCAACAACTCGTCGCCAGCCGCGTCTAGGGCGCGGCGCACGCCTGCCAGCAGCGTGAGGACGTCCTTGCATGGGCGACCGTCCTCGACCATCACCTGCAGCCCCCGCACCTGCCCCTCGAGGCGCTTGAGCCTGTTGACTACTTTGCGCGTGGCCGCTTCGGTCTCGCGGTTCGTCGTTGACGTAGGCACGTACCCTCCTTTACCCCCGGGGAGTATTCTACCGCCAGCGGGACGATGGCTAGGTTCGCGGCTAGGCGGCCCGCACCTGGTAGCCTCCTGGCATGTTCGGGGTGATCGAGTGAACTACGCTGCGCTCCTCGGGGTCATAGCCGCCGCCACCTTCACGTTGCCGCTCCTAGCGCGGCTCGCAGAGTCGTTGGGGTTGCACCGCAACACAGGCGTCGTCGTCAGCTTGGCGATAGCGGTCGCGGTGGCGCTCGGGTGGTACGTGCGCGCGAGGTCGGCGGCCCGCAGGCGGGCGGGGGGTCCGGAGCAGTGAGCGCGAGCACAGCGCGCCTCACCCTCGTGCCAACACCCATCGGGAACTTGTCCGACATGACCCACCGCGCCGTCGAAGTCCTCAAAGCCGCCGACGTCGTCGCCGCGGAAGACACGCGCCGCAGCCGCGTGCTTCTCGACCGCTATGGCGTAAGCACGCCCCTCGAGCGCCTCGACGCGCACACGATCGCCAGCCGCGCCCCAGCGCTACTCGAGAACAACGAGCGCGTGGCGTTCATAACCGACGCCGGCAGCCCCGGCATTTCCGACCCTGGCGCTGAGCTAGTCCGCCTTGCAATAGAGCTGGGGTTGACGGTCGAGGCGCTCCCCGGCCCCACAGCACTAGTGCCGGCCGTGGTGCTGTCGGGGTTGCCGACGGCGCGCTTCACCTTCGAGGGCTTCCTGCCACGAAAGGGCGGCGAACGCACGAGACGCCTGAACGGCATCGCGGCTGCCAGCGCCACCTCTGTCGTCTACGAGGCACCACAACGCCTCGCGGCCACACTAACGGACCTGGCCCGCGCTTGTGGCGCGGAGCGTCAGGCCAGCGTCAGCCGTGAACTGACAAAGCTGCACGAGGAGACGGTGCGCGGGACGCTCGGCGACCTCAGCGCGCGCTTCAGCGCCAAAGAGCCGAAGGGCGAGATCGTCATAGTGGTAGGTCCCGCGCCCGACGCAGACCCGGCCGATTCAGCGCCAGCCGCCCTTCTAGCTACGGCACTGGCGGGCGCGGGAGTTCGCGGTAGGCTATTGCGCGATGCGCTGCTCGCCCTCGGCGTGCCAAGGAACGAAGCGTATCGCCTAGCCCTCGACCACCCGGAAGACGACTCCAGCACGGAGTAAGGCTTCGCGGGGGCGGAGGCATGCCGCCCA
>DASSXV010000086.1:0-40119 GCA_035703635.1 Trueperaceae bacterium | reverse complement strand
AGGTAACGGGGGCGCAGCCGCGCCTTACCGAGCAGCTCCGGCGCCGCGCTTGCCATCAGCTGCGGGGTGAGCGGCTCCGTAACGTAGTCGCCTGAGCCCGCAGGCGCCCTCAGGCGCGTGCGCATGGCGCGGCGGGCTAGTTGGTCGCCGCCACCGACGAGGGGCCGCAGGACGGGCGCCAACGCCGCCACGGAGGCGCGGCGCCCCGCTACCGCCCCGAGGCCGACGGCTCCAGGGCGCAGCAGCTTCACCCAGCGCAGCGACTGCAACTGCATGATGCGCCCACCGAGCAGCTCCCAGATGCGTTCGAACTTCACGTGCCCGCCGTCGCTGAAGGTGAAATCTTGCGGTCCGGCGAGGAACTTGCGGAGGAGGAAGGCCGCCACGGTCGTCGGCGCGTCCGGGCTGACGACGGACGGGAACACGCCGGCCAGCTTGCCCTCACGCCCGTCGACCACGATGGGCGTGACGCTCGTACCGAGGAAGCCGAGCATGGCGCCAGCGTCGTCGACCGCGACTAGTGGGCGGATCTCTCCGTCCGTGTTCGGGTCATCGACGTAGATGCGCGTGGCGAGCGCCACGAGCCGAGGGTCAGGCGTGCGGGTCTTGTCCTTGAACCAGTACTGCCACAGCGAGGCTACGGCGGCGACGTCTTCCGGTTCGAAGGCTCTGATCTTCATTCGGACCTCAGGCCGCGCCGCTCGGGCCCTGGCCGTCGCCAACGACGAGGCGCGGTGCGGCGTGCAAGTACTGGCTAACGCGGCGTTTACCAGCGATGTCTTGGAACACGCGCTCGATCTGCTCCTGCGTCAGGCCCAGACTGTCGGCCACCACGGCAGCAGAGATCCCGTTGTCGACGGCGTAGAGGCACAGGTCCATCTTGTCGTACGGCAGCGAGAAGTAGAACTCCTCCTGGCTTTGCGGCATGGAGTACGTGTCCGTGGTCGGTGGCCGCGACCGGATCTCGGCTGGCACCCCCAGCGCCTCGGCTAGTTGGTAGACCTGCGACTTGTAGAGGTGCGCGATGGGCTTGATGTCTGCAGCGCCGTCGCCGTTCTTGACGAAGAACCCCTGGTCGTACTCGAGGCGGTTCGGGGTGCCGAGCACCGCGTAGTTTAGGCGGTCCGCGTGATAGTACTCGAGCATCTTGCGGGTGCGCTGCTTGAAGTTAGTGGCGGCGACGACCTGCAGGTACTCCTCGAGCGGCAAGCGCTCCTTGAAGGTGGTGCCGTCTGGCGCCTGCGCAACGACGGAGAAGATGCGGAAGGCGTCAGAGTCGATGACGCTCGGCAGCACGATCTTCGCCTTCCAGCCGGGGCCGTAGTCCGGGATCACGCGCTTGAACGCCTCATCGCGGCGGCGGTAACAACCGACGGCGTCCAGTATGGGCGTTATCTCCTCCAGCACGGTGCCTATGCCGGCGCCCTCTGCGGCTAGGCGGCTGAGCATGAGGGTGTCGGCGGACGAGTCGGCCTCCGGCATGAGGACCCCGAGCACGTTCTTCGGCCCGAACGCGCGGGCGGCGAGAGCCGCCACCACGCTCGAGTCGATGCCGCCGGACAAGCCGAGCACTCCACCCTTGCGCCTGAAGGCGCGCACCTCGCGGCGCATGCCCGCGGCGATGGCCTCGATGCTCGCCTCCGGGTCTGGCAGCCGAAGGACGTGAGGGCCGAACCCCTCAGCCACGCGCTTCTGCCGCCAGACGCTTGCTGATGTAGTTGACGATGCGCGAGACGCTGTCGAGGTTCTCCGGAAGCGTGTCCTCGTCAGGGATGCTCACGCCGAAGCGCTCCTGGACGAACATGATCAGCTCGAGGACGCCCATTGAGTCGAGCACCCCTGCCTGCGTGAGGGAGTCGTCCGCGCCGAGCCCAGTCCCGCCGTCATCGAGGATGAAGTTGTCAGCTAGGAACTGGCGCACGTCTTGGTCGATGGTGGCGGTGTCTATGGTGTTAAGTGTCATCTCTCTGTTGCTCCTTATGTGCGGTGCCGTGGGCTGCGGCTAGTTCGCGCCCCGCGGGGTTCACTCCCGCTCGACGAGGCTCTTCTTGCGTACCTTACCGGTGGCGGTCCTGGGGAGGTCGTCCACGAAGCGCACGTCGCGCGGGACCATGAAGCCCTCGAGGCGCGCCATGGCCTCGCGCTTGAAAGCCTGCTCGGTGAAGGCGACGCCAGTGTCGAGGACGACGAAGGCGCGCACGGCTTGACCCATGAGCTCGTCAGGCACGCCGATGACGGCCACCTCGCGCACGCCTGGCACCGCCGCCAGTGCGTTCTCGACCTCGACGGGGCTGACCTTCTCGCCGCGGCTCTTGATGATGTCGTCCGAGCGGCCCATGAAGTAGAGGCAGCCGTCTTCGTCGACGCGGAAGAAGTCGTGGGTGCATAGCACGCGCTCACCCGGATACTTGCCTGGTTTGAGCATGTGCTGCGTCTCGGCAGGGAGGTTCCAGTAGCCCAGCATGACGTGCGGGCCGCGGACGTAGAGCGTGCCCGTCTCGCCAGCCGGCGTCGGCTCCCCGTCCTCGCCAAGCAGGTACGTCTCGGTGCCAGGGATGGCCTTGCCGACTGATGACGGCTTGCTGAGCACCAGCTCCGGCTCGAGGTAGCACACGCGCTTGCACTCCGTGAGGCCGTACATCTTGTAGATGAGGGCGCCTGGGCTCATCGCGAGCAGGCCAGGCACGTACTCGTCTGGCAGGTGCGCGGCGGTGTTCGTGAAGCGCCGCACGGTCGGCATGGCGACGGGGGTGTTGCGGTGGAGGGCGAGCAGCGTGGCGAACACCGTTGGCACGCCGGGGAAGACCGTGACCCCCTCCTCGACCACGCGCTTGACGATGGCCGCCGGGAACGCGAAGGTGCGCTCCAGCACCAACGTCGCGCCCAAGTGGACGGTCATGAGCGCCTGATAGAGGCCGTAATCGAACGCCAGCGGCAGGAGATTGAGGATCCTGTCGCTCTCGTCTAGGCGCAAGTACTCGACGAGGCTGCCCTGCGCGAACACCATGTTCTGGTGGCTGAGCATGACGCCCTTGGGGTTACCCGTGCTGCCCGAGGTGTAAACGAGGGCCGCGAGGTCGAGCGGGATGGTGCCGGGAGCCGAAACGTCGGTGGAGGTGGCGGCGGCCAACGTCCGCTCGGCGTAATCCGCCGGCGCGCCAACCGCTGGCGGTTCGCTACCCACGGCGCCGCTAGCGTGCACTAGCGCCTTCAGGTGCGGCAGCACCGTGTCGGCGGCCGCCATGAGGTTAGCGACGGCGCGCGCCAGGCGCCCCTCGCTAAGCACCGCGGCCGCGCCAGAGTCCGCCAGCACGTAATGGAGCTTGTCTTCCTTGGTCTGCGGGTTGACGACGATGAACGCGGCGCCGGCGTAAAGGGCGCCGTACACGCCGACGACGGTGTCGACGGAGTTCTCGAGGAACACGGCCACGCGGTCGCCGCGCTTGACGCCACTCGCCTGCAGTAGCGCGGCGAACCGCAACGAGCGCTCATGCAACTCGCGGTAGGCTACGCGCTCGTCCGCCGTGATCACGGCGATCTTGTCAGCGTTCGCCGCAGCGCTGAGCGTCAGACTGTCCTGGAGCAGCCTCGCGTACTTTCGAACCATCTGTCGTGCCTTTCCTGTCTCACTTGAACTCTGCTCGTAGTTCGCACTCAAAGTCTAGCTGGCGGCGCTCACGAGACCCTTACTGGACCAACGGCGGTCGCATGGTCACCCTCGACCACGCGCGTGGCCACGGCTGGCGCGGCGAGCGTCGGGTTCCTCACCAACTGCTCGTGCAGCAGCATGGTGGAGAGTACGCCCACCAGTCCCATCTCGTCACTCTCGCTGAAGCCGACGTCCGCGTAACGCCGTGCCTTCTCGGCGAGCTTGACGACGTGAGCGGTTTTGAACAGCCCGCTGGCCGCAACGCGCTCGGGTGCGAGGAGGTCGCGCACGTAATCCGGCGCCCCGGGCCCGAAGAACGCCCGTAGGATCGGAGCGCGGTACGGGCGCTTCGGCCGCTTGTTTATGTCGTCTGGCAGGACGTTGGCGAGAGACTTGCGCAGGAGGTACTTCTCCTGAAGGTCGCGCAGCCTGAGGCGCTCTGGCAGCGCGGCGGCGAACTCGGCGACGTTCACGTCGAGGAACGGGAAGCGCCCCTCGACCGAGTTGGCCATGAGCATGCGGTCGCCCTGCGAATGCAGCAGGAAACCCGTGAGGAACGTACTTATCTCGAGGTACTGGGCCTGCCCAAGCGGGCCCATGCGTTGGAACCCCTCCGGAAGACGGGCAACGACGCGCGCCTCCGGGTCGCCGACCGTTATCGTCGTGGCCAGCGTGTCGGGGGCCAAGAAGCGCAGGTTGCGCGCCGTGGTGCGGAAGCGCGGGCGGTGAGAGTAGAGCGGGTCGTTCAGCTCGAGCATGCCGGCCTTGAAGAACTCCGCCATGAACCCGCCACCCTGCTGCAAGTCGCGCGACAAGTAGGGGTAGAGCTTGCCGAGGAGGCGCGGCCGCAAGCGCGACCCTGGTTGCCGCGCCCAGAAACGCCTCACCATGGCCTCTTGAAAGATGTTGTAGCCGCCGAGAAGCTCGTCGGAGCCCTCACCCGTGAGCACGACCTTGAAACCGGAGGTGCGCACGAAGCGCGACAGGAGCAGCAGCGGCCCGGGCGCTGTGCGCAGCATGGGTTTCTCGGCGTGCAGGATCACTTCGGGGAAGACCGCCGCCACGTCTGCGTCCGACACCCTGACCGTTCGCAGGTTGACGCCCAACTCTGCGGCCATGCGCTGCTGGAACGGCGCCTCGTCGAAGCGCGGGTCCTCGAACGTCACGCTGAACGCCTCGAGCGGCCCGCGCGAATGCCTGCGCGCCAACGCCGTCGTGGCGCTCGAATCGAGGCCGCCGCTCAAGTAAACGCCGACGGGCACGTCTGCGCGGAGCCTTATACGCGTCGCATCGTCCAACAGGCTGAGGAGTTCCTCCTTCAGCTCGTCGACGGAGCCCTGACGCACACCCTCGCGCGGCCCGAAGCCGATATCCCACCACCGCACCGGCGCCTCGGGCCCCTTGGGTCCCACCCACACGAAGTGCCCCGCAGGCAGCTCCCTGATACCAGGGAACGCGCTGCGGTCCGGTTGCACCGCCCAGATGGTGAAGGTCTCGACCAACGCGAACGGGTCGAGCTCGCGGCGCGACCGCGGGTGGCGCAGCAACGCCTTCGCCTCGGAAGCGAAAACGTACTCGCCCCCGAACTCCGCCACGAACAACGGCCTGATGCCAAAGCGGTCGCGCGCGAGGAAGAGGCGCTTCGTGTGGCGGTCGTAGACCGCCAACGCGAACTCCCCGTTGAGCCGATTGAGGCAACCCTCGCCCCACTCCTCGAAAGCGTGCACGATGACTTCCGTGTCCGAGCGCGTGCGGAACCGGTGACCCAAGCCCTCCAGCTCGCTCATCAGCTCCGGGTAGTTATAGATCTCGCCGTTCTGCATGACCCAATAACGGCCGTCCTCGTTGCTGAGCGGCTGGTCGCCACCCGCCAAGTCGATGATCGACAGGCGCGTGTTCACCATGCCGAACGAGCCGTCTAGGTAAAGGCCGACGCCGTCTGGCCCGCGGTGCGCGAGTTCACCCGCCATGGTTAGGAGGAGGTCGCGGAGACCGGCTGGATCAGCGTGGTCGTAGATTCCGGCGATGCCGCACATGCTCGTACCTGACTTCCTGTAGGTTCGCTTGGCCAAGCTCATCTTTGTGCCAACGAACCGCAATGTAGACTAGCTGAATACTCCGCAGCGTGCGGCCCAACGGGGGTTCACACGGCCACTCACATCCTGGTGCGCGGAGCGCCCACAAGGCAAGTGTGGGTGTGACGTAAGTCCGGCGTAGGACGCACGGCCGCGCTATGAAAGGCCGAGCGCCTAGCTAGATTGGACGGCATTGATAATAATGAGTAAATCAACTAAGTCTCACTTCTCTAGGCGGCGCCCACGCAGCGCACTGTTAGGTTTGCTGCTGGTTGTCGGCACCTTCTGGCTGGCCGCCTGCGGTGGCCCCACCGTCACCCCAAGCGTGGTCAAGGTCGAGATCGAGCAGGCCAACCCGACCTTGGAGGTCGGCGGCACAGTCACGCTCACCACCAAGGTCACCGTCCTGGGCGGCGCGAGCAAGGCCGTCACCTGGGAGAGTTCCGATGAGGCCGTTGCCACCGTCACGGGTTCGGGGCTAGTTACCGCCGTCGCCGAGGGTAGCGCCACCGTCACCGCTACCAGCGTTGGCTCGCCAACGAGGACGGCATCTGTCGAGGTCACGGTGGTGCCGGTGGGCGCCGGGCCAGCCGTGATCAGCGTAGAGATCGATCAGCTGGATCCCAGCCTTGAAGTTGGTGGCACTGTCACGCTCACGGCTAACGTGACCGTGATAGGTGGTGCCAGCCAAGAGGTCACGTGGAGCAGCTCGAACGACGCCGTTGCTAGCGTCACCGGCGCCGGGGTCGTAACCGCCGTGTCTGTCGGCACTGCTACCGTCACTGCCACGACTGTCGGCCTGCCCACGATGACTGCCTCCGTCGTAGTCACTGTGGTCCCAGTCGGTGCCGGGCCAAACATCACGTTCTTCACTGGCACCGTTGTTGCTGGCAGCCAAGCTGAACTCAGCTGGGCGGTAACTAACGCAACGAGCATCAACCTGTACAGCTTCGACCCCAATGATGACACTGACAGGCAGGTCATCGGCAGTTACCCCGGTAGCTCAACTGACGCTACGGTTGCCCTACCAGACAGCACGCACCAGGCCTTCCGCCTGGAGGCTACCAATGCCGAAGGTACTGTCAGCCGGGACCTCGATCCCCTCGATAACGTCGTGGTCAACAACCAGGATTACGACCCATACGACTTGCGCGGCTGGGTGCCGGAACCTTCCATTCCCGGCTCGCTCCGCTCCGTTCTTGCCTCCGCACAGACTGGCGCGATAATCGGCTTCGCTTCAGACATAACCTCCATCAACGTGCGCGGTGTTGACCTCATCCCAGTCGGTGGCGGAGTCGTCGACTCCCACTTGATCTTGCGCCACGACGTGACCATCAGCGGTCCTGCTGGTGCTCAGGTGACCTTGCAGGGCATGACCGCCTGGCAAACTGGCGACCCTGGCGACCAATTCACATACGAGTCGCGCGTCATCTACGTGCCAGTTGGCGTTACGGCCACTCTAGAGAACCTCGTGATCACTGGCGGCACCTTCATCTACACTGGCGCTGGCATTCATAACGCTGGCACTCTGACCGTGCGTGGCAGCAGCATTACGGACAACCGCGCCTTCGGGTCCGGCGGCGCCATTCGCAACTTGCCCGGCGCGAATTTGACCATGATCGACAGCAGCATCATGGGCAACACCGCTGCTACGCTAGATGTCGAGATCGACCACGATTGGTACATCCGCGGCAGCGCCGGCGATCCAGCGCAGTTCCCGGGCATCAACGGTACGGGTGGCGGCCTGTTCAACGAGGGAACCGCAACCCTCACTAATGTCGACGTCTCGAACAACATTGCCCGCCAGTCGTCAGGCGGTATTCACAACATGGGCACGATGACCCTAAACGGCGTGACCGTGGACGGAAACGTCGCAAACCACCTTGCGGCTGGCTTCGTGATTTCAGACCCAACCGACTATAGCTACGGTGGGGGCATCGCCAATTATGCCAACCTCTCCTTCACCACCGGTGCACTGACGAATAACCTCGCCACCGATCAAGGTGGCGGCCTGTTCCACGGGGTAAACGCCATGACCAACCTCGCAAATGTCGCCATTACCAACAACGCGGCTGGCGTAACTGGCGTGACGGGGTACGGCGGCGGCATCATGCAGCGCTACTACGTTGGTGAGATCAATCATCTGGTCCGTACGGGTGGGACGCTCTCTGGCAACACGCCCCAGGACCTTATCCAGAACGATGACGGCATACGCGGGGCCAGCCTCGGTCAGCTTGGCGGCACCACCTTCCCGGCCAGCTTGACCTCAGAAGGGCTAAAGTGGTGAGCACCACGCTCAGCTAAGCACCTCAACGTAATGCCTTCTTCTCCCCCAACGCCACGCGCTTCGCTCGGAACTGTTCCGAGCGAAGCGCGCTGGATTGTCACATCGACCAACTTACTAACCCGCCTCACATCAGATGAAGGTAACTTCATCAAAGTCTTGCTACGTCAGCGTACGCAACGACAGATGGAGGGGGAATGCGTTCCTTCAGGCTCGCGGTCGGTCATGCCGACTCCGTCATCAACATCAGTAGAACGCTCCCATCGTACGCGGGTCCGCTGTGAGGCGCCCCCTTGCGCGTGTTGAGTTGTTAACGGCTCTTTCAATACTGTTTGCGTTGCTCACCGCCTGCGGGCAGGTGGCGGCCGAACTGCCTGGTTCGCCGGCAGAGGTCGAGTGGTCGACCGTGGCCATCGGCTACGACCCCGTCGCTCAGCTCGAGACCGCATCAACTCCTCCTGGTGGCCTGATGAAGGTGAGCGGCTCCGGCACTGATATTTGGGGCGACCGCGACGAGTTCTTTTACGTCTACACCCCCATCAGAGGCAACGGTTCTCTAAGCGTGAAGCTGCACGACTTCTCCGCTGCTCATGAGTGGAGCAAGGCCGGCATCATGATCCGCACTAGCCTCGAACCGGATGCCCGCAACGCCCTCATCCACATCAGCGGCCAGAACGGCTCGGTCTTCCAAGCGCGCCTAAGCGACGGCGCCGCCACCGTCAATAGCGCTGGCAACGACCCGAGCATGCCCGTTGGTGGTTGGATGCGATTGACGCGTAAGGGTGGCGAGGTCATCGGCGAGCTCTCGAGCGACGGGGTGGCCTGGAGCGAGCTTGGCCGCTACAACTTGCCCATGGGTCAAGACGCGCTGATTGGATTGGCCGTAACGGCCCACTCGCCTGGCAACGTGGCCGTGGCGTACTTCTCCAACCCCCGCCTGGTCCTTGGCACACAAGCAACGCCGAGCACGCCCGTCCCGCCAACCAACCCCGCACCTAGCCCGACGCCGGCGCCGACACCGACACCAACACCGACGCCGCCGCCGCCCGGAGACTCCTCCGCTGTCTTCAACGGCACGTGGGTCTGTGGTTCCGAGCCGCTAGCGCCCGCTTACACCCCAACCTATTACGTTGCGACCGGTGGCTCCGATAGTAACGATGGTCGCAGCACCGACCGGCCGTTCCGCACGCTCCAACGGGCCGCAGATGTGGTTAGCGCCGGTGACGTCGTGTGGGTGAGGGGTGGAACCTACTCCTCTAACGTGTCGTTCCAACGGTCAGGCTCTGCCGCTAGGCCGATCGTGTTCGAGTCGTACCCAGGTGAATGCGCCGTGCTGGACGGTTCCGGGCAGGCCGCCTACCAGAACGTCCGTTTCGAGGGCGCCAGCTTCAATGTCTTCCGCAACTTCATCGTGCGCAACAACAGCGCCCAGGGCATTCAGCTAGTGAACGCAAGCGATAACGTCATCGCCCACGTGCGTACGTACGGCAACGGCCTCTCCGGCATCCAGAACCTCTCCGGAGACAGGAACCGCTTCTCCTACTTCATCACCCACGACAACTCGGACGGTGGCGGCGGGAACGCCGACGGAATCGGCCTCTCCGCTGGCCGCGACCTGCGACTTGATCACTGCGTGTCGTACCGCAACTCCGACGACGGCATAGACGCCTGGCTGTCGGTCAACACTGTCATCGAGCGCTGCGTTAGCTTCCAGAACGGCTTCCAAGGCGGAGACGGCAACGGCTTCAAGCTCGGCGGCCGCAGTCAGGCTGGCAACACCGTCATCCGCTACAGCATCGCGTACGGCAACAAGAGCGAGGGCTTCAACTACAACTCCGGCCGCAACGTCACCCTCGACCAGAACACTTCCTACAACAACGGCGTTTACGGCTACATCGTTGGCTCAGGGAGGCTGCGCAACAACCTCGGGTATGCCGACAACAAGCGCGTCTGGGAAGACGACGGCAGCAACCAGCAGCAGACGAACTCGTGGAACGTCGGGGTGGGCAACCCATCGTTCGTGAGCACCGACCCCAACTCAGCGAACTTCCTGGCGCCCTCGAGCACTAGTTCGGTGAAGGCCAGGGGCAGCGACATCGGCCTGCCTTACACTGGCGCCGCACCTGACCTTGGTGCAATCCCGGTCGGTCAGACCATCGGCTCGTTCCTCGGGATACCACTAGCGCAGATCCTCGGCTACTAGCTGGGTTGGCTGGACTAGCCGCCCCGCATGACGTCTAGGTAGGCGGCAGTGATCGCCTCAAGCTCGTAACGTTCGCGCCACCCTTCGGGAAGCTCGCTGGCCTCCCGCTCGAGGGTGGCGCTCATTGCTGCGGCCAACGCCGCCACGTCGTCCACCGGCACGAGCGGCGCTAGTGTGCCGCCGTCGGTGACCTCGGCAGGGCCACTCGGGCAATCGCTGGCCACGACCTTGGCACCTACGGCCATCGCTTGGATGAGCACGTTCGGCAACCCCTCCCAGCGCGACGACAGTACGAACACAGCGCAGTTCGCCATGTATGGGAACGGGTTGCCGACGAAGCCGGCCAAGTCGACGTCTGCCTCGATCCCCAGATCACGCGCTAGCGCCTCGAGTTCCGGCCTCAACTCACCCTCCCCGAGAATGATGAGTCGGCACGGCCGAGAAGCGCGCAGCGTGGCGAACGCCTTAACGAGTGTGTCGAAGCCCTTCTGCTCCGTGAGGCGCCCTACGCCCAAGATGACAGGCGGCTGGCCTGGCGCGAACCAGGCGTGCCCAACCGGCTCCTTGGCGCCGGCCAGCACGCGCGGCGTGATCACCGGGTTGAGGATCACGCGCACGCGCTCTGGGTTGAGGCCCAGCTCGGCCTCTAGGCTCCGGGCCACGCCAAGCGACACGGCCACGACCGCGTCCGCGGAGCGGTAAGCAACGCGCATGAGTGCCCGCACTGCGCGGCCCTTCAAGCCGACGAGGTCCTCGCTGACGGTGTTCGCCTCGCGCACGACGACGCGCGTACGGGGGGCGGCGCCAGCGCCCGGCACGAGGCGCGCAGCGATCACTGCCAAGACGTTCGTGTGTTCTAGCGTGGTCAGCATGGCTCGCGGGCGCGCGTGACGCAGGTAGCCGATCATGGCCGGTAGCGCGAAGGCAGCGCGGCTCCTGCCCAGCTCCACTATTCGCACGCCCGGACCGAGGTCATCCACCACGGCGCCAGCGCGATTCAATACCACCATGTCGACGGCGTGCCCCTCGTCCGCTGCTTGGCGCGCCAGGTCCATCACGACGCGCTCGGCTCCGCCACCCCTAAGGGAAGGTAGGAGGAAGGCGAACTCGGGGCGCGCATACGCGCCAGTGGGTGACGCACTGGCGTCAGTAGTCTGTCGTGCGCTGGCCATTCCCAAGGATAAGGCTTGGCCAGCAGCACCCTCGAGTGCTGCTGGCCAAGCGGAGTCCGGTCGTCTAGCTTGCGGTGCTGCTAGTGCCCTAGCGCCAAGGTCGCCGAGTCGATGGCCGCACGGACGATCTCGGTGATCGGGAGCCGCTCGGAGTCGAGCAGGTCGGCGATCGTCGTTTGGTACTCGAGCGCACCCAGGTCCGGGGCCGCGCCGAGGTACGGCAACCCGACGTCGCTACCCCTGTCAATTCCGGGGCTGTCTGCGCGCAATGAGAGGAAGTCGGGGCTATTGCGGTCGGTGCTCAGTACGCGTACGTCGGTGATGCCCAAGTCCCACGAGTTGTTGCCGCTGATCGCGCTGCTCAACACGTTGTTGCGGCCGCCGATCGACAGGTTGTTGCGCACCGTGACGGTCGAGCCAACGTCGTAGTTGGGGCCAGAGTTGCCATACGCGGTGTTGTTGTAGACGGTGATGTTGCGGCCGGTGTTCTGGCTGAAGCCGGAGGCCTTGTTGGAGAACGCGATATTGAAGCGCGCGACCGTACGGTTATCTTCGCTGTTGCCGCCTAGCTTGAAGCCGTTGCCGTTGCCGTTGGCGCCGCGCCCGTTATCGAACGCCACGGAGTGCTCGATGATGGTGTTCGTGGACCGCCAGGCGTCTATGCCGTCGTCTGAGTTGTAGTAGCTGATCACGCGACTGATGACGTTGGAGTCACCTGCTGAGATACCGATGCCGTCGGCGTCCTCACCGATCTTGCCGTTGGAGTTGACGGTGTCGAAGTTGTCGTAGGTGACTAGGTACTCGTAGCGGTTGCGGTTGCCGCTGTAGTTCTGGATCCCGCTGCCGTTGCTGCCATGGACGACGAGGCCGTGGAAGAGGTTATCGCTGGCGTTGCGCACGAATATGCCCTGCTGAGGGCTGTTGCGAACCTCGAAGTTCACGAAGTGGTTGTAGGACACGCCGTCGACCCACACGCGGTGCTGGCTGCTACCACGGCTCTGGTCTGCGCCGTCGAAGATCGCCGTCTCGCCCGGGTAAGAGGCCCACACGATGGGCTTGGTCGCCGTACCGGGGGTTCTGAACGCGACGTTGATCGGGTAGACGCCTCCGCGAATGTAAACGACGTCACCTGGCTGCACCATGGAGGTGGCCTTCGACATGGTTCTAAGCGGCGCGCTAGCGGTGCGGCCCGAGTTGCTGTCGTTGCCATTGGTGGCCACGTAGAGGGTAGCGGGCGGCAGGTCGTACTCGGCGCCCCCGAGGACGGGCGGCACTGGGGTCGGGTCGGTGACCGGGGGCTGTGGGGTCGGCTGAGTCACTGGCGGCTCTGGTTTGACGACCGGCCTAGCGCCTGGAACGCCGCGCCAGTTGCGCCTCACGTTGGTGAACTCGGCCGTCGCTACCTTGCCGCGGTCGTGCGCAGTCACCGCGAAGCCGATGAGGGCGTTGTCGCCCAAAGCGATGTCGTACTTGCCGAGTTCGGTCCAGCTCTCCCCGTCGCGAGATAGTTCACCAAGGACGGTGTCGCCGGTGCGGGTGAGGCGCACCCAGCCGCCCACGGCCATGGTCGTGTCGTGCCCCGCATCGTTGATGGTTGCTCCGCCAGTCTCAGGGCGCATCTGCAGTACCGAACCGTTCTCCCTGGAAATGTGCAGGAGCACGTTGCGCGCGTCTGGGTCGAGGCTCTCACGGAGCATGACGCCAGCTTTCGCCCACGGGTTGTCGGCCTGCAGGTCCTTGACCCTGACCGACAGTGAGCCGTCGCCGACGAGGCTGGTGTAGACGTAGAAGAACTCGTCACGGCCATCCCAGATGTCCGTTCCGGAGCCGTGCACCGTGAGGGCGTCGTCGACGGCGGCCGTCCCAACGGTGTCGTCGACGTAGCCGACCGGACTCCACGACCACGTTGGTTCGATCTGAGTTTCATCGCCGCCAGGGACGCTAGTGACCTGTCCGCACGCGGCTAATAGTCCGATTGCCGCCATTATGGCAATCCCCTTCAGATACTTCGGTTGAAACAGTGCCAGCACGCTGCTGGCGGTTCTATTTGCTGAAATTGCTGTACGCATCCGAACCTGCTCCCACAGTCTGGATGCAACCTGACTTCACCATCCGGCCGGTTGCATCACTGGCTCCCCGTGTCCCTTGATGCCCAAGTCGGGATACACGGCTCATAGCCTCCGGACACCATTTCCAGATGTCCACTAGGTGGGTACTTAACCAGTTCTTGAAAAGACGAAAAGAACTCGACCGGTTGCGCTACTAGCTCCGCGCGCACCAAGCGCCCACTTTGCGGCGCACGCATCATCGCTTTCGAGTGGCGGGCCCTAATGGAACCCGACAAGGACTAAGTTACAGCCCACAGATGAGAGGGTTCTATGACTAAGGCCCCATCTGATTAGACCGGCCCTATGACGCCGCCGGCCTCGAGGCAACCGTCAGCGGTGTAGTGTGCGGGCTGGAATGTGCGGCATTACGGGCTTCATCGAGACCGGCGGGTTTAGCGAAGAGGGCGCCAAAGAGAGCTTGGCGCGCATGGCACTTGCTGTCAGCCACCGCGGTCCAGATGACGCCGGAGTATGGCTGGACGCGCCTCGTGGCGTGGCGCTTGCGCACCGCCGCCTGGCGATCGTGGACCTCAGCCCGGCTGGCCACCAACCGATGACCTCTGCTAGTGGCCGCTACGTCATCGTGTTCAACGGCGAGATCTACAACCACGAAGAGCTCCGCGCTCTCGTTCGGCCAGCGCCAGCTTGGCGCGGCCACTCCGACACCGAGTCGCTGCTGGCGGGCTTCGAGGCCTTCGGCTTGGAGGAGACCCTCAGGCGCAGTGTCGGCATGTTCGCGGTAGCCGTGTGGGACCGCGAGACCGCGCGGCTCACGTTGGCCCGCGACCGGTTGGGTGAAAAGCCCATGTACTACGGCAAGAAGGGGCGGACGTTGCTGTTCGGCTCAGAGCTGAAGGCCCTTAGAGCACACCCCGCGTTCAGCGGAACGATCGACCAGGGAGCGCTCTCCTCGTTCCTGAAGCACGGTTACATCCCGGCCCCACTGTCGATCTACGAAGGCATCTACAAGCTGCCGCCTGGCACGAGCGTCACGGTCGACGCCGCCAGCGGGGCAACGCTGCCTGAGCCGACGCCATACTGGTCGCTAACGGAAGTCGCGGCGCGCACCTCCACGTTCGCGGGGAGTGACGAAGAGGCCCTCGACGAGTTGGAGCGCCTCCTCTCCCGGTCCGTGCGCGGCCAGCTCATGTCTGACGTGCCGCTGGGCGCCTTCCTCTCCGGTGGCATCGACTCAAGCATGGTAGTGGCGCTCATGCAGAGTCTGGGCGGCGCTCCGGTCAAGACGTTCACCATCGGGTTTAGTGAGAACGCGTTCGACGAGTCGGCCGCCGCGCGCGAGGTAGCCAAGCACCTTGGAACCGAGCATGCGGAGCTCGTCGTGACTCCCGCTGAGGCTCAAGCCGTGATCCCGAAACTCCCGGTCATCTACGACGAACCTTTCGGCGACTCCTCGGCCATTCCAACGTGGTTGCTTGCTGGGTTGGCGCGCACCCAAGTGACGGTGGCGCTCTCAGGCGACGGCGGTGACGAACTCTTCGCCGGCTACAGCCGCTACGCCAGAACGAGCCGACTATGGTCGCGCGCGGCGGCCCTCAACCCGACCGTGCGGCGCGCAGCCAGCTTGGGCATGAGCGCCATACCCGCCAGCGCCTTGCAACGCGTGATGGTTGAGTTGCAGGTCGGGGGCTTCCCCCACCTCTTCTCCGACCGTGTGCGCGGCTTCCGCACCGCGTTCAGCGCGAGCGACGTCGCCGCGTTGTACGACGTGCGCATCTCCAACTGGCCCGATCCAGCAGCGGTCCTGAAGAGCGGGGCCACCCCAACCCCATCGTGGGCGGCCAAGGCCGAGTTGGCGCGCACCCACCCAACTGAGCGCATGATGGCGTTCGACACCCGCTCGTACCTACCGGATGACGTGCTCGTCAAGGTCGACCGTGCCGCCATGTCTCACTCGCTAGAGACGCGCGTGCCGCTGTTGGATCACCGTGTGGTCGAGTTCGCCTGGTCGCTTCCCCACGACCTGCGCGTGCGCGCCGGTGAGCAGAAGTGGTTGCTCAAGCAGCTTCTCTACCGGCACGTGCCGCGAGCGCTGGTTGACCGTCCCAAGCAAGGTTTCGGCGTACCGATCAGCGCCTGGCTACGTGGACCGCTGAAGGGCTGGGCAGACGGACTTTTGTCCGTCCAGGCGCTCGAGCTGGAGGGGCAGTTCCGCGCCGAGCCACTTCGTGAGCTGTGGCAGCAGCACCTCTCAGGCAAGGCCGATTGGCAACACCGGTTATGGCCCGTGCTCATGTATCAGCAGTGGAGCCGTGCCAACTCCTAACGCGCACGCCGCGTGAGGAGTTGACGGTGCGCCTCCCAGAAGCGTTCGGCGACTACCTTCATGTCGTAGTTGGCCTCGACGTTCAGGCGTCCGTGCCGCCCTAGTTCCGCCCGCGCGGCCGGCGTGAGGGCCTGCATCTGCGCTATGGCGCCAGCCAACGAGGCCGCGTCTCCTGGCTCCGCGAGGAACCCGGCTCCCTTGACAATGCCAGGTACGTCAGAGACCCGCGTTGCGACCACCGGCTTGCCCATCGCCATGGCTTCTATGACGGCGTTCGGCGCACCTTCGACTTCCGAGGAGAGGATGAGGTAATCGATCTCCGCCAGGAAGCCTGGTACGTCGTCGCACGCCCCGAGCAGCTCGACGTGCTCGCGTAGCCAGGGTTCGGCTGCTACTCGCGCCTGCACGGCGGCCATCTCTGGGCCGTCCCCCGCAAGCACCAGGCGCGCTGGCCGCTGGGCCTCAGGTAGGGAGGCAACCGCGTCCAGCAGTACGTCGAGGCGCTTCACGGCGTGAAAGCGCCCAACGAAGCCAGCTACTACGCCTCCCGCCGCGCTGCGGTAACGGCCGGTAGGTTGAACGCTGGCCGGGTCGAAGCGCGCCAGGTCGACACCTGAAGGCACGACCGTAATGCGCTCCCGCGGCACGCCACTGCGCATCAGCCTCTCGGCTATGGCGTTGGCGTTGGGCAGGAAACGCTGCGTGCGGCGGTCGAGGAACGGCCTGAGCCGTCTATGCGTGCCGGTGCCCTCCTCCATCACCGAGCGGTCCGACTGCACGATGGCAGGAACCCCGACCAGCACACCAGCCAGGCGTCCCCATGCGCCGGTGGATGAGTCGAGCATGGCATGCAGTACGTCAGGCCGCGAGCGCCGCACCTGCGTGAGGAGGCGCCAGAAGAACCGCGGGAACGACAGCGCCTCGCGGTTGATGAGCGTGTTGCTAACGCCCTCTGCCTCGAACAGTTGGGTGACCGCGCTCGAACGTGGCGGGAGGAACGTGATGGTCTCGAGGGTGTAGCCTGCGGCCCACGCTGGGCGGTTCGCTAGCAGCGCGGCCAACTGCAACTCGGTGCCTCCCACGGCGTAGCTTGCCATGATGAACAGGACCTTGGGGTTGGGGTGAGCGTCTGGCACCCGCCTAGATTACGTGAGAGGGCGCCTGCCGACTTACGAACCGCGGCTGGCGGAGCCCGGAGTAAAGTACTGGCGATGTCGGTTACGAGGTTGCCGCGTAGTGGCGCTGACGAAGCGCGCGGCCAGGCCGCAGTGCGCGTCTGGTTGCTGATCGGCGCCGTGCTGATCGGGGCGCTGGCGGCGCTGTCTGCAGAGATCGCGCTTGGTGGGGTCTTGGTGCTTGGCGTCTTCCTGCTGTTCATGAACAGCAGTTACAAGTCCGAGATCGTCGTTGGGCTTTACTGGTTGGCGTTCTGCGGTTACGAGACGATCTTCAGCGGCCTCACCATCAACGGGTTCTTCTATCCGTTCTATGCGGCGTTCGTGTTCAGCATGGTCGCGGCATTACTCGGCCAGGGCATCAGGGTGCGATCGACGTACTTCTGGCTCTACTTCGCGTTCCTCGCCGTGGTGGCAGCGTCGTTCGTTGGCTTCGTCCAGGCCATCGACTTCGCCATCATCCAGCGCGTGCTTGCGTACCTTTTGGGCGCCATCGCCTACCTGCAGTTCCGGACGCAGCGCGGCGTGAAGTTGGTGGCTGGCGCCGCCGTGCTGGCCTCCACTGGCGTGGCCGGCTGGGTGATCGAGAGCGCCATTCGCGGCGGCTTCGCCTATCGCGGCGACGTGGACGTTAACGAGAACGTCGTGGCCTTCTACGTCGGGCTCGGGTTCGTGATCGCTGCGGCGGCCAGTGTTCAGGCATTGAGCACCGCTGGGCGCCGGTGGCAAGGTGCGCTGTTGTTACTCCTTACTGGGGTGCTGGCGTACTCACTGTTGCTGTTAGCCTCGCGCGGCATGGCCATCGCCGCCGGCCTCGCGCTCGTCGCCATTTTCACGCGTCTCGTCGTGCAGGACTGGCGCAAGTTGCTGGTCGTGGTCGCGCTCCTCGCGATGATCGGAGCTGGCGCGATACTGCCCGGTGGCGAAGGGCTGGTGCAGCGCTTCACGAGCGAGCGGGTCGAGTCTGGCGGCAGCCGCACGCCGATCTGGCAGGCGGTGTATGGCGCCTACCGTGAGGGCGACGTCAAGGAGCTGCTCCTCGGTAACGGCTTCGAAAGCAGCGTAGACGTCGTGCAGCGCGGCTTCGGCACGCTTACATCGACGCACAACGCCTACCTCGAGGTCTTGTACGAGTTCGGCTTCGTTGGCCTCGGACTGTTCTTGGCGTTGCACTTCGCGGGCCTCGTCGTCAGTTGGCGCGTGCGCGGCACGTTGGGCCTTGCCGGGGTCGGCCTGACGTTGTTCCTGCTTGGCGCGTGCGTGACCTCGACCGCGCCGGACGGCTTCCTCTACTGGATAGCGTTGGCTCTCGTGCTCGCGATCGGTACCTGGGGAGAAGTCACAGCGCGCCTCGGGCGCTGAGCAGCCTGCGCCCTAGGAACACTCCTGCGAAGCCGAGAGCGTACACGGCGATGAACACCGCCATCTTGACGTCACCGACCACTACCCCACCCGGCGTAGCGAAGACCCCGACGGCCGACGATAGCGCCCACGCCAAGGCCGCGAGGCCCCCCGCTGCCGCGAACGAGCCGAAGCGCACGCGAGTTAGCTCCCTATCGCGAGTGAGGAAATAGAAAGCGCACGTTAGCGAGTTGCTGAAGACCGTCGCCGTCGCGACCCCGACCATCCCGTAGTCCTTGACGAGCAGGAAGCTCAGTCCAACGTTCACGAGCGCCCCGCAAATGGCGACGAGCGACAGGTGCGCGTAGCGCTTGTTCAGCTCGAGGTGGCGGTTCAAGTACGAGGACAGCCCGCGGAACCACATGGCCGTGGCCACGAGCGGCACCACCACGCTCGCGTCGCGGTATTCGGGGCCCGTCAGGAGGCGCGTCACCTCGCTGCCGAAGATCACGAGGAACAGGACTGGCCCGAGGGTGAGGTACGCGTAGATGCGCTGCGCGTCACTCAAGGCTTGGCGCGCGAGCTTGACTCCACCCTCGCGCCAGGCGTTGAGGATGCTCGGCCACGCCATCATGAAGACGGCCTGCGTGAGGCTGCCAACGAGCCGCTCCCCGATCGAGTAGCCGACGCTGAAGACGCCGACCACGGCGGTGCCGAGGAACCCTTGCAATATGAGACGGCTAGCGAGGTTATCTAGCCAAGCGGCCACAGAGAACGGCAGGGCGGAGGGGCCCGCGCGCACCGTCTCTACTAGCCCCTTGAAGTCGATCCGGCTCGGACCGCTGAGGCGCCGCCATAGCATCGGCACCGCGAACAGGGTGCCAACCAAGTACGCTGCGGCCATCGCGAAGAACAGGAGTTGCGCCGTGGCGAAGCCCGCATACAGGCCGCCGAGGGTGGCGCCAAAGCGCAGAAGGCCGCTGCCTACCTCCGCGGCGGTGAAGGCGGTCGTGCGCTCCTCCGCGCGGAGCAGGGTGACGGCGTAGCCGTACTGGTCGCCAATGATTAGCACGAGGCCAGCGGCAAGCAACACGCCCATGCGCGCAGGTAAGAGATCGAAGGCCTGCAGCCCGAGTAGCACGGCGCCGTAGAGCGCGGATGCAAGCACGGCCTGGACGAGCGCCGTCCCAAGGTAGAAACCGCGCGTGGTGCCGCGCTCGCTAGCGTCGTAATAGAGGCGCAAGCCAACGTTGCGGACCCAACCAGATGCGAACATGCCAACGAGCCCGGATACGGTGAGCGCAAGAGCGTACTCGCCGTACTCGACGGGATCTAGAAAGCGCGTCACCACCGGCAGGAGCAGGAACGACAGGCCCTGACCGAGCACTACGGTCAGCAGGTATTGAACAGTTCTTCTCAGCTTAGGGTTCATCTGGCGCGGCGGTACTCCAGTGGCGGCGTTCTGCAACGGCCGACCTGCATTCTAAAGCTCGCCGCACTGCGTCCTGCGCGGCAGCGTCCCAGGCCGCCGCGGCGCAGGTGCTAAACTTCCCGTCGCGGCCAGCGCCCTTCAGTGCGGCGCGGCCGGAGAGGTTCGGATGTCTAACGCTGGTCAGCCACTTAGCGTTCAGTTCGTTACCACGTCCCTTATGCAAGGCGGCGCCGAGGTTCAGGTCTTTCTGTTGGCTGCCGAGTTGAAACGTAGAGGGCACACCGTGACCCTGGTCAGCATGCGTGACGCAGAGGCGTTCGAGTCAGAGCTGCAGGAGCTTGAGATCCCGTTCCATAGTCTCGCCATGCAGCGCGGTATCGGTGATCCGCGGGCACTCTTCAAGCTAACCAACGTCGTGCGAGCCAACCGCCCCGACGTAGTCCACAGCCACATGGTGCACGCCAACCTCCTTACGCGCTTGGCGCGCTTGCTCTCACCCATGCCTGTGCAGATCTCTACCGCCCACAACTACTCCGAGGGCGCACGTTGGCGCGAACTCGCCTACCGCGTTACCGACCCACTCTGCGACCTGACCACCAACGTCTGTCGCCTCTGCGTCGAGCACTTCGTCGCCGTCGGCGCCACGCCCAAAGCCCGCATAAAGTACATGCCGAACGGCCTCGACCTCGCGAACTTCCAGCCGCAACCCGGCGCGCGGGAAGCGAAGCGTCAGGAACTCGGCATAGCCCCCGGCACCTTCTTGTGGCTGGCCGTTGGGCGCCTCGAAGAGCAGAAGGACTACCCGAACCTAATCGAGGCGGTGCGACAACTAGCCGCAAGAAACGACGCGGCGCCAACGACAATCTTGGTCGCGGGCGAAGGCAACCTTCACGGTGAGCTCGACCGACTTGTCCAAGCGGCCGGACTAGACGGCGCGCACTTCCGGATGTTGGGGGCGCGCAAAGACGTGGTGGACCTCATGGCTGCTGCCGACGCGTACGTGATGTCGTCAGCGTGGGAGGGGCTGCCGATGGTGCTGCTCGAGGCGGGTGCCTCGCGGCTCCCAGCGGTGGTTACGGATGTAGGCGGTAACCGTGAGGTGGTGACCGACGGCAAGACCGGCTTCGTAGTGCCCCCTCGCGACCCAACCGCTTTGGCCGAGGCCATGCTTAGGCTCATGCAGTTGGGCGAGGATGAGACGCGCGCCATGGGTGAGGCGGCTCATCATGAGATCGAACTGAACTTCGGCCTTGCTGGCGTGGTCGACCAGTGGGAGGCCGTCTACCGAGAACTCCTTGCGCGGCGCGGCAAGGCGTGAACCTAGCCGCGCTCAGCCGCGCCTCTGGACCGCCAAGACTGCTGATCGCCACCAGCGTGCCCTCGACGCTTACAGCGTTCCTGCTGCCGTATGCTGAGCACTTCAGGGGCTTGGGTTGGCGCGTGGACGCCGTTAGCAACGGCGTTATGCAAGACGAGCGCAGCAAGGCAGCGTTCGATGAAGTGCACGACATCGGCTGGACCCGCAAGCCTACGGACCTAGTCAACCTGACCACAGCGCCACAGGAGCTGCGCGCGCTAGTGCGCTGTGGCGGTTACGACCTGGTTCACGCCCACGACCCCATAGCCGCCTTCGTTACGCGCTACGCCCTACGGCGCATGCGGTTGACGGGAACGCCGCGCGTCGTCTACACGGCGCATGGGTTCCACTTCTACCGCGGAGCACCGCCCGTGCAGGCGGCGATCTTCTGGGGGCTCGAGCGCGTGGCAAGTGCCTGGACAGATCGGCTCGTCGTAATAAACCAGGAGGACCTTGCGGCGGCCCAAGCATTTCCGCTTGCGCGGCGCGGCGGCGTCGTCTACATGCCAGGCATCGGGGTCGACACGTCGCGCTACGAACCGACCGCCGTGAACCCAGCGGCGGTGGCCGCCGTGCGCGCCGAGTTGAAGCTGGAAGGCGCAGAGCAGCTGTTCACCATGATCGCGGAGTTCAACCCCGGTAAGCGCCACAAGGACGCGGTGGCGGCGCTGGCCGCGAGCAACTTACCTAACGCCGTGTTGGCGCTGGCAGGGGTCGGGCCGCTGATGGGTGAGGTAGCGGCGCAGGCGCAAAGCCTCGGCGTTGCCGACCGCGTGAAGCTCCTCGGCTACCGCCAGGACATACCCGCGTTAGTTGCGGCCTCAACGGCCGTGCTATTGCCGTCTGAGCGCGAGGGCCTGCCACGGTCGTTGATGGAGGCCTCTAGCCTCGAGCGACCAGTGATCGCCACCCGCATCCGCGGCGTTGGCGAACTGGTTACCCCCGAAACAGGCATATTGCACGAGGTGGGTGACGTAGCTGCGCTCGCCAACGCCATGCGCCTGATCGCTGGCGACCCCGAGCTCGCGCACGCCATGGGGCGGAGCGGCCGAATCGCTATGTCTCGCTTCGACATCAGCAACGTGCTTGCCCTTCACGAAGCGCTGTACGCGGAACTGCTCGCGGGCTAACTCGCTAGCTGGGCCGTACGAGCTCGGCCACCTCCGCCATGGAGTAGCTACTGAAACCGTGCTTGTCGCGCAGCCGCGCGTAGAGCTCTAGGTGCCGCCGAAGGGCGTGCAGGTTCTGCTCGAGGTTCACCCCGAAGTTGTGCGGGTGCCACCACAGGTGGAAGAGCGCTCCGCCCATCGCAGCCGCCTCCATGGAAGAAGCTACCCGACGCCACCTAAGCGCCTCCAGGCTGCCGTTAGGTTGCCACGGCCGTAGGAAGCGGCTTGACGGGACGTTGATTACGCCCCCCAGCGGCTTGACGGCCGACCATGGCACCGCGCCGGAGCCGGTCAGGTTAACGAAGACGTCCGCGGCCCGCAGTCCCCTCACGACTGTCGAGCCTGAGGCGCCGGGGCGCGGGCGGTTGAGGAAGTTTGACTCTGTGCCGCGGAATGCCGTGAACCCAGTGCGCGCCAGCAGCGGCAGGTAGTCCGCGCGTAGTTGGTTGCGCGGGAAGACCAGCGACTTAAGGACGTGGCCATGAGCTTTCGCGATGGCAACGGCGCTGGCTAGGTCGGCCGCGAACTCTTCTGCGCTTTGGCCGGCCTCCAGGCAGTAGTAGTGCGAGAAAGTGTGACTGGCGATCTCCTGGCGCGGCGTGGCTGCTATCTGGGCGATGAGGGAGGGCGCGTAGCGCAGTGGGTCGTCGGCTTCGCCGCCGCCGAGGGCGTCTGCGTAGGGGTCGAAGTGCTTGCTGGCGTAGCGCGGCCGCAGGTTGGGGGAGTAATGCTCCAGCTCTTCGCGCGACTCAGCGAAGAGGAAACCGACCGTAGCCCAGGTCGCCGCGACGCCGTACTCGGCAAGCAGGTCGAGGATGCGCGGGACGGCCTCCCTTGCGCCAAGCAGGTTCGCGCGGTAGGGACCGTCGAGACTGAAGATGTCCCTGACGCCCCACGCGAGCTCGAAGTCGAGGGAGACGACTAACGCGCCGCTTGCTCCAGCTAGTGGCTTGGCGTCAGCGGCTCTTGACACGCGCCACGGCCTTTGGGGCGGGCGCGTCGGTTGGTGGAGGCGTGGTAGCCGTGCGCCCCCGCACGCTGGCCCCCGCCGAACGTACCCGCTTGACCGCGCCGTTGCCCGTGAGAACCGCGCCCAACAGTTGCACCTGGCTGCCCTCGAGTAGGTTAACGGCGTCGGTGACGTGCCCGGCGTTAGTGCCAACACCCACCGCGATCACGACGCCCGTGCAGGCCGTGGCGGACGTCAGGGTATCCGCGTACTCCAGTGCAGGCGGCAGGTCGACGACGATGGCGTCGTACGCCTCGCGCAGGTTGGCTAGTAACGCATCGAAGCCGTAGGCGAGCATCTCGCTCGGGTACCTGACTGGCGCGCGGGTAGGAAGGACGTCGAACGAGTTATTCACGTCACTGAACACCGTAACAGGCTGCACGACGCGCTTGGGCTCCTGGAGGTAACTGTCTAGCGAGGGCGTTTGGGTGCGCCCTAGGTCGAGGCCGAACCCTGGCCCCTCGCGCCGTAGATCGGCATCGATCAGAAGGGTCCGTAGGCCGCCGCGGGCAAGCCCATCAGCCAAAGAGACGGCCACGCCGGCCTTCTCCGCATACGTGTCCACGCTAGTGATGCCGAACACCGCTGGCCGCTTGTTACTCACTGCTTGAAGTATGCGTGCTCGGAAGAAGCCGACGGCGTCAGGCGGCAGGCGATGCCCGCCGTGCGGTAGGCGCGGGAACTCTGCCAACACCGGCTTCCCGGTCAGCTCTTCTAGCTGCTGCCTGCTTGCCACGGCGTTGGTTGCCGACCACCTGAGGAACTGGACGGCGTAACCGAATATGAGCCCGAGCACGAGCGCCACGAAGACGTTGAAGACGAGACGAGGACCGATGGCCTCTGCTGGCGGTTGCGCCACGCTCAGGGGTTCCAACAACCCGACGACCACGGCCGAAGCGCTCCGCGTGCGGGCAGACTCTAGCTCGCGAACGCGTTGCTCGCGCTGGGTAGCGCCCAACGCCTGTAGCCGCTGGGCACTGGCGGCGTCTCCTGCCGCTACCGCCGTTGCAATCTCGGCGTCTATGTCGCTGATGGAGCGCTCGATGGCCGCGATGCTGTTATCCACCATCTCCCGCGCGCGGTTACGGTCCCAGTCGATCAGCGCGCTCGAGAGGGCGTTGGCGTAGTCCGCGGCGCGTTGGGGAGACGAGTCGCGGACCTCGATATGGATGACGCTAGATATGTCTTGGTTCTCGACCGATACGCGCACTCTGCGCTGGAAAGCCTTCATGGCGGCCGCGTCGCGGTCAACCCCGTCTAGGCGCAGCAGGGCGTCGTGCATGAGCGTGCTGTCTAGGAGCACGCGTTGGTATACGCGCGGGTCGACGGGCGGCGGCGTTATGAGGTCGACCGCCCCGAACGAGCTTGGGGGCTGGGAGGCCAACAGTCCGGCCTCTGCTTGGTAGACGGGCTCCATGCGCTGCGTGACGAAGAAGGCAACCACGCAAGCTACTAGCGCAGTGGCAAGCGCCAAAGGCGCGCCGCGCTTGAGGGAACGCAGGGCGTCTGACAGCCGTACGGTGCGAGTCGGTGCTTGCGGCCCAGCGGCCGGCGGAATACTCAAGTGCCATGCTCCCTAACTAGGACTACCTTAGATGCTACCGCTCCGAGCGTATCAAGCGGCGGCGCACGGCCGCCAAGCCAACCGCGTGGCAGCACTGACGCATTATCAACCCAAGGAAGCGAGTGCTAGTGGTCAGGTACCGGGGGCCACCCAAATTGCATGGGTGGCCCCCGGCCGGGTCATTCAGGGGACGACGTAGTTCTCGCCCTCGAAGAGTAGCGGAACGGTGACGCTGGCGCCGTCGTAATCGAGCACCAGACCGTAAGACCACAACTGAGTGTCCAGGGCGGTGCCTAGGCTTACGACGCCCTCGCTAGCGTTGACCAGGAATGCCTCATCCGGGAGAGCTCCACCTGCGTCTGGCACAACGCTAGTGAAGTTGAGAGAGAAGGCGAGGCCCGAAGCGAAGTCGGCTGGCAACCACAGGGTGTTGTCAACGCCGCTGACACGGATACGGTCTCCAGGAACCACGGTCTCGGTGGTGCTGGTGTACGGGAAAGTGGACTGGGTGGCGGTGCCTTCGGAGTTGTAGACCTCGAAGTCGAGCACGCCGGTGATCGAGAAGGTCAGGTCGGCGGTCTGTCCGAGCTCGTCCGTGACCGTCACGGTGCCGGTGAAGACGCCCGGCCAGCCGGTGCTGCCCCTGATCTCGCCCGTATTCTCATCGAGGACGATCTCATAGGTCTCTGGTGCCATCACACCGTTGTCGACGACGAACGCTGGGGGCAGTGCTCCGCCAGTGAGGGCGTATGACAGTGCGCCATGACCAGCGGAGGTGGTAGTAGGCGGAAGGATAGAGATGACGTTGTCGATGGTGGCGGCACCGACTGTGGTTGGGTAGGCGGAAGCGGTGTAACTCAACGGCTCCGCAACGACCACATCGACCGTGTCGGAAACGCTGGCGTCGAAGGTGCTGGTGGCCGTGATGGTGACGGTGCCTGAGGCCACGCCGGTGACGACGCCACTCGCCGCGTCGACGGTGGCGACGGCGTCGGCGGCGGACGCCCAGGTAACGCTCTCGTCAGCGCCGCCGACGGCCGTAACGGTGGCCGTGAGGGTAACGGTGCCGCCGACGGTGGTGGCGGGAGTGGCCTGGTCGATCTCAACCGCGGTGACGGCCGGGGACGGGTTGACGGTTGCGGTCACGCTGTCCGACTTGGTGTTGTCGAAGGTGCTGGTCGCCGTGATGGTGGCAGCGCCAGGCGCCACTGCGGTCACGACGCCTGAGGCGTCGACGGTGGCAACGGTGTCGTCGCTGCTGGTCCACTCGACGGCAGCGTCCGCGCCATCAACGACTACGACATCAACGAGGAGGGTTTCCGTTTCAGCTGGGAGGAGGGAGAAGTCGCCGCCCACGATGGTTACGCTCGTGACGCTTGGCACGATGACGACGCTTGCGGTGGTGAACGACCACTTAGAGTCCGCGCCTAGGCGCGCACCCTGGTGGCTCTCGACGGCCGCGCCCACCGTCGCGGTGTAAACCGTGTCGTTGAGCAGCGGGGCGGTTGGGGTAAAGGTTGCTACGCGCGTGCTCGGGTCGTAGACAACGGTGCCGTCCACGGGCGTGTCGCCCTGTGAGAGGGTGAAGTTGTCATCTAGCGTCGCAAGTTTGATCGCGACGTTGAAGGTAACGGCCACGACACTATCTACTGGCACGTTAGCGGCACTGGCGGCTGGCATGCGAGAGCTGATGGATAGCTTCACGGGCGCTGGATTCGGTTGACAGGCAACCACGAGCAACGTGATCAGGACCGGGATCGTCAGACGTTTCAGCATCGTTCTTGTCCTCCTCGAGGTTAGGGCTCGCTCGATGTGCGAGGCTGGCCCAAGACCAGGCTACCCGACCGTAAGTCGATTCTAGCCAGGCGCTTGTGGCAAAGTAGTTACAAGGCAAGACGACCGCTTCCCCCGAGCCGTGCCAGGCACCTGGCACCAGCGCACAGAGTTAAGAGCCCTGTAAGAGGTTCGCCTCTAGGATCACTAACAAGACAGCCGGCCCAATTGTTACGGGGGGCCAACCTCACAACCCGAGGCGATGAAGCGTGCTCCCAATTTGGGCGCTTGGAGCACGTCTAGCCAGTAGCGCAACCGAGCGGGGACTGGAAGGACCGGAGTAGATGAAGAGTCATCGGTCGAAGTACTCACTCTTGCGCAAGTCCTCTCGTGGCGCCGCGGCGGCGTTGGCGCTCCTCGCCCTCACGTTAGTTGGTTGCCGCCCGCAGCAGCAGCCGGACCCGGCGTCCGTTGACCGCGTTGGCTTGGTGCTCCTCAGCCAGGCCACTGAGGTCGGGGCGCCTGCTGGTCAGGCGACCTTCGTTGAGCTCACCACTAAGCGCGCGGAGGAGCTGATGGGCAGCCCGTTCGGTGCGCAAGTCGGCACGTGTGACGTGTCGGCTGCCGCGGCCCCTACCGGCGGCAGCGTGATCGGCGCGCCCAGCGGCAATCGGTTGTTAGCGGGCACCATCCAGCTCCTTACGGGCGCCACGGATTACGGTTCGCTAGAGCGCGGCCCGGACGGTCGCTACTCACTAGCAGCGGCCCTTGCGCCGCTCCCGACCGACGGCCTTTCTCTGCAACTAGCAGCCACTGGCGCTTTCCCCGCGTTCAACAACGTGACGGTCGCCACCGGCAAGACGCCCACGTTGCAGGGGTTCGACGCCGCGAACATCACGGTCAATACGCGGTTCGGCTGGACGCCCGGCGGCGCCAACTCGGCGATCATCCTCGTCGGCTCAGACGGCACCGTTGCCTTCTCTTGCGTGGCTGACGACTCCCTCGGTGCCTTCAGCTTCCCTGAGGCTACGCGCGCCGAACTCACGAACGCTGGCTTTGGCACGGGTTCACTCGACACCCTCGGGCGCCTGACCACGACCCAGGCGCGCGCCAGCTCGGCGCTTCTGGTAGTCGGCGCGTTACGCCTCGTCAACCTCGGAACGGAGCCGTGAGCCGCGTGAAGCAGGGCCGGAACCCCAACCGCAGACAAGTGCCGGTAGCGGCGCTACGCATGCTCATAACGTTCATTGCGCTAGCCGCCGTGCTCGTTGCATGCAGCACCAGCCCCGCAGTCACCAAAGCCGAAGACGCGCGCAAGGAAGTGCCAGCGCCAACCCACGCGACTGAGCCGTGGAATCCCTCGGTTGTTGTCCCACGCGGTCCGTTCTACTCCGCTCCGCTCCACCTCGGCACCATTCCGGAGGGCGAACCGCAAACGTGGTTGAGGCCGCTCGGGGTGGGCGACAAAGTCGAGATGAAGGCGCTGCTCATCTCAGCGACCAACAACGCGGGGGAGATAGAGCCCTCCACCGGCGCCTGGATAGCGCTGCTCGAGCAGACGGGCACGCCGTACGACTGGTTCGTGGCGTCAGAAGAGACCCTCACGCCCGACAGGCTCGTGCGTGGTGACGGGGTCGGGCGCTACCAGGCCATACTGCTTAGCACCAGCAACCTCGTCTACGCCCCAGCTTGGGAGTCCGCACTGGACTCAGGCGAGTGGGAGCTCCTGTTCAACTACGAGCGCGACTACGGGGTGCGCCAGGCAACGCTTTACGGGGCGCCCTACAGTGCACCTGAGGATCTCGGAGTGGGCAGTTGGACGCCGTCCGATTTGGATTCTGCGGTCATAACGCCGACGGCGGCTGGCCTGACCGTATTCAACGACCTTCCCGCTGGCAGCGAGATCGACGTGTACGGAAGCGATGGATTCCCGAGCCGCGACCCCCTGCCCGGCACCACTCCACTGCTCATGGCTGGCGACGACATCCTCGCCTTGCTTACCGAGACCGACGGGCGCGAGCGCGTGACGATGCTGTACAACAACCCGGCCTGGGGCGCATCGAACACACCAGCCATCTACACCCAACAGATCGGGCCCTCGCTCTTGCGTTGGGCGATGCGTGGCGTGCACATCGGCGAGCGGCGCGCCAGCTATCAGGCCGACGTCGACGACTGGTTCAGCAAGACCGGCTTCTGGGACGTTGGAGTTGGCGGTATCAGCCAAGACGTCGAGTTTGAATTGGATGCCCAGGACGCCTACAGCCTCGTGGCCCAACAACAGGGCCTACGCACGCTAGGCGGCGGCATTGCCCCAGGTTTCACTTGGGCGATGGCGTTCAACGGTGATAACGCCGAGCCAAGCAGCATCATCGACTGCGAGCTACCCGCCTCGTCTCACACCCTCTCGAGCATGACGAGGTGCTTGGCTGGCGAGTTCCGCTGGGTGAACCACACCTGGAGCCATGAGTACATGGACTGGATCCCTGAACTGCCCGATCCTGGCCCGAACTATGACGAGATAATCACCGAGATCAGCAATAGCGACAACCTCGCCACCGCCATGGGCCTCGACCCGACCAACTCGGTACGTAGCCTCGTTACTGGCGACATCTCCGGCCTCGGCTGGTACGCGCCGGGAGGGCCGGACACCGGCCCGAAGGTCGACTTCGGCCTCGATCACTCGAGCCCATACCTGCTGCAAGCCGTGGTCGACAGTGGCCGCAGCTACCTGGCGTCCAACATGTCGACCCCAAGCCATGAGCCCGACTGCTGGGCCTGCGGCATCGAGCACCCGATAAACGCTGCCGTGTTCCTAGTGCCACGGTGGCCGACTAACCTGTTCGCCACCGTCACCACGCCTGAAGCCGTTACGCAGGCCTACAACATGACGTACGGGCCGGGCGGCACTGAGCCCATCCCCGGACTGACTCAGCCGCTCAGCTACGAAGAGATCCTGGATCTCGATACCGACATCGCCCTGGTCCATCTTCTCTCCGGCTCGCCGTACCCGCACTACTTCCACATCCCCAACTTCTACGAGTACGAGGCGGGCAGATCAACGCTCTACGACTGGACCGCAGCCTTGTTCACCAAGTACGCCGCGGTGGCCAACGAGCCGCTCCTCTCGTACACGAACGACGCCTCCGGCGATTACGTGCGCGCCCGCACCGAGTTCCTAGCCACCGGAGTCACCGGCGTATGGGACCGCATGACGAACACGGTGACCCTCACCGCCGCGAACGCCGGGCCGGTGTTCTTCACGGGAGCGTCGCTTGGCAGCGGCTCGACCGACCTCGCCTACAACGGTCGCGTGATCTCGCAGCGCGAGTTCAGCGCCGGGCAGTCCGTGACGTTCAGTGTCGGACCGGCAGCGCCGCCCGTGATGCCCGTCATCGGAACGTTCGCCGCTGACCCAGCTGCAATCAATGCCGGCCAAACCACGCAACTCCGTTGGAGCGTCACCGGCAGTGCCACCAGCCTCGCGGTGCGCGTGAAGGGCGGCAGCGTGGTTGAAGCGGGCCTCCCTGACGCAGGCAGTCTCACCGTTAGTCCAACGGCGACCACGACTTACGAACTCGTGGCTAGCTGGACGGGCGGCTCCGACGTAGTGGCCGAGGTCACCGTCGCCGTCACGCCTGCACCCCTCATCACCAGCTTCAGCGCTTCACCAGCCGCCATCACGGTGGGCGAGAGCACCCAGCTCAACTGGACCGTCACCGGCACCGCAACGAACATCGCCCTGCGCGTGAAGGACAGCGCGGAAATCGTAACGGGCCTACCGGCCAGCGGCAACCACGCCGTCAACCCAACGGCAACCACGACTTACGAACTCGTGGCTAGCTGGACGGGCGGCGCAGATGTCATTCGCGAAACGACGGTAACCGTCGCACC
Organism: Trueperaceae bacterium; assembly: GCA_035703635.1. Classification (GTDB taxonomy): domain Bacteria; phylum Deinococcota; class Deinococci; order Deinococcales; family Trueperaceae; genus JAAYYF01. The sequence goes on along the minus strand of DASSXV010000086.1, from coordinate 9,633 downwards.
CGCGGTGGACCCTGAGGTCGTGATGCACACCCTGACGCTCGAACTGTCCGGCAGCGGCTTCGGGGTAGTGATAACCAGCCCGAACGGCGCCGCTTGCATCGACGAGTGCGAGATCGAGGTTAAGGCCGGCACGACCATCACCCTCGCGCCCGTCGCGTTGCTCGGCTCGACCTTCGACGGCTTCACTGGCGCCTGCGACGGCGTCACCTGCACCATCACGCTCAGTGCCGACGCAACCATCGGCGCCCGCTTCGAGTTCAAGGACTAGGACTGCGCATGCTAGTGGCCGCACTCCCACCACTCGCCTTCCGTCGCCAGCGCGGAGGTCACGGTCTTGCCGTGGCCACCGCCGCTGGCGCGGTGCGCGGGAGCTAGCGTCATGCAGATCCTGCTCACAACGGAAGGCACCTACCCGTCGATCATGGGTGGCGTGAGCACGTGGTGCGATCAGCTCGTCAGGGGCATGTCCGACTACGACTACCACCTGCTCGAGGTCACAGGGCCGCTCCCAACGGAGCCCGCCTACTCTCTGCCAGCCAACGTCGGGGCCCTCACCTCGGCGCGGCTCTGGACCCCGCGGGCGGCGCGTTCCGGCCGCGGGGTCAAGGCCGAGTTCGAGTTCAGGAACGGGCTCGAGAACCTCCTCGGGTTCGCAGATGACGACATCAAGTCTTTCGCTAGGGGCCTGCTAGACCTCGCCACGCTCGGCACCACCGTCGACTTGTGGCCGTATTTCGACAAGCCGTCCACCTGGGATGCCGTGCGCTTCGCCATCTGGCGCGCCAACGGCGAACAACCGCCAATGGCCGAGGTGGCGTTATCCGTCAATTGGCTAAAGGGCACCCTAGGGCCTTTGCTCTTCATCCCCGCCGTCGCCGACCAGGCACACACGACCTCCAACGGCTTGTCGGCCATTCCGGCCTGGTTGGCGGCCAAGGCGCACGGCATCCCGCTCATGCTCACGGAGCACGGGCTGTACTTGCGCGAGCGTTACCTGAGCCTCACGAGCGAAGGCAACCCGCCAGGCATGAAGCTCCTACGCTCACGCTTCTATCTCGCCCTCGCTCGCCTCATCTATGAAGACGCCGACCTCGTCGTGTCCGTTAGCGAGTTCAACCGCACCTGGCAGATCGAGTTGGGTGCCGCGGCGGAGAAGACCCGCGTGGTCTACAACGGAGTGGCGCCAGAGGCGTTCCCCGAAGCGGCGTGGCACGCCGACCAGGCGCCGACGGTGTCGTGGGTCGGGCGCATCGACCCCATCAAGGACCTCGAAACGCTCGTCCGTTCGTTCACGACCGTCACGCAGGTGGCGCCGGAGGCTCGCCTCAAGCTCTTCGGGCCGGTGCCGAAGGGCAACGAGGCATACAACGCCAAGGTGAGACGCCTCGTCGAGGAACTCGATCTCTCCAAGTCCGTGACCTTCGAGGGCCCCGTGAAGCCCGTTCACACCGCGTATCACGCGGCCGACGTCGTGGCGCTTTCGAGCATCTCCGAGGGCTTCCCCTACGTGGCCATCGAGGCCATGATGTGCGGCCGGCCAGTGGTGGCAACGCAGGTCGGGGGCGTGGGCGAGGCTGTCGGCGATTTCGGCCGCATGGTCGACCCGCGGGCGCCCGAGGAGTTTGGCACCGCCCTCGCTGAACTATTAGTCGACGTGCCGCTGAGGCGTCGCCTCGGTGAGGGCGCCAGGGAGCGCGCGCTTAGCCTCTTCACGCTCTCGCGCATGTACGACGGCTACCGCGGACTGTACGGCGAGATGGGCTCGCGCTCCAGCCGCGTTGGGTTGGCGCGGTGAGCCAGCCGGTCGCTTACACCCCACCCGATTACGTGCCCCCAGAAGTGGCGGCTAGCAACTGGGACGGACCTGAGCGCCGCAGCCGCGCGCCGGTCGACCAACTCGGCCGCTCACTCAACCTCCTCTGCCTCGAGGCGAGCGGACCGTACGAGATCGTCGCCCACCTCGAGGCGCTCGGGTACAACAGCGCATCGGCGCTGGCGCGCTTCGGGGTAAGCAGCCACTTCGAGTTGGCGCACCAGCTTTACGCGCGCACGCCGCGCATACGCGACCGCTACAAGGTGAAACGTAAACGCACTGGCGATTGGGCAACGCCGGTGGCCATGGGCTTAGCGTTCGTGGCCACTTTCCTTCTCGGAGCCTTCAGTCAGGTCGAGATGCTGGCGCCCGCCATGGTTATCCTCGTGTGGTCGCAGGTTGGCGCCGCCGTGCTGCAGAAGGCCAAGGGAGAACTGCTGCGGACTGAGCAAGGCGTCGTCCTCGCGTTCCTCGTGCAACTTGGCATACTTGCGATAGTCGGGAGTTGGGCACTGCTGCAGTACGGGTTAGCGACCCTCGCCCCGACACTGACGTGGTTCGCGGTCGGCGCGCTGCTGTGGGCCGAGAGGCGGGTCGCGGCATTGACCGTTCCGCTGCTCGTACTGCTTGGCCTCGTACTGGCCACGCTGCTCCCCGTGCCTGCAGTGATGCCGCAACTGATCGTGGTCGTCGCCGTGGCCGCAATGTGCTTGCCGCTCGCGTGGCGCGATACGCGGCCCATCTTCGATTGGTTGCGCCGCAGCATCGGCGTTGCTCTGCACCCGTTCCTCTACGGCGTCGGACAGGGGCTGCTCATCCTGGCGCTCCTGCGCCACGAGGACCCGGCTGGCGACGTGGTGCCTGGCGGGGTCCTATTGCTCCTGGTGCTGTTGCTCTCGCAACGCTTCCTCATCATGCTCAAGGCTGCGCTCACGGCGCGCCTGTGGCGCTCGACCAGCGCGTCCGGGTTCCGCACGTACGCGCACACGGCGTTGTTCGTTTACGTCGGCATGTACGTCCTGCCGCTGCTTGCCGCGCTGATCATCGAGGCGGTGCTGGGCGTGGGGGGCTGGCACTTCTACTGGTTCGCTTTCGGCCTCTTCGGCCTCAGCCTGGGCATCTCGGTCGTTGGTTTCGCGCTCGGGAACCCGGCCGGGGCGAGCATCCCGTTCCTGCTCGCCGGCGTGGCGGCGGTGGCTGGCATGCCGTTCTTGGTGGTCAGCGCCTACCTCGCGCTTGTCTTGCTGCTCGTAGCCCAGTTGCGCGTCAGGCAGGTGGGCCGCTATGCCGTCTACCTCCTCTAGGTCCCACCCCGACCTCCTCGTCTACTACGGTTCCGGCGAGGTGGCGACCCTCGCACGGCACAAGCGCGTGGTACTGCAGGCCGATCACTACTTCCCGTCCGACATCAAGCTCCTCGCCGCCCACGGCACCCAAGCGTTGGCCTACTTGTCGTTGGGTGAGGACACGGGCCCCGAGGCGCCGTGGCAACTCGCCGAACGCAACCCCATCTGGGGCGGCCATTACGTAGACCCGGCTCACCCTGAGTGGTTGGCTCACGTGCGGGCGCAAGCAGACGTGGCGTTGGCTGACGGCTTCACCGGGCTGCTGCTGGACACGCTCGAGACTCCGCCCATGTTGGCGGGCGGCCGGGTGGCTTTGGTGACGCTACTAAGCGAACTGCGCGGCGTGGTCGGCGACGGCTACCTGTTGGCCAACCGCGGTCACCACCTGCACCGCGAGATAGCGCCGTTCGTTGACGGCTTCTTGTTCGAGTCGTTCTCGACGACGTGGGAGGACGGCTACCGCGCGCTGCGCGGCCGCGAGCTCCTCGACAACGCCACCCGCCTGCGGCTACTGCGGGCTACGGGCCGTGAGGTGTACGCCCTGGATTACGCCAACAAGCCAGACTTAGCGGACTTCGCGGTGCAGCGCGGCACCCACCTCGGGCTGCGCGTCCAGGTCACGAACCGTAACGTCACCGGCTTGCCGGGCTGAACAGCGGCTACCTGCAGGAGGTGCGGGCAGCACCGAGGTTCCAGTCCTTCAGGATGAAGTCCATGTTCAATGCAATCGCTTTGGAGCAGAAACTGCCGGTCGAGAGTTCGTACTCGGCGCCGAACACGGCCTTGCCCGCTTGAATGAACGGCGTGAGCAGCTCGCACTCGTTCCAACTGAAGCACTCCTCGTTGATGGCGAAGTCGAAGTAGTCGACGAGGTCGCGCACCTGATCGAGGTCGTTCTTGAGGGCTATGGCCAGGCCGCGTTCGTGCGCGGCGTTCGCCAGCCAGCGGTTGTAGGCCAACTGGTCGGCGGCGCGCAGGTTGAAGCCGGTGTCGTTGGCGTAGCCGTCGACGTTGTCTGGCTCCACCGCATCGCAGCCCTTGGCCCTGGCTAGGTCGAGGCGGCCGAGCATGACGGGTGCCAGGGCGTCGATGGCGCGGATGTCGAGCCACTGCTCAGGCCAGCCGTCCATCGCCTTGCCCTTCACGGACGCGGGGAAGAGCGCGGCGTCGGAGCGGACCGACTCGAAGCTGCCTGCGCTGAAGTAGCAGATGACGCGGCGGCCAGCGGCGTGGAGCTGCGCGATGGTTTCCGCCGACGTGAGCTCGAGGTCGATGTCGTACACGTCCGCCTCTACGCTCAGGTCAAGCTTCCCGCTTAGCTGCCACTGCCACGAAGTACCCGGCCTCGGCCGCCAGATCTCGCCGGTCGGTGTGGTTGGCGGCGCCTGGTCCGTAGTGGCCGCAACTTCGAACTCGGCGCGCGCGACGGTGGTGCCACCGTCTAGGTCGTGCAGTTCGCCGATGATGACGTGCCTGCCCTCACCAAGGTCGTCAAGGCGTAGGGGTTCGCCGTCTGGCATGGGGGTGAATGGAGCGGTGTCGTCGCGGCGGATTCTCACTTGCTCGCCGGCAGAGTCCTCTACGAAGAAGTCGACGAACTTCAGCTTCGACTCCGGTTCGGTCACGAACACGTGGAGTTCGCCGTTGACGCGCTGACCGTCGAGCGGGAAGGCTTGGTCAAGCGATGCGTGGTGGCTGGCGAGGATCATCCCGGCGGCCACTTGCGGCGCGGCCGTCGCGGAGCAGCCAGCGGCCAGAGCCACCACTAAACTGCCGATGAGTAACGTGATCATCTTGGCTTTGCCGCTGCTCCCGGGTTTGGCGTTCATCTGCAGCTTCCCCGCTTCTCGAGGCCTTGTCGGGAGCAAGTTGCGGCACATGTAGACGAAAAAGCGGCTTTGCCTACTCGAACCGGTTGCGCCACTCGCTCCACCCGGCCCAGGCGCCCAGATACAGACCGGGTTTTATCGCGTTTCGAGGGCAGTCCCCTCGTGCTTCGAGTCTCGTTTCAGCGCCAGTGAGAAGAGTGAGGTGGCACCCATTTTCGCGTCCGGTGTGGGTTTCTCCACGCGCGCCGGGCGGTTAGTAGTCGATGCTGCCGCCACCCCATGCGCAACCGGTCCAGGTCAGCTGCACTTTGGCCGTGCCCGATGCGCTGTGGCTGGTTCCGGTGAGGATCTCGGTGACGCTGCCCGAGTAGTTGACGCTGACGTTGGCCGTCTTGCCCGAGATGCGCACGCTGCCGATCTTGTAACCGTAGCTGAGGCCCGTGTAGACGCTGCCGTAGGTCGCTCGTGCGCTGAGGATGAAGTCGTCGACCATGTCATCGATGATGCCGGGGATCTGCTCGCGGTTAGGTTCGCTTGGGGTCTCGCAGCGCGCCGCGGGCTGCGGCGCGGAGCCGCCGACGGTGGCCGAGGTCGGGCCCGTGGCTGCCGACAGCTCGACGGGGAAGGCGTAACTGATGCCAGCGGCGAGGTGGGGCACCCAGCCGCGCTTATCCAGTTGCGGAACGTTCGCCACTCCCCCTTCGAGGTCGAGGCGTAGGGCAGTCCCAAGCGGCACGTGGGTGCCGACCGCGAAGTGGTAACTCGCGAACGGACCGTAGATTCCGCCGCCCACGCCAACGTACAGGGGGATCGGCACAGGGATGGGCGGGTAGGCGCGCAGTTGGCCGCCCAAGTACACGCCGGCGGGGGTCCAGCTTCCCTTGAGTTGCGCGCCTACGAACTGCGCTTGAAGCGAGACGTTCAGCGCAACCGTCTGGTAGGCGGGGAAGCCGGCTGAGAGGCCAACGGCGAAGACGGCTGGTGCGGCCTCGTTAGCCAGGTCGCGCTCCACCGCCGCGAACTGGCCTTCTGCGAAGGTTTCTTCTGGTTCGCCCGCGCCGTCTTGTGCGAAAGCGGCAGCGCCGTAAGCGCAGGTGCAGATCGCCACCAGCGTAAGTAGCAGGCGCCTCATCACCAGTGTTGGCGCGCCCTTGACCGCGGCACCCTTAACTACTCCCGTCACGCCTTCATTCACGACGCCCCCCGTAATTCCTGATCTCATGGGGCGACACTATCAGAACAGCGTCCGGGGCAGCTGAACGCGGCTGGCGGGCGTCGTCAGCGCTCCCTCCCTGATGGGTGCACGTCGATCACTCCTGCCGCCTGCATGAAGGCGTGCATGGTGGTTGGGCCTACGAACTTGAACCCTCTGGCGCGTAGCGCCTTGGAGAGCGCCGTTGACTCTGGCGACACGGTGGCCGCCCGCGCGGCTGCTTGTGCCGCCCCGGCGGTCGGCTCGAACGACCAGACGAGGCGTTCGAGGCCGCCTTCCTCCCGCATGGCGATGGTGGCGCGCGCGTTGGCGACAGTCGCCTCGATCTTGCGGCGATTGCGCACGATGCCAGCGTCTTGCATGAGTTGAAGGGTGCGCGCATCGTCGAAGCGTGCGACGGTCTCTGGTTCGAAGCCAGCGAACGCCGCGCGAAACGCCGTGCGCTTCTTGAGGATGGTGCTCCACGACAGGCCCGCTTGGAACGCTTCGAGGCTGAGGAGTTCGAACAGGGCGCGCTCTTCGTGTAGCGGCACGCCCCACTCGTGGTCGTAGTAGTCGCGCAGCAGCGGGTGGGCCGCCGCCCAAGGGGGGCGGGCGATACCGTCGTCTGCTAGGACCATGCCTGGTGGTGGTGCGCTGGTGCTCATGTGCCAAGACCTCCGGACGAAGCTGAAGTGGCGTTTTCGTGAGAACAGGCTAGCCGCTAACAGTCGGGTTTTGGCGGGCTTGCGCCTAGAGACGCTAGGCACTTGTCGCATGAAACGCCGCTACCGCTCATCAGACCTTGCACGAACCCTCATGAGGGCCTATGTTGACGCTAGTTAGTCAATCAGGCTCGCTAGCCGCGCGGTCGAACCCGAATCTGGGTTACCCATTCCGGCCGCTCACCGGCCGTGCGCGAGCCACGCACACGGACTGCTCACATCGGCCACTCACGTTGGCCGCGCACGAGGGGAGGCCAACCAGCAACCAGGTAAGACCAAGGTGCCAGCGTCCGCGTTGCACGTTGCCTCCCACCCCTCCTTCTTCCCATCGCCACTTGCGGCGCGGGCGCGGCCACGCATTGTTCCCGTGCACGTCATGGGGCCCGCGGGTCAACCGCGGGTGAGGAAGGAGCATTCTGGCGATGGACCCGTTCTACAAGCTAGATCCGTTCGGTAGGCGCATCTCGCGGCGTTCGTTCATGAAGCTGGTCGGCGTGGCGGCCGCGGCGGCCGCGGCTGGCCCCTCCATCCTCAGGGCGCAAGGGCAGAGCGGCACGCTGCGCATCTTGCAGTGGAGTCACTTCGTCCCGAGCTACGACACCTGGTTCGACGCCTACGCCAAGGAGTGGGGCGCGGCTAACGGCGTGAACGTCATCGTCGACCACGTCAACCTCGCCGACCTCCCCACCACGGTGGCGGCAGAGATCTCGGCCGGCAGCGGCCACGACCTCATCGAGATAGTCGGCGCCGAGGCCGGGCAGTTCGAGCCGAGCCTCCTCGACCTCACGGACATCAACCAGGATGCCAGCAATAACCTAGGCGGGCAGCTGGACCTGTCCAAGCACTACTCGTACAACCCCGTAACCGACAAGTACTTCGGGTTCTGCATAGGCTGGACGATCGACCCGGCCAACTACCGCCGCAGCCTGTGGGACAAAGCCGGCATGGCGGACGGCCCAACGACCTGGGAGGACCTGGTAACCATCGGCGGCAAGATCCGCGACGAGCAGGGCGTGCAGCTCGGCATCGGGCTAGCGCAGGAGCTTGACTCCAACATGGCGCACCGCGCCATCCTCTACTCGTTCGACAGCATGCTGCAGGACGTCAACAGCAACATCGTCATCGACCAGGGCGACGCGTTCACCAACGCCGTCGAGGCCGTCAACTTCATGAAGCGCCTCTACGACGCCGCCATGACCCCCGAGGTCTTCGCCTGGAACGCGGCGTCCAACAACCAGGCGCTCATCGCCGGCCGGGCGAGTTACATCATGAACTCCATCTCCGCCTACCGCTCGGCGCAGGCCGACGTGCCGGACATCGCCAAGGACGTCTACTTCGGGCCGGCCCTGCACGGCCCGCGCGGCAGCGCGTGGAGCAACGCGCACGTGATCTACAACTACATCGTTCCGCAGCACGCCAAGAACGTCGACGCCGCCAAGCAGTTCGTCCTCGACCTCGCCGCGAACTACGACCAAGCCATGTACGCGAGCAAGCTCTACAACTCCCCGAGCTTCTTCAACTCGCCGATAACTGGCAACGGCGATTTCCCTGCCGTAGCAGGCGCAACGACCTTCGCCGACCTGCACGAGGCGTGGTTCGAAGACGACCCCTTCCGCCTCGAGGGTGAGGCCGTCGGGAAGCTCAAGCCCCTGAAGAACGCCGTGGAGTGGACCACCAACGTCGGGCGCCCCGGCTACACCAGCCCCGCCGTGGCCGAGGCGTTCAACACCTTCGTCATCCCCAACATGTTCGCGCGCGCGGTGCGCGGGGACGAATCGACGGAGGATTCCATCCGCACAGCCGCAGCGGAGGCGCGCAAGATCTTCGATGCCTGGCGCCAGCGCGGACTGATCTGACCTTGGACCCTCGCCCCTGCCCCTGGGCGGCCTGACGTGGCCACCCTCGCGGTCAAGTCGCTGCACACGCACTTCGGCGGAGTGCGTGCCGTAGACGGCGTTGACCTCGACGTGAAGGACGGCGAGTTCCTCGTCCTGCTTGGCGCCTCCGGGTCGGGCAAGACGACCCTCATGCGCACCATCGCGGGGCTCGAGAAGCTCACGTCAGGCGACGTGCTGATAGGGGGGCAGGTAGTCAACGACCTGCCCCCCAACGCCCGCAACATCGCCATGGTGTTCCAGAGTTACGCCCTCTACCCTCACAAGACCGTCGGCAAGAACATCTCCTTCCCGCTCGAGGCGGTCGGCATGCAGCGCGCCGCCATCCAGCAGAAGGTTGAGTGGGCCGCCAACCTCTTCGGCATCGGCCACCTGCTGCAGCGCAAGCCGCGCGCGCTTTCAGGCGGCGAGCGCCAGCGCGTGGCTCTCGCCCGCGCCCTCGTGCGCGAGCCGAACCTCTTCCTCCTCGACGAGCCGCTCTCCAACCTCGACGCCAAGCTGCGCCACCTAGCTCGCCACGAGCTCAAGAAGCTGCACCAGCGCGTTGGAATAACGACCGTGTACGTCACGCATGATCAGGTCGAGGCCATGGGGTTGGGCGAGCGCGTGGCCGTCATGAACCACGGCAAGATCGAGCAGATCGGCACGCCGAGCGACATCTACCGCGAACCTGGGAACACGTTCGTTGCGCGTTTCATGGGTTCGCCGGCCATGAACCTCATCCGCACGGCCGACGAGGTGATCGGTTTTCACCCGGAGAACTTCCTGCCGGTAACGGAGTTCCAGCCCAACGCGGGCGCGCGGCACCTGCCGTTCTACGTCACGGGCGTCGA
>DASSXV010000067.1:0-5903 GCA_035703635.1 Trueperaceae bacterium | reverse complement strand
GCGCCTCCGAAGATCTCTGGGAGGATCTTGATGAGTACCGGAATCCCGATGATGGTGGTGATGCCCAAGACCCCGTACCACATCGAGCGCTGGTACCTAATGGCCCAAGTCGTGAAGTCGAGGAGGATGATGCGCAGGCCGTTAAGCGCGTGGTAGACGACGGCGGCTATGACCAACACCAGGCCGATGCGGAACGGCCACTGGTGATAGAAGAGTAAGAAAGCATTGAACGGTCCGTCGGGCCCGTACATCACGAGGGTGATGTCGAACACGTGGAGCAACAGGTAGAGGGCCAACGCCACACCCGTGATGCGGTGTAGGAAGTACGCCCACTGCCCTTCTCGACCTCGGTACATTGATTGACCTCCAGGGGCCGGACGGCGGCCCACCGACCTTGTCGTTCGAGGATTCTACCACCGCTCTCCCACGCAACTCTCATGCGGCGGAGAGCAAGTTACACGCCACGCGCCTCTTCCCGAGCCGGCTGGCAGCCTGATCCGGAGGAGCGCTACCTGGCGCCAGGCGGCTGGCTGGTATGGTCGAGCCACCGTGTTGCTAGCCTTCGATCTAGACAAAACCCTAGTCACCGACGATTACGAGCTACCCGCTGAGACCCTGGCTGCCGTGCGCAGCGCGCGGCAGCGTGGCCACTTCGTTACGGTGCTTACCGGCCGGCCCTTACGGTCGGCGCACCAGTACCTCGCCCAACTTGAGTTGACCGTGCCTCACGCCGTCAACCACGGGTCGCTCGTCCGCGCTCCGGATGGCGGCGCGCTGCGCCACAAACGCCTGGAAACGGACTTGGTCGACTCCCTGATCGAGCGGCACCTCGATGACCTCGAGGTGGAGTTCAGCTGTGTGATAGACGATGTGCTTTACGTTCGCGATCCGGCGAGCATGCACTGGCGCGGCGCCATGGCCGAGAGCCGCACCATCACACGCTTCAAGATGGGTTCCGGTTTGGCGGCCGACAAGGTCGTGTTCCACGGCAACGGACGCAGCGCAGAAGTTGACCGGCAGATCGCCCAGCACCACCCTGAACTACTGCGGTACTTGTGGGGCGACGGCTTCTTGGAGATCGTCCCGCCAGGCGGCGACAAGGGTAGCGCGTTGGCTTTCATCGCTGAGAGGCTAGGCGTGTTGCGCGAGGACGTCGTGGCGTTCGGGGATGGCCTCAACGACGTTTCGATGCTGCAGTGGGCCGGGCATAGCGTGAGCGTGGGGCCGGACGCTCACCCTGCCGCACTTGCCGCGGCACAAGAGCACGTCGACTCGCCGGAACTTGGCGGTGTTGCTGCGTGGCTCGAGCGCAACGCTAGCTGAGCTTCCAAACTGCTTGACCGTTAAGGACGCAGCGCTTCCAGGAACTCCTGGCGCGTGCGCGCGTCCTCGCGGAAAACGCCGCGCATGGCGCTTGTTCGCGTGGTGGAGCCCTGCTTCTCGACACCGCGCATCATCATGCAGAGGTGGCTGGCCTCCGTCACGACTGCCAGGCCGCGCGGCTGAAGGACCTCCATGAGCGCGTCTGCCACCTGCGAGGTCAGGCGCTCCTGGAGTTGCAGCCGCCTGGCGAACACGTCGACGACGCGCGCGAACTTGGAGAGCCCAAGGACTTGCGTGTTCGGGATGTAACCGATGTGCGCGCGTCCGAAGAACGGCAGCAAATGGTGTTCGCACATCGAGTAGAACTCGATGCCCTTGACCACGATCATCTCGGGCCCCTCTGCCTCGAACAGCGCGTCGTTGACGACCTCGTGAACGCTAGTTCTATAACCCGAGGTCAGGTAACTAAGTGAGCGCGAAACGCGGTCGGGGGTCTTGATGAGGCCCTCCCGCTCGACGTTCTCACCGAGACGCCCGATGAGTTCGGAAACCAACTGGGACATCGAGGTGTCGCCTACCTCGTCGAACTCTAGGTGTAGGGCGGAACTTGCGCTCTCTTCGCTCATGGTGGGCAATGCTAACTGATGGTGGTTGGCGTCACTGTCTGGCGCTACACTCAGCGCGTGCGACTAGACCGCTACGACAGCTACCTGAGGACCTTCCACGCCTCCGTCACCGAGCAGCGCCATGACGGGCGCGGCACGTGGCTCCGCCTGGACCGCAGCGCCTTCTACCCGCAGGCGGGCGGTCAACCTCACGACGTCGGCAGCCTCCTGATCGAAGGTAAGCGACTTGAGGTCGTGGAGGTGCAAGCGGATGCCGATGACGAGGTGTGGCATCTGCTCTCGGCTCCATCCCCGACAGCTGGCGCGCCGGAGCTGATCGGGGCCGCCTTAGTAGGTGAGATCGATTGGCCGCGCCGCTGGCGGCACATGCAGCGCCACAGCGCGCAACACATGCTCTCGGCGGCCCTCGTGCGCGTAGACCCGGCGTTCGGCACCCTCGCCGTAAGCATGCGCGGACCGGACTGCACCATCGAGGTCGCTGGCGAGATGACGCCGCAGCAACTCATGGAGGTCGAGCGCGAGGTCAACCGCGCCGCCAGGGAGAACTATCCGATCACGGCGTTCGAGGTCGATGAGGGCCGGCTAGGCGAGTACGCCCTTCGGCGCCCAGCGAAGGCAAGTGGCCTCGTGCGCCTAGTCGCCATGGGCCAGTACGACCTTGTCGCCTGCGGCGGCACCCACCTGCGTTCAACGGCGGAGACCCTGCCGATCAAGGTCCTCGGAGTAGAGCGCGTTCGCGGCAGCAACAGCCGCCTCACGTTCAGGGCCGGTGAGGAGGCCTCTGAGGATCACGCCGTCAAGCACACGGTAGTCACTCGGTTGGGGCAACTGCTCAGCGCCCCGGTTACCGGGCTGCCGGAGCGCGCAGAGCGCCTGAACGAAGAGGTTGCGGTGGCGAACCGCGAGGCAGACGCGTGGCGCTCGGTGCTGGCCACCAAGCTGGCGGCCGAGTTGGCCAAGGCGCGGTCCGCTCCACATGCACCGCTCGTGGCCGTTCTTGAAGGGCAGGAGACCGCGCTCCTCACCGACCTGATGGAGGCCTGTCAACGACTCGACGGCGTGGTCGCTCTCCTGGCTGCGGCGGCGCCCGGTCAGGCTCAGCTCGCGTTCGTCGCTGGACCCGGCGCGAACGTCGATGTGAGGCCCCTGCTCAGCGCTGCCATCGCCGAACTCGGCGGCCGTGGCGGCGGGCGGCACGACAGGGCCCAGGGAGCGGCGCAAGCGAGCGCGGAGCAGGTACGGGCGGTGCTGGCCGGCGTGGCGGCTAGCCTGGCGGGTGACTAAGACCTGGTGGCGGTGACTATTGCCGACGCCACGCCTGAACAAGGTCGTTACGCTGGTGTTGGGGCGTTCGCATGACAGGCCGCCCCGCTTGGAGGACAAAATGGCCACTGCGACCAAGACCCGTCTTCTAGACGTGAAGATCGACATCCCAAAAGACGCCCGCGAGACCCTGGTCGAGATCCTCAACCAGCAACTGGCAGACACGGCAGACCTGCAAAGCCAACTCAAGCAAGCCCACTGGAACGTCAAGGGACTCGGGTTCCAACAAGTGCACCTACTCTTCGACGCGCAAGCAGAAGTCTTCGAAGACTTCGTCGACTTGATCGCAGAACGCGTGACCCTGCTTGGAGGCGTGGCTCACGGCACCGTGCGCATGGCCGCCAGCGCCTCCACGCTCGAGGAGTTCCCTGACGGCCCCGTGCAAGTTCAAGAGGCGCTCAAGCTAGTGCGCGACCGCGTGGCTGCCTACGCCAAGAGCAACCGCAAGGCCATGGAGGCCGTTGCCAAGTTGGATGAGCGCACGACGGAGGATCTCCTCACCGAGATCTCGCGAGGCGCTGATCAACAGCTCTACTTCCTAGAGTCTCATCTGCTCTGAAGTGTAGGCGCTTGACAAGTCAGCGGCGCAGGCGGCCCCGGCTTCAGGCCTCGGCGCCGCTCGCGCCGCCGAAATCGTCGTCGCGCATGGCGGCTAGTTCTATGACGCGCTCCGCGACGAACACCGGCGCGCCAGCGCGCACGGCAAGGGCCAAAGCATCCGACGGCCGGGCATCTAACTCGAAGCGCACCCCCGAGCGTTCCAGGATGAGGATGGAGTAGAAGATGCCGTCGCGCAAGTCGATGACCTCGACGCGCTCGACGGCCGCGTCTAGCAGACCCAGGACGGACATCATGAGGTCGTGCGTCAGTGGCCGCTCCGGCCGGTCGCTGCCGCGGCCAGCCGCGATGCTGATTGCCTGCATGGAGTCGATCTGGATGGGCACCAACTCGCCCGCCGGTGTGCGTAGCAACGCCAAGAACTGGTTCTCGTCGCCAGAAACCGCGATTCCTTCGAGTTCCACCTGAACCACGCCGTCATCATAGCGCGGGTCACTGATAGACTTTGCCGCATGTTCGAGCCGGTGATCGGCCTAGAAGTGCACTTGGCGCTGCGCACAAGCAGCAAACTGTTCTGCGGTTGCTCGGCTGAGGGTTTCGGCGCCGCCCCTAACGAGAACGTCTGCCCCGTCTGCCTCGGCCTCCCTGGCGCGCTGCCCGTGGTCAACGCGCGCGCGCTCGAGTTGGGCCTCCGTTTCGCGCTCGCGCTTCATTGTGAGGTACCGCCGCAGACGTACTTTCACCGGAAGCACTACTTCTACCCTGACGCGCCGAAGAACTACCAAACGAGCCAAGCCGACGTGCCGGTGGGCCTGCACGGTCACATCGACCTGCCAAGCGGCAAACGCATCGGGATAACCCGCTGCCACCTCGAGGAGGACGCGGGTCGCCTCGTTCACCCCGCGTACGCCGATCACTCCCTCGTCGACTTGAACCGCGCTGGGGCTCCGCTTATCGAGATGGTGACGGAACCCGACCTCCGCTCGGCAGACGAGGCGCGCGAGTTCCTCGCCGAGGTCCGCGCCATAGCGCAAGCGCTCGGCGTGTCAGACGCGGCCCCAGAAGAGGGCAAGATGCGCGCAGACGTGAACATCTCCCTCAGGTTGCCTGGTGAGCCGTTCGGCACGAAGGTCGAGGTCAAGAACCTCAACTCGTTCAAGAGCGTCGGGGCTGCATTGGCCTTCGAGGCGAAGCGCCAGTCGGCGTTACTGGAGGCGGGGCGGCCCGTAGTTCAGGAAACGCGCGGGTGGAACGAGGGCGGGCAACGCACATACTCGCTGCGGTCGAAGGAGACCGCCGCCGACTACCGCTACTTGCGCGACCCCGACCTTCCCGCGCTGACCATCGCGGCTGCCTGGAAGCGCGAACTCGCGTTGAATCTGCCCGAGTTACCGCAGGCGCGCGTGGAGCGCTACGTGGAGGCGGGCGTGCGCGCCGCCGAGGCGCAACAACTCGGCTACGACCAGCGAATGGCGGGGTTCTTCGATGAGGCCGTCACCGCTTACGGTGGCGCCCCTCAAGTGGTGGCCAACTGGTTGACGGGCGAGGTCGCTGGCCGGGCGAACGAGTTGGGCAAGAGCGTGAGCGGCACGAACCTCCAACCAGCAACGCTGGCGCGCTTGATCGGCCTGGTAGACGCCGGTACCCTCTCGATCACCGCCGCCAAGGAACTCGTGCCGGACCTGCTTGCGGGTGAAGACCCGGACGAGCTCGTCGCCAACCGCGGGCTCGGCCAAGTCAGCGATGCCGAAGCTCTAGCGGCCCTCGTCAACGACGTCATGAGCGCCAACCCGGACCTCGTCGAGCGCGTAAGGGCCAACCCTAAAGCCATCAACGCCCTGCTCGGCAAGGTCATGGCGGCTAGCAAAGGCTTGGCCAACCCTGACCTGGCGCGGCGGTTGTTGGAGGAGCGGTTCAGTTAGTGGAAGAGTAGGCGTTAGAGGCGCGGCGCCCGTGGTTCGTGGGCGCCGCGCTGTTTGTTGTAGTTAGCCGGGAGCGGACGGTCCGGGAGGACCCTGAGGACCTTCAGGCCCCATGGGACCGGCTGGCCCCATGGGACCGGCTGGCCCCATG
>DASSXV010000020.1:0-5646 GCA_035703635.1 Trueperaceae bacterium | reverse complement strand
TAGTGCGCGACCGCGTGGCTGCCTACGCCAAGAGCAACCGCAAGGCCATGGAGGCCGTTGCCAAGTTGGATGAGCGCACGACGGAGGATCTCCTCACCGAGATCTCGCGCGGGACGGACCAGCAGCTCTACTTCCTAGAGTCTCATCTGCTCTGAGAACTCGAGCTGGTTGACGGCGGCGCAGGCGGCGCGGGCTTCAGGCCTCGGCGCCGCTTGCGCCGCCGAAATCGTCGTCGCGCATGGCGGCTAGTTCGATGACGCGCTCTGCCACGAACACCGGCGCGCCGGCGCGCACGGCTAGCGCCAACGCGTCTGACGGCCTGGCGTCTAGCTCGAAGCGGACGCCCGAGCGCTCCAGGGTGAGCATCGAGTAGAAGATGCCGTCGCGCAAGTCGGTAACCTCGACGCGCTCAACCGCGGCGTCGAGCAAGCCAAGGACAGACATCATGAGGTCGTGCGTTAACGGCCGCTCCGGCCGGTCGCTACCGCGGCCAGCCGCGATGCTTATCGCCTGCATGGAATCGATTTGAATGGGCACCAGCTCGCCCGCCGGCGTGCGTAGCAACGCCAAGAACTGGTTCTCGTCGCCAGAAACCGCGATCCCTTCGAGTTCCACCTGAACCACGCCGTCATCATAGCGCGCGTCACTGATAGACTTTGCCGCATGTTCGAGCCGGTGATCGGCCTAGAAGTACACTTGGCGCTGCGTACAAGCAGCAAGTTGTTCTGTGGTTGCTCGGCTGAGGGTTTCGGCGCCGCCCCTAACGAGAACGTCTGCCCCGTCTGCCTCGGCCTCCCGGGCACTCTGCCCGTCGTCAACGCACGCGCACTCGAGTTGGGCCTGCGTTTCGCGCTGGCGCTTCAGTGCGAGGTACCGCCGCAGACGTACTTTCACCGGAAGCACTACTTCTACCCTGACGCGCCGAAGAACTACCAGACGAGCCAAGCCGACGTGCCGGTGGGCCTACACGGCCACATCGACCTGCCGAGCGGCAAGCGCATCGGGATAACCCGCTGTCACCTCGAGGAGGACGCGGGTCGCCTCGTCCACCCCGCGTACGCCGACCACTCTCTCGTCGACCTGAACCGCGCTGGCGCTCCGCTGATCGAGATGGTGACGGAACCCGACCTCCGCTCGGCCGACGAGGCGCGCGAGTTCCTCGCGGAAGTCCGCGCCATCGCGCAAGCCCTCGGCGTGTCCGACGCGGCGCCCGAGGAGGGCAAGATGCGCGCGGACGTGAACGTCTCCCTCAGGTTGCCTGGTGAGCCGTTCGGCACGAAGGTCGAGGTTAAGAACCTCAACTCGTTCAAGAGCGTCGGCGCTGCATTGGCCTTCGAGACGAAGCGCCAGACGGCTTTGTTGGAGGCCGGGCGGCCCGTGGTGCAGGAGACGCGCGGCTGGAACGAGGGCGGGCAACGCACGTACTCGCTGCGGTCGAAGGAGACCGCAGCCGACTACCGCTACTTGCGCGACCCTGACATTCCCGCGCTGACCATCGCTGAGGCCAGGAAGCGCGAACTCACCCTGAACCTGCCCGAGTTACCGCAGGCTCGCGTGGCCCGCTACGTAGGGGCAGGCGTGCGCGCCGCCGAAGCGCAACAACTCGGCTACGACCAGCGCATGGCGGGGTTCTTCGATGAGGCCATCGTCGCATACGGTGGCGCCCCTCAAGTGGTGGCCAACTGGTTGACGGGCGAAGTCGCTGGCCGGGCGAGCGAGCTGGGCAAGAGCGTAAGCGGCACGAACCTGCAACCCGCGACGCTAGCGCGCTTGATCGGCCTCGTAGATGCCGGGACCCTGTCAATCACAGCCGCCAAGGAACTGGTGCCGGACCTGCTCGCGGGTGAAGACCCAGACGAACTCGTCGCCAGCCGCGGGCTCGGCCAAGTGAGCGACGCTGGCGCGTTGGAGACGCTGGTCAGCGACGTCATGACCGCCAATCCAGACCTGGTCGAGCGCGTTAGGGCCAACCCTAAAGCCATCAACGCCCTGCTCGGAAAGGTCATGGCGGCGAGCAAAGGCACGGCCAATCCGGACCTGGCGCGGAGGTTGTTGGAAGAGCAGTTCAGTTAGCCGAAGACTAGGTGAAAGAAGCGCGGTGCCCGTGGTGGATGGGCGCCGCGCTATCTGTTGAGGTTAGCCTGCCGGACCTGGCGGACCTTCTGGGCCCTGCGGACCCGCTGGACCTTCCGGGCCTTGCGGACCCGCTGGACCTTCTGGGCCTTGCGGACCCGCTGGCCCAACCTCACCCTGTAACCCTATAGGTCCGATCGGACCGACTGCACCCGTGAGACCAGTCAAGCCCCGCTCACCCTGCAGGCCGCGTTCGCCGCGCGGACCCGCTGGACCCATCGGCCCAACCGGGCCAACCGCGCCAGTGAGCCCGATCGGTCCAGCGGCACCGGTCGCCCCGGTCGGCCCGGTCGGCCCGCGTTCGCCTTGTGGTCCGGCCGGACCCGCTACGCCCTGCTGGCCGCTGCAATCCAGTGCGTCCGTTGCACCGTCGAGGTTGATGTCTTCTTCCAGGCCGGGCAAGCCGTCACCGTTGAGGTCCCAGCACGCCAAGCCGGCCGTCCCCTGTACCCCAGCGGGGCCGGCGGGGCCAGCCGGGCCGGTGGCGCCGCGTTCGCCCGCGGCCCCGGCTGGGCCAACAGGGCCGACATCTCCCGCTACACCTGCTGGACCAGCCGGACCAGCAGGTCCAGCCGGACCAACCAACCCCGCCGCTCCCTGAGCGCCCTTCTCACCCGCTGGACCTGCGGGGCCAGCGGGGCCAGCCGGGCCTGCGGGTCCAACTAGCGCACCGGCGGCAACGTCAGCGCGTAGAGCAGCGATCTCGGCGCTCATCTCCCCCAGTCGCGCATGGGCGGCGTCGGAACCGCAGGCGACCTTGGCGTCGACCAAGCTCACGGCTTGACCTATCAGGTAGGCGACCTGGTAACCGCTCAGGAACTCGTCGCCGTGGAGCTCACCGTCGGGGAACGCCTCGGCTACGCCAAGCGCCCCAACGCGTTGCGCGGCGCCCGCCGCCCAGTGGTCAGGCGCCACGTCAGAGAACCGGAAGCCCGGGTCCGGGAGGCCAGCCATGGCGTCCGTGCAACCAGTTGCCAGGTCGACGCGTGTCAGCAGTCGGTCGACGAGCGCAACCGCCTGGTAGCCCGTCATGGGCGCTTCTCCCAGGAACGACCCGTCGGGGAAGCCAGTGTCAATGCCCTGGCTATTCAGTTCTTGCACTGCGCTACGGCCCCAATCAGAGCCAGACTGGGTGAGGCCCACCGCTAGCGCCAGCGCCAACAAAGTGGCCATCAGTATTCTCTTCATCACACTCCCGATCCTTGCAATGGTGCGGCCCGTCAAGCGGACAACGAGGTAACGAACGCGTGCCGTTATCATGCCCTACTGTTCCCTGTGGCCCCAAGCCCTCGTCACTTGTGAGGTCGGTGTTGGTGGCCCACAAGACGGAGCGTGAGGCCGCTCCGACCGCTATCATCAACCAACGACATGAAGAGATTCCTCCTGTTTTCGGCCCTTCTGCTGGCCTTGTGTTCCAGCGCATCTGCGCAGGACCCGTTGCCGGCCAGCGCCGCGGCGGCCCTTTCCGAGGCCCAGGCTTACGCGGCGCAGGCCATGGCCGCCTACGCGTCCTACCATCCCGACCAGTCATTGTGGCGGAGCGCGTTCGCTGCAGCAGAGACCGCCAGGGACTTGGCGCCTGGCCGACCGGAACCGCTACGTTTCCTAGCGCAGGCCTACGGACTGACCGGCTGGACCGGCCGCGCATGGAGCGCATGGCAGGAGTACGTCGCGGCGGGCGGCGCGATGGACGCAAGCGCGCGTCAAGAGGCTGGAAACGCTGCCTCCACGCTCGGCTATCAAGCGTTTCAAGCTGGCCAGCTCGACCAGGCGATCGAACTACTCAAAGACGCGAGCGCCTACTTACCTAACGACGTCGGCGTCCAGTCATGGTTGGGGCAGGCCTACTTGGCCGCAGGCGACCCGGCGGCCGCCGCACCTCACCTGAGCAAGGCACTAGCGGAGCAGCCACAACTAGAACCCCTCCTCGAACGCGCGCAACTCGGCGCCAACTACGGCCTTGTGAACGCCGACGCGTTCATCAGCGGCCGGAGCGCCTTCGCAGCTGGCTCCTACTCGACGGCGTTGCGTGACTTCCAGCAAGCGGCCGACGCGGCCCCCAACTTCCTAGCTGCAGTGCGTGGCGTGGCAGCCAGCCTTGGGGCCCTTGGTTACAGGGACGACGCGCTGCGCGCGTGGCGGCGGGTCGCGGAACTCGCCCCGGACGACCCCGAGGCCAACGCGGCGATTGCAGAGCTCGAACTAGCCCTAGCACCCGCGGCACCACAAGTCGAACCCGCACCGGAGCCCCTTCCGGCGCCCGCACCCATCCCGGAACCGCTGCCTGCGCCAGAGCCAACGCCCGCACCCACCCCAACGCCTGCTCCGGCCCCTACGCCGCTGCCGACGCCAGAACCTCTCCCCACCCCTGAGCCGACGCCGGCGCCAGAGCCAGAACCAGAGCCCGAGCCGACACCTGCACCGACACCTGCACCAGCGCCGACGCCGGCGCCGACCCCCGTGCCGGCCCCGACTCCTGCGCCCACCCCCATCCCGACTCCAACACCCACTCCCGCCCCGCGACCGAGTACAGGGCAGATCAGCCTGTTCGACGGCTCGCTCACGGCCACCAGCGTGGCAGACGGCGGCCAGGGAGCCTTCGTGTTCCTCGACCCAAGCACCTTGGCGGGCGCGGCGGTGGCCGCAGCACCGGACGTCGCCTCCGGTGCTCTGCACGTGAGGGTAGACGTCAGCTCCCAACCAAGCGCGAAACCAGCGCAGTTGCAGGTCTGCCTCGTGCCCGCAGACACGACGGTAGTCAGCCCGCCGTGCACGGACTCGACTCGCCTGGTCGTACGGGGAAGCGGCACCGTGAGCGCCACGTTCCCGATGCAATCACTCGCTAGCGACGAACTGATCGACTGGACAAAAGGTCTCAGCCGCCTCCTGCTCGTGCTGCGCGACGACGCCTCAAGACCTCTCGACGAGCGCTACACGCGCGCTGCGGACGGCACCCCGATCGACCTGAGCCCGTACTACCCGATGACGTTGCGCTTACGGGTCGTCTTGGTGCCGGTTGGCGGCGCCTTCGCGGGTTGGAACTAGCCGACGTTCCAACCCGCGAAGGCGGCTTACCGCCCGATTCCCACGTAGTTCAGCCCGGCTTGGCTGACCGTGCTCGCTTGCAGTAGGTTGCGGGCGTCAAGCAGCAGGTCGCCGCGCATGACCCCGGCAAGCGCCTGAAAATCGAGGCGCTTGTACTGCGGCCAGTCGGTAACGACGACGAGGGCATCGCACCCTTCGGCCAGCTCCAGCTCGGTGGCGGCGTACTCGACGGGCAGGTCGGGGTAGAGGGCCTTGGCGTTCGGCGTGGCAACGGGGTCGTGGACGCGCAGCACGGCGCCGCGCTCAACCAGCTCACGGATGAGGGTGAGGGCGGGCGCGTCGCGCAGGTCGTCCGTGTTCCCCTTGAACGCGAGGCCAAGCAGCCCGATGGTCGTCCCGCGCAGGACCTTGAGGTGGTGCTGCAGCTTCTCGACGACGTAGAGACGCTGCCGCCTGTTGACGTCGACG
>DASSXV010000018.1:0-9672 GCA_035703635.1 Trueperaceae bacterium | reverse complement strand
GTTCGCCTCCGTTCCCAACGTAGCCGTCGAACCGTTCAAGAATGACTTACTCGCCGCGCCGCCACTCCTTGAGCTTGTACGGTCCGGTGCCGATCGGTGCGTCAATTGGCTCGTCACCGACACTTTCGATTAACGAAGCTGGGTAGATGACGGCGGCGCCCTCTGACCAGCCGAGCACCGAGCTCAGCACCCCAACGGGCCTGGCTAGTTTGATTACGACGGTGTGGGCGTCTGCCGCACTGACGTCGGCGTCACCTAGGTAAGAGCGGCCAAAACCTATGCGCCGCCAGCGGTCCAACGACGCCACGACGTCGTCGGCATCAAGAATCTGGCCGTCGTGGAACGGCACTCCCTCGCGCAACCTAATCGTGTAGGTAAGCCCATCTGCGCTGACTTCTGGCAATGCAACGGCCAACACCGGTTGAGCGACGCCCTTGGCGTCGCGTGCGTACAGGTACTCTGTGGTGTGAGAGGCGATCTCGAGGACGATGACGGCCGTGCTTGTGTGGGGGTCAAGCGTAGGGGGATCGCCAGTGATTGCGACCTTCAGCGAGCCACCGAAGCGCGGCGTGGCCTGGCCGAACACCACTCCACCTGCACTCAATAGCGCCATTGCCAGCGTAAGAATCAGCCATCTAGAGGGGTGTCGTGACATCCTACGTCTCCTCTCGCAGCCGCCGCAGAAGCGGTCGGCCTCTTGCCTGAGCTTTGAATCTTATTTGGGAACATATAAGATTTTCGGGCGCTCGTCAACCTCCCCCATCTTCGGTGACTCCCTCACCGCGAAGCGGGACGAGGACGGCCCTGACTAACCGCATGACCTCGATACCTTCCTGATTTGTGCCAATCGTTCGGAAGCGCACAATGCCAACTTCTGAGTTCGACCGAGAGATTCTCTTGTCCAGCACCTGACTGCGCGCGTAGAGAGTGTCGCCGTTGAAAACCGGAGCTGGAAGTTCGACGTTGTCGAACCCGAGGTTCGCGATAGCGGCCTGGCTGATGTCGCGCACGGACATGCCAACGACGATAGAAAGCGTCAGGCATGAGTTCACGAGGAGGCGGCCGAAGCGCGTGTGGGACGCATACTCCCGGTCGAAGTGGATCGGGTGGGTGTTCATCGTGACGAGCGTGAACCACGCGTTGTCTGCCTCCGAGATCGTTCGACCAGGCCAGTGCCGGTACTCAGCGCCCACTTCGAAGTCCTCGTAGAGCCGACCCCCTGAGAATGACTGTGTTGCCATTGCGAACCTCCTGACGTTCGGTGTGGCAGGAATCTTATACGATTCATCCAATGGCGCAATCGACCAAGAAAGATCTGGCTTACGACTTCATCAAAAGGCGCATCTTTGAAAAACGCCTGCTGCCTGGCCAGCGCATCACGGCAAGTCAAGTGGCTGAGGAGATCGGCACCAGCGTTCTGCCCGTGCGCGAGGCGCTACTGAGCCTCGAAGCAGAGCGGCTCGTCACTATCACGCCTTACGTAGGCGCAGTCGTCGCCTGGGTGGCTCCGCAGGAAATCGCGGAAGTGATTTCCGTGCTGGCCGTGCTCGAGGGCTACGCCACTGGCCTTGCAAGCACCAACGCCGCGTCCTTCTTAGGGGCGTTGCCCGGCATCAATGATCGCCTGCGAACGGCCGTGCGCCAAGAGATGTGGAACTGGTTCATCGAGCTAAACCGCGACTTCCACTTCGCCATCTTCGAGGCCTCAGGTAACGGCCAGTTGGTCGAAAACATCCGCGTGTTCTGGAGCCAGCTGGACACGATGCTGGCCGCCACGTCTTTCCATCTGATCCCCAACCGCGCCGAGGAGGACGTCTCGGACCATGACGAGTTGGTACGGCTCCTAAGTGCGGAGCGCCCAGACGCTTTTGCCATCGAACTCGCCGCCAGGCGGCACCGCATGCGGACGGCGACTTTCCTCGAGCGGCAAGTAACCGCGACTCCGTAATCCCTATCCCTTGCCTAAAGGATTCGGCGCCCCCACGGCAACGGGGCCGCCGGACGATAAACCAATCCAAACCGAACCGCCAGCCCGAGTTGGGCTGGCGGTTCGCTGTTGCTTACTCGCGGCTCAAGCCGCTGTCAGTGCTTACTCCGCAGCTGGCGGGGTGAGGAGGTTGGCGTAGATGCGGTATGCGCCCGGCACGTTGTTCTCGATCTGCGTGTGCAGCACGAGGCTCGTGTAGGTGTAGCGGCCCTTGCCGACGTTGGTGGTGAGCATGGAGCCGAGGAACGGCAGCTCATCCCAGGTGTCTGGCCACTGGGCGTCCGTGACGCTGAAGAGCGGGGTGTAGTGCTCGTCCCACTCCTGGGCGAAGTAGAGGCCGCGCTCCTTGACCCAGTTGTCGAAGTCGGCGCTGCTTAGGGTGTTCGGCGTGGTCATGATCGGGTTGGTCGGGTCGAGGAACTCGACTTCGCCGTCCGCTGCGGTCACGCGCGAGAGGAGGGAGACACGGCCGAGTTGGATCTCGTATGGCGGCACGGTCTCGGGATCCCAGGCGTCTGCCGGGCGGTGGTACTGGACGAGCAGGTTGCCACCATCTTCGACCCACTGCATGAGGCGCTCGTTGGCGGCGAACAGGTCGGGGCGGGCGCGGTAGGAGTAGATGCCCACGGCGATCGAGTCGTACTTGCCGAGGTCACCGGTCGTAAGGTCGTCCTCGGTGAGGAGGTCGACGTTCATGCCGATCTGGCGGAGGCCCTGGTAGACGATGTCGGAGCCGCCGTCCACGTAACCGATGCGCAGGGCGGGGTCGAACGCGACCTCGAGCGCCTTGACGTTGGCGGTAGCGGCGCTGACGAGGTAGGTCTTGCCGACGTGCTCGTAGCTGATGACGCGGGTGTAATCGGTGCTGTTGGCGTCACCGGAAGCGCTTACGGAGAAGTCGTAGGAGCCTTCGGTGAGGCCTTCGCCTGGGACGAGCGTGAAGGTGGCGCCGCGGGCGTCACCCTTGCGGTTGAAGCTGAGGGTGACGGAGGCGGGCTCGACCGTCCAGCCTTCAGGGGCGTTGACGGTGAGGACCGTCTCAGCGGGGCCGTCGACGTAGTTCGTGGCGGCGACGCTCATGGTGAGTTCGGACGGGCTGAGGAAGTTGTAGACGAGGTTCTCGGGGGTAACGCGCAGGGAGACGTCTGGCAGTACGCCGATGATCTCACGCGAGTCGACCGTCACTTGGAACGGCACGCCGTCGACTTCGTAGCTGATGACGCCGTAGACGTCGCCGTCCGCGTGGAACGGGCTGACGTTGCGGCGGTAGGGGTTGTAGTAGGGGGCGTCGGCCGGAACGGTGACGATGAAGACCTGCTTGGCGGTCTGGCCGTTGCTGAGGGTAGCTGGCTCGACGGCTTCCTTGGCCTCGACGGTCCAGCCGGCTGGGGCGACGACGTCGAAGGTGACGTTCTCGGCGTTGACGTTACCGCCGAGGTAGGCGCTGACGGTCACTTCGGTGCTGCCGCCGCGGGTGAGTTCTGGGTTGGCGGCCACGACGCGCGTGACGAGCGATAGGGCCTTGCGGCTGGCGGCCTGGAGTTCGACTTCCTTCTGCGCGAGGCGGAAGTCTACGTCGCTGGCGACAGCGGCGTCGACGTCGCTGACGGTGGCCAAGGTGGCGCGGGCGGCGCGCACGGTGGCGATCGCAACGGTGAGGTGGCCCTGCACGGCGGAGAAGTCGGGGAACGCGGCGAGGGCGCGGTCGATGGCGGCCTGGCTGTCGGTCAGGAGACCGGCGACCGTGGCGTTGGCGACGTTGGCGGCGAGGTCACCGACGGTGTAGGGGATACCAGCGAAGAGCGAGGTGTCGGTCTCGGCGTCGGTCACGAACGACTGGACGAGGTGGAGGTTCGAGTTGCTGGCGCGCTCGTCGGCCCAGCTGCCCATGTCCTGGCTGCGGTGGTAGGCGCGGGACTGCTGCCCGAGCTGCTCGTAGGTGGCGCCGAAGAACTGGTCGTAGCCGCCGGTCGGGATGGTGAGGGTCGCTTCGAGTTCGAAGTCGGCCTGGCCACTGCCCTTGCCGCTCGGGAGGTAGAACTTGGCAGCCTGCCAAGGCTCGAGGCCCATCTCGAGGTGCTGCGGGAAGGCGTTGGGGTCGGCGGCAAGCGCGAAGGCGGTCTCGGCGGCGTAAGCCATGGCGCGGTGGTTGCCGTGCTGCCCGAAGACGTTCTGGAAGTTGGTGAAGATGACGTCTGGGCGGCTCTGGCGGATGGCGCGGACGAGCTTCTCCATCATCACGTCTTCGCCCCAGATCTCGAGGGTCTCGACGGCGGACTTGGAGAAGCGGAAGTCGTAGATGGGGTCGTCGAAGCTCTCGCTGAGGAAGAAGAGTTCGACGTTGAAGGCGGCGCTAGCTTCTTCCATCTCGCGGCTGCGGAGAACGCCGAGGGCCTGGCGGTACTCGGTGCCGATGGAGTTCTGGCCACCCTCACCGCGGTTGGCGGTGACGGTGATGCTGCGTACGCCCATGCCGCGCGAGAGGAGCGCGATCTGGCTCGAGCGCTCGTCGTCAGGGTGCGCGCCGACGGTCATGAACGACGCGACGGACTTCAGGGGCGTGAGGGCTTCGTAGAGCTCGACGATGCCGCGGTGCTTTTCCTGCTCGGGCACGCGTGCGTCGGTGCGGCTTTGCGCTGACGCCGCCGCGATGGCGAGGGCCAGCAGCGAAACGATTACCGTGCGCAGGAAGGATGAGTAAGAACGCTTGGGCTTGTTATGCATCTAGTCTGTGCCTCCAGGTGGGGCGCTGAGCGTGAGCCTGTGACGCGCGTTGGCGGGTGGCCTTGCGGGTCTATCGACGGAGCATGAACGTTGCTTCTCGGTCCCTGAACAATCACCTCCACGGCTTCGGACTAGTGCCGGTAGCTAAGCAGATCGTTGCGGTCGAACGGGAGAGGGCTAGATAACCCCTTTAGCAATGGGCTTTGTAAACTACCTACGAAAGGCAGCGTATGTCAGCGTTCGCGGCCTTGTCAACCGGATGTCAGGTGAGTGGTACACAGGTGCGCGACCCGCCAGTCGGCGGCCGTCAACAGCGCACGGGCAGCTCCAACAAGGTGAAGGAATCCTCCAGCTGGTCTATCGCGAGGTGCGCAACGCCACGCAGCGCCGCCTCCGGTCCGAGCGCCACCGGCACGACCTCGAGCGGCAACGGCGGGCTCAAGCGTTCGCGCAACTCGCGTACTAGCTCGTGCTCGACGTCGGCGGGCCACGACACCACCAGCAACTCAGGGTCGAGCAAGCAGACGGCGTTCTGCAGCACCACTGCCAGGTCCGTCGCCAGCTCCGCGAACGCTCGCCTCGCCGCGCTCGTAGTCAACGTCACATGGCCGTCAACTACGACCTGAGCCCTCAACGCCTGCAAGTGCGCCTCCAGTTGGCCTGGCTGGTTGAGGCTCGGGTTAGCCAGTCTGTCTACCTGAGCTACTGCGCCGTAACCGATCTCCCCTGCCGCCGAGTGGCTGCCGCGGTAGATGCGCCCATCGAGGGCGACGCCCATGCCAACGCCCGTCGTCAGGGCGAGGAAGAGCGCACTCGAGCGGCCAGCCACCGCCCCGAAACGGAGCTCGGCCGTCGCCAATGCGTTCACGTCGTTCTCGAGCGTGACAGCGTAACCGAACTGCTCCTCGAGCACGGCCCCTAGGGGATAATCGTGCCAGCCGAGGGCGGGGGCGTAGCGCACGGTGCTCGCCCGCGCCGCCACGACGCCCGGCAACGCAACCGCCAACCGACCGATGGCGTTAGCTGCCGACCACGAGTCGAGCAGCCCGCCAAGCCAGCTGAACAGCTCGTCCTCATCCGCTGCCAGGACGCCAGGCGCCGAGTCACGGGCGAGCACCCGCCCAGCCAAGTCGAAGAGCGCGGCGCGTGGGTTGGCCTCGGAAAGGTCAACCGCTAAGACACAGGCGGCCGCCGCGTTGAAGTCGATGAGTTGCGCTGGGCGTCCGCCCCGCGCCGTGCTGCGCCCGACCGGTTTGCAGATGCCCAACTGTCCGAACTCCTGGAGGATCGTCCCGACCGTAGGGTGGCTGAGGCCGGTCGCCTGGCAGAGGTCGTGACGCGAGAGCGCCTCGCCATGCCTCTCGAGGAGACAGTGGTAGATGGCGCGGCGATTCCCCTCGCGCACGCCCTCCCTTTCCCGGTTCAGTCGCACTTGCGCCCCCTTAGCGCTCTACTGCGTTCGTGTGTAGCAGAGATACCGCGCTTGGTTCGGCATGTCAAACGCCACGCCCACTCAGCGCACGAGACCGTGCGGGGCCCACTCCTTGAAGAGCAGCGCCTCGACGTCGTCATCCGACCGTGCCTGCAGCCACGTACCGCCGTAGCGCAAGAAGAGCGACTTGAGGTCGGCTTGCCAGCGCTCAAGGTTCTGAGAGTAGGTCTCCCGCGCGGCGTCTGTTAGGGCGATGTTCAGTTCGGAGCCCGACTCCGCGTCCTGCAGGGTGAGGGTGCCGCTCCCCAAGCTGGCCGGGTCGAGCTCTGCTGGAGAGCAGACCTGCACGCCGACGACCTCCTGCTTGGCCGCCCGCAGGATGCCCAAGCCCGTCTCCGGCGTGGTGAACAGCCAATCGCTAACCACGATGCATAGACCTGGGCGAGGGAGGCGCGCGGCGAGGGCCTTGGCGGCGCCCCCGAAATCGACGGCGCCGCGCGCCTCCAACCCGGCCAACCAGTCGAACAGCGGCGGCGCGGCGCGGACGCTGCCGCCACGCGGGCTCCAATGCAGGCCGCGGCCCGTGAAGGCGGCGAGCCGCACGCGGTCGCTGCCGGCCAGAGCAATGTACGCGAGCGCCGCCGCCACGCGCCGCGCCAGCAACGACTTCTCCGGATCGCCATGCGCCATGGAGGCGCTCATGTCGACCACCACCGTCACGGCCAACTGCTCGAGGACGTCTCCCTCACG
The DNA here is from genome assembly GCA_035703635.1 of Trueperaceae bacterium. Lineage (GTDB taxonomy): Bacteria > Deinococcota > Deinococci > Deinococcales > Trueperaceae > JAAYYF01. Next base: position 2,779 of record DASSXV010000018.1, on the reverse strand, counting down.
CACGAACAGCTCGCCTGAGCGCGCCTCGACGAACGGGTCCACGCGCCTGAGGTCATCACCCGGCTGGTAGGCGCGGTGCTCCGCGAACTCGAGGCCAGGGCCCAGCGTGCTCGAGCGGTGCTCACCCACGCCGCCGAAGGTCGCGGCGCGCGGAGCGCTGAGGCGTCTGCGCGTGAGGCGCTGCAGTAGTTGTGGCGCTGGGGTGACGTCCACTGTCTTACTTGACGAGCACGTGACGCTCGAATACCTGCTCGAGTAGCCGTTCTGCGTTCACGTTAGGGTCCGCCTCGCCCTCGAAGTTCAACTGGAAGCGGTGGCGCAGCGTCGGCCGCAACATGGCGCGCAAATCCTCGAAGCTGACGTTGTAGCGCCCCCGCAGCAAGGCGTGCGCCTTGGAAGCGAGCAGCAGCGATTGCCCGCCGCGCGGGCTGACGCCGAAGCGCACGTAACGCTTCACCTCGGAACTGGCGGTCTCCCCCTCTGGGTGGGTGGCGAGGAGGAAGCGCGCGACGCCGCGCCGCACGTGGGCGGCGACGGGAACGTCACGCACGAGCCGCTGCAGCGCCAAGATGTCCTCGGCGTCGAGCACGTGCTCCGGCGTGGCGAGGCCCTGGCCGGTGGTCTGGTCGAGGATGGCGTCCATCACGTCTTCGGTCGGCAGTGGCATGACGATCTTGACGAGGAAGCGGTCCAGCTGCGCCTCCGGCAGCAAGTAGGTGCCTTCCAGCTCGATGGGGTTCTGCGTGGCAAGCACGAAGAACGGGCGCGGCAGTGGCCAGGTGCGGCCAGCGGCCGTGACCGTGTGTTCCTGCATGGCCTCGAGGAGCGCGGACTGCGTCTTGGGCGTGGCGCGGTTGATCTCGTCAGCCAACAGGAGTTGCGTGAAGATGGGGCCGGGCTGGAACTCGAGGCGCCCACTTCCCTGCTCGTCACGCAGGAGCACCATGGTGCCCGTCACGTCCGCCGGCATGAGGTCCGGCGTGAACTGCACGCGCGCGAACTGCAGGCCGGCGGCCACGGACACGGTGCGCACCAACAGCGTCTTGCCAAGACCTGGAGCCCCCTCGAGGAGCACGTGGCCGCCGGACACTAGCCCGATCAGTAGCTGATCGACGACTTCTTCCTGGCCGAGCACCACGCGGCCGATCTCGTGGCGTAGGCGCTGCAGTCCCGCCAGGGCCTTGTCGAGGGCGGCTTGGTCGATGTTCGGGGTGACGCTAACTTCAGTTGGCAACTGCATCAGTCCTTCCGGGTTCGGGTTCTCGGCAGTAGGTCGGGGGCGTAGCGCCCCATGAGTTCGAGTAGCAGCACCATCAGCGCGGCGACCGTCAGCCAAGGCCAGGCCGGCGCGCGTTGCCAGTGCCACCTGGCCACCTGGCCGACGTCCGCGAGGCTCGCCAGTTCACGGCCGCCAGTCGCGCGGGCTAGGGCTGGCAGGAGCATGGGGTTGACCAACCCGCGGTCGAGCACCGCCGGGTACGGCACGCTCAGCGTGGCGCTGGCGCCGCCTGCACTGATCAGGTAGTCGCCGACTTCATCTAGTAGCGCCGTGGCCACAAAGCCCTCTTGAGCGACGGCGCGGGCGTCAAGCGCGCGGGCGGTGCCGTCAGGGTGAGTTAGCACCACGTCCGCTGCGGTGGCCGTGACCGTAAGCAGGTCACCGTCGCGCGTCAGTTGGAGGACCGGCCCTTCTTCGGCTGGGGCCACGGCCAGTTGCCTGAGCAAGTGCGCCCACAGCTGTGGGTAGCCGTCCTCGCCAAGCCACGAGCTTGTCCAGGAGCCAGCGGCGTGGCTCGTGAACGCCACGACCTCACCCGCCCCGTGATGCCAGCTGGCGAGCAGCGGCATCACCTCGCCCTCGTCGTTGGTTACCGACAGGTGCAGCGTTGCCTCTGGCTTCACTGAGGTCGGCACGTAGCCAGCCACGGGCGGTAGTTCGTCTGGCCATGAGCGCAGGAACGGCGCGCGCCGGTCGTGCCAGGCCGGTACCGTGTTGCGTTCTTCCGTCAACTCGCCTGCTTGCAGGAGGACCTCGTGAGCCATGATGCTCGGCAGCGCCGCGAAATCTACGCTCGAGTGGAAGGTGCCGCCGCCGAGGCGCGCCACTTCGCGCAGCTGCTCGCCATCGGCTTCCGGCCCGATGGCGATGGTGGACACCGTGATGTTGCGCTCCCGCATGAGCGCGAGCACGCCCTCGAAGTCTCCGGGCAACGAGAGGCCGTCGCTCATGACCATGACCGTCGCCTGGGCGGCCCCAGCGTCCGCTAGCACCTCGTACGCCGCCACCAGCGCGGGGTAGAGGTTAGTGCCGCCTCGCGGCTCTAGCTCGAGGATGGCCTTCCGGAACTCCTCGTCGTCCGCGGCTAGCCCGAGCGGCACGAGCGTCCGCGCCGTGGAGTCGAACACGATGAGGCTGCTGCGCGCGCCCTCCGGCAACAACTCGTTGGCGCGCAGGGCGGCGACCTTGGCGATGTCGAGGCGCACTTGATCGCCCGCGTACTGCCGCATGCTGTTCGAGCGGTCTAGCACGAAGGCCAGCGCCAGCTCAGGCGCCTCGCGGGGCACGAGGCTCGAGGTCGGTGAGAGGCGCTCGAGCGGCGTCTCGTAGTAACCTCCCGGGCCGAAGGCGTTCTCGCCACCGAGCAGCAGGAGGGTCACGCCGCCGTCATGCACGGCCGCTTCGAGCGCGAGCTGCTGTTGCGTGGTGAGGGCGACGGCAGGCACGTTCATGAGCACTACCGCGCCGTAGGCGCCGAACTCGTGCGCGGCGGCCGGCGCG
>DASSXV010000046.1:12500-39276 GCA_035703635.1 Trueperaceae bacterium | reverse complement strand
TGACGAGCCTGGCGCCGACGAGAGCGAGGAACCTGCGTGAGCGACGAACTGACCAGGCGCCTGACTGACCTGACGCCAGTAGAGATAGTCACGGAACTCGACCGCCACATCATCGGGCAGAACAAGGCCAAACGCATGGTGGCGGTGGCGTTGCGCAATCACTACCGCCGCAAGCGCCTCCCCGACGACGTTCAGAGCGAAGTGACACCCAAGAACATCATGCTCATCGGCCCAACCGGCGTCGGCAAGACCGAGATCGCGCGTCGCCTCGCGAAGCTAGCGCGCGCACCGTTCCTCAAGGTCGAGGCGACGAAGTTCACGGAAGTCGGTTACGTGGGCCGCGACGTCGACTCCATCGTCCGCGACCTCGTGCGCGCCTCCGCCGTCATGGTCGAGGAGGAGAAGAAGGCCGAAGTCATGGCGCAAGCGCGCCGCGAGGCCGAGGAGCGCCTCCTCGACGTACTCATCCCCGGCGGTTCTGAGGACAGCCGCGAGCGCATGCGGCAACTGCTGCGCGCGGGCGATCTGGAGGAGCGCACGGTAGAGATCGAGGTCGCTTCCGAACAGCCGGCCAGCCTGCCGATGCCGGGCATGGAGGAGGCCGGCATCAACCTCCAGGAGATGTTCAAGCGCTTCATGCCGGAGCAGAAAGTGCGCCGCAAGGTCAGCGTGCGCGACGGGAGGCGCCTGCTCGAGAACGAGGAAGCAGAGCGTCTCATCGACCATGACGCCGTTACCCGCGAGGCGGTCGACCGCGCGGAATCGCTCGGCATCGTGTTCATCGACGAGATCGACAAGATCGCGCGCGACGACCGCATGGGAGGGTCGGACGTGTCGGGTGAGGGCGTGCAACGCGACCTGCTGCCCATCGTCGAGGGCACCCAGGTCAACACGCGTTACGGGCCGGTGAGCACCGACCACGTGCTCTTCATCGCCGCTGGCGCCTTCACGGTCTCGAAGCCGAGCGACCTCATCCCCGAGTTGCAGGGCCGCTTCCCTATCCGCGTCGAACTCGACGAGTTGAGCGCCGGCGACTTCCAGCGCATCCTCACCCAGCCGCGCTTCGCGCTCACGAAGCAGTACACGGACCTGCTGGCCGTCGACGGCACGCATGTGCGCTTCGACGAGTCTGGCATCGTGGCGTTGGCCGAGTACGCGGAGCGCGTGAACCGCGAGGTGGAGGACATCGGCGCGCGCAGGCTGCACACCATCATCGAGACGGTGTTGGAGGACATCGCGTTCGGCACCGACCTAGGTGTCGTGGTGATCGACAAGGCCATGGTCGACAAGAAGCTCGCGGACGTGGTGTCTGACGAGGACCTCAGCCGTTACGTTCTGTAGCGCGCATTTGTTTCACTCGTCCCAGAAGCGTAGTTGGTCAGCCTCGAAGGTCGGGTCGCTTAGCTTGGCGAAGGCCATGAGGCCGTCTAGGTCTGGCCGTTCGAGGTAGTAGCGGAAGTTCTCCAAGTAGCGCTGGACGCTCTCCGGAGGCAGGTCGAGCTTCCGCGCTTCGACGGCCGCGACCTTGGCGAGTTCACCTAGGCCGCGCCAGCGCGACTCCCTGAAGCGCTGGACCAACCCGGCGGAGGGCTTGCGGTCGTCTGGCGCGGCCCACACCGCGAACGTGAACGGTAGCTTCGTGAGGCGGTACCAGGCCTCTCCGAGGTCCGTGACGAACAGTTCCGGACGTAGCTTGCTCGGTCCCGTCATGCCGCGTCCTTGCGGCCCAGCGCCCGCAGGTGGCAGGTGCCGCAGCGCCTCACGAAGAGCTGCGTCGCCGATGAGCAGGGCGCCAGCGGCTCCGTTAGCAAGCAGCTCGTCTAGGTTGCCGCTAGTCGGCGCAAGCTCACAATCGATGCCGTCGGCAGCGAGCAGCACGCGCAGCAGCTCGACGCTGGTCGCGCTAGCGTTAGTTACCGCGATGCGTTGACCCGTGAGCTCACGCCACGGCTTGAGGTGGAAGAGCATGACGCTGTAGACGGAGCCGAGGGTGGCGATGGAGAAGTCAGCGAGGGCACGGTACTCGTGACGGTGGCGGATGAACTCGATCGACGAAACCAAGGTCAAGTCGATCTCGCGGCGCGCAAGTGCGGCGTTCAGCTCGCTCGGCACGCCGTATACGTAGCTCGTGTTCTCCGCGCCCGTGGCCGTCAGTCCCCAGTGCAGCGGGGCGACGTTGGTGTAAGACACTATGCCGAGGCGCTCGCGCCTCACGCGTAGACCTTCAGCTCGTTGTAAAGCGCGTCGCGGCGGACGGGCAGGCGGCCGGCCGTGCGCACGAGTTTGACGAGTTCCTCCTCCGTCATGCCCTTCTCCGTCACGGCGCCGCTAGCGTGCGCGATCTTCTCGTCCTTGATGGTCCCGTCGATGTCGGAGATGCCGGCAGACAACGCCACCTGGGTTAGTTCTGGCGTGATCATGATCCAGTAGCCCTTGATGTGAGGGAAGTTGTCAAGCATCAGGCGTGCGACCGCGAGGTTGCGGAGGTCGTCGACGCCGGTCGTGTGGCGCGTGCCCAACTCGGCGGCCAACTGGTTGTTATCCGGTTGGAAGGCAAGTGGGATGAACGAGAGGAACCCGCCCGTCTCGTCTTGCTGCTGCCTGAGCCTGAGCATGTGATCGAGGCGCTCCTCGAGCGTCTCGACGTGACCGTAGAGCATGGTGGCGTTCGTCGGCAGCCCGAGTTCGTGCGCCGTGCGGTGCACCTCCAGCCAACCCTCTGCGCTTACCTTGGCCCGCGCGATGCGCTTGCGCACGCGGTCGGCGAAGATCTCGGCCCCACCACCAGGCAACGCCACCAAGCCAGCGGCCTTGAGTTGCTTCAAGACTTCGCGGTAGTCGAGGCGTGGCCGCGTGATCTTCGTGAAGTGGTGGATCTCGGCGGCCGTCCAGGCCTTGACTTGCGCTCCAGGGTAGCGCTCGGTTAGGCCACTCACGAGGTCGAGGTAGTAATCCCAGCCGCGCTTGGGGTGGTGGCCAGACGAGATGTGGATCTCGGTTAGGTCGGGGTGCCAGAAGCGGTCGACGTACTCCCAGACCTGCTCGAGGTCGTAGTCCCACACGCCCTCCTCGCCCAGCTTGCGTTGGAAACCGCAGAACGTGCAGCCTACGTAACAGACGTTCGTTTGGGAGAGGCGCAGCGAGTGCACGAAGTACGCCTTGCTGCCCACTTTCTTGCGGCGCACGAGGTCGGCGAGGCGCATGACGCCAGGAACGTCGCGGGTGCGGTAGAGGACGAGGCCGTCAGCTAGGTCGAGCCGGCCGCCTGAGAGCACGATGTCGGCAATGCGTTCTAGCGCAGGGTCGCGCAGCACGAGGTCGGCCGTACCGACGTCGCTGAGTTGAGTGTTGAGCACTTCGCTCGTCATGCCACGAGTCTAACTCCGGGCGGTCGCCGCCTCAGATATGGATGGCCCGACCGTCGACGGCGAGGGCGGCTTCCTTGACGACTTCGGAGAGGGTCGGGTGGGCGTGGAACGTGCGCGCGATGTCCTCGCTGCTCGCCCCGAACGTCATGGCGGCAACGGCTTCCGCGATCAAGTCGCCTGCGCGCGGGCCGATGATGTGCACGCCAAGCACCCGGTCGGTCGTGGCGTCCGCCAGGATCTTGACGCGGCCCTGCGTGCTGCCGATGGCGCGCGCGCGACCGTTCGCGGAGAACGGGAAAACGCCCTTGCGGTAGGCGACACCGCCGTCCTTGAGTTGATCCTCGGTCTGACCGACGCTGGCGATCTCGGGTTCCGTGTACGCCACGCCTGGGACGAGCGCGTAGTGCACCGCGCTGGCCTGACCAGCTAGGCGTTCCATGAGCACGACCCCGTCCTCCTCGGCCTTGTGCGCGAGCATCGGGCCGTGAATCAGATCGCCGATGGCGTAAACGCCTGCGACGTTCGTGCGGAAGTCTTCGTCTACTGCCACGCGGCCGCGGTCGTCGAGGGCGACCCCGACGTCCTCTAGCCCCAGGCCGGCCGTCGCCGGGCGGCGCCCTACGGCGACGAGGACCTTCTCCCCCACGACAGGTTCGCGCCCGTCGATGGCTACGCTGGCCGTGCGCTTGGCGCCCTTGCCCGTCACGCTAACGCCGGTCACGCGCGCGCCTAGCTCGAACTCCAGCCCCTGTTGCTTGAAGACGCGCAACGCCTCGCGAGCGACCTCTGAGTCCATGCCAGGCAGGATGCGGTCGAGGTACTCGACGACCGTGACCTTGGCGCCGAGGCGCGACCAGACCGAGCCAAGCTCGAGCCCGATGTAGCCGGCGCCGATGACGACGAGGCTGGCAGGCACGGCGTCCCACTCGAGCGCTTCCGTGCTGCTCACGACGACTTCGTCGTCGAGCTCGACGCCCTTGAGGGTGGCCACTTCCGAGCCGGTCGCCAGCACGACGTGCTCGGCTACCAACTCGGTCACGCTGCCGTCTGGTGCCGTCACGCTAACGGCGCGGTCGCCCGTCAACTTGCCGTCGCCGAGGTAACGGGTGACCTTGTTCTTCTTGAAGAGGTACTCGATGCCGTCGGTGTTCTGCTTGACGACGTTGGCGCGGCGCGCCTGCATGGCCGTTAGGTCTGCCCTGACACCATCGACGAGCACGCCGTGTTCGCCGAGGGTCTCTTTGGCTTCCTGGTAGCGGTGGCTCGACTCGAGGAGCGCCTTGCTTGGGATGCAGCCCACGCGCAGGCAGGTACCGCCTAGCGCCACCTCGCGCTCGACTACCGCAACGTCGAAACCGAGTTGCGCGCCGCGGATGGCGGCCACGTAACCGCCCGGCCCCGCGCCGATGATGACGACGTCGTGCTGAACTGGTGCCGCCACGGTCATACCTCCAGCAGCATGCGGGCAGGCTTCTCGATGGTGTCCTTGATGCGTTTGAGGAACGTAACCGCCTCGCGTCCGTCCACCACGCGGTGATCGTAGGTGAGCGCCAGGTACATCATCGGGCGGATCACTACCTGCCCGTCGATGGCCACTGGGCGTTCCTGGATGGTGTGCATGCCGAGCACGCCTGACTGTGGCGGGTTGACGATCGGCGTGGAAAGCAGCGAGCCGAACACGCCGCCGTTGCTGATCGTGAAGGTCCCGCCTTGCAGTTCGTCTGGGGTGATCTTGTTGGCGCTAGCGCGCTTGCCGTACTCGGCGATCACTTGCTCGACTTCCGCGAACGACAGGCGTTCCGCGTCGCGCACGACGGGCACGACGAGGCCGCGTGGCGTCGAGACGGCGACGCCGATGTCGTAGTAGTTCTTGAACACCATGTCGGTTCCGCGGATCTCGGCGTTGAGTTGCGGGACTTGCTTGAGGGCGTCGATGGCGGCCTTCACGAAGAACGACATGAACCCGAGACGCACGCCGTAGCGTTTCTCGAACGCGTCCTTGTATTCGCTGCGGAGGCTCATGACGCCAGACATGTCGACCTCGTTGAAGGTCGTGAGGAGCGCTGCCGTCTGCTGAGCGGAGACGAGGCGCTCGGCGATGCGCCTCCGAAGCAGCGTCATCGGCTTGACTTCCTCTTCGCGCTCGTAGCCGCTGGCGGGCAGCGGCTGCTCAGGTTCCGCGGCAGCCCGTTCACGGTGGGCTAAGTAGTTCTGCACGTCCTCCTTGAGGAGGCGGCCGCCGGGGCCGGTGGCTGGGACCTCATCGGCGCTTAGTCCGTTCTCGTCGATGAGTCGCTGGGCGGCAGGCATGACGCTGGTGGCGCGAACGCCAACCGGGGTCGTGGGCGCCTTGACCGCTGGCGCCGCTGGCGTCGGGGCCGGCGCTGGCGCCGCGGTATTCGGGCTGGCCGGGGTCGGCTGGGCGGGAGCCGCGGGCGCGGCCGCCTTCGCGGCCGGGGCCGCCTGCGCGGGTGCGGCCGCCTGCGCGGCCGGGGCCGCTGCCGCTACGGTGGGCGCGGCGGGCGCGGCGCTGCTCGGCGCAGCCGCCTGGGGCGCAGCGGTGGCGGTGGCCGTCTCGTCCACGCGCGCGATGACCTCGCCGATGCCAGCAGCGTCGCCTTCGTTCTTGAGGACCTCGATGAGGACACCGGCGACGGGAGAGGGTACGTCCAGCGTCGCCTTGTCCGTCTCCAGCTCTACGATCGCCTCGTCGGCCGCCACCGCGTCGCCCGGCTTCTTGAGCCACGACCCGATGAAGACCTCACTGATGGACTCGCCCGCGGAGGGCACTTTAACGTCGGTTGCCATTCACATCTCCCAAACCGGCGACTGCAGCCGCCCAGGTTGCGTATTCATCCTTCGAAGGCGTGGAGCATGAGCTCTGCCTGCTCCAGCTTGTGTGCTGCGCCTGAGCCGGTGGCTGGGCTGGCGGAGGCCGCGCGGTACACACCGCTGAAGGCGCGGCCGCACAGCTCGTTGCCGAAGCGCACGAGCAGGTAAGGCCAGGCCCCGTTGTTCTCCGGCTCTTCTTGCACCCACACCGCGGGCGCGTCCTTGGGGAAAGGCGCTAGGGCGGCCTCGACGGGCGCCATGTTCAGCGGGTAGAGCTGCTCGAGCCGCACTATGGCTACGTCGTTCGCACCGCGCTTCTCGCGTTCGGCCAGCAGGTCGTAATAGATCTTGCCGCTAGTCACGAGCACCCTCGTGACCTTGCCGGGGTCGACGTGCTCATCGCCGATCACGCGGCGGAAGGTGCCGCTCTCCAGCTCCTCGAGGGTGCTGGTGGCGCGCGGGTGGCGCAGCAGGCTCTTAGGCGACATGACGACTAGCGGCTTGCGGTAAGGCCTGACGTACTGGCGCCTGAGCAGGTGGAAGATCTGCGCTGGCGTCGTTGGGTAGACGACTTGCATGTTGTCTTCCGCGCACAGTTGCAGGAAGCGCTCGAGGCGCGCGCTCGAGTGCTCTGGCCCCTGCCCCTCGAACGCGTGCGGGAGTTGCATGACGAGGCCGGATAGCCGCGACCACTTCTCTTCCGCACTCGCTATGAACTGGTCGATGATCACTTGGGCCACGTTGACGAAGTCGCCGAACTGCGCCTCCCACAGCACCAAGCCGTCTGGCGCGTCGAGGCTGTAGCCGTACTCGAAGCCAAGTACGCCCGTTTCCGACAGCGGCGAGTTGTGAATCTCGAAGAGGCCGGGTCTTGACTGCAGGGCGGTCATGGGTACGTACTCGTGCCCGTCGACGGCGTCGTGGAAGACGGCGTGGCGGTGGCTGAACGTGCCGCGCTCGACGTCCTGGCCGGTGAAGCGCAGCTTGACGCCGTTGGCCACGAGGCTAGCGAAAGCCAGCGCCTCGCCAGCAGCCCAGTCGAGCGGCGCCTCCCCTTCCGCCATGGCCTCGCGCGTCTTGAGTAGGCGTGCGATCTTGGAGTTGAGCTTGAAATCGGCTGGCACCTGCGTGAGGGCCTTCAGCCAGGTCTTGGCGTCGGCGGCGCTGATTCCGGTGTCTGGATCTGGCAGGGCAGCATCCGCGCCGCCTTGGTACTTGTGCCATACCCCTTCGAGGGTCGAGTACGAGAGCTTGAACTCCGTGCTGCGCGCCGCCGACAGTTCGTCTTCGAGGTGCGTTCTGCGCTCGTCAGCGATGCGCTTGGCATCTTCGCTCGTGACCTCACCGAGCTTGGCGAGGTGGTCGAGGTAGGAGTCGAGCACGCCCTTGCGGTGGCGGATCTTCTCGTACATGACGGGCTGCGTGAACGACGGTTCGTCCGTTTCGTTATGGCCGAAGCGGCGGTAGGCGTACATGTCGATGACGACGTCGCGCTTGAACTCGTGCCTGAAGTCCATGGCGAGTTCGATGACCTGCGCTACGGCCTCCGGGTCCTCGCCGTTGACGTGGAAGATGGGGCTCTGCAGCATCTTGGCGACGTCCGACGCGTACGTGGTGCTGCGGCCTTGGCGCGGACCGGTGGTGAAACCGACTTGGTTGTTAACTATCACGTGCAGGGTGCCGCCAACGCGGTAACCGACGAGGCCGCTCAAGTTGAGGGTCTCCTGCACGATGCCCTCGCCGATGAAGGCCGCGTCACCGTGAATGAGGATGGGCAGGACGCGCTCGCGCTTGGTGTCGCCCAGGCGGTCCTGCTTGGCGCGCGCGCGGCCGAGCACGACGGTGTTGACGAACTCGAGGTGAGACGGGTTGAAGGCCAGCGACAGGTGCAGGCTCTTGCCCTGCGACGTCTGCCAGTCGCTCGAGTAGCCGAGGTGGTACTTGACGTCGCCCTTGCCTAGGTAGAGCTCTGGATCGGCGTCGTCGAACTCGCGGAAGATGGTGCGCGGGTTCTTGCCGAGGATGTTGGCGAGGACGTTCAGGCGCCCGCGGTGCGCCATGCCGAGCACGACCTCGTCGACGCCTTGCTCGCCCGCCTTCTCCACGGCGAGGTCGAGCAGCGGGATGAGCGTCTCGCTGCCCTCGAGTGAGAAGCTCTTGGCGCCAACGTACTTCTTCTGGAGGAACTCCTCGAAGATCGTGGCGTCAGTCAGCTTCGTCAAAATGCGTAGTTGTTGATCGCGCGGCAGCGCCAGGCGGTTGCGCGTCGCCTCCATGCGCCGCTGCAGCCACACGCGCACCTCGAGCGAATCGATGTGCATGAACTGCGCGCCGATGCTGCGGCAGTAAGTGGTCTGTAGGCCCTCGATGACCTCGCGCACGGTAGTCGCACCAGCGAAAGTGTTGGCGAGGACGGGGCGCTCCATGTCGGCGTCAGTCAGGCCGTAGTAGCTCGGATCTAGTTCAGGCGCCTCGAAGCGCTCTCTGCCAAGCGGGCTGAGGTCAGCGAAGCGGTGACCCCTGACGCGGTAGTTGCGCACGAGCCGATCAAGCTTCTGTTGCAACAGGGCGGCAGCCATCTCGACCTCGCCAAGGCGGGCGCTAGAGTGGCCGCTGGGCGGGTTGAAGAGGCTATGCGCGGCGAAGCTCGGCCCTAGGGCTGGGCGTGCGCCTGGTTCTGGCGCTGGTTGCGTGGCGAAGTACGCTTGCCACTCTTCCGCAACGGAGGACGGTTCCTCCAGGTAGCGCAGGTAGAGTTCCTCGATGTACTCGAGGCTAGAACTGTTTATCGGACCGGGAAGGGTGCTGGCATCCATGCTGCGAGACCTCATGACCTACGTAGTTCTCGGCGCAAGTTGGGGCACGCCTGCTACCTTGCCCCTCGTTGACCGCGGCAGGCGGCACGGGGTGGCGCGTTGGCGTTCTCTGTCGTTGCGGTGGTCGCGCCGAGGCGCCACCGCCATCAGCCTCAAGTTGTATCACGCGGCGCAACGGCGGCGCGGTCCGTGCAGGACGAATGAGATAACTTACGGGGCCGTGAGGCTCGAGGGGTGGCGCTAACGCATGAAGGCCCCTCTGCGAGTCGATCTCGTCTGCCTCGGTGAGGCCCTCATCGACCTCGTGGCGGACGAGGCAGGCGCGTCGTTGGCGGACGCGCGGCGCTTCGTGCGCGCTGCCGGAGGCGCCCCAGCTAACGTGGCGGTTGGCGCCAGCCGCCTTGGGGTCAACACCGGGTTCGTCGGGAAGGTCGGCGCCGACCCGTTCGGCGATCACCTCCAAGCGGTCCTGATGGGCGCGGGTGTCGACACGAGCTGCTTGCGTAGGGACCACGAGCACCGGACCGGGCTGGCGTTCGTGAGCCTGGTGCGAGGTGGCGAGCGCGAGTTCCTCTTCTACCGCCACCCGTCAGCGGACCAGCACCTCAACGCCCTGGAGCTGAACGACGACTACCTGACCGCGGCGAGGTTGTTGCACTTCGGCACCCTGACGCTAGCTGGCGGACCCGTGCGCGAGGCCACGCTGCACGCCATGAACGTGTCGGGCGCGGCCGGAGTTCTACGCTCCATCGACGTGAACCTGCGGCTAGACGCCTGGCCGTCACCCGCGGTTGCGCGCCGTGAAGTGCTGGCGGCCATCAAGGGTGCGGAGATCGTCAAGGTTAGCGAGGACGAACTCGCGTTTCTGGCGGGCGGCATCGATCACGCGGCGGCGGACAGGCTGCGCCACGCCACCTTGCGTCTGCTGGTCGTCACCCGCGGTGCGGCGGGCGCGAGTTACTACTTGGGCAGCGGTGAGCGTGGTGACGTGCCTGGCTTCGCCGTCGAGGCGATCGACACTACCGGGGCGGGCGACGCGTTCGTCGCCGGCCTCCTCGCAGGCATCCTCGCCGAGCCGGAGGCCCTCAGCGAGCCTGCCGCACTGCGCCACGTGGTACTTCGCGCCAACGCCTGCGGCGCCCTCGCGACGACGCAGCTCGGCGCCATCCCCGCCCTACCGACCGGGGCGACGGTCGACGCGTTCCTCTCGGTACGTGGCCGCTAACGCGCCGTGCGGGGTCGTGGTAGACAGGTGGCATGACCGACAGCGTGCAGACCGTCTCGTTAGATGAGCCGCAACTCGTTGACGTTAGGGCCGCGCGTGAGCGCATCAAGGACTCCGTGCTGCACACTCCCCTGTTGCCGCTCGACCTCCCAAACAGCGCCTTTCCTGTTTACGTGAAGCCTGAGAACCTCCAGGCCATCGGCTCTTTCAAGATCCGCGGCGCGACGAACTTCCTGGCTTCTCTACCCGCGGACGTGCGCGCCAAGGGCGTGGTGGCGCACTCGAGCGGCAACCACGCGCAGGGCGTTGCGGCAGCGGCCAAGCGCTTCGGCGTCAAGGCAACCATCGTCATCCCGGAAGGCGCTCCGGCCATAAAGGTGGCGAACACCAAGGCGCTCGGCGCTACCGTCGTTCGCAGCGAGAACACGCAGGCCGGCCGCGAGGCCGCCGTCCGCGAGATCGCTGAGCGCGAGGGCGCGACGCCGGTTCCTCCGTTCGATCACCCCTGGATCGTCGCCGGGCAAGGCACGGTCGGGCTGGAGATCGCTGCGGACCTGTCGGCGGTGCGCAACGTGCTGGTGCCGATCGGCGGCGGCGGGTTAGCTGCTGGCGTCGCCTTAGCTATCAAGTCGCTGATTCCGGACGCGCAAGTTATCGGGGTCGAGCCTGAGTTGGCTGCGGACGCTAAAGAGTCGCTCAGCGCGGGCGTGGTCAGAACGTGGGATGCAGACAAGGTCGCGAGGACCATCGCTGACGGCGTGCGCAGCCAGAGCATCGGGCAGTTGAACTTCACCATGCTCTCGCGCTACCTGGCCGGCGTAGTTACCGTAACCGAGGCCGAGATCGCAGACGCCGTCCGTTTCTACGCGTCGAAGACACGCCTAGTTGTCGAGCCTACCGGCGCCATATCGTTGGCCGCACTGCGGCGCCTGCTATCTGAAGGAGCGGTCGACAGCATCTCGCTGCTCGCCGGTCCAACTGTCGTGGTTGCCTCTGGCGGCAACGTCGACCCAACCATGCTGTGCGACCTGCTAGCCGCCAAAGTCGAGTGACCTCGGCTCTCGACCTTTGCTAGCTGACTCGATACGGACTATTCTCGGGGAGTGAACGCACTCGCCGTTCTAGTCCTTCTGCTCTTCTTCATCGTCCTCGCGCTGTCGTTGACGGTGTGGGCGGCCATCAGCCTTGGCACCAGGCGCCGCGGCCCCGTCGGCGCTGACGGGCCCGCTAACGCGCGCCAACCGCGGCAGGCGCGTGAGGCGCCAGTAGCCGCGCAGCAGGCCGCGGCGGCACCCAAGGCCGAACGCGCCGCCGAAGCGCGGCGAGACGACCAGCGCGCGGGCCGCGGCGGGCGTGGAGAACCGAGCGCGCAGCGGCAGCGCGACGCCGCCGAGCAACCGTGGTTGCGCCCGCAAGTCGTGGTCGAGCGTCAAGAAGCGCAGGAGCCTGCGGCGGAACGTGTACGCCAGCGGCAGCCGCGCGTCGTCAACACTGACGCCGGCAACCACGGCCGCGCCAAGGCCGATGCTGCGGCCGCGGTCAAGACCGCGGCGCCTGCCCAGCAACCCGCGCGCGCGACCGTCACGCCGCGCGCCGTGGAGCGCGACGCCTTCGATCGCTTCCTAGACGCAGAGAAGCGCCGCGACTAGCGAATAGTCGCGGCGCCACCTAACACGTCGGCCCGAGAAACCTACGCGCGCGTGCTTGCTAGCTCCTTCAGGCGTTCGTATGCGCTCTCCGCCCGCTGCCGCAGGTGTGAGTTGTCGGCCTTGCCTTCCATCATCAAGTGCATGTTGATGTGCTGGTCGACGTCGCCGAAGATGGAGTTGAGGATGTCGACCTCGTCGCCAGGGCGCAGCGTGGCGTCGCCACGGAACATGTAAGTGTAGGTGTGCTCGAACTGGTCGGCGTCGATGCCGCCGGACAGGAACTTCTCGAGGACGTCGAAGTAGGGGCGTAGATCCGAGCCGCTCGTAACGCTTGGGGGCGCCACTGGGTCGCCGACGGCGACTTTGGAGAAGCCGACGGTCAGCGCTTCCTGCGTTACGTCCCAGTTGTCAACGGCGAAAACGGGCGCGCCTTTCTCGAAGATGATCACCTGCGGCGACTCGTGCACGATGCCGGTGCGCTCAGCCACGAGATTGCTCGCCGCACGGGCCTCGACGACGCGAATGACGCCGCACATCAGGTCTTCGCGGTCCTCGAGCTGCTCCTGCACGAAACCAAAGCCCTGCATGGTCTTGTGGCACGTCCCAGCCTTGAAGATCACGCTAGAGGGGTAGCGGTCGATGAAGGCCTCTACGGCCTCCGGGGTGTTGAGTAGGACGATCCTGTCTTTCAGCATCTCGCCTCCGTAGTAGCTGGTTCAGAGTCTATCCAGTCAGCTGTGCTTGGCACTGTCTCGCAAGTACCCACGCGCTTTCGTTGACCGACCATCAGGCGACTGCTAGACTCCTTGGTGCCCGTCCGCTGCGCGCGTACGGACGTTACGCGGAGAGGTGTCCGAGTGGTTTAAGGAGCACGCCTGGAAAGCGTGTGTGTGGGGTAACTTGCACCGAGAGTTCGAATCTCTCCCTCTCCGCCACAAGCAGTTGCGCATGACCCCGGCCTAGCGCCGGGGTTTCGCGTGGTCGTGGGCGCTAGCCGCCCGGTGGTAAGCTCTCGAGGTGCAGAAGCCTAACCCCGCTCCCATCGGCGTGTTCGACTCGGGAGTCGGTGGGTTGACCGTCTTGAACGAGTTGCGTAAGGCCATGCCTCACGAGGCGTTCGTTTACCTGGGTGACACTGCCCGTGTCCCGTACGGCTCCAAACCGCTAGAGATGGTGCGCGGCTTCGCCACCGAGATCGTCGCTGAACTGATCGGCCGCGGCGTCAAAGGCGTCGTGATCGCCTGCAACACCGCCTCGGCGGCCGCCTTGCCTGACCTCGCCAAGCGCGTGTCCGTACCGCTGTGGGGAGTGATCGAGCCCGGCGTCAGCGCCGCGCTGCGCGAGACGCGCGGCGGACGCGTTGGCGTGCTCGGCACCGTCGCCACCGTCAAGGCCCGCGTCTACCAGGACCGGCTAGAGGCAGCTGGCGCAAGCACCTGGGCGCGCGCCTGTCCCCTGTTCGTCCCCATCGTCGAGGAGGGTCTCGCCGCCGGGCCGGGTTCCGACATCGCGGAGTTGGTGGCGCAGCATTACCTAGCCGACCGCCCGGATCTTGACGCCATCATCCTCGGTTGCACGCATTACCCGGCTCTCAAGTCCGTGCTGCGCCGGGTCGTCGGCGCCGACCTGCCACTCATCGACTCAGCCGAGGAAGTTGCCGCAGTGGTGGCGCGCGACCTAGACGCGTTCGGGCTCGCGGCGCCAGCCGCCTTGAACGGCACCGCCCACTACCTCGTCACTGGCGACGTCGCACAGTTCGTTCACAGCGCAGGCGTCCTCGGCGTTGCGGCAGGAAAGACGGAACACCTTGACGTCGGCCAGCTCGTGCGGCGCCGCGAGGCGCGCGCGTGACGCGGCGCGAGAGGAGCAGTACATGACCGCCCTTACGCGCACTTCCCGCGCGGCAAGCGAGTTGCGACCCGTGAAGGTGGAGCTGGGACCGAACCCGCACGCAGAAGGTTCCGCGCTCGTCACGTGGGGTCAGACCGTCGTGCTCGCCACCGTCACCATCGAGTCGAAGCTGCCGCCTCACATGCGGGGCGGCTCGCACAAGAGCGGCTGGTTGACGGCCGAGTACGCGCTGCTGCCTCGCAGCACGAAGGAGCGCGTCGTGCGCGAACGCCTCTACGCCTCCGGCCGCACTCAAGAGATCCAGCGCCTCATCGGCAGGGCGCTACGCAGCACCGTCGACCTCAGGTTGTTCCGCGGCAAGACGATAACCGTGGACGCTGACGTGCTCGTCGCAGACGGCGGCACGCGCTGCGCTGCCATCTTGGCTGGCTACGCCGCCATGCACCAGGCCGCCGACCGGCTCGTGTACAAAGGTGAGCTAGCGGAGTGGCCCCTCAAGCACGAGCTGGCCGCCGTCAGCGTCGGAGTGATAGACGGTGAGTCCCGCGTCGACCTAGATCATGCCGAGGACGCCGCCGCCAGCATCGACCTGAACGTGGTCGCCACTGCGGCAGGTGACGTCGTCGAGGTGCAGGGCGGCAGCGAGGCGGACCCTGTCTCCGCCGAGCGTTACGTCGCGCTCGTCGGCGCGGGCGTCGCAGCAGTCGAGCGGCTCCTCACGCACGTCCGGGGGCAACTCAAGTGATGCGCCAACGACTGGTGGTGGCCACCCTTAACCAAGGCAAGTTGCGCGAGTTCAAGGAAGCCCTCGCGGGTACAGGGCTCGAGGTAGTGGCGGCGACCGACGTTGGCGTGAGCGAGTTCCCGGAGGAAACGGGCGCTAGTTACGAGGAGAACGCTCTGGTGAAAGCGGGTCACGTAACCGCACTGACCGGTCTACCTGCCTTGGCGGACGACTCCGGCCTGGAGGTGGATGCGCTGGGCGGCGCCCCCGGCGTCTACACGGCGCGCTTCGGCGGCGCCGGACTGACGGACGGGGAGCGCATGGCGCACCTCCTCAGGCGGCTGCAGAAGGTGCCTGACGGGGAGCGCGGCGCGCGTTTCGTGGCCGCCGTCGTGCTCGCCACGCCAGCGGGCGGGGTGATGGCGTTCAGAGGCGAGAGCGCGGGCAGCATCCTGCACGGCCCACGAGGAGCAGACGGCTTCGGTTACGACCCGATCTTCCTAAGCACCGAGCTGGGAACAAGCTTCGCTGAGGCGACCCTCGAGCAGAAGCGCTCCGTTAGTCACCGCGGCCAGGCCTTGAAAGCGTTCGCCGAGTGGGCGGCCACCGCCGAGGGCAGTAGCGCCCTCGCAGAGGGCGCGCGCTCAGACTGACGTACTCGGCGCGCCGCCCAGGCGCGATCGAGTTAGCGAAAGAGCTCGCCTTCTCGTCACCCGCCAAAGCGGCGACGCCACGGGCCAGATAGGTCGGCGACTCCGAGATGGCGAAATGGCACCTTCACGAGCGCGTCACGCCACGTCGCCTCAGTGACGCCGTAATGCTCGAGCATGTTCTCCGACCGTAGCCAACCCGGGGTGACTCCAACGGCAGTGAGCGCGTGGCCAGCCAGCTCGGCAGTCAGGCTCTTGACGATGCGCCGCCAGCCGCCTGCATGAGGTCGCCCGTCTCCTCTATGGTCTCGGGCCTCCCGATCTCCGACCGGCCAGTGACGCGGCTGCTGCGGCCAGTGGCGTAAACGTACGCGCCAGCGCGGGCGAGCTCGACGGCGAGCGCACGCCCTGCTCCACGCGTCGCACCCGCGACGAGTGCGACGCGGCCTGCCAAAGGCTTGGAGGCGTCCATGCTCACCTCTCAGACTTGAATGGTCACTCGCGCCCCGTCGCCAAGGAGGTGGACGGAATCCGTGAAGCGGATGACGCGGGACCGGTAGCCCATGGTGATGCTATGCGTGCGCGCACCGTTCTTGAAGAACTTGACCCCCCTCAAGAGGTCACCGTCGGTGATGCCCGTGGCGCTGAACACGATATCGCGACCGGGTGCCAGCTCCTCGGTGCGGTAGACGCGGTCTTCGCTTGCACCGGCTGCTTCTAGGCGCCTGCGCTCGTCATCATTGCGTGGCCTGAAGCGCCCGTGTATCTCGCCACCGAGGCACTTGAGCGCCGCGGCAGCCAGCACTCCCTCTGGAGCACCGCCGGTGCCCATGACGGCATGCACGTTAGTGCCCCGAACGGCGGCGGCTAGCGCGGCGATCACGTCGCCGTCACCTATCAACTTCACGCGCGCGCCCGCGTCGCGCACCTCGCGGATGAGCTGCTCGTGGCGCGGGCGGTCGAGGATGACGACCGTGAGATCGTCGACGGCCCGATCGAGGGATAGCGCCACGCCGCGCAGGTTGGCGGCCACCGGCCACGTCAGGTCGACCTTGCCCTTGGCCGGCGGGCCGACGATGAGCTTCTCCATGTACGTGTCGGGCGCTTGGAAGAGCCCGCCGCGCTCTGCCATGGCGATCACGGCCACGGAGCCGTTGATCATGCGGGCCGTGATGTTCGTGCCTTCGACGGGGTCGACGGCGATGTCGACCTCCCAGTCATCCGGTCCGGCGGTGCCGACGCGCTCGCCGATATAGAGCATCGGCGCCTCGTCGCGCTCGCCCTCGCCAATGACTATCTCGCCATCGATGGGTAGTTCGTTCAGGACGGCGCGCATGGCGTCGACGCCAGCCTGATCGACCAAGTCGGCGTCACCCTTGCCAGCCACGCGGCTGGCGGCGATGGCGGCCTCTTCCGTCACCCGCACCATGTCGAGGACCAAAGCGGCCTCGAGGCCACCTGTCCTGATCACGCGCGTGCTTGGCTGACGCTTCTCAGGGGCGTGCTTGTCAGCCGCTGAGGCCCTCTTGCTCGAAGTCGGGTTGCCTGAACTGGACTTGGCCATGCCCCACTATGCTGCCAACGCTCTCACCGCGTGGGCCGTTGTACCCCTACCTCGGTGATAACGCACGCGCTTAGCTCAGGGTGTGGCGGGAACCAACTCGCCTTGGCTGTAGTCGAAGCCTGCCGGCGGTGGCGGCAGCACGAACGACGACATGGGGTAAGCGCCGTGGTCAGGCACGCCTAAGGCCTGAAGCATGGAAGCCACCCAACTGATGGAGCGGTTGTAATGGTTTCCTAAGCTGCTGTGAGACTCTTGCGCCGTGATGCCCCAAACGTTGCTCGAAGACCCGTTGATACGCACGTTCACGTCGTCGTCAGCTAAGACGTTCGGGTCAAGGGAGAAGAGCCGGAAGCTAGTCCGCACTTCTAGTCCGAAGATGACGTTGGCCGGAACGACGTCGTTGATGTTCATCGGCTGCTTCTGGCCAGGCACCGTCAGGGTGCCGCATGGGTCGCCGTTGTCAAGCGGGAACGGGATGGTCCAGGGGCCGTCGACGAACGTGTCCTTGATGAAACCCTTGTGTTTGTTCCACCACATCCAACAGATGGCGTCAAGCGCCACGAACGAGTCGAAGGTGACGTCGAGGTTGTTCATGGCCAGCAGCGAGGCCCATACGGTGCCGTGCGAGTGGCCAACGAGGACGACGCGCGTCGGGTCGGCGACGCCATCGATCCAGGCGGCCTTGACCTCGTCAAGGTACGCCTGCGCCTGCAAGTAGCCCTGCTCGATCTTGCCGCTGATCGAGCTGTAATGGCTGGTAGCGAAAGACGAGACCCCGAAGACCTCGATGTCCCCGAAGCCTAGGTGCTCGTACGCCGTCTTGATGCCGTCAAGCACGGCCACTCCGCCCGTGCTCTCGCTAGCGTGGTCGAGGTACGACCAGGTGCTGCGCGTGTCGCACACGAGGCCGCAATGCCCCGAGAAGGCGATGATGACGAGATCGGGCGCGTCCGCTGGACGCTGGCGCAGCGCCGTCTCAGGCACGGTGCTCGGGACGTAACCGATGCCGTCGAGCGGCGAACCGCTCGAGGTCGCCCTAGCCGTTCCGGCGCGGGCGAGGTCGGCTGGTTTGGCGCTGGGCGCACACGCGGCCACCAAGGCGGCGACGGCGAAAAGGACAAGAAGTAGGGAACGCGAGCGGTGCGGCATCCTTTAGAGGCTATTACTTAGTCGCGCACGCCGCATAGTCCCCCGCTACCGCGTCAGTTGCGGCGCTCATCTAGCTTGGCGGCCACCCTCCCTAGGCTCACGCCGCGCTCCGTTAGCAGCACGCTCAAGTGGAACAGGAGGTCGGCGGTCTCCCCGACTAGTTCGTCTTCCTGTTCTTGCAGCGCGGCCACTATGACCTCACCCGCCTCCTCGACCACCTTCTGCGCCACGTAGCCGACGCCGCGCTCGTGGAGCTTGCGGACGTACGACCCGTCAGGTAGTGAGGTGAGCCGCTCGTTGATGACGCCCTGCAAACGTTCGAGCGTTCTACCCAACTCGGCGGCCCCAGCCTCGGACGCTTGGGGAAGGCCAGCGCCAGACAGTGCGCGGTAGTAGCAGCTGCGCTCCCCCGTGTGGCACGCCGGGCCGTTCTCCGCCACGCGGTAGAGGAGCGCGTCGCCGTCACAGTCGTAGCGCACTTCGGCCACGCGCTGGGTGTTGCCGCTCGTGGCGCCTTTATGCCACACCTCGCCCCTGGAACGGCTGTAATAGTGCGCCTCGCCGGTGGCCAAGGTGAGCTCGAGCGCTTCACGGTTGGCGTACGCCAGCATGAGCACCGCGCCGTCCGTTACCGACTGCGCCACCACAGGCACGAGCCCCGTCTCGCCGAAAACTACTTCGTTCACGCCCTCACCTCACGCACTTGCAACCCGGCCGCAGCGCATACGCGCTTGACTTCATCGATGCTCACCTCGCCGCGGTGGAAGATCCCGGCGGCCAGGGCAGCGTCCACGCCCGTGAGGAGCGCGTCGCGCATGTCCGCTGCGCTGCCAGCACCGCCAGACGCCACGATCGGGACGTCCACCGCAGCGCGCAGCGCCCTAAGTGCAGCGAGGTCGTAACCGGAACCCATGCCGTCGCCATCGATACTGTTGAGCACTATCTCACCGGCCCCTAGCGCTTGGCCGCGTTCCGCCCACTCGAGCAGCTCGAGGCCAGTTGCCTGCCGCCCACCAGCCACGTAGACCTCCCAACCACCGTTGACGCCGCGCTTGACGTCGATCGACAGGACCACCGCTTGAGAGCCGAAGTGCTCCGCGGCGTGGCGGATGAGGTCAGGGTTGGCAACGGCTGCCGAGTTGAGGGAGACCTTGTCAGCTCCGGCGAGGGTGAGGGCGCGCACGTCGGCCAACTCACGCACGCCGCCGCCGATGGTCAGTGGCATGAAACAGCTCTCGGCTACTCCCCTAGCCACGTCGAGGATGGCGCCTCGGCCCTCGCTCGTTGCCGTGATGTCGTACAAGACGAGTTCGTCCGCGCCTTGATCGTTGTAGTACAGCGCCAACTCGACGGGGTCGCCGACGTCCGTCAGTTCACCGAACTCGGCGCGCCCGAACTGTTGACCGCGCGTCACGCGCCCGGCGTGGACGTCCAGACAGGGGATGATGCGTTTAGCGAGCATGAGCACGAGTGTAGCCCCACAGCCGCTTAGGCGCGCGTAAGCTCCGAGAGGATCTCTACGTGGTGCGTTTGCGGGTAGAAGTCATGCGGTTGGAAGCGCGTGAGCTCGAAGCCCTTGGCTTCGAAGTCGGCCACGTCACGCGCCCACGTCGCGGCGTCGCAACTCACGTAGATGAGGCGTTTGGCGTCACTCGCGACGGCGGCTGCTCGGGTGTCCGCTGAGAGACCCGCGCGCGGCGGATCGACGACTAGCAGCTCGGTACCTGCCGGGATGCTCGCGGAGCGAGCGTCTTGGCGCACGAACTCGACGTTGGCGAACCCGAGGCGTTCCGCGTCTCGTTGGCCGCGCGTAACTGCGCCGCGGTCGATCTCCACCGCGACGACCCGCCCAAAGTTGGGGGCGAGGTGAAACGAGATGGCTCCGCCACCGGCATAAAGCTCCGTCGCACTAGCGCCCTGCCCCGCCCAGCGCGCGAGTTCGCGGTAGAGGACGGCGGCGGCAGCCGGGTTCGGTTGCACGAAGCTCATGGCGTTCATCGTGAGGAGCACGTCGCCGTAACCCTGCAACACGAAGCGGGCGCCGGCCAAGCGCTCCGCGCCAGAGCGGAAGCGCCCGCGCGGATCGTATGGAGCGTGCACCACTCCGGCCACGCCAGTCTGCACGAGTGCGTGCGCTAGGGGAATGAGTTTGCGCGCCGGCGCGTTCGAGACCAGAGCCACTAGGGCCTCCCCGGCATCGTTGGCCCGGATGACGAGCTCGTGGATCCCGGCCGCCCGGTTCGCCCGCACGCTCAAGGCCTGCGCCCACGCCGCGTTGACGCCTGACGTCGCGGACGGGTCGGCCCCAAGCACCAGCACCTCGTTGCTGCCAGGGAGGCGGTAACCGAGCCCAGCGGCAGCGGCTGCCGGCTGCACGCTGTTGCGGTAACCCCACGGCGCTGGCGCGGCGACTACCGCTGGCACGTCCGCGGGCGTCAAGCGCGGCGCCACGGCAAGGCCGTCGTCTGCGCGGCGCGCTTGCGCGCGGGCCCGCGAGAGGGCGTCAGCCACCACGGCGCGCTTCTCCACGAGTTGCCGTTCGTAAGACATGAAGGAGTAATCGAGACCTGGGTGAACGTTGGCCGGAACGCGGTCTGGGCTGGCGCTAAGCACCTCGACCACCGCACCGATCAGCACGCCCTTCTCGCGGCGCACATCGGCGCGAACCGTTTCGCCTGGCAGCGCGCCAGTCACGAGCGCGACCGCGCCAGCTTCCGTTCTAGCTAGGGCAGCTCCGCCATGCACCATGCGCTCGACCGTCAAGGGCAGCCGCAGGGCGGCACTTGCTTTCGTTGGCTTGGGCTGCCGCTCGCTCACGCTGGGCAGTTTAACTGCACGGGCCGCCAGCACGTCGGCTGTTATACTGCCGCCATGAAGCGCTCCCTGCAAGAAGTCGTGGAGCTGGTCGTGTTCGGCTTAGTCGCCCTCTTGATCGGCACAGGCCTGTTGTGGGTAGTCGGCTGGGTGTTGTCTCTCGGCGGCCTACTCCTCAAAGCCCTAGCTGGGCTCCTCTGGTTGTTGCTGCGCTTCGTCGTGCCAGTGGCGATCGTCGCAGGCATCGTGTACTTCATAGTCAAGGCACTCCAGGGTCGCGGGAACGCGCAGCCCGTGACCGCCGCCGCGGGCCACGGCCAAGCGCCGGCGGCAGCCCCCGCCGCGCCAAGCCAGGCAGCTAGCGCCCCGGTCACGCCGAGCGCTCCGAAGGCGGCCGAAGTCGCGGCAGACGCCAACGTCGCGGCTGCGCAAGCGCCCGCAGGACCGGAGGCGCCAGCAGGTGACGGCGCCAGCGCAGGCGAGCAAGACTCAGAAGACGAAGCCTGAACACGCGTCCAGCCAGGAGTCTCATGCCGCGCGGACTACTCCTTGGTTCGCTGACCATGTTGGCCGCCTTGACGGCTGGCCTCGCGCTCGCCACCGTGGCTGGAGCCCAGTCGCACGCGCAACCGCACTACCGAGAAGGCGTTCTAGCGGGGGCCATGCTCTACGCTCAGAACTGCGCCGTTTGCCACGGCAAGCAGGCGGGCGGCCTCGAGGAGGCGCGCTTGTCGTTCCCACCGGGCGAACGCCGATGCACGCGCTGCCACCGCCCCAACAACCGCGTGGTCCAGTCTCTCGCCGAGCCGCTGATCGACAACGACATGTTCGCAGTCGGTACCCCGCCAGCGCTTCACCGAACGGCTGAGCGCCCAGACCCGCTAGCGGCCTACGCCTCCGCCACAGCGTTGTGGGCGTACCTTAGCGCCACCATGCCGCGTTACGAGCCAGGCCGGCAGACCGCGGCCGAGTACTGGCTACTCACCGCTTACCTACTTGACTTGAACGGGCGTCCGGATGCGGCCGCGGAAGCCGTCGCCTCCGCGGCCGCGGTAGCGCTGCCCTAACCTGGCCTTAGCGGGTGCGCGGATCGAGGACGTCGCGGAAGGCGTCGCCCAAGAGGTTCCAGGCTAGAACGAACAGCAAGATGATCAGGCCGGGCCAGAACGACACGTACCAGTAGTAGAACGGCTTGCCTGGCGGCCCCAAGATCCAGTCGCGGGCGAACGAGATCATCTGACCCCAGTCCGCGTAGCCGATGTCTGCGCCGAGGCCGAGGAACGAGAGCGCGGCGGCGGTAAGCACGACCGAGCCGATGTCTAGGCTAGCGACGATGACGATCGGACCTATGGCGTTCGGCAAGACGTGGCGTCCGATGATGCCGAGGGTGCGGCGCCCGAGGGCGCGCGCGCCGGCCACGTACTCTTCCTCTTTGATGCGCAGCACCTCACCACGCATGAGCCTGGCATAGGACGGCCATGCCGTCACCGCGATGGCGAGCATGATGTTCTCTATCGACTTACCGAGCACCATGACGACCACGAGCGCGACGACGAGGCTGGGCAGCGAGATGACGATGTCGGTGAAGCGCATGACGATGTTGTCGAACAACCCACCGATGTAACCGGATAGGGAGCCGACTATCACGCCGACGAGGAAGGCGATGCCGACGACGATCAGGCCGACCTTGAACGCCGTCCTAGTGCCCCACAGGAGGCCGTAGAAGATATCGTAGCCGCCGCTCGTCGTGCCGAGCACGGTCTTGGTCGAGGCCGCGTCGGCAGGTTGCGTGCTGAAGCTGAAGCGCGCGATCGTGAAGCAGGAGGCTGGCGGGTTGACGATGGCCTTCCAGAACACGGCCTTGGTTGGATCGCGATAGTCGTGCTGGGTGGCGGCCGACAAGTTCAGGTCGCGCAGGCAGCTCCGCGGCAGTTCCGTCAGAACAGGCGCGAAGATGGCGAGCAGCACGAACACCGCCACCATGACGAGGCCAACGACGGCGAGGGGGTTGCGCCTGAAGCGCTTCCAGGCCTTGCCGCGCTGTATGGGCGTGTCTTCCAGTTGATCGACCATCACCGTAGTTGGTGCGTTATTCGCTTGATCGCTCATGCTACTCGTACCTGATACGTGGATCGACGATCCCGTAGAGGATGTCGACGAGGAGGTTGGCGAGCACGACCATCATGGCGGTGAACACCGCGAACCCGAGCACCGAAGCGTAGTCGAGGTTGACGGCGGCCGACGCCGCCCACTGACCAAGGCCAGGGTAGTTGAAGATCGTCTCGGTGATGACCACGCCGTTGATCAGGCCGATGAGCACGAAGCCTGAAAGGGTGATCACGGGGATAAGCGCATTGCGGCGTGCGTGCTTCCGCGTGACGACTCGCTCCGGTAGACCCTTGGCTCTGGCGGTGCGTACGTAATCGCGCCCCAGCGCGTCGAGTAGTGACGAGCGCATGACGCGCATGATCTGCGCGCTCTGGACGACGGACAACGTCACGACGGGTAGGACCATGTGCCTTAGGGCGTCCCAGAACACGTCCCAGCGCCAGTTCAGGATGGAGTCGAGGAGCATCATGCGCGTGTAGGCCACGAACCCTGAGTTGGTTCCCGCCAGCGAGATGGCGGTAGCGGTCGACACCCTGCCGGGCTGGAACCACCCCAACCACCCGTAGAAGATGACGAGCAACCAGATCCCCAACACGAATGTCGGTAGCGACCAGCCGACCACGGAGATGACCCTGGTGAACTGGTCTATGGGTTTATCGCGATTGAGTGCCGCTGCCGTGCCCATGGTGATGCCGACCCCGAGCACGGGGATGATGGCCAGGATGGCTAACTCGAGGGTGACTGGGAAGCGCCTGCTCAACGTAGTGAGTACGGGCTCGCGGGAGGTGCGGGAGTACCCGAGGTTGCCCTTGAAGACTTGTCCGATCCAGCGGCTGTACTGCTTGTACCAGGGGTCAGTGAGGCCGAACTGGACGATTATCGAGTCGATGTTGCGGATCTGCTGTTCCGATTGCACGTAGGCGGCGGCGCGCTGGTAGGGAGTGAGGAGCTGCATGAGCAGCACGATCGCGACCGTCACCCCAACGAACACCAATGGCAGCAAGAGCAGCCGTCTGATAATGAAGGTTAGCAAGATACGTTTTCCATGTCAGGTGCAAGCGCTAAAGCGAACCGACCGGCTAGTGGCGCCGTTGACTTGTCTAGCTGCGGCGCGGGTGTTGGATGGGTCGGGTCGGTCATTGCGTGCCGGAACCCATGTGGGTTCCGGCACGCAAAGCGAGCGGCTTTAGTTCTTGGACAGGTCCTTCCAGAGGAACTTGTCCGAGTACATGGTGTTGTAGTAAACACCGCCAAGGTTGGAGCGCACGACCAAGAAGGCGCTCTGGATGGGCACCGCGATCAGCGGGGCCTGGTCGTAATGAAGCGGGCCAACGCCGCGGTAGAGGAAGCCGCGGACATCGGGGTCAACCGAGGTGTCTGCTTGGTCGATGATGGCCTGGATCTCGGGAACACTGATGCTCGTGCGGGCCGAGTAGTAGCCGTCATCGTCGTAGAAGGTGTTGATGAAGTTGCTCGGGTCGGCGTAGTCAGCCGCCCAGCCGAGAGCGAACATCGGGGCGCGCTGCTCAGCGGTGCGGGAGAGGTAGTCGGCCCACGGCAGGCCGCGAACGTTCATCTTGAACTTCGGGTTGATGAACTCGAGGTTGTCCTTGATGAGTTCGAGGGCGGTCTGACGGATGGTGTTGCCTGAGTTGTAGAGGGCGGTGAACTCGAAGCCCTTCTCCCAGACCTGACCGTCGAAGGCGGCGCGGAAGTACTGCTCTGCGGCTTCGAGGTCGAGGGTGCGGATGGCGACGTCAGGGTTGTAGCCGAGGAAGGAGGGGGGCAGGCCCATGGTGATGATGGTGCCCTGGCCCTGGTAGACCTGTTCGACGAAGGCTTGCTGGTCGAAGAGCTGCGCGAAGCCGCGGCGCACGTTGACGTCCGCGAAGAAGTCGCTAGGGATGCCGCTGCCGTCGAGCTTGCCGCTGCCTACGTCTTCGTTGTTCTCGGTGTTGACGGCGAAGTTGAAGAAGACGGAGGTGACGCTGGCGGGAACCCAAGATGGGTCGCGAAGGACGGAAACGCCCGCGGCGCCCTCGACCTGCGCCACGGCGGCGTTCTCGTTGAGCGTGATGCGGTCGGCGTCACCCTGCTGCATGGCGAGGATGCGGGTCGACTGCTCGTCTACGTAGCGGTAGACGACGTGCGCGAGGGCGGGAGCGCCGCCCCAGTAATCGGCGAAGGCGTCGGCCACGACGCTGTCGTCGTTCCACTGCACGAGCTTGTATGCGCCCGTGCCGCTGACGTTCTTGTGGAGGAACTCGGCGGTGAGGTCACGGCCGACCCAGCTCTCCCAGGTGGCTTCCGTGCCGTCCCAGGCGCCGCCAGCGATGGCGAACTCGGAGTCGACGATGCTGAAGGCCGTGTAGGTGAGGATGGGGATGAGGGCCGGAGTGGCGTTGACGAGGTTGACCGTCGCCTTGAGGCCGTCTGCACCTTCTGGGCAGGTGACGATGTTGTCGATCATGTCCCAGGAGACTTCTGCGAGGTAGGCAGCCGGATCGGAGCCGTCGACGCCGGTGCCGAGCCAGATGTTGCCCATCAGGTACGCGGGAGCGCCCTCTGGGCTAGCGGTTACGGCGCCGTACTTGAACGACCAGGCGACGTCCTTACAAGTCATGGTGTTGCCGCTATGGAACTTGACGTTCGGGCGCAGGTCGAACGTCCAGTGAAGACCGTCGCTGCTCACAGAGTAGCCAGTGGCGAGGCTCGGCACGAAGGTGTCGATGGCTTCGCCGTCGTACGCCATCAGGGTCTGATAGACGTTCTCGAGGATGCCACCTGAGCCGGTGTCG
The DNA here is from genome assembly GCA_035703635.1 of Trueperaceae bacterium. Lineage (GTDB taxonomy): Bacteria > Deinococcota > Deinococci > Deinococcales > Trueperaceae > JAAYYF01. The sequence goes on along the minus strand of DASSXV010000046.1, from coordinate 13,727 downwards.
TACGCGCGGGCCGGGTCCATGGACACGGGCTGGCCGAAGGTCATATACACATACGTGTCGGCCGGCGCTTGCGCGAAGGCCGAACCCAGTAGCAAAAGGCTGCCCGCGATAAGCGCAGCGATTGTTCTCTTCATCAATGTCTCCTTCAATCTCAAAGCGTCAAGAATTGGTTGCGCTGTGAACTAGGCGGTTGCCCGCATGTTCACCGTTCGTGGAACGACGTAAGCATTCCGGATCGAGGTCTCGGTGCCCCCTTTCCTGTCCAAGAGGGCTTCCGCCCTCTCATGTCGCATGCCGCAACTCTATCAGACTGGCGCCGAGCGCAGACAGGGGTATGCACGGTCATTAACGATTGGCAATGATGATGAGGGACTTGGGGCGGCCTACACTGGCAACCGTGCGCATGCGAGAACAGCGCGTTGCAGCGCGGGTGATGGGCGCTTCGCGGGGGGCGGTGTAGCATTAGCGGGTGCGACATAAGACCGCAATTTCGACGTCATTCGGCGCTGCCGTACTTGCCCTCCTTTCCTTGGGGTTGGGCGGTTGCGTCGGCCGCTCGGATTCCATGGCGCCGGTCGTTGCCATTACGGAGCCGCGCAGCGGCACCACGCGAAACAGCGACGATCTGAGCATCAGTGGTTACGCCATGGACGACGCGGGCATAGCCAGCATCAAGGTCGACGGTACCGACCTCCTGCTTGACGCCCAGTACGCCTCCGAACGGGGCAAGCGGCTAGTGCAGTTCGCGTTCACGAAGCCGAACCTCAAAGACGGCGAGCTGACTCTGACGCTCGACGTCACGGACGTGAACGGCCGCAGGGCGACCGAGCGTTACGTCCTCACCCTCGACGCCACGCCGCCTACGGTGGAGCTGACCAAGGTGGAAGGCATCGGTGGAGGGAAGCTCCGCGTGGAAGGGGTTGCGAGAGACAACATGCGACTTAGCAGCATCCGTATCAACGGTGTGCCACTGGCGTTCACGCCTGGCGCAGAGTACTCCTTCTCGGTGGACGTGGACGCCGTCGACGGCGGCCAAGTGGTGGTAGAAGACAGCGCAGGCAACGTCACTGCCGCCAACCTCAGATGACGAGGCCGGCCGTGGCGCCCACGCGCTTGCCTCACTCGACCTCCGAGCTGCTGAGGGGCCAGGTCGGCGACGCCCTCGACTTGGAAACGCGTCACGGCAACGGCGACCTCATGCGGGTGCTGGACATCCTCGGCATCGCC
>DASSXV010000046.1:0-7500 GCA_035703635.1 Trueperaceae bacterium | reverse complement strand
GTCGCGCTGCTCGTCAGCGCTGTTGCGGTCCTCGCGAGTTGTGGAGGCGCCGACATCGAACGCCTGACGGTGTCGGTCGTGGCGCAGCACCCTCACGATCCCCAGGCCTTCACGCAGGGCCTCGTGTGGCAAGACGGGTCACTGTACGAGAGCACCGGCCTGCTTGGCGCCTCGAGTCTGCGGGAGACGAGATTAGACGGCGAGGTGGTGCGCTACCGCCCCCTCGCTCGCGACCTGTTCGGCGAGGGCCTGGCGCTCGTTGGCGACGAGCTCCTGCAGCTCACCTGGCAGAACGGCCTGCTATTGCGTTACGACCTGGCTACGTTCGAACCGCTAGGCAGCCAGCCGTACACTGGCGAAGGTTGGGGCTTGTGCTTCGATGGGCAAGCGTTGTGGATGAGCGACGGCAGCGCCACGCTGACGCGCCGCGACCCAGTGACCTTCGCTGCGCTCAGCAGCGTGACGGTGCGGCGTGGGCGCACGCCCGTAACCCAACTGAACGAGTTGGAGTGTGTCGCTGGCTTCGTCTACGCTAACGTGTGGAAGAGCGACGAGATCATGCGCATAGACGCGAAGACCGGCGCCGTCGTCGCGGTGATAGACGGGGCCCCGCTGCGCCGCTTGATGGGCGCCATGGACTCTGAAGCGGTCCTCAACGGCATAGCTTTCATGGAGTCGACTGGCAACTACCTGCTGACAGGCAAGCTCTGGCCGACGATGTTCGAGGTGAAGTTCGTAGCGCAGTGACCCGCGCCGCGTGAGTGTCTAAGGAGCCTAGCCAGTCGCCTTGGCGCTCGAGCCGCCACTGGCCGGCGCCGCCGCGGCGACCGGCGTCGCTGCCGGCGTGGACGTAGCGGCGCCACTGGTCGAAGTGTCGCCGCTAGGAGCGCCAGAATCGGTGCTCGTGAGGCCCTTGTCCTTGGACGCTGCTGGGGTTCGTGAGTTCTTACGCGTGTCGTTGACGTAGAAACCGGAGCCCTTGAACGCGATCCCGACGGGTTGAATGAGGCGCTTGACTGGTTCGCCCGTCTCGGGGTGAGTAGTTAGGGCGTCCTCGGTGATCCTCTGCTCGTACTCGAAGTTCTCACCGGTCGCCAGGTTCCGGTACAGGTAGATAGGCATCGTTCCTCCGCGCGCCAGCGCGGCCCGTCATGGGCGGAACCGCGATCAGGCACCAGGAGCCACCTTATCACCAGTTGGTACTCTTTACCCATGTCATGCGCTGCACCAGCACAACCACCACTAACCGTTCTTGGTGCCGGCGCCTGGGGCTCGGTTATCGCGTCATTGCTCGCGCGGAAAGGCCACGAAGTGACCTTGTGGGCTAACCGCGAGGAGGTGGCAAGCGCCATCAACCGCGCTGGCCGCAACGACGCGTACGTCCCAGGCGTCGACCTCGGCGCGGGCGTCAGGGCGACCTCCGACTTAGCCGAGGCCCTCGCCGGCCAACCGACCGCGTTCCTCGCCGTGCCATCGCGCGCCTTCAGGCAGGTGGCGGCGCAGATCGCCCTCGCGGGGAAACCTGCGGCGGTCGTGAGCTGCTCGAAGGGGCTCGAGATAGCCACCTTCAAGCGCCTGACCGAAGTCGTCTCCGAGTTCCTGCCGGACACGCCCCTCGCAGTTCTCTCTGGTCCGAACCTGGCTGGCGAGATCGCAGTCGGCAAGCCGGCAGCCACGACCGTTGCAAGCAGCGACCAGCACCTGGCAGCACACGTGCAGCGCCTCCTGCAGCAAGGCACCTTCCGGGTCTACACGAGCCGGGACGTGATCGGCATCGAAGTAGCGGGGGCGCTCAAGAACGTGATCGCACTCGCGTGCGGCGTTAGCGACGGTCTTGGCTTGGGCGAGAACACCAAAGCGTCCATCATCACGCGGGGCCTGGCCGAGATCGTGCGCCTCGGCACCGCGTTAGGTGGGAAGACGAGCACGTTCTACGGCCTTGCCGGCGTAGGCGACCTGGTGGCCACCTGCGCGGGCGACGGTTCGCGCAACCATCGCGCGGGCGTAAGCTTGGCGCGCGGCTCCACGCTGGCAGAGCTCCAAGCCAGCGGCCTGACGGCAGAGGGCATACCGACGGTGCAGGCGGTGAACGCCAGCGCCGTCGCGCGCGAGATAGAGCTGCCCATCAGCCGTGAGGTGTACAGAGTAGTGTTCGATGGGATGGACCCGCAACACGCCATCAGGAACCTCATGACCCGCGAAGGGAAGGCCGAATGACGATCGCCATCTCAGCCACTGGCCTTACGAAACAGTACGGAAGATCCAAGGCCGTCACAGACTTGACGTTCGAGGTAGCGCAGGGCGAGATCGTCGGCTTCCTCGGCCCCAACGGCGCCGGTAAAACGACCACCTTGCGGATGCTGGCCGGGCTCGTGCGCCCGAGCGCTGGCACATGCAGCGTGCTCGGCGCCAGCGTGCCTGGACCTACCTTGCGCCGCGTTGGCACCATGATCGAAGAGCCGAGCTTCTACCCTTACCTGACCGGCCGCGACAACCTCAGGCACGCGGCGCTACTGCACGGCGACGTGCCAGCCACCCGCATCGACGAAGCGCTAGAGTTCGTCCTCATGCAAGACGCCGCCAACAAGAAGGTGAGGGCTTACTCCCAGGGCATGCGCCAACGCCTAGCGCTGGCCCGCGCCCTGCTCTGGCGGCCGCAGGTCCTCCTCCTAGACGAGCCGACGAACGGCCTTGACCCAACCGGCATCGCCGAGTTCCGCGAGGCGCTGAGGGCCGTCGCTCAGAGCGGCGCCACCGTGCTCGTGTCGAGCCACATCCTCGCCGAGGTCGAGAAGTTCGTTGACCGCGTGCTCGCCATCGACAAGGGCAACCTGCGCTTCGACGGCACGCTAAGCGCGCTGCTAGACCGCATGGGCGATCAACAAGTCAGTTACACGGTGAGGGCGGCAGACAGCGCCGTACTTCGAACCGCCCTCGGGGACCTCGGTTACGCGTTCACGCCGCGTGGCGCAGACGGCGCAGACGTCCTCGTGCCGCGGGAACGCGCCGACGACCTCGTTTCCGACCTAACCCAGCGCGGAGTGAAGGTCTTGGCCGCGGCCGCCCACGGCGACGACCTCGAGGCGGCGTACCTGAAGCTCGTGAACCCGAGCGGGAGACCAACGTGAGCCCACTACTAGCTGTCATCCGCGCCGAGACCTTCAAGGTGCTGCGCAAGCGGCGCCTCTACGTGTTGGCAGGCCTCTACTGGGTACTGCTGCCCGTACTCGCCTTGATCGTGGCGCGCGTCCTAAACACGACCTTGGCGAGTTCCTTCGCTAACGAGGGCGGCAACATCGACCAGACGCTGCAGCTGTTCGCGTCACCGATCGGCTTGGCGCGGCTTGCGCTTACCGGCCCCGCCTACACCAGTCCGACGCTATACATCGTGGCGGTGACCCTGATCGCTGCCCTGCTAATCGGCGATGAGCGCTCGCAGAACATGTGGAAGACGGTGCTCGTCGTTCAACCTTCGCGCGTCGCAGTGATGACAGGCAAGGTCATCGTGGCGCTAGGGTCGATCGCTGCACTCATGGCCGGCGCCGCCGTGGCCGGCTTCATCTTCGGAGCCATCGGCACGACCTTCCTACCCACGCACTTCGGAGGCAACTGGCTTGAGCTCGCCGGCCTCTACGGGTTGCAGGCGCTGCAGCTCCTCGCGCCGATCCTCCTAGCGTTCCTGCTCATCACCCTCGTGAAGTCGGGGGTCCTCGGCGTCGTGATGGTGCTGTTCCTCCCGAGCCTCATCGAGACGATCTACACCATCATCAACACCATCTCGCAGGTGCAGCCGCTCAACCGCATCAACGCGGTCTTCCAGGCCATCAAGCTCCAGGCGGTGTGGCAGGAACTACCCAAGTACTTCTTCACGGCCAACCTCTACGCGCCTGGCCGCAAGCCGGCGACCTCGTGGCTCAAGGAACTAGGAGTCGGAGAGGAGTTCGAACCCCTGCAGAACCTCCTCGGCAACGGCCTGCCGCTTACCCACTCGGCACTCGTCATGGCGGGATACGCGCTCATCTTCGGCGTCCTCCTCTACTGGTGGTTCTTGCGTCGCGACATCGACTGACCGCCCACAGCGGCTCGCCTGCGAACGGTGCCGGGATCGTCAGCTAGGCGGTCCCGGCATACTACTTGCGCTCCAAGCCCGCAACCTTGAGAATCGGGAACGTGACTTGGATAACTAGTCCAGAAGCCTGGGTTGCCCTTGCCTCGCTGACGGTCCTCGAGATCGTCTTGGGTATCGACAACATCGTGTTCATCTCGATCCTGTCCGGCAAGTTGCCGCCCGAGAAGCAGCAACGAGCCAGGGTGATCGGCCTAGCGCTTGCCATGCTCACCCGCATAGCGCTGCTCTTCTCGATCTCGCTGCTTACCCGGCTTACGGCGCCCCTCCTCACGGTCGCTGGCATGGAGATCAGCGGCCGCGACCTCGTCTTCCTGCTCGGCGGACTGTTCCTCATCTACAAGGCAACTCAAGAGATCCACGAACGCCTCGAAGGGCCGCACAAGCAGGCGAACGCCTCGGCGGGGCCGAAGGTCTCGTTCGCCGCGATCATCACGCAGATCGTGCTGCTGGACGTCGTCTTCTCCCTCGACTCCGTGATCACCGCGGTCGGCATGTCTGAACACCTCGGCGTCATGGTCACCGCCGTCATCATCGCCGTGGTCGTCATGATGGTTTCCGTCAACTCGGTGGCTAGCTTCGTCGAGCGTCACCCGACCGTCAAGATGCTCGCGCTCTCCTTCCTGCTGCTCATCGGCACTACCCTCGTGGCGGAAGGTCTCGGCCAACACGTGCCGAAGGGGTACATCTACTTCGCCATGGCCTTCAGCATCATGGTCGAGCTCTTGAACCTGCGGGCGCGCGCAGCGCGTCAGCCGGTAGAGCTCTACGAGCGCGGCCCGAAGTCGGGCGCGCTGTAGTACCTAGTCCTGGGGGTTAGGCGTTCAGTGGTGGGTGCGGCGGCGCTTCTGCTCGTACATGCGGGCGTCAGCTCGACTGACTAGCGCCTCGAACGACTCCGCGTCGTCCGGGTAGAGCGCCGCGCCAACGCTGGCGGAGAGGCGCACTGCGCCCGTCTCCAGATGGATGGGCTCCTCGACGGCCTCGATGAGGCGGCCCGTAACACTGTCGACGGCAGTCAGGTCGCCGCCAGCCAGCAGCACGGCGAACTCGTCGCCTCCGAGGCGCGCGACCATCTCATCAGGCCTCACCTTGGCGGTGAGGCGCTGGCCGATGATGCTGAGGACTTGATCCCCGACCTCGTGGCCGTAAGTGTCGTTGACGCCCTTGAAGCCGTTCAGGTCGAAGTAAAGCAGTGCCATCGGCACGTCGCGGCGGCGGAGCACCCAGAAGCGCGTCTTCAGGTGGCGCCGGTTGGCTAACCCCGTGAGGTCGTCGCGGTTGAGGAGCTCGACGGCCTGGTGCAGCACGGACTTGTAATGCGTGATGCTGCGGAACTGAACGACCAGGTAATCGTCGTCGACCGGGATGACCGAAACGGCGTACCAAGTGAGGTTCTCGCGCGCTTCGCGCGTGCCCGGCTCGGACCCAGTTTCCTTCGGGGGCGTGAGCACCTGCTCGAACTCCTGCACGCGCCGCGTGACGTGGGCGGTGACCAAGCGTCGATAGACCCGCGGCTCGAAGGCGTCAGCCCGCGCCGCGCGGGCGGACTTGCCGATGACTTGGGGTGGATCGATGCCCAGGGCGGCAGCGGCGCTCTCGTTGATGTCGCACCATTCGAAGTCGTCTAGCCGACCTCCGTCACCCTTGATGGCCTTGAAGAGCGCGAGTCCATGCGGCGCGCTGCGGAAGTACCCGGTCCAGAGTTTCTCAGCCGGGATACTGGCGGGGCGCACGACACTCACACTGCTCTCCATGACCTCACTCATGATAATCACCGCTCACTCATCAAGATGCCACAACTGAGTGGGAAGCACGGACTAAAGCCCAACTTCGCGCTCGCGCGTCGCCTTTGGCAACTACTCTCCTGTCGCTACCGGGAGGTCGCGCGATGACCAATCGCTCCAGGAGCCCACATACAGCTTGGCCCCAGAGTAACCCGCCAGTTCAAGCGCTAGTACGAGGTGGGCGGCGCTAACACCAGAACCGCAGTAAGCGACAACCTCCTTCTTGCCCCTCGCCAGGGCCAGCTTCTCACGCAACACGTCAGGCGCGGCGAAACGGCCGCCCGCCATGTTGTCCATGTAGAAGCGGTTGGCGGCGCCCGGAATGTGCCCAGCTTTCGGGTCGAGCGGCTCGATGTCGCCGCGGTAGCGCTCCGGCGCCCTAGCGTCGATGAGTTGCACGTCTGCTGAACCGATCGCACCGGCCACATCGTCTACGTCCACGGCCATGTCGGGCTGCAAGTCGAGCGTGAAAACAGCAGGTGACTGCCTAGCCGTTGGCGCCACGAGTTGCCCGCCAGCAGCCAAGTATGCGGCCAGGCCGCCGTCTAGGAACCTCACCTGCTGCTTGCCCGCGTAACGTAAGAGCCACCAGGCCCGCGCCGCGTACATTACTCCGGCGTCATCGAACACGACGACCTCGTGCTCGTCACCGATGCCCAACGCGCCCAGCTTGGCCACGAACTCGTCCATGTCTGGGAGGGGATGCCGCCCACCTTGCGGCTGCACCTTGCCAGCCAGGTGCGGCTCGAGGCCAAGGTACACGGCGCCAGGCAACGTGCCTGCCGCGTACGCCGCGGCCCCGTATGAGGGGTTGGAGAGTTCGTAGCGCGCATCGATGAGCCTCAGGTTGCTCGTCTCTTGCGGCTGTGCAAGACGCTCGATGAGTTCCTCCGGCGATATCAAGCTGCTAGGTGCTTTCATGCGGCCAAGTCTACAATCGCGAAACGCGCACGGCACCTACGGCACGCTTATGATGCCGACATGGCCGTCAGGCACGTAGACAGCACAGCAAACCCACTCGTCAAGGAACTAGCCGGCCTGAGGCAGAGGCGGGCGCGTGAGCGCAGCGGCACCTACCTCATCGAGGGTCAGCGCGAGGTCGAGCGGGCGCTCGCGGCGGGCGTCAAGGCCCGGCTCATTGTCACTTCCCCAGCGTTGCTGGCTGACGAGGCGGCCTTCGACCGCGAGGCGCTGGCAGCTGTGCACGGCGCGGAGGCCGTGACCTTCGGCACCGCGGCCTTTCGGCGGGTGAGCCAACGCGAACACCCTGACGGCGTGCTGCTGCTCGCTGAGACGGCAAGACGCTCGCCCACCGAGATGCACGTGCCCGCGGGGGCGTTGGTCCTCGTACTGGCCGGCCTCGAGAAGCCTGGCAACGTCGGAGCGCTACTGCGCAGCGCGGACGCCGTCGGGGTGGACGCCGTCTTCATGTGCGCCGACTCCGCCGCCGCCCCTGACGAACTGGAGGCGAGCGAGCAGGCGGGCGTCGACTTGGAGAACCCGAACGTGATACGCGCCGCCATGGGAAGCTCCTTCGCCTTACCGATCGGCGTCGGTAGCGCTAGCGAGGTCCTGGCGGCGCTGCGG
>DASSXV010000004.1:0-65432 GCA_035703635.1 Trueperaceae bacterium | reverse complement strand
TTGCGTTGCGGTCGAGTGCGGCCGATCTCGAGGAAGTCCGTGAGCGCCTGCTAGCGGAGGGCCTCACGCCGACGCCCATCAAGAACCGCCACTACTTCAAGTCCGTGTACTTCAAGGAGCCGGGCGGTGCCGTGCTTGAAGTAGCAACGGACGCGCCCGGCTTCACGGTCGACGAACCAGCGGATGAGCTCGGCTTGGCGTTCAAGTTGCCAGAGTGGTTGGAGAGCGAGCGCGACTTCCTCCGCGCGCGGTTGCCAGTCACGGCTAGCCCCGAGTACGCAGACCGCTGGACCTAGGCCGTCCCCAACCCAGGGGGTATCTAGCCCCTCGCGCTCGGTAATAATGGGCAGCGCTAGCAGTTCGGAGGACAGGCTACTCGCGTATGCCGCAAGATGTGGGACGACAAAGTGAACGCGTACGTACGCTCGCAGCGGCGGCCGCAACCGCCTGCAACGAGTTCAGGTACGACGATGCGCTAGCGTTCGGTTACGAGGCCCTCGCCCTCGCCTCCATCGACCCAAGCGCGGTTCCCGCCACTTGGGACGAGCGCCTTGCGCAGCTAGACTCCGGCGACCAGGAGGCGGTGGCGCGCACAGCAACCGCCCTCGCGATCTGCACTTTCCGCCAAGCAGACTACATGGCCTCGTTGCAGGTGGCGCAGCTCGAGCTGCACGTCAAGCGTCACCTCGACGACGATGCCGGCGCCGCGCTAGCGGTCATGGGGTTGGGTTGGTGTTATCACGCCGTCGGGCTCTACCAACAAGCGTTAGCCAACCAGTTCGAGGCCCTCGACACTTTGGAGAAGATCCGGCCAGGAGCCATAGCGGGACCGCTGAACGGCATCGCCCGCACCTACCTCGACCTCGGTCAGGTAGACACCGCCTTGGAGTACGCGCAGCGCGCCCTAGCGAACTCGTCGACCTCACCCGTCGCTCAGCGCGACCGCTCGACTGCCTTGCGCATAATCGGTGAGGCCCACCGCGCCGTCGGCGACGTCGCTAGCGCCCGCGCCGTCTTTCAGGAGAGCTACGACAGTTCCGACTCGTACGGGCAGCGCCTCGCCTTACTCAGCCTCGGCGAGCTCAGCACAGACGAGGGCCTGCTCGACGAAGCGCAGGGGTACTTCGAGGAGTGCCTGAAGCGCGTGTCGCCTGAGATGCGCGAACTCGTGCAGTGTGAAGCGCTCATCGGCCTCGGGCGCGTGTACGTCGCCCGCGGGCAGCCCGAACTGGCGCTCGTCCCGCTGGCTGAGGCCGTGGCGCGCGGCACGGCGAGCGGCGCGCCGGTCGAGGCGGCAGAAGCTCACCGAGTGATGTCGGAAGCACTGAGGTCGCTGGGGCGCTGGGAGCAGTCCCTCTCGCACTTCCAGAGCTTTCACGACCTGAACAACCGGACCTTGAGGCAGTTGTCCGACCGCAGGACGCAGATACTTCAGGTGCAGCTCGACCTCGAGCGCGTTCGTAAGGACCGCGAGATCGACCGCTTACGCAACGTCGAGTTGGCCCGCGCGTACGCTGACCTCCGCGAGCTGCATGAGCGACTCGAGGCGCAAGCGGCACGCCTGCAGCGCCTCACGCGCACGGACGACCTCACGGGCCTCGCCAACCGCCGCGCCTTCGAGGAGCGGTTATCAGCCGAACTCCTGCGCTCCAAGCGCCTCGACAGGCCTCTTAGCCTGTTGATGGTCGACCTGGACGACTTCAAGCGCGTGAACGACACCTACACGCACGTCGTCGGAGACGGCATCCTGAGGGCCGCGGCCGAGGCGATGCTTGCGTGCACCCGCGAGATCGACATGGTTGCGCGCATTGGGGGCGAGGAGTTCGTCGTGCTCCTGCCCGAAACGGACGTGGCGGGCGCTTCGAGCGTAGGGAACAAGGTGCTGGAGGCCGTCGCTTCGCGAACCTTGGAGGCGCACGGTATTGCCATCACCGCGAGTGTTGGCTTGGCCACCGCCGACCCGTATGACGACGAGGCCTCACTGCTGATGCGGGCGGACTCGCGCCTCTATGAAGCGAAACGCCTCGGCAAGAACCGCGTAGAAGCGTAGGACTAGGTGCTTAAGGCCGCACTGATCGCCGTAGGGCTAGGGATAGTCGGCCTCATCTTCTCGTTCTGGCTCCTCGGCGAGAACCTATCGACCGCCTGGACGGTGCCAACGTGGGCATATGCCGCCGGGCTCGGACTTGCAGCAGTCGGCTACGCCGCCGGCGCCTTGCGACTGGTGATCCTCGCGCGCCGCGCAGGCGAGAACCTCGGCTTCATACCCGCCCTGCGCGCGTACGCGGTCGGCCTCCTCATGGCCGCGTTGACGCCAGGTAGCGCAGGGCAGGCGCCAGCGGTCGCCCTCTCGCTCGTGCGCGGTGGAATGAGCGCAGCTACTGCCTGGACCATAAACGTGCGCGTGTGGATCTTGGACCTCGTCTTCCTAGCGTGGTCCCTGCCGCTCAGCATTCTGGTCCTCGGCCGTGCCACGCGGCTCTTGTCTGGCGCCAAGCCGGAACTTATCGCCGGAGCCGTGTTCCTCGGCGCCGGGCTGATGGTTGCGCTACTCCTGTTCAGGTTGCGCTGGCTGATCAGCGCCGCCGCCTGGTTGACGAAACTGCCAGGCATTCGCCGGTGGCGCGCTCGGCTCCAAGGGTTCCTGGAACGCCTCAACGTCACGAGCGCCAACCTCAAGCCGGCGCCCTGGTACCACCACGTCCTACTGCATCTCACGTCGTTCACCGTCTATTTCACGACGTACTTCACGTTCTTCGTGGTGGTCGTTGCCATGCGCCCAGCCACGACGCCGCTCGTGGCCATGGCGAGCGCTCAAGTGCCGACCGTAGCGTCATCGCTCTTCCCCACCCCAGGCGGCACCGGCCTCCTCGAGGTCGGCACCGCCAGCCTCATGCGCCTCAACTCGCCAAGCGCCGGGCGCGTCGACATGCCGATAGCGCCGGCCGAGCCAAGCACGAACGCTGAGGGGTTCGGCGGCGCCGTCGGCGCTGCCGGGTTGGTGGCCGCGACCGACGACGCCAAGAAGGCAGAGGCTGGAGTAGCGGCAGCCATCCTCGCCTGGCGTCTACTCACCTACTACTTGCGCATGGCCGTCGGCGCCCTCGTCGGCGGCGCCCTACTGCGGTCGCGCCGCGACTCTTAGCGCTTCCACGGCATGACGAGGCGCTCGACGAGTTGCAGTAGCGCCGTAAGCCCAACGCCAAGCACCATCACGACGAGCAGGGCCGCGTACATCTTCGGGGTGCTGAGGACCTGCCAGTGGTAGTAGACGAGGTAGCCAACGCCGGTCTTGGCCCGCACGAACTCGACGGCGACGATGACGACGAGCGCCGTTCCAAGCGCTAGGCGCAGCCCGTTGAAGACGATGGGGAGCGCGCCAGGCAAGATGACGTGCCTGAGCATCTGCCAGCGGTTGGCCCCGAAGTTGCTGCCTGCCTGCACGAGGACCTTGTCGATCCCCTGCACCCCGGCCATGGTCGAAAGCGCCACGAGGAAGAAGGCCGAGATGGCGACGACCGTGACTTTCGGACCCTCCCCGAACGGGTCGGGGAACACGAGCATGAGGATCGGGAAGATGGCGATCTTCGGCAGCACGTAGATGGCGGACATGGTCGCGTCCAGCATGGTGCGCACCGTGCGGTTGAGGCCCATGACGATGCCGACGAGCAGTGCGGGCACGGCGCCGATCGCGAAGCCGACTATCACGCGCGAGAGCGTCGCCCACACGTGGCTCTCGCTGAACAGCGCGGCAACGCCTGCCCAACCATCAGACGCTAGACGCGCCGGGATGAGCCACGGACGACCGAGTAACGACGTGCCGGAGAAGCGGTCGTAGTTGACGGTCAGGTCCCAGAGCGCGCCAGCGATGCGCGAAGGCGGAGGGAACCAGCGCGGGTTGAGGACGCCGCTCGTGCTCAGCCACTCCCACGCGGCCAAGACGAGCACGGGGAAGAGCCAGGCGAGCACCCGCTCGTAAGGCCCCTGCAGCCTGAAAGGTAGCCGCCGAGCGGCCACCTCCGCCAGCAGCACGACCAGCACGAATGCCGCGCCGAGCACGGCCCACCACCAACTGCCCCACAAGTCGAGCAGCTGGGCGCCAGCCAACAGCACGGCGAGGCCGACGAGCGGGACGAGCCACTCGGCGGCACCCGGCTTGCGCTTCATGTCGCGGACCTTGGTTACGGCGCTCACGCCTGGGCCTCCATGGCCCTGCGTACCTCGTCGCGCAAGTCGTCCCAGATGGCGCCAGTCAGCTCCCCGAAGCGCGCCGTCGAGGTCGTCGCTAGGTCGCGCGGCCGCGGCAAGTCCACCTCGAACTCGGACTTCTTGGTGCCTGGGTGCGCGGTCATCAGCACCACGCGGTCGCCGAGCAGCACGGCTTCCTCGATCGAGTGAGTCACGTACAGCACCGTCTTCTTGGTCTCCTCCCAGATGCGAAGGAGTTCTTCTTGCAGCACGGCGCGCGTCTGGGCGTCAAGCGCGCCCAACGGCTCGTCCATCAACAGCACTTCGGGATCGTTCGCAAGCGCCCTCGCGATCGAGACGCGCTGCTTCATGCCACCCGAGATCTGCGACGGGTAGTAATGCATGAAGCGCTTGAGCCCGACCTTCGAGAGCCAGCGCTCGGCGACTTCGTAGCGCTCCGCCTTGCCGATGCCGCGCATCTGCAGGCCGAACGCCACGTTGTCTAAGACCGTCTTCCAGGGGAACACCGCGTACTCCTGGAAGACGACGTTGTTGAGGGGTTTGCGCGGGTCGGCGCCTGGCACGATGTACGCCTCGCCAGAAGTGAGGTCGTCAAGTCCCGCCAGGATGCGCAGGAAGGTCGACTTCCCGCAGCCGGACGGCCCAACGAGGCATACGAACTCCCCCTCGCCAACCGTTAGGTCGAACCCCTCGAGGGCCGTAACCGTGCCGGCCTTCGAGGGGTAGGACTTGCCTGCGCTGCGGGCGACGATCTTCATGACCATCGCTGCACTAGTGGGCGTGCCTCACTGCTGGTATGGACCTGCGGCTTCGAGGGCCCAATCGGCGAACTCGGTCGTGATGACCTTGGTCAGGTCGATGGGCGTGTCGTACTCGGTGCGGCCGTTCTCGCGGTGCACGCGCTCGACGTCGGCCAACCCGTCGACGGGGATGGCCAAGTTCGGGTCGTACAGCACCGGCGTGCCGGTGCGGACGGCTTCCTCCGTCGAGTTGACGTAGTGGAGGTAGGCGGCGATGTTCTCGGGCGCCAGGTAGTCGTCACCCTGCATGAGGCGCGCGGCGTCGAGGAGAGCAAGCGCGAAACGCTTGGCGACCTCCGGCCTCTCGTTCAAGAACTTGCCGGAGCCAACGAACGCGACCGTCATGAGGCCAGGAACCAAGTCAGTTGCAACGGCCACCGCGGTGCCCGCCGCCTCCACCTGGTCGGCGTACGGTGAGCCGAGCAGGGCAGCGTCGATGGAGCCGTTCTCGAAGGCGGCGGGGATGTCGGCGTTACCTAGCGAGATGATCTCGACGTCACGGATGGTAAGGCCCGCTGGCTCGAGCGCCTTGGCGGTGAGGTACTCGCCACCGCTGCCCGGGCCACCGGCGAACGCAACCGTGCGGCCAGCCAGGTCGGCCGCCGAGGTCACTGCCCCGGAGTCGTAGAGGTCCTTGCGGACGAGGACCTTGGTGGGGCTGTCGACGAACGGCTCGAGGCCGCCTGGCGCGAAGACGCGCACGTCGATTCCCTGGTTCCAGCCGTTCCAGAGCGAGGTGACGATGGCGATGCCGCCAACGTCGATCTGGCCCTGCTCGAGGAACGCGATGGCCTCGGTGCCAGAGGCGACGGACTCGAGTTGGACGTTCAAGCCGTAACGCTCGAAAAGCCCGCGGTCCTGAGCGACGTACAGGGTTGCGAACTTGAGGATCGGCACGTATGCCACCTTGACGGACTGGGCCGGCTCGAGCGGCGAGACGCCGTGCGTGTCCTGCGCGTTCGCGAAGCCAAGTGCGACCATTGCCGTAGCTACTGCCAAGAGCAGTCTAGTGATGCGTTTCGTCATCGGCGCCTCCTACTGGTGACCGCGGCCGTCGCCGTTCGGTCCGGAAAGTCAGGCGCACATGTTACCGCCTTGCCGCGGTCCAGGTAACAATGTCCTGCTCCCCGTGCGCTGGGGTCACGTATCATCGCGAAGGCAAGCATGGTCGATAACCCTCTCCCCATCCCAGCTCTCATGGCCCGGCGGTCGTCGACCGCGCGAGCGGGACGGCGTTGCCCGTGGTGACGCCGAGCATCGGGTTGGCGTTCGTCGGGGGCATCCTCTCGTTCCTCTCCCCCTGCGTCCTGCCGTTAGTCCCCACCTACTTGGCTTACGTCGGCGGCAGCGCAGACGCCAAGCGCGTGGTGCTCATACGTAACGCCCTCGCGTTCATCGCTGGCTTCTCGCTCGTGTTCATCGCGCTCGGCGCGGGCGCAAGCGCCCTAGGTGCCGTGCTGCGCAGCAACCAGCGCATACTGATGCTCGGCGGCGGCATCCTCGTCATCGTCTTCGGGTTAGTGATGCTCGGCATCATCAAGCTCCCGTGGCTCTACCGCGACACGCGCGTGCAGTACTCGGGCGAGACGCGCACGCCGATCGGCGCCCTCCTCCTCGGCATGGCGTTCGCGGCTGGCTGGACGCCGTGCATCGGGCCGATCCTTGGCGCCATCCTCACCATGGCGAGCGCTGCAGGAACACTTAGTGCGGGCGTCGGCCTGCTAGCCATCTACGCCCTCGGCCTCGGGGTGCCGTTCCTGTTGGCTGCGTTACTGCTCGAGCCGTTCATGCGCTTCTCCAAGGGCTTCCGCCGCTACCTGCCCTGGATCGAACGCGCCTCTGGCGTCATCCTGCTCATCGCTGGCGTCCTAATGGTCACCGGAACCTACACGACGCTGAACGCCATGCTCATCAACGTCACTCCAACTTGGCTCCTCGACCACCTATGAGTTCCGCGCCCCCGCCGCTCGCCATAGAGCTGCGCGACGTCACGCGCCGCATGGGCCGCGACTTCGTACTGCGCGGGGTGAACCTCGAGATAGCGCCAGGCAAGCTCGTGGTGCTGCGTGGCGCGAACGGCACGGGCAAGACCACGCTCTTGAGGCTGCTGGCGACGCGCTTGCGCCCAACTAGCGGGCAGGCGTTCGTGTTCGGGCATGAGTTGCCGCGGGCGGGCGGCGCCGCGCGCGCCAGGCTCGGTCTGCTCAACGTCACCGGTGGCAGCTTCCCCATGCTCGACGCCCGCGAGAACCTCGAGCTGGCCATCAAGCTCACGCCGGGCGCTGGCGGCGCCGCGGCAGGGGCACTCGACGCTGCCCTCGCCGCCGTTGGCCTGACGGCGGCCGCGAACAAGCTCGTGCGGACGTACTCAAGCGGCATGAAGAAGCGCCTCGGCCTGGCGCGCCTGCTGCTCCTCGACCCGGAACTCTGGCTCCTCGACGAGCCGTACGCCGCGCTTGACGACGCGGGCAAGAGCCTCATGGACGAGTGCGTGTCCGGCGCCAAGGCGAGGGGCCGCACGGTGTTCATGGCGTCTCACGAGTCCGACCGCGATCACCTAGGGCCGGACGCCGTGCTCGAACTGAGCGCTGGGGTCCTGCGCCTCTACGACCCACTCCTAGGGTCGGCCCCGTGAACGACCTGATCGCGGCGCTGGCGGTAGCGCGCAAGGACTTCCTGCAAGAACTCCGTTCGCGGGCCACTACCGTCGCTACTCTGTTCTTTTCAGGCATCACGCTCGTGATGATGGCGTTCGGCCTCGGGCGCGACCCCGCCCTGATGGCCAACGCGGCGCCGGGCGTGCTGTGGGTGGCGCTCGCGTTCGCGGGCGTCATCTCCTCTGCGCAAAGCTTCCAGGCCGACTTAGAGGAGGGCGCGCTCGAGCAGCTCCTCCTCCTGCCCGTGTCACGGGCCGCCGTCTACCTCGGCAAGCTGCTGGCGAGCTGGCTCTACCTCTCCGTTCTCGGCATCGTCATGTTGCCCGTGGCCTTCGCCCTCTACGGGGCGAGCGCGCCGGCTGAGACCTGGTGGGTGCTGGTCCTCACCGTCATCCTCGGCGGCCTCGGCTTCGCCGTCATAGCGACCTTCTACGCCGGGCTGACCGCGAACCTGCAGGCGCGCGAGGCGCTACTGCCCGTCCTCATGTTCCCGGTCATCGTGCCGGTCATGCTCGGGGCAGTGCGCGCCACCGAGTCTGCTCTACTTGGCGGCGCCGACATCGGACTGGCAGCCTCGTGGCTCCAACTGCTCGCAGGCTTCGATCTCGTCTACCTGGTCGTCTGCAGCAGCATCTTTCACTTCGTGGTCGACGATTGACGCGAATTAGCCCGGAGGCTACGGAGTACGCGACGAGCGGCGCTCGGGTCGTAAGCTATCCGGAGACGGGGCACCTCGCCCCAGAGGAGCGAAGCGATGACTAATGCAACCTCGGGAGCTAAGCGCCCAGCATGGTTGACGGTGTTCGGGGTCTTCAGCCTGGTGCTGTTCGGTTACGGCATGTACTCGGCGCTAGTCGTAAGCCCGCCAGACCGCAACCAGGGCGACCTGATCCGCGTGATGTACGCCCACGTGCCGGTGGCATGGCTCGGCTTCGCGGCCGTGGCCGCGTCCGCCGTGTGGGGCATGCTCTACCTGTGGCGCGGCAGGGCCGTGGACGACGTCCGAGCGCAAGCCAACGCCGAGGCAGGGCTCCTCTTCTCAGCCCTCACCATCTTCGGCGGCATGACATACAGCAAGCCGACGCTCAACACTTTTTGGACGTGGGACGCCAAGCTCACGCTAACGGCGCTCATGCTCGCGCTCATAGTCGGCTACTTCATCGTGAGGGGCCTCATCGAGGAGCCTCAACGCCGTGCCCGCGTCAGCGCCGTCGTCATGATCATCGTGCTGGCAAGCCTGCCCTTCAACTACTTGGCAGCCGAGTGGTTCCGTACCCTTCACCCCGCCAAGAGCGTCAACCTAGACGGCAGCGGCGTGAGCATGGACCCGGTCATGCTGCGCGTCCTGCTCATCAACGTGGCGGCGGCAGCGGCCGTCTTCATTTACTTCGTCTCTGAACGCATCCGCATCGGGCGTCTAGCTCTGACGCGCGGCCAAATGGCCGACGCCGCGCAGACGGCTAGCCAACAGGGCGGACGGGAGGTCGTCAGTGTTCGCTAACCTCACCCATTGGCAATGGGTCGCCGTAGCCTGGCTCGAAGTCATCGTGGTCTACGTCGGTTACCTCCTCTACTTACAGTGGCGTGAACGCCAAGCACGGCACTCGGGCGGCAAAGGATGAAACGCATCGTTTACGCCCTCCTAGGGGTCGCCGTGCTCGCAGTCGCTGGCTTCCTCATCGCGAGGGCCCTGCAGTCTTCGCTCGTCTACTTCATCCTGCCGAGCGAGTACGCGCGTGACGCGGCCTCGTTCGACGGCAAACGCGTGCGCCTCGGTGGCCTAGTCGAGGCTGGCAGCGTCAATTTCGACGACACGCAGTTGCACCTCACCTTCCAGATCACAGACGGCATCAAGGGCTACCAGGTGCAGTACGACGGCGCGCCACCCGACCTCTTCCAGGAGAACGGCGGCGTGGTCATCGAGGGTCGCTTCCACGACGACGTCTTCGTTGGCGACAACCTGCTAGTCAAGCACAGCGAGGACTACCATCCACCTGCCGAGGGTGAGCCGATCGACGTCGAAGCTCTCAAAGAGTCACTGCGCTGAGTCGGGAGTAGTCACGTGCTAGATGTTCAATTAGGACCGCTGGGGAGCGCCAGCGTATTCATCGCCTTCGGCTTGGCTCTCTACGGCGCCATCGCCGGCTCGCTTGGAGCCATGCGCCGCGACGCCAGGTTGCAAACGAGCGCCCGCCTCGCCGCCGTTGCGGGGTTCATCCTCGCGACGGCTGCCGTCGTCATCATGCAGGCTGCCCTGCTAGGCGACGACTTCAGCGTCTCGTACGTCGCCAATCACTCGCGCATCGCTTCGCCGATCTGGGTGAAGGTCGTGACGATGTGGGCCGCACTCGAGGGCTCCATCCTTCTGTGGGCCTGGCTCCTCAGCGGTTACACGGCGCTGCTCGCCGTGACGGCGCCACTCAGCCCGCTGCGCCCATGGGCCATCTCCATCATGCAGGCCGTGCAGGTCTTCTTCTTTGGCGTCGTGGCTTTCCTCGCCAACCCGTTCACGGTCTTGCCCTTCCCGCCGCTAGACGGCCCCGGACCCAACGAACTCCTGCAGAACCACTGGATGATGGCGGTGCACCCGCTGCTCATGTACCTAGGGTTCGTGGGGTTGACGGTGCCGTTCGCTTACGCCATGGCGGCGCTCATCACGCGGCGGCCCGGCACGGAGTGGATGGCGCAAACGCGGCGCTGGACGCTAACTGGTTGGGGCTTCCTCTCAGCCGCCATCGTTGCCGGTGGTTGGTGGAGTTACGAGGTCCTCGGCTGGGGCGGCTACTGGGCCTGGGATCCCGTCGAGAACGTTAGCTTCATGCCGTGGCTGACGGCCACCGCCTTCATCCACAGCGTGCAGGTGCAGGAGCGGCGGCGCATGTTGAAGCCGTGGAACGTGCTGCTCATCATCACGACCTTCTCGCTCTCCATCCTCGGCACCTTCCTTACGCGCTCCGGCGTCGTTTCCTCCGTGCACGCCTTCGGTAACGGGCCAGTTGGCCCTGCGTTCCTAGGGTTCTTCCTACTTGTCACCCTGGCGGCTTTCGGCCTGCTGGCGCTTCGCTGGGACGACGTCAAGGACCGCGCAGACCTCGATTCCGTCGTCAGCCGCGAGGGCAGCTTCCTCGGCGTGAACATCCTCTTCGTCGCCCTGACGGCCGCCGTGCTTCTCGGCACGCTCTTCCCCCTCATCGTCGAGGCGGTATCCGGCGACAAGGTAACGGTCGGGGCGCCGTTCTTCGACCAGGTGACGTTGCCGATCTGGATGCTCGTCTTCCTCCTGATGGGCATCGGGCCGCTGCTCCCGTGGCGGCGCGCCCAGCAACAGCGCCTAGGGCGGAACCTCCTGTGGTTGGCTGGCGCGTTCGTCGTCTCTGGCGCCCTCGCATGGGTGTTCGGGGTGCACAAGATCTACCCAGCGCTAACCGTCGCCCTAGCCGGTTACAACGTCATGAGCCTCGTGCTGCTCCTCAGCGGCGCGCTCGTGCCGCGCATGCGCCTCACCAAGCAGAGCTTCGTGCGCGTGCTGCGCTCCTACGCTGGTGAGAGCCGCAGGCGCGTCGGGAGCATGATCGTCCACTTCGCCGTCATCGTCGTGGCGCTGGGAGTCGCTTTCAGCTCCGGCTACCGCGTCGACGAGCAGGTGAAGCTCGACTTCGGCGCCAGCGCGGAGTTCTCGGGTTACACCCTCACGGCCGTCGACCGCTTCATGGAGCGCACGCCGCAACGCATCAGCGCGGGCGCCATCATCGACGTCTCGCGCAACGGCAAGCCGATCACTACCTTGAAGCCGCGCCTCAACCTCTTCGGGGAGGCGGGTCGCACGGTGCCAACCCCAGCCGTCTACTACACCGCCAGTCACGACCTCTACCTCAACCTCAACAGCACCGTCGGGCCGGACAGCACCTTCGTAGTGCTGCGCGTCGTCAAGAGCCCGCTCGTCACCTGGATCTGGGTTGGCGGCCTCCTGCTAGCGCTCGGCACCATGTATAGCCTTGGGGGCAACAGGCGCACAGCGCCAGCCCGCGCCGCCGCTGAGGCACACGAGGGCGCGAACGCGTGAAGATCGGCCGCCTCCTCATCGTCGCCTTGGCCTTAGCGTTGTTGGCCGCGCTGTTCGGGTTCGGCTTGCTCCGCGGCAGCCCCGACCGCGACATCGCCTCCGTGCTCGTCGGCAAGCCAGCGCCAGTCTTCGACCTCCCGCTCTACGAGCGCTACCAACCTGAGTACGGCGCGAGCTTCGCGCTAGCTGATCACGTCGGCACGCCCATGGTCGTCAACTTCTGGGCGTCTTGGTGCCTCCCCTGTTACGAGGAAGCACCGCAACTACAGAGCTTCTGGTCCGAATACCAAGACAAGGGCGTCCTCGTGGTGGGCGTCCAAACCCAAGACAAGGACAAGCGCCGCGAGGGCCGCGATTTCATCGGCCGCTTCGGCCTGACCTTCCCCAACGTCCTCGACAACGACAGCCAGGTGAGCGTCAACTGGGGCCTGTACGGCGTGCCCGAGACGTTCTTCATCGACGCAGAAGGCAACGTCGTCGGCAAACACGTCGGACCGGTCACGGTCGAGGCGCTCAAGACCAACGTCGAGGCGCTGCTTAGATGACACGCCATGGGCGCCGCGTGCTACTCGCGGCGGTACTAGCAGTGCTTCTAGGCTCGGCGTTCGCGCAGGACGTCGAGATCGGCTCGCGCGCTTTCGACATCGCGCGCAACCTCCGCTGCCCCGTCTGCGTATCTGAGAGCGTGGCCGACTCTAGCGCCCAGATCGCACAGCAGATGCGCACCGTCATTCAGGAGCGCATAGACGAGGGGATGACCGACCAACAGATCTACGCGTACTTCCAGGCGAGCTACGGCGACTGGATCATGCTTCAACCACCGAAGCGCGGCGTACACCTGTTCGTTTGGCTCCTGCCAGTGCTCGTCGCATTGACGGCCTTGGCAGTAGTGGCGGTGCTAGCGCGGCGCTGGCTGGCGGCGTCTAGGACTCCCATAAACGCCTCTGCCGAAGAGCTAGCTCGCGTCAGGCAGCTACTGGGCGAGGGCGGACCGGCGGGCGGCCAGGAGGCGCGCCCCGAACCCGAGAGCAGGGATAGTTGATGTTCACGATGGTCCTGATCGGCGTGCTGGTGCTGATCGCCTTCTTCTACGTAGCGCTACCGCTGCTGGCGCCAGGGCAAGCAGACCCGCTGCCGGACGACCGCGACCCCGTCCTCGTCGACCTTACGGAGGAGAAGACGGCGTTGCTCCGCGCCATCCGTGAACTTGACGCACGCGAAGACTTGCCGCTCGAACGGCGCCAAGAACTCCACGCGCGTTACGAGGCTAAAGCGGCCAAGGTCCTAACTGCCATCGACGAGCGGCAGGCGTCACTAAGCGGCGAACCACGGCGGGCAGCGCCGAACCAGAACAAGCGGCGCGTGCCGGTTGGCGCGGTCGTCGTCCTCGGCGTGTTCCTCGTGCTGGCAGCCGCGTTACCTACTTACCTATTGCCGCGCGTGTCAGACTCGGACACCATCACCACGACGGACGTCGACGTCGCACGCCAACTCCAGGCGGCGCAACGCGCAGCGCAAGACAACCCGAACGCCACCAACCTCCTCGCGCTAGGCGACCTCTACCTGGGGCTGCAACGACTCGATGACGCCGAGACGGCTTACCGCCGGATCGTCGACGAGGTGGCTCCCGTCCCAGCCGCCGTCTACAAACGCATGGCGATCCTCTACCTGCAGCGCGACCTCGCCCAGGCGCAAGGTTGGCTCGAGTTGGCGCGCGGCACGGACCCGAACGACCCAGAGACGCTCTACCTCCTCGGCGAGGTGGCGTTCGCGCGAGGCGACCTCGCGAAGGCCTCCGACGCGTACCAGGCGTTCGCGGCCACGCCAACGGGCGCGGCGGAACCCACGACGCAACAACGCTTGACCATGATCCAGAACCTCGAGCCGCTCAACGCGGCCGTGCAAGCAGACCCCAGCCTCGCCAACCTCATGGCGCTAGGCGATGCCTACTGGGAGGCCTCGGAGCCGCAGCGGGCCGTGGAGAGCTACTTCAAGGTACTTACCGACTTCGACCCGACGCAACCCCGAGCCCTTGCCCGCACCGGTCAGCTCTTGTACGTGGCAGGGCGTCCGGCTGACGCCATCGGCGCCATCGAGCGCGCGGCGGATGCGGCTTCTGGTCTAGAGAACCTCGACCCAGACAGCGTGATGACGCTCGCAGACGCATACGCCCAAACCAATGCTTGGGCGGCGGCCGCCGCCACCTACGACGTGTACGTTAACCTCGTTGGCCCGACCGCTGGCGTCGCTGCTGCTGCACTCGCGGACGCGGCTAGGGCGCAAGCGGACGGCACGGCTCAAGGCGGGCTTGACGGCGCGGCTGGGTTACCGGCCATAGGTCGTCAAGTGTTCGCCGTCAACTGCGCGGAATGTCACGGACCCAACGGCGAGGGTGGGATGGGCGTGACTCTGGCAGGCAACAGCCGCGCAGGCAACGAAGCCAACGTTCGCGACGCCGTAAGGTTCGGCCGCGGCATGATGCCCGCCTTCATGGCGGAGCTCGAACCCACGGCCATCGACGCGGTCGTGGCTTACGTCACCCAGGTGCTTTCGCAGAACCAGGCCAACCGCTGATGACCGGACCCGGCGCCCCAACCAACGCCAAGCGCCGGGAGCTCATCAAGTGGTTGTGGCGGCTACCCGTGTTCGCGGTGGCTGTCGGCGGCGGCCTCGGGGTCTACGAGGCCATCAAGGTGCACTTCCTCAAACAGAACGCGGCAGCCGAGCCTGAGTTCGCAGCTACGACGCCGACGCGCGTCGCCACGCTAGGTGACTTCGGTGAAGTGTGGGACGAAGCGGCCTTCGAGGTGCCTGGCGCAGGGGCGACTGGCGGTCCGCTACCTGCGCTCGCCGTGCGCCTACCCGGCCCCATCCCAGGCGACCTGGCCATAGCGAGCGGCGTAGCTGGCGCAAGCGCTTACCTCGCCGCGTTCAGTCGCGTGTGCACCCACCAGCACTGCGTGGTGGTGCTCAACCGCGACATCGAGGCCATCAACTTCGGCTTCAACTACCTGACCGACAAGCCGGCCCTCACCTGCCCTTGCCACCTGAGCGTCTTCGACCCAACGCAGGCGGGCAAGGCCGTTAGCGGCCCGGCCGTCTTACCGCTACCGCGCGTGCGTCTCGAGCTGATCGGCAGCGAAGTGTTCGCCACCGGCGTCGAGCGCAGCTAAGGGCCTTATCATCTGAGTTACCAGCGGGGCGCGATCGGCCAGGCAAGCGCCGACCGCCAAACCGCGAGGAGGAACACCATGAACTCCCTACTACGCCTCAAGCAGCTCGGTCAGAGCATCTACCTTGACGAGATTCGCCGCTCGTGGATCACCGACGGCAGGCTCAAGCAACTGATCGACGATGACGGCCTGGCTGGCGTCACCTCCAACCCAGCCATCTTCCACAAGGCCATCGTAGACACCGCAGACTACGCTGACGCCATCGCGGCGCACGCCCGCGCGGGCGCAACGCCTCACGCCACGTACGAGGACCTAACCGTAAGCGACATCTCCGCCGCAGCCGACGTCTTCAGGCCGCAATTCGACGCGAGTAACAAGTACGACGGCTGGGTGTCGCTCGAAGTCTCCCCAGAGCTAGCGAACGACGAGGACGGCACGGTCGCGGAGGGCCTCCACCTCTTCGGGCTCCTCGATCGCCCCAACGCCTTCATCAAGGTGCCAGCCACGGATGCGGGCGTGCCGGCCATCAGGCGCCTGATCGCAGAGGGCGTCAACGTCAACGTCACGCTGCTCTTCGGGTTGCCGCGTTACCGCCAAGTGGCGGAGGCGTTCCTCGCCGGGCTGGAGGAGCGCCACGAGGCTGGCAAGAGCGTAGACATCGCGTCGGTCGCCAGTTTCTTCCTCAGCCGCATCGACGTCATGATCGACCCGCTCCTTGACGCCATCGCGCGGCAACCCGTGCCGCAGGCAAGCGCTGCGCACCAGCTGCGTGGCACTGCCGCCGTCGCGAGCGCCAAGCGCGCCTACGTCATCTACGAGAGCCTCTTCGGGGCCGGCAGCGAGCGCTTCGCGCGGCTCGCCAAGCTCGGCGCGCGCCCGCAGCGCCTACTCTGGGCCTCCACAAGCACCAAGGACCCGACATACTCGGACGTCAAGTACGTCGAGCCGCTCATCGGGCCAGACACGATCAACACGTTGCCGCTCGAGACCATAGCAGCGTACCTCGACCACGGCGACCCGAAGGTCACCATCAGCGATGGCGCCGACGACGCCCTGGGGCTGCTGCAGGCGTTGGCTGGCGTAGGCGTGGACCTTGACGCTGTGACGGCGAAGCTCGAGGAGGAGGGCGTCGCCAAGTTCATCAAGCCGTTCCGCGACTTGCTAGCTACCCTCGCTAGTGAACTGGCGAAGGCGCCGACGCGCGGCTAACGCCACTGACATGCGACAACTACCACCGGCGCGGCGCCGTCAGGCTTCGCGCCGGTGCTGTCTTATGGTGGAGCGCAGCAGGAAGTAGTAACCGACGATCCCTACGAGCGCCATCCCGAACCACTGGATGGCGTAACCGAGGTGTGGGCCCTCGTTGGTATCTGGTGCCCGCAGCGCTTCTGGGAGGGCGCCGGCGTTGGCCGGCGTCTGCTGCCTGAGGATCACGTATGCGGGAACGAGATCGAACGGCATCTGCGGTGCAAGGCGCGTCGTGTCGACGTAGAAGCTCTGCACCAGCTTCCCTGTCGGCGGGTCGTGCGCCGCCAACCCAGCTAGTGCGCCCGTCGGCGCGGCCTGGGGTGGGTGGAGTTCGCCGACCACGGTCACCGTGCCGCTGGGTGGCAGGGCTGCCGTTACCGGGACGGAGTCCAGGTCGTAAGGCACCCAACCGCGCTCCACCAGGATGGCATCACCCGCCCACTGACCGGCACTGGCGTCAAGCACCAGGGGCGTGAGCACGTTGAAGCCTGGCCGCCCGTCGAGGGAGCGGCCGCGCAACAGCACCTCGTTCTCCGGTGCGAAGGCGCCGCTTACGTTGACGGGCAAGTACTCTGGCACTGCGGCGCCCGGCACCAAGGCCGTAGCGAGCGGCGCTGGCGGCAGGTGGACGCGAGCAGCGATGACGGCGTTGACCTCGCGCTTGTGACCCAGGCGGCGCAACTGCCAGAACCCGAAGTTGACGAACGCGACCACCAGCACTAGGGCGAGCAGGTGACCGGCCAACCAGCGGCCCCGTAGCAAGAGCGGCCGCTTGCCGCCCGTGCCACTCTCACCCTTCATCGTTGGTGTTGCGCTCAGAAGATGACGCGGTCAAGCGCCATCGCGAGGAAGAGGAGCGCCAAGTAACTCATCGAGTACTTGTAGAGGGGCAGCGCCGTCACGCGGTCAACGCTCTGACCGGAGCGCATGACGAAGAAGACGCGCGCCATGCGGACGGCGAGCATGACGTTGAGGGCAAGCGCCGCAACGAAGTAGACGATGCTGAACTCGTGCAGGAAGAACGGCAGGATGGTGAGCACCACCGTTAGCACCGTGTAGAAGATCATCTGCATGATGGTCGCTCGTTCGCCGATGATGGCTGGCGCCATGGGGACGCCGACGTTGGCGTAGTCCTTCTTGACCATCAACGCCAGCGCCCAGAAATGCACCGGCGTCCAGACGAACACGACGGCGAACAAGATCCAGGCGAGCAGGCTCAGGTCGCCTGTCACGGCGGCCCAGCCGACGAGGGGTGGGATGGCGCCGGCGGCGCCACCTATGACGATGTTCTGCCAGGTGCTGCGCTTGAGCCACATGGTGTAGATGAGCACGTAGAAGGCGATGCCTGCCCAACTGAGGAGCGCGGCAAGCACGTTGGACGTAAGTGCGATGACGACGAAGGAGAGCACCGTGAGGGCGATAGCGAAGATCAGCGCGTTGCGCGGCGTTACGGAGCCCTTCACCAGCGGGCGCTTCGCGGTGCGCTTCATGTTCACGTCGATGTCCGCGTCGTAGACCATGTTGTAGACACCCGCCGCCCCGGCCGACATGTAACCGCCGATGAGGGTGCCAAGCAGCACCAGCCAGTTCGGCATGCCCCTAGCCGCTATGAACATGGCGCCAGCCGTGGTGAGGAGCAGGAGCGAGATGACCTTCGGCTTGGTGAGGATGAAGTAGTCGCGGATAGTGGCACGGGTGGTCTGAGCTCCGGCGGGCACGGTGTCTGTCACGATCTTGCGCTCTCCATAACTGCGCCACGCACGGCGCCTGAACCGAGCGCCGCTTGGCGCCCGCCTAGTAGTTGCAACGAGGTGGCCGCGAGCAGCGCGTACGCGGCCACTGCCACCAGCAGGTGGGCGAGCTGCAGGACGACGGGCGCTTGCAGTCCAAGGTTGACGGTCCCAAGCAGGAGCTGGCTGACGTAAACACCAAGCAGCACGCGTGACGTGTTCGCCGCTTGCGGCACCGACTTGAGCCACCACGCCATGCCGAGGCTGACGAACAGGTAGGTGCCGACGGCGATGGCGATCAGGGGGTGCAGAAGGCGCAGGCGGATCAGCGGGTGCGAGTTGACGTCGAAGTCGGCCCGCAGGCCAGCGGCTAGCGACTCCGACGGGAACATGGTGTTGCCCATCGCAGCTATGCCACCCGTGAACATGAGCACGAGCATGAGCAGCAGCCCGAGGCCAGTCACGGTAGCTAGACCCGTCTGTGCCCTCAAGCGCAAGGGGTAATCGGGCCTGGTCCTGCTCGCGTAAACGACCGTTCCTGCCAACATGCCGATCAACAACATCGAGTTGACGAGGTGCGACGCCACCCACACGCCGCGCGCGACGGTCGTGTTCTCGCCAGTCATGCCGAGCAGCACGGTGGCTCCACCGATGAGCGCCTCGAGCACCAAGAAGCCGAAACTGAGGCTGGCGAACACGGCGAGGCCGACGTTCTCGCGCCTCTTGCGCAACGCCAGTAGCAGGAGCAAGGCGCCAACGATGAGCACGCCACCGGACAGCAGCCTGTGGCTGAACTCGATGATGGTTTCGATCGACGGGTTGAGAGGCACCACGACGCCGTTGCAGGTCGGCCAGTGACTGCCGCAGCCCGCGCCCGAGCCGGTGCTGCGCACGAACGCGCCCTGCAAGATGACGACGACGTTGCTTATCAGCGCAACCCAAGCCAACACCAAGATCGGTGAACGTTTCACTACTGCCTTCGACTCGCTTCCTTCGGGAGGTCCGCTGGCGCAACCTTGCGCCATCTATAATCCGCCGCCCCGGCCACTGCAGCCATGGCTGCCGCCCGGCGCGTAACCGTGCCATGCTATCAGAGCGCACCACGCGCTACCCGTAGTGCCGAACCGACCAAGCTTCCGTGCCTCAAGGCATGGCCGACATGCCGACTGGCACGGCACACGGCGCTCTCACACATGTTAGCGATGATGTAACGCGACGCCGGGAGGCGGGGACCTCGTCAACTGCCGGGTTCTTTCCGCTTGCGAGGGTGATGATACACTCACCGAACCGAGTTAGCTCTTCGGAGGATAAGTTGATCAGGACCAGGTTACCGAGCACCACTCTGCTGCAGTACGCACTTACGGCGCTACTGCTAGCGGCTTTCAGCGGCGCCTTCGCGCAAGAGGCGGAACAGGCCCCGCTCGATCCCGCCACCCTCATAGAGAACGGTGCCTTCTATCTCGACCGAGGCGATTGCGCCTTGGCTCAGTTCTTCTACCAAGAAGCGCTCCGCAGCGAACCGAGCAACGCCGTCGCACTCGTTGGCAAGGGGCGCTCGCTATCCTGCCAAGGCGCTTACAAGGCCGCCATCGACGCCTTCCAGGCCGCCCAGGCAGCCGACCCCAACTTGGTGGACGCCCACGTGTACCTGGCCATCACCTACCAGAACCAGTTCCAGTCAGACCCGACCGCCTACTCCGGCCGCCTCGCCGACGCGCTCGACACCATCCAGCGCGCAGAGCGCATCAAGCCTGACGACTGGCGCGTCCAGAACACCAAGGGCGTCATCCTCTACCTCCTCGGCGACCTCGCCGCTGCCCGCACGACCCTCGAGCGCGCCGTAACCCTCGTAAGCGCCGACACGAGCGTCTCGAGCCTGTCAGCCAACGAGAAGAGCACCGTACAGGTGAACTTGGGCCGCGTCTACCGCGACCTCTCCGAGTTCGACCTGGCACTGGCTGCGTTCCGCCGCGCTGTCGTGATCGACCCATCTAGCGCCACCGCCCACAACAACCTCGGCAACATCGCGTACCGCATCGGCGACTGCGCCACCGCAGAGTACGAACTGTCGCAGGCCGCCAGCTTGGCGCCGGACTCCGTCTCATCCGTTTCACAGCTCGGCATCGCGCTCTTCGAGTGCGGCGACGTGGCTGGCAGCGTGTCCAAGCTCGAGGCCGCGGTTGCCCTCGAGGGAGCCGTCTTCCTGCCCCCCGTCTACACCTACCTCGCGCGCGCGTACATGACCGTCGGTCGCATCGACGAGGCCGTCAAGTACGCAGAGTATGGCTCCCTCCTCCCGCCACCAAGCGCCGACGCCTACTACTGGCTCGGCAAGGCGTACCAGCGCCGCGCGGGTAGCAACGACCAGGCGAACGCCAAGCGCTCCTTCGAACGCGCGCTCGAACTCGACCCGAACTACAAGGCAGCGCGCACGGAGCTCGGCCAGTAACGGCACCAACAACCGCTTGAAGGCGGGCGCCAGGACCTCGATGCTCCTGGCGCCCGCATCTTTTGCCCAGCTGGTCGCCTCCCCGGTGGACTAGCGCGCGGGCACCCTGTATACTTCATAGGTTTGGCTGGCGGCAGCGGGATGTCCGCCTTAGCCAATCGATACTTGGGCGCAGCCGGTGCAACACCACCAAGGCGGCTACTAGCAGCCAGGCTCACCGATATCGACCTCAACATCCCGCCATGGAGGAACAAAGTGTCGTACTTAGGAATGAAGCAACTCCTCGAGGCCGGCGTGCACTTCGGCCACGAGACGAAGCGCTGCAACCCGAAGATGAAGCGTTACATCTTCGCCGAGCGCAACGGCATCTTCATCATCGACCTGCAGAAGACCCTAGTCGAGAGCGAGAAGTCGTTCGACTTCCTCCGCGACCTCGCAGGGCGTGGCGGCACCATCCTCTTCGTTGGCGCCAAGAAGCAGGCCCAGGAGATCCTCGCCGCCGAGGCGCGGCGCTGCGGCATGCCTTACATCAACGAACGGTGGCTAGGCGGCCTACTCACTAACTTCAAGACCATCCGCACGCGCGTAGAGCGCCTGCGTGAGCTAGAAGCGATGTTCGAGGACGAATCGATCCTGCGCTTCACCAAGAAGGAGCAGATCGACCTCGGCAAGGAACTCCAGCGTCTCCAGCGCTACCTGGGCGGCATCCGCGACCTCAACCGCCTGCCAGACGCGCTCTTCATCATCGACCCGGCCAAGGAGGCCATCGCGGTGAAGGAAGCCAACAAGCTCGACATCCCCGTCGTGGCGTTGGCAGACACGGACTCCGATCCCGACGTGCTCGACTTCATCATCCCGGGCAACGACGACGCCATCCGCTCCATCCAGTTGGTGACCGCGCGGCTAGCCGACGTCATCATCGAGATGCGCGGAGGCGAGGACGCCGGCGCGGCAGCCGAGTCCGACGACCGCGAGACGCTCAGCATGCCGATGTCCGGCCCCGAGCGCGCCATCCAGGAAGCCGCTGCAGCGGCCGAAGGGCCAGACGCCCCGGCACCTGCCATGCGCTCCTCCGAAGTGGTCACCAAGGCCCCAGAGGTGAGCGAGGTCGAGTCGGGCGAGGAAGTCCTCGACGAAGACGAGGTCGCGGAAGACTAAGGCAGCACGGGCCGCGCAAGCGCGGCCAAGGAACCACATCCGGTGAGGGCCGCCAGTCCGGCCAGCCCTGACCGTGCAAGTCCCGCGCACCAGCGGGACCGAAGGGAAGACGCAAGATGGCTGTTTCAACCGAACTGATCAAGCAGCTGCGGGCCATGACCGGCGCCGGCATGCTGGACGTCAAGAAGGCACTCGACGACGCAGACGGCAACCTCGACAAGGCCGCTGACCTCCTCCGCGAGCGCGGCATCGCCAAAGCAGACAAGAAGGCCGGCCGCGTGGCCAAGGAAGGCATCGTCGGCTCCTACATCCACCACAACGGCAAGATCGCCGTGCTGGTCGAACTGAACTGCGAAACCGACTTCGTGGCGCTCAACGAGAAGTTCCAGGAGCTAGCGCGCAACCTCGCCATGCACATCGCCATGGCCAGCCCCGCCTACACGCGCCGTGAAGAAGTGCCCGAGGAAGTCATCGCCGCCGAGAAGCATGCCTTGCTCCGTCAGGTCGAGGAGGAAGGCAAGCCCGCCAACGTCGCTGAGAAGATCGTCGAAGGCCGCCTCAACAAGTACGTCTCCGAGATCGTCCTGCTCGAGCAGGATTACATCAAGGACGACAAGAAGACGGTAGATGCCCTCGTCAAGGAAGTCGCCGCGACCCTCGGCGAGAACATCCAGGTCGGGCGTTTCTCTCGCATAGCAATCGGCGAGTAACGACGGCATGAAACGCGTCCTCCTCAAACTCTCGGGCGAGTTCCTGGCTGGCCCAGGTGGTTTCGGGGTGTCACCGGACGCGACCGCATCGTTAGCGGATGAGATCGCCGCGGCTCTAAGCCGCGGCGTTCAAATAGCTATCGTCGTGGGCGGTGGCAACTTCTGGCGTGGCGCACAACACGGCAAGCACATGGACCCGGCGACCGCCGACTACGTCGGCATGCTCGGCACGGTGATGAACGCCATCGCGCTCCAAGACGCGCTCGAGCACAAGGGCGTCGACACGCGCGTCCAGACGGCCATCACCATGCAGGAGGTGGCAGAGCCGTACATCCGGCGCCGCGCCCTGCGCCACCTCGAGAAGGGGCGCATCGTCATCTTCGGCGGCGGGACGGGCAACCCGTTCTTCACCACCGACACGACGGCCGCGCTCCGCGCACTCGAGATCGACGCGGACGTCGTCCTCATGGCGAAGAACAAGGTGGACGGTGTCTACGACGCCGACCCGAACCGCACGCCAGGCGCGAAGCGTTACCGCACCCTCTCATACCTAGACGTCCTGAACGGCGGCCTTGCCGTTATGGACGCAACGGCAGTCAGCTTGTGCATGCAGCGCGAGTTGCCCGTCATCGTCTTCGACATCTTCCGCTCAGGCAACCTTGGCCGCTTGCTGGCGGGCGAGCGCGTTGGCACTCACATCGCCTCGAACGTCGTGAAGGAGTACGCCGACCAGTAGCAAGAGGTCGGCGCCGCGGCCGCGGTAGACTCATGTCACACGCCATCTGGCCCCGGAGGTAATGGGCATGCCCAACCCACTCAACGAAGCGCGCGAGCGGATGCAGAAGAGCGTTGACGCCTTCCAGTCCAACCTGTCTACCGTCCGCACCGGCCGCGCTAACCCAGCCGTGTTAGGTCGCGTAGTGGTCGAGTACTACGGCGCGATGACGCCGCTCGCCCAACTCGCCAACATCTCGACCCCAGATCCACGCACGCTGCTCATCACCCCGTTCGACAAGAGCGTTGCCAAGGGCATCGAGAAGGCCATCCTCGAGGCTGACCTCGGCTTCAACCCAAGCAACCAGGGCGACAGCATCTTCATCACCGTTCCAGCGCTCAACGACGAGCGCCGCCGCGACCTCGTCAAGTCCGTGCACCAACTCGCGGAGGAAGCGCGCGTGGCCATAAGAAACATACGGCGCGACGTGCTGACGGAGCTCCGCGCCGCCCAGAAGGACGGCGACCTGAGCGAGGACGACCTGCGCCGCGCAGAGGCCGACGTGCAGAAGGCAACGGACGAGTTCATCGCCAAAGTCGATGCCAGGACGAAAGTTAAGGAGACGGACATCCTCGCGGTGTGACTCCCAACCTGCCCGACGACGACTTCAACTCGGGCGCCCTGAGCCAACTCGAGGCCCCAAGTGCCGAGACGCGCGCGCGCAAGCATCTGCCGCGCATAGTGTCGGCGCTGGTTGCTTTCGTGGTCACGCTCCTCGTCTTGTGGGTCGGGCTGCCGCTGCTTGCGCCCGTCTACCTGATCCTCACGCTCGTGGCCGTCCAGGAGTACACCGCGCTGATGAGCCTGCGCGGCATACCCATCCGCAAACGCAGCATCTGGGTAGCCGCCGTCCT
The DNA here is from genome assembly GCA_035703635.1 of Trueperaceae bacterium. Lineage (GTDB taxonomy): Bacteria > Deinococcota > Deinococci > Deinococcales > Trueperaceae > JAAYYF01. The sequence goes on along the minus strand of DASSXV010000004.1, from coordinate 41,606 downwards.
CACGCTGCCTGCCTCGTTGCCGATCAGCTACCCTGGCATGCAGCCGCTCATCGCGGGAGTCAGTTGGCGCGAGGCGCTCATCGGCCTCTTCGCCCTCTACTTGGTGGCGCTCGAGCTCGCCAACCCCAACCGCAACTCGCTGCAGGCGGTAGTGTTCTCGTTCTTCGGTTACCTGTACATCCCGTGGCTCTTCGGTTACATCATCACCTTGAGGTACACGCCAGACGGAGTGCTCGGCCTCTGGTACTTGACCCTGCCGGCCCTAGCTGTCGTTGCTACCGACGTGGGAGCGTACATCTTCGGGAGCCTCTTCGGTAAACGGCAGTTGGCGCCGCTCATTAGCCCGAACAAGTCAGTAGAGGGCTCGATCGGCGGGCTCGTTCTGGCCGCGGCCGTGGTCGGGGCAGCGCTCGTCTACCTAGAGCGCCGCGCGGGCCTGCACGTGAACGTCTACGACGGGCTCCTCTTCAGCTTGCTGGTTTCGAGCGCCGCGCAGTTGGGTGACCTCTTCGAGTCGCTACTGAAGCGCTGGGCGGGCGTCAAGGACGCCGGCGTGTTCCTGCCCGGCCATGGCGGGGTCCTCGACCGCATCGACAGCGCCCTCATCGCTTTCCCCGTCACCTACTTCTTCGTCACCCTCGTGATCCTGCGCTAGCTGCTCGCGAGGGGCAACGGCGAGGCGCACCCCGGCCGTGCGGTACAGTGGAGGCCGCCGCGCGCCAGCGCTGAGGAGGTCCCTCGCCCGCCAGCGCCGCCCGAGGAGCCTTGAACACCGTGGAAGCCTTACCGAAGTCGCGCCCGCCAGAGACAGCAGCGGACCGCACAGTCGCCCCCAACTTCATAACCGACATCATCGACCGCGACTTGGCGAGCGGCGAGCTGGAGCACGTCGTCACGCGCTTCCCACCGGAACCGAACGGTTACCTGCATATCGGGCACGCCAAAGCCATCCAGCTCGACTTCGGGGTGGCCAACGACTACCGCGGCGTCACGTACTTGCGTTACGACGACACGAACCCCGTAACAGAGGACCCGGAGTTCGTCGCCGCCATCGAGCGCGACGTGCGCTGGCTCGGCTTCGAGTGGCACGCCGTGCGGCACGCCAGTGACTATTTCGGGCAGCTCTACGATTACGCAGTCACGCTCATCAATATGGGCGACGCCTACGTCGACAGCCTCAACGAGGAGCAGATCCGCGATTACCGCGGCAGCGTGACGGAGGCGGGGCGCAACAGCCCGTTCCGCGAGCGTAGCGTCGAGGAGAACCTCGACCTCTTCGCCCGCATGCGCGACGGCGAGTTCGGCCCGGGCGAGCACGTGCTGCGCGCGAAGATCGACATGAGCGCAGCCAACATGAAGATGCGCGACCCGATTCTCTACCGCATCGTTGACGCTGCCCACTACCGCACCGGCAACGAGTGGCCCATCTACCCCATGTACGACTTCGCCCACCCCCTCTCTGACGCCATCGAGGGCGTTTCCCACAGCCTCTGCACCCTCGAGTTCGATAACAACCGCGAAGTCTACGATTGGGTCCTAGAGCGCCTCGTCGGCAGCCCCCGGCCGCACCAGTACGAGTTCGCGCGGCTAGTGCTGGACTACACCGTGGTCAGCAAGCGCAAGCTCATCCGGCTCGTGCGCGAGGGCGTCGTTAGCTCGTGGGACGACCCGCGCATGCCTACCATCTCGGCCTTGCGTAGGCGCGGCGTGCGGCCCGAGGCCATCCGCGAGTTCACGAACCGCGTCGGCGTGGCCAGGGCCAACAGTCGCACTGACCTCGCGCTCCTCGACTCGAGCATCAGGGACGACCTGAACCCCATCGCGCCGCGCGTACTGGCCGTGCTGGAGCCCCTGAAGGTCGTTCTCGCGAACGTGGCGGAGGGTTCGGTTCGCGAGCTAGACGCGCCCTATTGGCCGGCGGACGTGCCTGGCGAGGGCAGCAGGCCAGTTCCGCTGACCCGCGAGATCTACATCGAGGCAAGCGACTTCGAAGAGGTGCCGCCACCCGGCTTCAAGCGGCTGGCGCCAGGCAGGGCCGTGCGCCTGCGCCATGGGCCGGTCATCCGCTTGGACGAGGTCATCAAGGACGCCAGCGGCGCCGTCACCGAGTTGCGTGCGCACGCCTTCGAAGGTGACGCCAACCCGCCTGGCGTGAAGGTAACGGCGGCCATTCATTGGGTGTCTGCCACGAAGGGTGTGCCGTTCACGGCGCGTCTCTACGACCGGTTGTTCACCGTGCCAGACCCGGACGGCGCGGAAGGCGACCTACTGGACTACGTGAACCCCGACGCCCTGCGCGTGACGCAAGGCTTCATCGAGCCGAGCGTGCTGAACGACCCTCTCGACCAGCGTTACCAGTTCGAGCGCCTTGGCTACTTCTGGCGCGACCCAACGGATGGCCTCACCGTTGCTGCGCCCGTGTTCAACCGCATCGTGGCCCTCAAGGACGCACGGTCGAAGAACGCTGCCGACAAGCGGTCGCGCCCGCCCGCTACCGCAACCACCGAGGCTCCCGCGGCGCCGGAGCCGGCCGCCCCCGACTTCGACCCAGCCAGCCTCAGCGCGGCGGCGCGCCAGCGCTTCGACGCCATGGCGGCGCAGGGCGTACCCGCGCACGATGCGGCCATCTTGGCGCCCCGCGCTGAGCTGTACGCCAGTTACGCCGGAGCCGTCGAAGCCGGAGCTGCTCCGCGCAGCGTCGCGAACTGGGTCGTCAACGACGTGGCTCGCCTCCTGAAAGACGCGCCCGACTCGCGCCTTGCTCCGGGCGCGCTCGCCGAACTGGCCAACCTCGTCGACGCTGGCACCATCACCCTGCGCGTGGCAAGGGAACTCCTTACCGAAGTGGCGGCGTCTGGTGGTTCACCCGCGCGTCTCGTGGCTGAACGCGGGCTCGAGAGGCTTGGCGATGACGACGCCGTCCGTACCGTCATCACCGAGACCCTCGCGGCGCACCCAGGCGAACTAGCCGCGTTCCGCGGCGGCAGGGTCGGACTCAAGGGCTTCTTCGTCGGCCAGGTCATGCGCGCGACCGCTGGGCGCGCTGACCCAGAACTCGTCAAACGCCTCGTCGACGAAGCCTTGGCAACCTGACGGCGCCGCTAGGCCGCGCCGCCTCAGCCTAGCGACCTGCCAGCCACGAACACTTCCTGCACGCGCAGATCGTTGTCTAGCACGACCATGTCTGCGCGTGCGCCTGCCATCAGCGCGCCGCGGTCCTCGAGTCCGAGGTAGGCGGCTGGCACACCGGACAACGCGCGGCTGGCGGTAGGCAGGTCTACCCCTTGCGAGACGGCGTTGCGCAGCGCCTGATCAAGGGTGAGGACGCTACCGGCCAGCGTCCCGTTAGCTAGGCGCGCCGCGCCGTCCTTCACGGTGACGACCTGGCCGCCAAGTTCGCTAACGCCCTCGGCCTGCCCGCACGCGCGGATGGCGTCCGTTATGAGGTGCAACTTGTGCTGCTTGGCGGCCAGCGCCGCCTTGAAGCTCGTCGGCGCGACGTGGTGGAGGTCGAAGATGAGCTCCGCGAACGCGTGGGCGTCCGCCAAGGCCGCGCCTACCGCGCCTGGTTCGCGGCCGCTGAGCTGGGTCATGGCGTTGAAGAGGTGCGTGAACCCGACCACTCCACCCGCGGCCCTAACCGCGGCCGCCACGGCCACGACCTCCTCCGCGGTGGCGTTGGTGTGGCCGAACGAGACGCGCACGCCTGCGGTCGCGAAGCGCACTGCCGCCTCGAGTGCGTGCTCCAGTTCAGGGGCCATGGTCACGACGCGCACGACGCCCGTCGCGATCACTTCCTCGACTAGCTCAGGCACGGGGAGGGTGGCGAACGGCGGTTGCGCGCCGAGGCGCTGCGGGTTGATGAACGGACCCTCGAGGTGAGCACCAGGCACGTCGGCCACCACCTCGGCGCGCCTGTCGCCCGCGGCGGAGGCCATGTACTCGGCAACGCCGGCTAGGGCGGCCATGACGTCCGGCCACGGGTGCGTGATGGTAGTCGGTAGCAAGGTGGTAACGCCGTGCGAAACGTGGAAACGCGCCACGCCCTCGACGCCTCGAAGCCCGTCCATCGTGTCCGCGCCGCCGCCGCCATGAACATGCGTGTCTATGAACCCGGGCAGGATGATGGGCAGGCCGGCGCCCGCGTCCGGGGCGTCGACTACCTCGACGGCCTCGATGTGAGGGCCGTACGTGATCGTGCCAGTCACGAGCCCGTGTGGCAGAACGAGCCTCCCCGATAACCTGGTCATGTATCACCCCGTAGTTCGTTCTATGCGTGCAGGACATTAGTCCTAGGGCGCATGTCCCTGGCTGCAACGCCGACAGAATAAGATACTAGGCAGCGAAAGGGGTTGAGGAGCATGGCACGCAGCACCACTTTTTACCCTGAACCTCAGGTAAGTAAGTTCCTCTTCGCGTCAAAGTACATGGCGCCCTTCTGGACGGTCGTCCGCATATACCTCGGTTGGCTCTGGCTACACGCAGGCTGGGGCAAGGTAACGAACCCGGCCTGGGTCGGGCCGGAAGCTGGGGGCGCCATCAAGGGCTTCCTCACGCGCGCAGTCGGACTATCGCAGGGCGAGAAGCCGAGCGTGACTGGCTGGTACGCCTGGATGATCGAGAACATCTTCCTGCCACTTGGGCCGTTCATGGGCTACGTCGTGGCCTTCGGCGAACTCCTGGTCGGCATCGCGCTCATCGTCGGCTTCCTCACTGGCGCAGCGGCCTTCTTCGGCGGCCTCATGAACGTGGCCTTCCTCCTGGCGGGCACCCTCTCGACGAACCCCATCATGTTCATGCTCGCCACCTGGATCGTGCTGGCCTGGCGCACCGCCGGCTACTACGGGCTCGACTACTGGGTGCTGCCCCTACTCGGAGCGCCGCACGGTGAGTTCGATGGTGAGGCCAAGGGCGTCGCGAGTAAGAAACCCGCTAGGGCCTGAACTGGCCGCACCCCTCGCGCCGCAAGCGGCGCGGACCCCAACAACTCGACGAACGGTTAGAAGAGCGCGGGCCCGGAATCTCTCCGGGCCCGCGCAGTTTCTTACCTTCGTCTTGTTAGCCAAGGGGCGCTAGAGCGTGCGCTCAGTAGCGGTCGCGCCGACCCCCACCGCGGTCGTTGCCGCCACGACCACGCGAGCCGCCGCGGTCGTTGCCGCCGCGGTCGTTACCACCGCGGTCGTTGCCGCCGCGCCCGCGGTCACCGCGGTCGCCGGCACCACGGCTGTCGAATGAGCGATCGCCCGCCGGGCGGTCACTGAAGAACTGGCCGTCGCGACCACCGCGGTCGCTACTGCCTTGGCGCGGTGCTGCTGCGCTAGTCACCAGAACGTTCTGGGCCTGTGGGCCCTTCTGGCCCGGCTCGACGTCGAACGAAACGACGTCACCCTCGTTGAGGGACCGGTAGCCCTCGCCGCGGATGGCCGAGAAGTGGACGAACACGTCCGCCCCGCCGTCATCCTGTGCGATGAAGCCGTAACCCTTCTCACCGCTAAACCACTTGACCTTGCCTGTAGCCATTTCCATCCCTACTGGCTCGCCTCGCGTTGGAGGTTCGAGCTCTCAGTGACTATCGGGTCCAAACGAACTTACGCTCGTTTGACACCCGGACCCGCCGGTGGCCCCTATCGGCACCATGGTCGGACGAGTGAAGTGTAGGGCTTGAGCGCACGCGCCGCAAGGTGGTTCGACACGCCAACGTGCAACACTGCGACCGTAAGCGCCAAGCTGAGGTGACCGCATGTTGCAACCCAACCACCCCGCCAGCCCTAAAGCCGTCTCCAACGCACTTCTCCCGCCGGAACTGCGCGCCGAGTTCGAGCACCTCGAACGCGTCCTCGGTGGCGGCGCGGCGCTGCAAGGCGCCAGCGTCAGCCATGCCGTCGCCCGTGCGCCGCACGTGACGGACGCTGCTGGCGCGCCGGACGCGGCCGGGGTTGGTGCGCTCGCCGTGGTCGCCTACCCGCTCGAACCGAACGCGAAGGCGGACCAAGGCGTGGCTTACCGCGCTACGGAGCAGTTCCCGTCCGCCAGCACCATCAAGGTGTACGTGCTGCAGGCGCTGCTCGAGATGGTCGCGGCTGGCGACGCCGACCTAGACGACGAACTGCTGGTTGGCGCCGAGGACCAGGTGTCTGGCTCTGGCGTGCTGACCGCCCTGACCCCCGGCAGGCGGTACACCCTGCGCGACCTCGCCACCCTGATGATCGTCGTCAGCGACAACACGGCCACCAACGTGCTCATCGAGTTCGTTGGGTTGGACGAGGTGAACGCCTCCATCCAGGCCCATGGCTGGACCGGCACGCGTAGCGCAGGCAAGCTGCAGACGGCCGCCGTGCTGAGCGGCGCCAAACGCTCGAGCTCGGTGACGACGGCCGCCGACCTTGCCGATCACATGGCGCGCTTGTGGCGCGGCGAGCTCCTGCCGCCTCCGCTGACGGAGGAGGCGAAGGCCATCTACCGCAAGCAGCAGTTCAGCGAGCTTGGCCGCAGTATCGGTTACGACAGTTACCTTGCCTCCATTGGCGAAGCCCCGTGGCGGATCGCCTCGAAGAGCGGCTCGATCACTGGCGTACGCAACGACGTCGGCGTGTTCGAGCCGTTGCCGAGCGCCGGCGGTGGCGGGGAGCCGTTCGTGGTGGCGATCATGACGAAGGGTTGCATCGACCCGCGGTTCCACGCCGAGAACCTGGGTGCGAAGGTCGTTGGGTTGGCCGCGGCGGCGGTGTTCGCGCGCCTGGGGTGAGGCGCCTGCCGTGCGCGGGCAGGCGTTAAGCGGTCATGGAGCGCTCGAGTTCGATGCGCACGAGCATCTCGTCTCCTAACGGCAACACCCACCAACGCCGCGCCATGGCGTAGAACACGCCGACGTCGCTCGCGACTTCCAGTGAGTGCTCGGTGCCGCATGCCTCGATAAGGTCGATGAGCTCCGTTACCGGCACTGAGACCTCCCAGACCAGACCGTGGCGCTCATCGACTACGAACACGCCGTGCTTTCCTGCGACTGTGGCTTCCGTTGGTATGGCGTTCATGGCTAGAGCATGGCCCGGCGCCACCAGTGGCTTGAGCGCGGCCTAGGCTACTGCCTAGGACCTCTAGGCTCCACTGCCGCCTGGGTATGGTGTGAGCGTGAGCGCCATCGGCTCCCTCAACGAGTCACCCCTCCACGCGGACCTGAAGCGCCTAAGCGCCCCAGCTGGGAGCGCCTTCGAGGTCACGGTGGGCGGCTACGTCATAGACGCCGTGGCTGACGGTCTCCTCATCGAGGTGCAGACGCGCAACCTCGGGGCCATGCGCCAGAAGCTCGCCGCCCTCCTCCCTGAACACCGCGTGAAACTAGTGTTGCCGGTCGCCCGCACGCGGTGGCTAGAAAAAGTGCACCCAGACGGCCGCGTCGAGCGCCGCAGATCGCCGAAGGTCGGGCGTGTCGAGCAACTCTTCGCTGAACTCGTGGCCGCGCCGACGCTCTTCGAGCACCCTCACCTCGAGCTAGAGGTCGCGCTCGTCGAGGACGTCGAGTGCAGGCGCTTCGAGGCGGGCAAGGCGTGGCGCAGGCGCGGGTGGGTCATCAGCGGGAGGCGGCTCGAGCGGGTGCACGAGCGGCGCAGCTTCAAGGAACCGCGCGACCTGCTCGCACTTCTCCCGCCAGACCTGCCCGAGCTGTTCACCACCGCCGACCTCGCTGGCAGCGCGCGCCTGCCGCGGCGCCTGGCGCAGCAGGCGGCATACTGCTTGCACGAGCTAAGGCTCGTGGAGCGCGCTGGCAAGGCGGGCAACGCACACCTCTACCGCTTGCAATCATCGACCGCTGTCCCGGCGCTATAAGCCGGCACGTGCGAGGGCGTCGTCCAACAGTTCGCGCGCAGGCTCGACAACCTCACCGTGCCGCAAGTAGACGAGCCGGCCGCGCGGCCGCACCCCTAGCGCTCGCTCCGTCGCCCTTAGATAGTGCGCTAGCTGCAGGTAGTAGCGCTCAGGCGCCACTAGTCTGTCGGTCTTGTAGTCGTCTAGGTACCAGTCGCCCGCGACTTGGTAGAGGCGGTCGACGATCCCCTCCCACACGGTCTCGCCGTACGTAACGGCAAGCGGCAGCTCGGCGCGATCGGGCGCGCGGTGGTCGAGTGGCGGAAGCGCCGCGCCGAGCATGCCCCAGTAGTTGCCGAGGAGTTCGAGCACCTCGGCCACTAGCTCGGCGCGCTGCGCTTCGTCGAACGGCAGGAGCACTTCTTGCGCCATCAGTGTGCTGCTGGTCGACTCGTCAGACGGCCGCCAGTTCTGCCCGATCGCGAAGTGGACTAGGGTGCCGCGCGCTCTGCCCCAGCCGACGCGGCCGCGCTCCACTTCGTCCTCACCGGCGTAACGGGCGGCTTGGTCTACTGGTTCGTCGTCCGAGGCGGTCTCCGGGTCGGCGGCGGTCAGGCGCGTGAGGGCTGACGGGCTCACGACGGGCGGGAGCGGCGCAGGTTGGCGGCGCGCGTCGATCCACGGTGCAGCAGGGAGGTCGGCTGCGTGCCCGTCCGCTACCGTTGGCGCTGGCGCAGCGGGTGGCGAGTAGGCGACGCGCTCCCACGTCACGCCAGGAATGGCGTTCGGCCCCGTCAGCCCGAGGCCAAGGAGCGCTCCGAGCCACGGCCCCGGACTATTGCGTTTGCTCGCCGTGAGGATGAGGGCGTCGCGCGCCCGGCTGGCCGCCACGTAAAGCAGGCGATACGACTCTTGCACTCCACGCGCCAGCGCGTCGGCCTTGGCCTTCTCGAACTCCGGCGTGCCGCTCAGCCTGACCGCGCCGCTGCCTGGCTCGACGAGAAGCGGCGAACTCCGGTTGGACCCCCACGCCCCAACGTCGAACAGCGCCGTAACGCGGAACTCGAGACCCTTCGAAGCGTGGATGCTCAGCAGCCTCACGCCCGCCCCGCTCTGCGGCACGTCGCCAGACTCCGCCTTGCGCGCTAGGAGGTCGAGACGGTCGAGGAAGAGCGCGACGTCGCGCGGCGCCTTGCCCGCCACTTCGAAGAGGAGGGCGTCGACGTTCTCGCGGCCACGGCGCCGCAAGAGTTCCTGAAACCTCTTGCCGCCCAGGAGCGGCTCGCGCAGGATGCCCTTCACCGCCTGCAGAGGCGTGCCGCGCGCCAGTTCTGCCAAGCGCTCCATGCGCTCCTCGACCGCCGGGAAGTTCTCGGCCAGCAGCGCGAGGCGCATGTCAGGTGCCGCACCAGCCACCTGCGTGATCTCAGGCAGGGTGAGGCCCGCTAGCGGCCCGCGGAGGAACGGCAGCAGGCTAGGGCCGAGCGGGTCGACGCCGACGGCCAAGGCGTGGTGCACGTCGCGGATCTCGCTGCGCTCGTAATAGCCCCGGCCCTGCACGACGTAGGCCGGCACGCCTTGCGTACGCAACGCTTGCAGTACGCGCGCCAGCGCCGCGTGGCTGCGGGCGAGGACGGCCATCTCGTCGTAAGGCACGCCAAGCGCGTGGTGCGCCTGCAGCCGCTCGCCTAGCACCTCCGCCTCGCGGCCGCGCAGCTCGTCGAGCGGCTCAGCCCCCTCGACCACCACGACTTCGACGCTGCCAAGCTGCGCCGCTTGGGGGCCAGCGCTCGCCACCGGCGGGGCCTCGCGGGCGGTGAAGCCGCTGCCGCCCTCCGCCAGTCGCTCCGTCAGGCGGTTGAGGAACGCCGTCGGCGCCAACGCGTGCCTGCGGCTCTCGGTCAGGGGCGCCTGCACCTCCCCAGTGGCCTCCGCCGTATCGAGGGCGCGCCTGAACACCGCAACGTCTGCGTTGCGGAAACCATAGATGGACTGCTTAGGGTCGCCAACGAGCTCGATGCGCGCGCCAGCCGCCGCCAAGCGCTCGAAGAACTCGCCCTGAAGCGGGTTGACGTCCTGGTACTCGTCGACGAGCACGTACGGATAACGGGCGACCAGGCGCTCCCTCGGGAGCCGCTGGTCGAGCATCTGCAGGGCTCTGCGCTCGACCTCACCTGGCGCCAAACTAGTGGCGCCCAGGCGCGCGTCGAACGCCGCCAAGGCCGAGCGGTAGAGCGCCTCGAGCGCCGCCTCGCTTGGCGCCGAGCCGAAAGCCAACTTGGGGGCCAACGAACGCTTCCCGAAGAGCTGCAGCAGGAACGTTGAGGCCGCACCATCCAACGCGGTCTTGGCGGCGTGCAGCGGGTGCTCCGGATCGCTGGCGAGCATGAGCAGCCCGGCGCACTCCTCCTCGAAGATGGCGGCCGCTTCCCACTCGTCCAGCACGACGAAGTTTGGGTCGAGCCCTAGGCTAGGGGCGCTCAAGCGCAGGCCAACGGTCATGAACCCGTGGATGGTGCTAAGCACCGCGCCTCCGAGCTCGTCATGCGCGCGTTCGAAGAGCGGCCGCGTGGCGCGTGCAGGGGTGAAGAGCCCGCCAAGGTAATCGCCATGCGCAAGCAGCTCGTCGATGCCGGCGGCCACGCGCTGCCTCAGCTCGTCGGCGGCGGCCCGGGTGAAAGTCACGCCGGCCACGCGGCTGATGGCGACTCCCCCGTCGATCAGTTCAAGGTACCGGCGTACGAGGCTCGTCGTCTTACCCGTCCCGGCGGACGCTACTCGCACCTTCATAGCGCCACCGTCACCGGACGCCCTCGCGGCAGAGGTCGAAGACGGGGCACGTGCGGCAGATGAACCCGGGGTTCGGCTTCACCTCGCCGCGCATGAAGGCAGGCAGCGTCTCCTCGACCAAGCTGCGCTTCTCGCTGACGCGTAGCCAGCGCGGGCTGACCCCGCCTCTCGGTGCGAGATCGATCGGGTCTTCCCCGATCGGCCAGACGAGCACGTGGACTTCCTGTACCCGGAACGCAGGCTGGGCGAAGAGGGCGCCGACGGCCCAATACTCGCTCCAGCGGTTCTTGATGACGTCGTCCGCGCTCTCCTCATCCCACGCCTTCGACCACGGCACGAAGCGGTAGATGTCGACCCTGAAGCCGCCGCCCGCCAGCTCCACCTTCTCGGTGGCGTGGAGGTAAGTGATGGCGAACCCTGCGCGCCCACCCAGCTCGACGCCGTACGTCAGGCGCGAGAGCAGTTGCGCATGCTTGTTCAGCCAGGCCGCGTGGTTGGGGAACTCCTCAACCAGCGCGGCTAGGCGCTCAACCGTGAGGCGGCCGCCGCGCTCCTGCAGCAGGGCGGCGCGCAGCCTCTCACCGACGCCCTCCTCGTCCTGCACGTCCCCACTCACGCGCAGCACGCCCTCGCCCCACATGCGGAACGAACAGTCGTGGTAACGCCTCAAGCTCTCTACGTACGGTCTGCCGAGGGCAACCGGGGAGAGGTCGGGCACGTATGGCGCCGCCCCGGGCAGCTCGAGACGACTGCCTGCCGGGACGAGCGGCAGCGCAGGGGGTTCAGTGGCACCGAAGAGCGCCTCGTCAAGCACCAGTGGCCCGCCTTGGTCACCAAGCGGGGCCGTGATGACGAGGTGATCCGCGCGCTGGAGGAGCTCCATGGCGAACGCCTCGCCGCGGCCCTGGAAGCGCCGCGGTAAGCCAAGGTGAGCGAACGACTCGCTCAGGTCGTTGCGCATCTCCTCTGGCAGGAAGTAATCCTCGCGCTCGCCAGCGCGGTAAGCGCCCTCCACCGCGCCAACCAGGTAGACCTTGCGGTAACGGCGGCCCGACACGCTCGTGGCGTCCAACAACGCAACGCCCGCCCCCTCGGCCCTCGCCTGGCGCGCGTCTTGCAACAGTGCGGCCCACCAGGCGCGGAAGCCGTCGCCCGCACCTAGCCTGGCGGCCTCCTGCGCCTTGCCGAGGGCGCGCTCGACCAACTCGCGGGGAGCGCCCTCGAGCAGTTCGGCCATCAGCTCGCGGGCCCACGTGACCGCATCGCCCGTCACTTTGAGCCGCTCGCGCCACTGCAGCCAGACCTCGCTCAGGCCGTTGCGGCGCGCCAACTCGCCGACGGCCGCGTTGCCCGCGACGCCAGCCTCCAACGCCAAGCGGCCAAGCTCCTCGAGAGCGGGTACGGCCAGGAGGCGCGTGGGTGTCGGCATCTCTGGCAGCTCCAAGAGGTCGACGAGCACGCGTCCTTGCCCCTCGTCCGCTAGCGCCAACGGCGTCTCGTCCATCAGCGGGACGCCGTACTCTTCGGCTAACGCCACGAGCGCCCGCGCGCGCGCGGCAGGCGCCACGATGGCTACGTCGAGCGGCGCCATTCCCTGCCCGAAGAGGTCTTGCTTGACGGAGCGCATGACCCAGCGCCCCTCCTCCACCGGGTTAGCGGCAGCGAAGCGCTCGACGACCGTGGAGTCGCGAGCAGGCAACACGGTCGTGGGTTCAAGGCCGGGAGGCAACACTGCCAGGCTGAGGTGAACGTTGATGTGGCGCGCCAGGCCGCGCCAGAAGCGCAGTTCGAGGGGGCCAACCTCGCGCAGGCCGTCGACGATGACGACATCGGCCTCGACCGTCAACGCCTTGCGGTTGACGAGGTCAAGGGCGGCCTGGCGGGCGTCGTCGTAGTCCCAGGCGTTAGTCATGCCCGCCTGGTAGGCGGCGTAGACGGCGGCGAAGCGCCGCTGCTCCGTGTCTGCCGCTAGCTGCTCGTAATCGCGCGGGGTAACGGCGTAGCGTTTGGCCTCCGCGATGGCGGCCGCGAAGAGCCGGGCCTCGCCAGGGGTTGGGAACGCGCGGTTTACGTGGTGTAGCGCCTCGACTACCCGCACGAGCCTGGCCGTGCCGACCACGAGCGGGCGCAGGTCCGTTGCGGCGGTCAGCAGTCGGTAGTAGAGCTGCTGGGCGCTCATGAACTCGAAGCCAAGCGCCGCGTAACCGTCTGCCGTGAGGCGCCTGAGGGTGTGCCCGCGTTGCGCGGGCAGCCCCACCCACCAAACGCGCCCGCCAGCGTCGCAGGTCTTCTTCGCGAGCGCCAGCAGGCGCCTTGTCCGGCCCGAACCAGGCGGGCCGCTAAGTACCTTCAGGCTCACTAAGACATCATACGGTCGCTACCAAATCGAGCCCGCTCTGGACACTCAGAACAGCGGGCGACCCCACGGGATCGACGCCAGCACTACGATGAAGCCGATGGTGTAGAAGATGGCGGCCTGCAACGGCGAGTCCTTGCTCTTGGCACGAGCTGCGCCGATGTGCAGGAGCACGGCAGCGATCACCATGCCGACGAGGTGCTCGGCCACGAAGAAGCGGATGTCTGAGTTCTTCATGGCGGCGCCCATGTCAGAGAACGCGCTCTTCGTGAGTGGGCTGAGGAACACGTAGAGCACCACGCCGACCAGGACCTGCAGGTCGAAGACCCCGGTGAAGAGGCGGCCGAGGTTGACTTGCGGTGGAGTCCAACGGCCGCGGGACGCGGTCGCGGCCCATGCCATGACGATGGCGGCGAGGCCGACGATGAGCACGGCCCAGCGCAAGTAGTTGTGAAGATCGAGAAAGAACGTGTACATGGGTCCTCCAGGCGCCACTCAACCACGTCCACTCAGGTGACTGGGGACGAAGCGACGCGGCAACGTCACTCAGCATCCGCCACGAGTCCTAAGGGTGTCAACTTCGTGCCCTGGCAAAGGCTGGTACTGGACGTCAACGCGCCAGCCCGGCCACCAGCGCCTCCGCGCTCTGCACGGGCAGCCGGCAGACCCCGCCCTCGCACACGAACGCCTCGACCTCGTCACGCTCCAGGGCCGTCTGGCGGCCGGTGGCGAGGGGCAGCGCAGCTAGCACGGGGTCCGAGCCGTCGACGACTAGCAGCAGATCGTCGTCGCGCAGCCGCTCGCGCAGCGCCGCGGCTAACTGTGTGAACCCAGGAGTCCCTCGGCGGCCAACGATCACGACCTCGCGTGGTGGCGCTGCCTGCAGGAGCATGAGGTTGAGGCTCGACGCGAACGCTTGCGGCGCCTGCAGCACGGCCTCCTCCATCCCGGCGACAGCGCCGGTGGAGGCCTCCAGGCCCGCCTCGTCATCTTGGTAGCGCGCCGCCCACCACACTAGCTCTGCGGCGGCGGCGTTCTCGCTTGGAGTGGCGGCGTCCATGAAGCCTTTCGGGCGGGCGATCAAGCGCTCGGCGTCCACGGCGGTGCTGAAGTACCCGCCGGCCTCCGCGTCATGAAAGCGGGCGCTTACGACCGCCGCCAGCTCGAGCGCCCAGCGCAAGTGGCGTGCCTCGAAGGTAGCGCGGTACAGGCGCAGCAGACCGAGTCCCAAGTAGGCGTAGTCCTCGAGCAGTCCTTCCACGCGCAGTTCACCGCCGCGGGCCGAATGCCATAACCGCCCGTCCACCCAGGCACTGGCGCGCACTGCGCTTGCGGCGGCGCTCGCTAGTAGGACGAGCTTCTCGTCGGCTAGCTTTGCGCCCGCCTCCGCCAAAGCGCCGATCAGCAGGCCGTTCCACGAGGTGAGGACCTTGTCGTCCGCGCCTGGCCGCTCGCGCACTTCTCGGGCCGCTAGGAGGATCAGGCGCGCCGCCTCGAGGTCGGCGCCCGCCTGCTCGGCAGTCATGCCGTGGCGCTTGGCTAGGTCGCTTATGTCAACGGCGAGGCGCGGCACGCTGGCGCCCTCGACGGGGCCGACACTCAGCACCCCGAAGCGCTCTGCCACCATGTCTCGCTGGCCTTGAGTGAGGCCGGGGAGGGCCGCGTCGAGCTCGCTTCGGGTCCAGACGTAATAGCGGCCCTCCTCCCCACCAGACTCCGCATCGAGGGCGCTGTAGTAACTGCCGTCTGGTGCGCGCAACTCGCGCACCAGCCACGCCACGATGGCCTCTGCGATGCGGCGGTACTCCGGTGCTCCGGTCAGGTTGGCTGCCTGTGCGTAGGCGCGCAGCAGCGCGGCGTTGTCGTACAGCATCTTCTCGAAATGAGGCACATGCCAGCTGGCGTCGACCGAGTAACGGAAGAAGCCTCCACCTAGCTGGTCGCAGATGCCGCCCCTACCCATGGCGTCGAGCGCGCGTAGTGCAACGCCCCGAGCTTCCACTTCTGGCCTGGCAAGCAAGAGGCGTAGCGCCTCGTGCGCGGGGAACTTAGGGGCGTCGCCGAAGCCGCCGTTCAGCTTATCCTCGAGGCGGATGAGGCGCCCAACGGCCTGCTTGAGCAGGCGCGGGACGTCGAGCGGCTCGGCGCCCGAAGCGAAGGGCGGCGCACTCAGCCTGGCGACTGCGGTCGCTAGGTCGGCGGCCGACGCCACGACGTCGTCACGGCGCGTGCGCCACGCAGTAGCCAAGGAGGTGAGCACGCGCTTGAAGGACGGCAGGCCGTGGCGGTCAGTCGGCGGGAAGTAGGTGCCGCCGTAGAACGGCTCGCGCTCAGGCGTGAGGGCGACGGTGAGCGGCCAGCCTGCGCTGCCCGTCACGGTCTGCACGGCGGCCAGGTAGACGGCGTCCACGTCAGGGCGTTCCTCGCGATCCACTTTTATGCTCACGAACTCTGCGTTCATGATGGCAGCGGTGGCGGAGTCGCGGAACGACTCGCGCGCCATCACGTGACACCAATGACAGCTCGCGTAACCGATGGAGAGGAGCACCGGCCGGTCGAGCTCCCGCGCGAGCGCGAAGGCCTCAGCACCCCACGGGTGCCAGTCGACCGGGTCGTTGGCGTGCTGCCTCAGGTAGAGGCTGGGTTCTCGCGCAAGCCGGTTGGGCGCTGCCATGACGAGAGGGTACCGCCGAACGCGCGGCATGAGGGGCTCGCCTGGCGCCCGTGCGGCTAAAGTGACGGCATGGGATTCGCTGAGTTACGCAAGGCGTACCGCGTCGGCAGCCTCGAAGAGAGCGAGCTGACAGACGACCCGACCGAGCTTCTTACCGCTTGGTTACGTCGTGCCGTAGAGGCAGGTGAAGCCGAACCGAACGCGATGGCCCTCGCGACCGTCGGCGCCGACGGGCGCCCGAGCGTGCGCTTCGTGCTGCTCAAAGACCTCACGCAGGCTGGCGTCACGTTCTTCACGAACTACGGCAGCCGCAAGGCGCACGAGCTCGACACCTCTCACACGGCGGCAGTGGCGCTCTGGTGGCCGCACCTGGAACGCCAAGTGCGCGTCGAGGGCCGAGTAGAGCGCTTGTCGCGCGCGGCCTCGGAGGAGTACTTCAACTCGCGGCCGCGCGGGTCGCAGTTGGGGGCGTGGACCTCACCGCAGTCGCAGCCGCTTGCTAGTAGGGCCGAGTTGGAGGCGTTGGCCGCCGAGGTGCGGGCGCGCTTCGCGGATGGCGAGGTCCCGTGCCCGCCGGGTTGGGGCGGTTACCTCCTCAGGCCGGAGCGCGTCGAGTTCTGGCAAGGCAGAGACGACCGGCTCCACGACCGCTTCCTCTACTCGTTAGAGGGCGGCACGTGGAGCCGGTCGCGCCTGGCTCCCTGACCGTCGGTTAGCGGGTGGGCAGGTTCTCCGGGTAGACGGTCACGCCCGCGCCGTTGACGATCCCGTCGATGGCGGCGTTGGTAGCGAGAGCGACCGCGAACTCGCGGGCCTCGTCCTTGACTTCTGAGAACGGCCGCACACGTGCCGGCGTGTGGTCGTAGACGAGCACGACGTGGTAGCCGAACTGGCTGGCGACAGGGCCAACGCTCTCGCCGACCGGGGCAGCAACGACCGCGTTCGCGAACTCAGGCACCATCCGGCTGACTTCGAAGCAGCCGAGGTCGCCACCGCGCGTGTTGGTGGCGTCGGTGCCGTACTCGGCGGCCAACGCCGCGAAGTCGGCACCGCCCGCGAGTTGCGCGACTAGTTCTTGAGCGACGGCCTCTTCCGAGACGAGGATGTGCCTGGCGCAGTACTGCTCAGGCTCGCTGAAACGGCCGCGCTCGGCCAGGTAGCGGACGTGGACTTCTTCGTCGGTGACGCTGGCCTCGGCGTCGGCGTGCACCGCGTCGAGGAGCTGCTTGATGACGTCCGCTTCCTCGATCATGCCCTGCAGCGCGGCTTCGCTTGGGAAGCCCGCGGCGTTCACGACGGCCTCGAACTCCTGGCCCTCTGCGAGGCCGGCCTTGATGCGGTCCATGGTGGCGTTCAGCTCATCGAGGTTCGGGACGATGCCGCGGCGCTGCGCCTCAGCTGCCAGCGCCACTTCCTGCACGCGCTGCTCGATGTAGTAGGGCAGCAGCTCCCACATGCTCGCCTCGAACGCCTCGGAGTACGGTTGACCCTGCTGCGCAGCGACGCCGCGCAACGTCACGCCGAAACGCCAGTCGATCTCGCTGGCGCGCTCCTCGCGGCTGCCTAGCCGGATGACGACCTTGTCGCTGGTAGTGGCGTCCGACTGAGCGAAAGCGGCGCTGCCTAAAGCCAAGATGGCGGCAACGAACAGGCTTGCTAGCAAGCGCGCTGGTAGTGCACGAACGCGGGTGTGGATAGTCATGGGTGAGAGGCTAACACTTGCCAACTACCGCCAGCCTGGCCCGCGGCGACGCGGTTATTGGTCAGGCTACGGCAGTCAGGTCGCGCAACTGTTCGTACGCGCTGCGTTGCTCGTCGGTCAAGTCGGGCGGGACGGTCACTATCACCTCAGCGAACTCGTCGCCGCGCTTGCCGCCCGTTCCAGGCCACCCTTGGCCGCGCAAGCGCAGCACGCGCCCGCTCGACGAGCCGGCTGGAAGCGTCATGTCTACTTCGCCGTCGAGGGTAGGAACGCGCACCGTGCCACCCAGCGCCGCCAGGTAGTCAGGGACGCGTAGCTGGACGCGCACGGCGTCGCCCTCGACCTTGAACGTCGTGCTTGGCATGTGCCTCACGTGCAAGATCAGGTCGCCGCCTGATGGGGCTTGCCCACGCAGGCGGAGCTTCGCTCCGTCGCGCACACCGCGCGGCAGCGTCACCTCGAGGTTCTTGCCCCCGACGCTGATCGTCGTCGGGCCGCCGTGAAACGCCTCTACTACCGGCACGTCGAGCCGCGCCTCTACGTTGCTGATGCGCGGCGACCCGAAATCGAACGGGTCGCTGCCTACCCCGCGGGTGCCGAAGTCGCTCGTGAAGCCGCCTCGAGCGCCACCGAAGCCGCCGAACAGTGACTGGAAGAAGTCTGAGAAGCCAGCGAACTCTTCTGGTGAGACGTTGCGGTATTGCGGGCCGCCACCGCCGCCGCCCGCGAACGGCGGCACGCTGCCACCGCTACCGTACTGGTCGTACAGTTTGCGTTTCTCCTCGTCTGCGAGGACCGTGTACGCCTCGTTGATCTCCTTGAAGCGTTCTTCTGCGCCAGGGTCGTCTTGGTTACGGTCGGGGTGGTGCTTGGCTGCGAGCTTCCTGAACGCACGCCTTATCTCTTCTTTGGTGGCGTCCTTCTTCACGCCCAACGTCTGGTAGTAGTCCTTGTAGGGGGCCGCCACGTTAACCTCCCACGCCATGAGCGGGGCGCGCCGCCCCATGGGGTCGCGCGCCCCTCATCGTCAGTTCGCCTGGTGTTCTGCCACGACAACGACGCGCGCTACGCGCACGAGCCGTTCGCCATGCACGAAACCTGGCTCGAAAACTTGAGCGATGGTGCCTGGCGCTAGGCCGGGGCCGGCCGGGATGGTGGTCAGCGCCTCGTGGATGTGCGGGTCGAAGTGTTCGCCTACGAAACCGACGCGCCTGATGCCCAGCGCGGCCAACTGCCGCTCGAGGTTCTCCTTGACGAGTTGCACGCCGGTAACGATGCTGGCCGGGTCATCGGACTCGGACGCCACCACGAGCGCGCGCTCCAGATCGTCGTAAACGGCGAGCACCGGCGCGATGGCCTCGTCTCGGCCTGTCTCGCGGGCGGCATCTACTTCGCCGAGCAGCCGTCTGCGCATGGTTTCCATCTCGGCCCTGGCCCGCAGAACGCGGTCGTTGGCCTCTTTAAGGTCGTCTTGCAGCGCGTCGCTGCGTTCGCGTAAGCGCTTGAGTTCACCTCTTAGGATGTCGGCCTCCGTATCGGCACCGTTCGCCTGCTCAGCGGCCTCCGCGCCGCCTGGCACGTCAGCGGCCGTGTGCGGCTGCTCGGTCGGCGCGCCTGCCGCCTCGTGAGTGGTCGTCTCACCGGCTTCGGTCGCGGCGGTGGTTGGGTCATGGTTGGCCCCGCCGCCGTTGTGATGTTCGCCTGTCTTGGTCATATGGTCCTGGTTCCAGCCGCCTGGCGCAGCGCACTGCTGCGCCAGGCGCGCGCTGGCTTAGCCCGCGGGCTTGAACTCCGCGTCGATGACGTCGTCGTCGCCCGGTTGCTGCTCTTGGTGGCCACCGTCTTCGTGCCCGGCGTCTTGGCCACCTTGCTGCTGACCGACGCTCTGGGTGAACGCCTGCAGTTTCTCGGCAAGGTCGCGCCCGATGCTCTCGAGGCGGTCCTTGGTCGTCAGTTCAGAGTCGAGCGCCTGCTGCGCTTCGCCAACGAGGTCCTCGACGGGCTTCTTCTGCTCGCTCGTGGCGTCCGCAGCTTCGTCGAGGGCCTTGCGCGCCTGCAGTTTGAGGCCGTCGAGTTGGTTCTTGGCCTCCGCCAGCTCCTTGGCCACCCGGTCGGCCTCGGCGTTGGCTGCGGCGTCCTTGACCATGCGTTCGACCTCGTCGTCGCTCAGGGTGGTGGTGTTCTGGATGGTGATGCTAGCTGCCTTGCCGGTCGACTTCTCCTTGGCCGTCACGTGCAAGATGCCGTTGGCGTCCATGTCGTACGTGATCTCGATCTGCGGCATGCCAGCTGGCATGGGCGGGATGCCGTCGAGCTTGAAACGCCCGAGCGACTTGTTGTGCGACGCCATCGGCCGCTCGCCCTGCAGCACGTGCACCTCGACGCCCGTCTGGTTGTTGTCCGCCGTGGAGAAGACCTCGGACTTGCGCACGGGCACGGTGGTGTTGCGGTCGATCAGCTTGGTGAAGACGCCCCCCTTGGTCTCCACGCCGAGGCTGAGTGGCGTGACGTCGAGGAGCACGATGTCGTCGACCGTGCCGGTAAGAACGCCTGCCTGGACGGCCGCACCGAGCGCCACGACCTCGTCGGGGTTAACGCTCTGGTTCGGGTCCTTGCCGAGGATGTCCTTGACGATCTTCTTCACGGCAGGCACGCGCGTTGCGCCGCCAACCAGGATGATCTCGTCGATGTCGGCCGCGGTCAGCTTGGCGTCCTTGAGGGCCTGCTCGAGGGGGTGCCGGACGCGCTTGAGGAGCGGATCGATGAGTTCCTCGAACTTCGAGCGCGTCAGCTTGGTGTCGAGGTAGAGGGGCGTGTTGGACGCCGGGTCCATCGAGATGAACGGGAGGGAGATGGTGGTCTCCGGCAAGCCAGAGAGCTCGATCTTGGCCTTCTCCGCCGCCTCGATGAGGCGCTGGAGGGCCTGCTTGTCCTTGCGCAGGTCAACGCTGTACTGCTTCTGGAAGTCGTCGGCCAGCCACGTGACGATGGCGTAGTCCATGTCGGAGCCGCCGAGGTGCGTGTCGCCGCTGGTGGAGCGCACTTCGAACACGCCGTCGCCTACTTCGAGGACGGAGACGTCGAAGGTGCCGCCGCCCAAGTCGAAGACGAGGACCGTCTCGTTGCCCTTCTTCTCGAGGCCGTAAGCGAGGGCCGCGGCCGTCGGTTCGTTGACGATGCGCAAGACTTCGAGCCCGGCGATGCGGCCGGCGTTCTGGGTTGCCTCGCGCTGTGAGTTGTTGAAGTAGGCGGGGACGGTGATCACTGCCTTGGTGATGGTCTCGCCGAGGCGCTCGCTTGCGTCGGTCACGAGCTTGCGCAGGACCATCGCCGAGACTTCCTCTGGCGTGTACTGCTTCCCTTCCACTACGAAGCGCACGCCGCCGTCGTCACCGCGGACGACTTCGTAAGGCGCGCGTTCGGCTTCGTGCTTGATCTCGTCCCAAGTGCGGCCGATGTAGCGCTTGATCTCGAACATGGTGCCCTTGGGGTTGAGCACCGCCTGACGCTTCGCTACCTGGCCGACGAGGCGTTGCTCGCCTTTGAAGGCCACCACGGATGGGGTCGTGCGGTTCCCTTCCGCGTTGACGAGCACCACGGGCTCGCTGCCTTCCATCACCGCGATGACGCTGTTGGTGGTGCCTAGGTCGATGCCTACCGCTTTTGCCATATGTTCGGCTCCTTAGGTTGGGTACGTGCCTGACCTACTCGCGCTTGCGCTGGGGAGTTGCTCCCGCGGCACTCGCGCCCGCCATCAAATAGGAAACTTGAGCGGATGGGGCGCAGGCTCGTCACTAGCCGAGAGTATAGCTGCGCGGCCGATGCATTGTCAACAGATATGAGCGTGGTCGTATCAACTTTGCGGCGAGTTCAGGAACCAGCGCTCAGCGCCTCGAACGGCTGCTTATCGTACCAACGCATGCCGTACTGCACGGCAACCGGTCTCGCGCCACCCGCACCGTAAACGAAGCGACCGCTCTCCCAAGCGCCGTCTCCACCCACCAACACGAACTCACCCTCTGGCAACAGCGCGAGGTGACCGTTCGGCATGGCGTGCTCGCCGACCAGGGCGAGGAGGCGGTTACCGTCCGCCACCAACTCAAGACGCCCCCATGGCTCACCAGAGGAGTAGACGCCGCCCAACTCGTTGGCGGCCTCGGGACCCAAGTCCGTCGAGCGAACCTCGAAGGCCGGTTGCTCGAGCGGCAGGCCGAGGTAGGCGTTCACGGCGGCGTACCACAAGCGTTTCACGGGCACCTCGTCGAGGTTGGCGAGGACCGCGATCCCTAGCCCGAAGTCTGGCACGCCACCCTGGTGCGACGACACCCCCTTCAGCGAACCACCATGGCGCCACAGGCTATGACCATTGAAGCCGTCGCGCAGCATCCAACCCAAGCCGTACGCCGTGCGGTGTTCCGCCCACGCCCGCGGAGCGAACAGCTCACCCAAGCCAGCCGCCCCGACGGCCAAGCGCCCGTCCTCTGGCCACAACAGGTACTGCAGATAAGCCGCCAGATCGCGCACGCTGGCCTTCATGAAGCCCGTCGCGAGGTAGGCGGGCGCCTCCTCCCAGTTGGGCGAGTGGATCACTTGACCAGTTGGGCTGCTCGTGTACAACTCCGTTAACCTGCCCGTTGCTCGCAGTTCGTCCATGAGGAAGCCGGCACCACCAAGGCCGAGCGGCACTAGGACCTCGCGCGCCACGACGGCGGGGTAACTCTCGCCAGTCACCGCCTCGATCACCGCTCCAAGCACGGCGAAGCCCTCGTTCGAGTAACTCACCACACTGCCGGGCCCGGCGAGGCCAACGCGCTCGCCTTGCGCCAGGTACGCGAGCAGGGCGGGGTAATCGTTCACGCTAGGAGCGTTCGTGTAGTCGCGGTCGTTGAACTCCGCGGCAGGGTCGCCCTGTTGGCTCGGCTGGATGGCGTAATCGAGGCCCCGAAGTGGCGGCAAGCCGCTCGTGTGACTAGCTAAGTGCCAGAGCCGCACCGGTCCGCGCGCCCCGAGCCCCGGGTATGTGAAGCCAGGCAAGTGCCGCAGGACGGGGTCGTGCAGGTTGAGCACTCCCCGCGCTTCGAGCGCAAGCAGGGTGAGGACCGTGAACGATTTCGTGAGGGACGCGATACCGAACAGCGTGTCTGGCTCTACCGCCAACCGCCGCTCCCGGTCGCGGCAGCCGAACGTGCGCTCGTAGACGCG
Organism: Trueperaceae bacterium; assembly: GCA_035703635.1. GTDB lineage: Bacteria > Deinococcota > Deinococci > Deinococcales > Trueperaceae > JAAYYF01. The sequence goes on along the minus strand of DASSXV010000004.1, from coordinate 19,079 downwards.
AGCGCCGTCCTTGACGATGGCTACCGCGCCGCCCGGCACGTCGTGCCGCGCATAGAACTCTGCTGCGAAGGCGTCGAAACTCTCGAGCCACCCGTTGCTCGGCTTGACTACTGAGCGCATGTCACCGCCCCTCCTCTACCGCCAGGGCGTCGCGTGCGGCGTCGCCTAAGAAGTTGAAGCCCAACACCACGACCATGATCACGGCGCCGGGAAACACGGAGTACCACCAAGCGTTGAAGATGAACTGCTGGCCGCGGTTGATCATCGTTCCCCAACTAGCGAGCGGCTCCTGGATGCCGAGACCGAGGAACGACAGCGTGGCCTCTGACAGGATGGCGCCCGCCACCCCGAGCGAGCCGATGACGATCATCGAGGCGAGCGCGTTCGGCATGATGTGGCGCAAGATCACACCTACGTCGCGCAGCCCGAGCGCCTTCGCCGCCGTGACGTACTCCCGCTCTCTCACGCGCAGCACCTCCGAGCGCATCACGCGCGCCTCGCCAGGCCAACTGATGAGCCCGAGCGCCAAGAAGATGGTCGTGGCGCCCGAGCCGAATATCGCCACGATGACTATCAAGAAGAGCAGGCCCGGAATAGCGAAGAACACGTCGGCGACGCGCATGATGAGGTTGTCAACCCAGCCGCCGAAGAAGCCCGCGATGGCCCCGAGCGTGATGCCGATGATCAGCGCGATGCCCTCCGCGATGAGGCCGATGCGCATGCTGATGCGCGCCCCGTAGACGATGCGCGAGAAGAGGTCGCGGCCGAGTTCGTCCGTGCCGAACCAGAACTCGGCCGATGGCGGCACCAGGCGCGCCGTCGCGATGCGCTGCGTCGTTGGGTCGTAAGGCGCGATCTGCGGGGCGAAGATGGCAACCAGCGTGAAGATGACGACGATGACGAGGCCAACGAGCCCGAGCCGGTGCCGCGCGAAGGCCCGCACCCTACGCGACCGCAGGAAGCCAACGCGCTGGCGCACCCCTGTGCCCGTCATGCGTACCTGATCTGCGGGTTGATGATGCCGTACAGGATGTCGATCACGATGTTGACCGCCACAAACAGGAGCGCACCGAACACGAGGGTCCCGATGATCACGGGAGCGTCACGGCGCGAGATGGCGGTGACCACCGCGCGCCCAAGCCCTGGCCAATTGAAGACCGTCTCAGTCACCACCGAACCACCGAGCAGATAACCGACGTCTAGGCCGATGATGGTCACTACGGGGATGAGGGCGTTGCGCAACTCGTGCTTGAAGATGACGCTCGACTCGGTGAAGCCCTTCGCGCGGGCCGTGCGCGAGTAGTCCTTGCGGCGCTCCTCGAGGAGTGACGAGCGCATGACGCGCGCGATGGTCGCCGAGAGGTGCGTGCCCAACACGAGGGAGGGCAGGATGAGGTAGTAGATGTTCCCGCCGCCGTAACCCGCGACGGGGAACAGCGCCACGCCGTACGTGTCCTGCGTGAGGAAGATCTTGGCGAGCACAGCCTGCCAGAAGACGGGCATGGCTACGCCAAGCAACGCGACCAGCATGAGGGTGTGATCGATCCACGAGTACTGGTAGCGCGCCGCCAGGATCCCAGACGGGATGCCGATGAGGATGGCGACTAGCAGGGCGGCGGACATGAGCTGCAACGTGCGCGGGAAGCGGTAGCCGATGATGTCGATGACTTGCTCGTCCAGCACGTAGCTCTTGCCCAAGTCGCCTGTAGCGGTGCGGAGGAGGAAGCGGCCGTACTGCGTGTACCAGGGATCGTTGAGGCCTAGTGAGGTCCGCACGCGCTCGATGGTGGCAGGATCAGCGCGCTTGTACTGCTCGCCCATGACGGCCCTCACGGGGTCGCCAGGCATCAGATAGGTCAACAGGAAGATGATGGTGAAGACGCCGAGGAGAGTAGGGATGGCCCAGAGTGCGCGGCGCAGAACGTACTGGAACAAGTGGGCCGAGTCCTCTCAAGCTAGCTGGCTAGGCGCAAGATAATGGCCGCCCCTGCGCCAAGCGCGGGGGCGGCCGAACAACCTACTTACTGCTTCTTGACGTACTTCAGCGGCGTGCGGTAGGTGCCTGCCGCAGAGACCTGGAAGTCCGTGATGTTCGGCTTCAGCAGGTACGAGATCTTCGAGTAACCAGAGACGATCCACGGGGCGTCCGCCATGATCAGCTCGTGCGCCTTGAGGTAGATGGCGTTGCGGGCGTCAGGGTCGCTCGTGGCGCGGGCCTGGTCGAGGAGGGCGTCCACTTCCAGGTTGTCGTACTTGGTGTCGTCGCGGCCATGCGCGAAGAGGAAGTCGAGGACCTCGCTTGGGTCGGCGAAGTCGGCGCTCCAGCCGGAGAGGAAGAAGGTCACGTCTGGTTCACCGACGTGGGTCCAGTAGGTGCTGTTGTCTTCCTTCTGCAAGATGATGCTCACGCCGATCTGGGCGAGCATGTCCTGCAGCGCGACGTGCGGAGCGTCCGAGTCGGAAGCGAAGTAGTAGAGGGTGATGGGCTCCAGGCCGACGCCGCCAGGGTAGCCCGCCTCGGCGAGCGCGGCTTTGGCAAGCTCGGGGTCGTACGGGTAGCCAGCCACGTTGGCCGCTGGCATGTCTGGCGGGAGAACGCCGAGGTCGCCTGGCACGCGGGCGCCTTCCATGAGCACGTTCCAGATGAGGTCGCGGTCGACGGCGTAGTTGAACGCCTGGCGCAACTTGACGTTGTCCTTGAACGGCGGCTCCGTCATCTTGAAGCCCCAGTACCGCACGTTGAGGCCTGCGGCCTCGTGGTAGTCGGCGGAGTACTCCTGCTTGATCGACTCGAGCTGGCCCTCTGGGAAAGCGAGTAGCAGGTCGAGTTCGCCTTGGCGGTACTGCAACATGCCGGTGGTGGCGTCAGGCACGTTGTAGAACACAACGCCGTCGAGGCTAGGCGCGCCCTCCCAGTAGTCGGGGTTGGCCTTGAGCACGAGCTGGTCGTCACGAGTCCAGCGCTCGAAGAGGAACGGCCCCGTGCCGACGGGCTTGTTGCTGAGCGAGGAACCTAGGGCGTCGAGCGCCTCGCGCGGCACGACGTAGGCGTTGACGAGGTCCGCGAGGAAGCGGTGGTTGGGGGCATCGAGCGTCATCTCGACGGTGTAGTCGTCGACGACCTTGAAGCCAGCCACGGTGTCCGTCTCGCCAGCCAGGAAGGCCGCCGAGCCACTTAGCGCCTGCAGGTACTCGGGGTGCTCGGAGATGGCGGTGTCCTCGGTGAGGTAACGCAGGAGGGACCACTCGACGTCGTCTGCCTTCATCTCGCGGTCGGCGTAAGTCACGCCCTCCGCTTCCTGGAAGTTGACGCCGTGGCGCAGGTGGAAGGTGTAGGTGAGGCCGTCAGCGCTGATGTCCCACGACTCCGCGAGTGCGGGGATGACCTCGCCGCTGTCGCCAGCGAAGGTCGTGAGGCCCTCGTAGACGTTGACGAGCACCCGCCGAGTGGCCGTGGTCGTCGAGCGCCAGGCGTCGAGGTGTTCAGGGTCGGCGTCCACCGGGTAATTGAGAGTGCCGGCCGCCGCCGCACTGCCCCAGATGATTAAGGCACTAAGTGCCATTAGCGAGATACGACGTAGACGCACTGCTCTCTCCTCCCGAGCACCCGTCTGACACGGGCGCCGCGTCCGACGGTGTGCGCGCCCTCCCCAAGGCCCTGCTGCTATCGTGACGCGCGTGGCCTGGTCAGGCGTTCAACCGAACGGATGAAGTTGGCGAAGTGTAACAGAGTGCCCAGAAGCGGTAAAGGCCACCACCTTCACGAAGTCCCAGCAGGACAGCCCTCCTGACGCTCCCGAGTCTGCCGCGTGAGAGTGCGGCCGCAGAGGGCCAAGCCCGTCACGCGGTAACCTCCACCAAGCGAGCCCGCGGCTCACGTGGGCAGCGGCCCTCCCCCAGCGAAGATGGTCGCGGCGGGCTCAGCACGGAGGCAATGGCATGCTCTACCTGATAGTGGCTTTCGACGGCACGGATGAGGGCGCCCAAGCGCGGCGCGCTGCGGCGCGACCTTCACACCTCGCGGAAGCCAAGCCGCGCAACGAGCAGGGGCTCTTGCCCTTCGGCGGCGCCTTGCTCAACGACGCTGGCGCCATGATCGGCTCCGCCGTCGTGATCGAGGCGGCCGACGAGGCGGAGGCCCGAGCCTACGTAGAGAACGACCCATACACCAAGGGTGGCGTGTGGGTGAAGTACGAGGTGTACCCCTTCAAGCGGGCCTTCTGAATCGGCGGGAGGCCCACGCCTGAACGTGGGCCTCCCGCCGATTCTTAGCTTTAGCTTAGGCCCGCGGCGGGCCCGCAACCGCGTGCGCTGTTCAGCGCTCGCCCTCCCATGGGCCCTCGACGTTGCTGGCCGCCCACTGCATGCCGAGGAGCTCGAGCACGGTGGCAGAGTCGCCGGCCTCGTACTGGACGTTGCCGAGGCGGTCAGTCAGTGGCCCCGTGAACGGCTCGAACGCTACCGGCGTGGCCGACATCTGCTCGATGCGCTGCATGACGAGGTCGTAAACGGACACGGCGCCGAGGTCGGGCGTCGTGACCGTCTTGGCCTTGAGGGCGTCCACGTACGTAGGGTTGACGACCATGCCAGGCTCGGCGCCGACTTCGACCGCGCCCTCGGCCAGCAGCCAGAAGTAGTCGACGTCAGCTAGGTTGTCCGCCCGATAGCTGCCGTCGATGACGTGCTCGAGGATGTCGGTGGTCAGTGCGCCCCAGTGCACGAGCTGGCCGGAAGCGATGGTTTCGGGTGCGTACGGCAGCATCGAAGCGTAGTGCGAGAAGCTCGGGAAGCCGCGCTGCGCAGCGGTTTGGGCAACGGTCGGGGTGTCTTCTGTGAAGGCGAAGACGTCTGCGCCGTCGGCGATGAGCGCTTCCGTAGCTTCCTTGGCGCCTGCCGGGTCGAACCAGTTGTAAAGCCAGCGGACCATGACGGTGGCTTCTGGGTTGACGGCGGCGACGCCGAGCGCGAATGCGTTGATGTGACGCTTCACTTCCGGGATGGGGAACGCGCCGATGTAGCCGACTTTTCCGCTCTCGCTCAGCGCGCCGGCTATGAGGCCGTTGATGTAATAGACCTGGTAGAAGTCGGCCATGTACGTGAGGAGGTTCGGGGCGCGTTCGACGCCGGTCGCGTGGCCGAAGATGACGTCCGGGTAGCGCTCTGCCGCTGCGAGGAGGCCGTCGCCGAACCCGAACGAGGTACCGAAGATGACGTTGCAGCCGTCCGCAACGAGTTGGTCGACGGTGGCTTCCACGTCTGCTTCCGCCACTGACTCGACGTAGGCGGTGCTGATGCCTGGCAGGTCCGCGACCGTTACGAGCCTGCCAAGGTCTTGGGCGTACGAGAAGCCGTAATCGCCAACGGGGCCGACGTAGAGCCAACAGGCCTTGATGTCGCTCTCGGCGATCTGGGCCGTGGCGCCGCCGAACAGGGTGAGGAGTGCCAGGACGGCGATGTGACGGGTGAAACGCATTCTGAGACCTCCGTGGTCGCGCCGGCCGGGTCTCTCGATACCCGGTAACGACGCGCCGTACGATCCAAGGCAGGCGCTTGGCCTGCCTCGCCCACCGCAGACCGGTCGTCCGCGGGTATGGCCAATCATTCGCGCTCCCCACGGCGGTACGGCGTCCCGAGGGCCTCTGGAGCGCCGACGGCGCCACGCCCACCGCGCCAGGCGATGAGGGTTAGCGCTAGTACCGTGACCAAGTAGGGCAGCAAGGTGAGGAGTTCGGGCGGCAGGACGTTCTGCAGCCTGAAGGAGAGGGTGAAGAAAGCACCGAACAGGAGCGCGGCAGGCACGGCCTTGAGCGGGTGCCAGAGGGCGAGGATGGTGAGCCCAAGCGCGATCCAGCCCATGCCGTTACTGATGTTCTCACCCCAAGCGGGTCGGTAGGCGAGCGCCAAGTAGGCGCCACCAAGGCCCGCTAGACCGCCCCCGAAAACGACCGCGAGGAAGCGCACAAGGCGCACGTCGATGCCGGCCGTGTCTGCCGCGGCAGGCGACTCGCCAGCGGTGCGCAGGGTGAGGCCTAGGCGCGTCCGGAAGAGCACGAGCCAGATGACGCCAGCGAGGATCAACGCCGCGTAGGTGAGCGGGTACTGCCCTTTGAAGAACGCGGGGCCAAGTAGCGGGACGTCTGCCAACAGCGGCACGTCGACGAGGGCCATGGGCGCCGCAAGGGGCTTGCCAACCCACGCCTTGCCGATCAGGTTCGCAAGGCCGACACCGCCGACCGTGAGCGCCAGGCCGCTGATGAACTGGTTGGCGAGAAGCACGACAGCTATCACCGCGTGCAAACTAGCGACCAACGCCCCGATCAGCACGGCCGCCAGGATGGCGAGCGGCAACGAGCCGGTGGTTGCGGCAACGACGAAGCCGGCGACGGCGCCGAGCATCATCATGCCCTCGACCCCAAGGTTCACGACCCCGGCGCGTTCGGCGACTATCTCGCCGAGCGCCGCGAGCAGTAGCGGGGTGCCGAATGCCAGCGCGCGCGCCAAAGTGGTGGTCAAGAGTTCTAGTTCCACTTATGCGCCCTCTCTGCGCTCTTCCGCGCTCGGGGCAACCGCGCTGTGCGCCGCGGCGGGCCGCGGTTGGGGCCTTACGAGCACTGGGCGGTGAGTGAGGAGCGGCTCCGCGGCCACTAGCAGCAGCAGCGTGAAGCCGGTGAACACGTCCGTGAGTTGGAACGGGAGCTGCAGGCTGACTTTCATCACGTCACCAGCCGCCAGGACCCAACCGAGTAGCGGCGCGGTTATGAGCGTGGCCCAGGCGCGACCGCGTGCGAGGAGCGCGACGAGGATGGCCGTGTAGCCATAACCCATCGAGATGCTTGACGGCTCGATCAACCGGTGGTGGATGCCGGCCACTTCCCCCGCCCCGGCCAAGCCGGCCGCGCCGGCTGCTAGCGCGGCGAGCGCGAGCGTAGTGGGGAGGAGCCTGACGCCCGCGTAGCGCGCGGCCGCTGGGGCCTCTCCCATGAGCCTGATGGAGAAGCCGAGGCGCGTGTAACGCAGTAGTAGCGAAACGCCAACGGCAAGCACGATGCCGATGACGAGCGTCGGGATGTGCACGCGCGTGCCGTCCACCATGGGTAAGTAGGTCTCGCGGGCGAAGCGGTCCGAGTAGCTGAAGCCAGTGACGGACTTGCCGCGCCACGGCCCGTTGATCAGCCACCTCACGACGTAGAGCGCGACGTAGTTGAACATGAGGGTCGTGATGATCTCGTTCACGCCGAGGCGCGCCTTGAGGAACGCCGGTATGAGGCCGTAGAGCGCTGCGCCGACGAAGCCAGCCAGATAGATGGCCGGGATGGTGAACGCGCCAAGGTTTGGCACGAAGAGAGCGACGCCGCTCGCCGCCACTGCCCCGGCGAGGATCTGCCCCTCGGCGCCGATGTTCCAGAACCTGGCGCGCAGCGCCAACACGAGCCCCGCGCCTGCCAGCAGGAGGGGGATGGTGCGCCTGACGACCTCGCCAAGGTTGCGGGTGCCGATGAGGGTGCGTTCGATGACGATGGCGCCGGCCTCGAGCGGGTTGAGGCCGTAAGCCGCGAACGCGACCAGGGCCGCGCCAAGCGCGAGGAGGAACGACCCGCCGCTGACCAGTAGCGGCAGGAGCGGCGGCGTACTGCTGCGTTTCACCCAGCGGATGCGCATCACGCTTCCACGCTCCCTGCCATCCAGAGGCCAAGGCGCGCGCGACCCGTTGGCCCGCCGGCCTCCTGCGCGTCAAGCACGCCAACTATGCGGCCGTTGAACATGACGGCGATGCGGTCGGAGAGGAGGCGCAGCTCCTCGAGGTCCTCGCTGATGAGCAGTACCGCCGCCCCGCGCTCACGTTGAGCGAGGAGGCGTTCGTGCGTGTGGGCGGCGCTGCCGACGTCGAGGCCGTAAGTAGGGTGCGCGGCGACGACCAGGCGCGGCTCACCGGCTAGCTCTCTGGCGAGCACGATCTTCTGGACGTTCCCGCCTGAAAGCGAGCGTGCGAGGGTGCTTAGCGACGGGGTGCGGATGTCGAAGCGCTTGACTGCCTCAACCGCGAACGCCTCTGCCCTACGCCAATCGATCAGCGGACCGCGTGCGAACTCGGGGTCACGCACTTGGCGCAAGACTAGGTTCTCCGTGACGGTCATGGCGCCGACGACGCCTTCCGTGCGGCGGTCCTCCGGGATGTATGCGACGCCTAGCCTGCGCGCCTCCCGCGGTGACATGCGCCCGAGATTCACGCCTCCAAGCAGCACTTGGCCGCGGTCCGGTCGCGCGAGGCCGGTCACCACCTGCGCGAGTTCGCTCTGGCCGTTGCCAGCGACCCCCGCCACGCCGAGCACTTCGCCAGGCCGCACTTCGAGGTTGACGCCGCGCAGCGCGGAACCGCGTGCAGCGCGCAGCCACACGTCCTCCACGCGCAGCAGCGGTTCGCCTACGGGCGCGATGCCGAGCCTTTGCGGGGTTGCCGTTCCGGCGCCGACCATGAGCCGCGCGAGTTCAGCAGCGTCCACCTCTCCCCTGACGCGCCGCCCCACGACTTTGCCGCCCCTCAGAACGGTGATGCGGTCGGCCGCGCGGCGCACCTCGTCGAGCTTGTGGCTGATGAGGAGGATGCCGCGCCCACCTTCGCGCATACGGTCTATCACCTGGAAGAGGGCGTCAGATTCTTGCGGTGTTAGCACGCTAGTCGGTTCGTCGAGGATCAGGAGCCTGGCGCCTTGGAGGAGGGCCTTGAGGATCTCGACGCGCTGCTGCTCTCCCGGTGCGAGGTCACCAACTAACGCGTCCATGCGCACTTCGAGGCCGTAGCGAGCGGCGTACTCCGCCGCGCGTCCGCGTAGGTGACGCAGCGGGCGCCAGAACGGCGTGCCGCCAAGCCCTAATGCGAGGTTCTCGGCGACGCTGTGGCGTTTGGCGAGGTGGAAGTGCTGCGCCACGAGGCCGATGCCCAAGTCCATGGCGTGCTTCGGGTCGCGAACCGTGGTGGGGTTGCCATCCAGGTATATGGCGCCCTCATCGGGCTGCAGCAACCCGTAGAGCATGCTTATGAGAGTGGTCTTGCCGGCACCGTTCTCCCCCAACAGGGCGTGTACCTCGCCTGGGTTTAGGTCGAGGCTCACGGCTTCGTTCGCGGTAACGCCAGGGAAACGCTTGGTTAGGCCGCGAACGCTTAACAGGGGGACGGAACGGGCGCCCGGCTTGTCAACCGGCGACCGCACTCAGGTAAGCTATCACACCAGCGGGCGACCCTCGCGAAACAACAAGAGGCGCCGTCCTGGACGGCGCCTCTCCCCATAACACTCCGGTCAGGTCAGTGGTGATTCCGCCCGTTGCGTTTCGCGCTCGTAGTAGGGGTTCGTGCCCGTCTCGTGATCGGTGGCGTCTTGCACGCCGACGATCTCTGGCACGTTCTCCTTGAGGATGCGGTCGATGCCCTGCTTGAGGGTGAGGTCGGCCGCTCCGCAGCCGTGGCAGCCACCCCCGAAGCGGATGATGGCGACGCCGTTCTCCACACCCTCAAGGGTTACGTTGCCGCCGTGGCCCGCAACGCCTGGGTTGATCTGGCGGTCGATCACTTCTTGTACGCGCTGAGCGAGGGGGTCGTCCCAGGTCGGGCTCGGGTAGTAGACGCGGAAGCCTGACTGCATGACTCCCTCGACGAAATCGACGGTGGCGCCCTCCAGGTTGCCCGCGCTGAGCGGGTCAAGGTAGACCTCGAACCCGTCTACGCTGATGACTTGGTCGTCTGGGCGTTTGTCTTCGCCCTTCACGAGCCAGAGGCGCTGTTCAGCCCGGTTACCTGCAATGCGCAGGGCCCCTACGCCTTGGCTGCGTTGCGCCTCGATGAAGTGGTGGACGCGCTCTTTGGCGATTTCGGTGAAGGTCAACATGAGGCCTCAAGCCTAACCCAATGAAACCGCCCCTAGCGGCATCCACTACACGTAACGTAGTGGCTGGGCAGCTAGGGGCGGCTGGGACGCTCTCAGTTAGAGGACTTGCATGACGTAGTGGTCGGTGGCGCGCTCGAGGCCCGCGAGGTCCGCGACGTACACCCCGCGGGTGCCGGAGAGGGCGCCGTCGTTGCGCAGCTCACCGAGGATGCGGGTGATGGTCACGCGGCTGGAGCCGGTGAGGTCGGCGAGGTCCTCGTGAGTGAGCGCGAGCGGCAGCTTGATGCCTCCCTGCTGATCGTCAGCCGGTAACCCGAACTGCTTCGCCAACCGCAGGAACGCGCGCGTAACGCGGGCACCTACAGGCATTTCGGCCTCGTCGAGCATCTCGCGACTGCGCCTCAACTGCCTTGCGAGGCTGCGCAGGACGTAATCGCGGAGGCCGCGGTCGTTCATGGCCTGCTGCGGGTCGATGGGCGTGAGGCATGCGTCATGCACCGCGACCACGGTTTCGGCGTGGTTACCGCCGTCTAGCGCGGAGAGACCCAAGACGTCACCTGGGCCGTAGAGATCAGCGATGCGGTCGCGCCCAAGACTAGTTGGCACTACCGCTTTGAGAACGCCCTGATTGACGACGTAGAGGCTGCTCGCCTCGCGGTCGGCTTCGTACAGCACCTGACCCGGTTCGAGAGTACGTGTTGGTAACGCTAAGCCCGAGGGAACGATCTCGGATGCCTGGCAGGCGCTCGGCGTATCGAGTTGTTCGAATGTGTCGAGCATGAGGTGTCCTTTCAAGTGCGCTAAGCCGCGGACCTGCACATGGAACCGCAGGGTGAGGCGCAGACGCGCAACTACAGAAACTATAGCAGGCGTTCGTGAGAAAGTCCATAGCGGCTGCGCGCGTGTCCGCCGCGCTTAACCTTGTCCTGCACGTGGTGCGCGGCCAGCGACGACCTCGCGTTGACAAGCGTTGGCCGCTACCTTAGCATTTAAGGCAAGCATGAGTGAAGCCCCCTCCACCCGCCCCCTGCCGCCAGCTCAAGCTCGCGTATACCAGCGCCTGGTCGAGCATCAACGGCGCACCGGCACCACGCCGGACCTCGCGGAACTTGCCCGTAACCTCGGCGTGCACTACGTCTCGTTGCGTCAACACTTGGAGGCCCTAGCCACCAAGGGCTACATCACGTTCGAGAGTCGCGGCCGCGGCCGGTCACCACTACTCGAACTACCTGCCGAGGCAACCGGCATCCCGGTACTTGGAGACATCCCCGCGGGTCCGCTCTCCATCGCCAGCGCCCACGCGGAGGCGTACCTGCCTGCCGTGGCGGCGGCAGGTCTGGCCGGTAGGTCGTTCGCCTTGCGCGTGCACGGCGATTCCATGGCCGACCTCATCCAGCACGCGGACGTCGTACTCCTCGCGCAACGGCAACCTCAGCGTAGTGGCGAGATCTGCGCAGTGCGCGTGGACGAAGAGGAAGTGACCCTCAAGTACCTCGACCGCTTGGGCGGCGGGCAGTTCGCCCTGCGGCCGCACAACCCGGCTTACCCGACCGTAGAGGTGGCTGGCGATCGCCTTGCTGTCGATGGCGTCTATTGCGGCCTGCTGCGCGGCAGCGTGGCCGAGGCGCTACTACAGAACGACTGACTGACTCAACCCTCCGGCACCTCCACCAGGTCAGTGCTGCCCAACGACTCCCGCGGCTATGAGCTCGTCGGCCTCGGCTTCGGTGAGGTTCAGGTCGCGCAACAGCACGCTGCGCGAGTCCGCGCCCAGCAGCGGCGGTACCGGCGCCGCGTTCGGGGCAGGCGCTAGGTCTATCGCTGCGCCGTCTGGCCCGCGCGCGTGCCACAGCGGGCTGGCCACCATCGGCAGTGCGCCGATGGTTGGGTGCTCGCCACTGATGACCATGCCACGCGCCACGACCTGCGGGTCGACGAGCGCCTCGGGCAGCGTCGCTACCGGTGTGGCGGGGACGTTCGCGGCGCGGCACGCCTCGAGAAACTCGTCTCGCTTACGACCGGCAAGCTCCACCGCGATGAGCGGCACGAGCGTGGCGCGGTTCCTCACCCGTGCGTCGTTGGTCGCGTAGTTGACGTTCGTCGCCCACTCAGGATGCCCAACCACGCCGCAGAACCGCGCGAACTGCCCATCGTTGCCGACGGCCACCACCACGGCCCCGTCCGCCGCCTCGAACGCCTGGTAGGGCACGATGCTCGGGTGCGCGCTGCCAAGCCGCGCTGGCGCCTCCCCCGTCAGGAGAGCAGCTTGCGCCTGGTTGACGAGTGAGGCGATGGCAACGTCGAGCAGTGCAACGTCGAGGTGCAAGCCAACGCCAGTTGACTCGCGGCGGTGCAGGGCGGCGAGTGCGCCAGTCGCGGCGTGCACGCCCGTCAAGACGTCGATCCACGCCACGCCAAGCTTCACGGGCGCCCCCTCCGGCGTGCCGGTCATGGCGAGGAGCCCGGACTGCGCCTGCATGGCCGCGTCGTAACCCGGCTCCTTGGCGCGCGGGCCGTCTTGACCGAAGCCGGTGATCGACACGTAGATGACCGCCGGGTTACCGGCCGCGACCGCGGCGTAATCGAGTCCGTAGCGTTCAAGATCGCCAACCTTGTAGTTCTCGACGATCACGTCGGCCTTGCTCGCCAGCTTCTGCACGAGTTCCCTGCCGCGCGGGTCCTTCAAGTCGACGACGACGCTCTCCTTGCCGCGGTTGACCGACAAGTAATAGCCGCTCTCACCACCCAGGTAGGGCGGGCCCCACCTGCGCGTGTCGTCGCCAGCGTGAGACTCCACCTTCACGACGCGCGCACCCATGTCGGCTAGCAGCAAGGTGCAGTACGGGCCCGCTAGGACCCTGCTGAGGTCAAGTACGAACAGGTCTTCAAGCATGCCCATGCCGGAGCCTAGCCCACCCACGCCGCAAACGGAATGGGGCGCCGGAGGCCGTCCGCGCTAACGCTCGCCCGTAACTCATGGCGCAACGAAGCTGGGCACCAAACTTGCGTCGTACCCCCTCGCGAGGATGGAGAGCGCGCGGTCAGGGCGATCGGTGATCAGGCCGTCGACGCCCATGGCGAGCAGGCTCGTCATCTCCGCGGCGTCGTTGATCGTCCACACTTCGACAGCCACCCCGCGCGCGTGGGCAGCGTTGACGAAGTGTGGGGTCACCACCGTGATGTTCCCCTGCTTGACCGGCACCTGCAGGACGTCGAAGGGGGGCGTGTACACGGCGCTGAGGCGCAGGGTCGAGAGGACGAAGAAGAGCGTGACCTCATCGCGGGTTGCCGATGTAGCAACCTCTGGGCAGGCCTCGCGGAACGCCTGCATCGGCTCACTGTTGAAGGACGCGACCATCACGCGCTGCCCGGCGTTCAGGCTCCTGATGAGGTTGCAGAGGGCTGGACCAGCCGCAGCCTCGCGCTCCTTGATCTCGACGTTGACGGCGGCTTCAGGGAAGCCCCTCAAGACTTCCGCCAACGTCGGCACGGTGGCTCCCGTACCGCGGTAGTGGTAATCGGCATCTGGGGACGCCGCGTTGGGGCCCGTTGGCGTCCAGAAATAGCCGGCGTCGAGGTCAGCTACCTCGGCAGAACTCAAGTCCTTCACTGCACCGACACCGGAGGTCGTGCGGTCGACCGTGGCGTCGTGAATGACGCGGAAGGCGCCGTCACGGTCACGCTGCACGTCGAGCTCGAGCACGTCTGCGCCTAGCGCGTTGGCCTTAGCGAACGCCACCATGGTGTTGTCAGGCGCCAGCCGCTGGCCGCCACCGTGCGCGAGCACGACGCTCTGGCCGGCGAAGCGCGCGTAGTAAGCGTGCTGGACCCGCGGCTTGTTCAGCAACGCCAGCACGCCGTAAACGGCTGCCAACACGGCGACGATGGCGATGAAGACCCTCAAGAAACGCATGGAATCACCGGACCTTGGAGAAGTATCGAACTTGATTGAGTGTACCTAGCTGCATCGAGGACAGCGCGCCCCAGGACATCCGTCCCTTGACGTGGTACGGCGGTAAAGTACAGCCGCCGACAGCAATGCTGCTGTTCGCATATATCATTGACCAATCCTCCATGCAGGCGCTCCCTGGCCCGCATTCGCCCCTCGCCCTATCCCCCGCTTCGACCCACAGCTTCTTAGCCCGCTACGAGAGGAACCACAATGCACTCCCGGACCAGACAAGTCCTTGCACTCGCGTTCGCCTCACTACTGACTTTCGGCGCCGCCCAAAGCGCCACCCCTACCGTGCATGCCGCCATGGAAGCGGTCGGCACCTTCTCGTGGGTCGTTCACGGCATGGACTACTTCGGCACGGCGGCCGCCAACGGCATAGAGGTCGTAGGCACGCCTTACGCCTCGAAGCAAGCAACCGAGATCGCGCTTCGCTCCGGCGAAGCGGATGTCAAAGTCGACGACTTCCTCGGGCCAGTGCTGCTGCGCGACGCCGGCATCATGGCGAGCGGCATCTACCCGTACGCAACGGCTGTTGGCGGCCTCGTGGTAGGCAGCGACTCGACCATCTCCAGCCCAGCCGACCTGAAGGGCAAGACCATCGCGGCGGGCAGCCTTCGCGACAAGAGCCTGCTCATCCTGCGCGCACTGACCATCTCCGAATACGGCTTCGACCCCCAAACCGACGGTGAGGTCGTGGCCGCCGCGCCACCACTCATGCAGCAGCTGACGGCCAGTGGCGAAGTCGACGCCGCCCTGCCCCTCTGGCACTGGGTCGCTCGCATGGAAGCCGCGGGAGTCGCACGTGAGATCATGACCGTCGCAGACATGCTCGGCGTCCTCGGCCTGCCGTCCGACCTCCCCAACCTCGTGGTGGTGGCGCGCGACGACATGCCAGATGAACTCAAGACGGCGTTCATAGCCACCTTGCAGGACACCGTCGACATCATGATGGCGACCCCAAGCGACGACCCGTTCTGGCAGTCGATCCTGGACCTCGAGCTCTACTCCCTGCCGGACCCATCGCAGTTCCCGCTCGTCGTCGACCGCTGGAAACTCGGCACCACGAGCAACTGGACGCAGGAGTCCATCGACGGGCTAGTCAACATGGTCGACCGCCTCGTCGCGCTGGCTGGCGCCGAAGTAGTCGGCGTCGAGCGTGTCGACCCGGCAGCGTTCACCACGCAGTTCGTCCCGCGCTAAGGGCTAAGCAGCGCACGAGTGACGCGAGGCAATGACCACCTTGAGGAGCACGACGACGGTTTCCTAGGCGGCCAGTTGGAGCGCTCTAGTAGGCGTGCACGGCAGCAACGTGCGGAGGGCGGCATCAGTGTCGCCCTCCAAGTCGTTTCGTACGGTTCGCTCGTCGCCCTATGGATAATCGGGTCCCAGTTGCTCGGTTCGCTACTGCCTGGACCAGTCGAGACGCTGGCCTTCATCTGGCGCGAGCTCGAGCGCGGCGCGCTCCTCATGCACCTGTGGATCACCACCAAGCGAGTGCTCGTCTCGTTCGGGGTCGCCATGGTGCTTGGCGTGGCTTTGGGCTCGGCGATGGGCATGTCGAAGCGGATCGACGACCTGCTCCAAGGTTGGCTAGTCGTTAGCCTCACCATCCCGCGCATTCTCCTGTTCGTGGTCGCCTACTTGAGTATTGGCCTCAATGACCGCGCGCTCGTCATAGCACTGATCATCACCATCGTCCCCACCATCGTCGTCTCCATACGTGAGGGTTCGCGCGCCGTCGATTCCGCTCTAGTCGAGATGGCGACGGCGTTCAGGCGCGGCCCCACGTCGATCTTCACCAAAGTAGTGCTGCCACAGCTCGCGCCGTTCATCGTCGGCACGGCCCGCGGTTCGCTAGCGTTGTCATGGAAGATGGTCGTCCTAGGCGAGCTTCTCGGCCGCACTAGCGGCGTCGGTTACCAGATCTCCTTCTACTTCCAGTTCTTCAACATGACCGGCATCCTCGCCTACGGGCTCACCATGATGCTGTTGTTGGCCGTGATCGACCAAGGCGTGATGGGCACCCTGCAGCGCCTAGCCTTCCGTTGGCGAGCGCCAGTGAGAGTGAACGGGGTGGGCTGATGGCCAGCATCACGGTCGCGAACCTCTACAAGGCGTATCCGTTGGCGGGCGGCGGCGAGCGCCTCGCGCTGCACAACATCAACCTGCAGGTCGCGGACGGCGAGTTCGTGTGCGTTCTGGGGCCGTCAGGTTGCGGCAAGACCACGCTGCTCAACATCCTGGCAGGCCTCGACAGCGCCGATTCTGGTTCCGTGACCATAGAGGACGCAGACGGCTCCAAGCCCGTCACCAGTTACATGTTCCAGGAACCACGCCTGCTGCCTTGGATGACGATTCACGGCAACCTCAAGTTCGTCATCGACCGCGGCGGCAAGAAAGCCGATGAACTCATCGACTACTGGCTTGCGCGCGTGGGTTTGCCTGGCCGCGGTCGCGATTACCCGCGGCAATTGTCCATAGGTCAACGCCAACGCGTGGCCGTCGCAAGGGCGTTGCTAGTTGGGCCAGACGTGCTGTTCATGGACGAGCCGTTCTCGGCGCTCGACGAGCTGACGGCGACGCGAATGCGCGAGGAGATGCTCGAACTTTGGGCTGACCTCCGTTGCACGGTCGTGTTCGTGACACACAATCCCATGGAAGCCACGCTTCTGGCCGACCGCATCGTGATCATGAGCAAGGGACCAGGACGCATCATCCAGAACTATCTCGTGTCGGAACACCTACCGAGGCCGCGAGACGGTGACGACCCGAAGATGTGGGAGGCGTCCCGGATTGCGGTGAGGGCGTTGCGGAGGGGGTCGCAGCCATGAGCACGTTCCCGGCGGGTCCGAGGTACCAAGCGGCCGCCAACTAAGTGACTTAAGCGCGCCAGGCGCCAACTACGCAGACCGCTCGTTGCCCTACTTGTGCTTCAACATCCTCCCCATGAACCACGCCGCGATGACGGCAGCGACCAGGGGCAGCGCGAACGTCACGAGCAGATCGGCGGTAAGCGGCAGCTGCTGGAAGCGCAACAGGTAGTAGCGGAGCAGGTCGAGTTGGTAACTCACCGGGTTGACGTAGACGAGCACCCTGATCCAGTCCGGCAGTTGCACGACCCAGCCGCCACCGATGGCGAAGACGCCGATGCGGCGCAGCTCCTCACGCAGGGCATCTGGGATGTCGAGGAAGCCAACGCCGCCGATCACGCCACGCAGGGGGAAGATGGAGCCGGAGAGGAAGTAGAGGGGCTGGATCACCCCGTTGGAGATGCTGCCGAAGCCCTCGAACGTCTTCAGCCGCGACGCGATGATGACGCCCAACGCGGTCATGAAGATGCCAAGGAAGAAGATGACCAACCATGCCCCAAGGACGGAAAGCACTGTTAGGCGCACGCCGATGAACGGCGCGAACAATAGCGGGATGGTGCCTTGGAAGAGCGAGATGGTGGCGCCGCCAAGGAGTTTGCCAAGCGTCACCGAGAACATGGGCGCTGGCGATACGACCACCTCGCGCAGCAGCCCGACCTCGCGGTCCCATACGAGCGCGATGGCACACTGCAGCGAGGCGAACAGGACGTTGAGCACGATCACACCGGGGAGGATGTACTGCGCGTAGCTGTAACCCTCGATCTCGCGCAGAGACGCACCAAGGCCGAAGCCGAGGATGACGAGCCAGAGTACGGTGCGTGAGAAGCCACCGAAGATCTGGGAGCGGTCGCGCCAGTAGCGACGCAGCTCCCGTTTCCACAACACCAGTACGACCGACGGTGCGATGCCAGCCCACGACCTGACCCGGACCGGGGTTACTCGCGCTCCCACTGGGTTGGTCATCTAGTGTGCTCACCGCCCTGCTTGGCGAAACTCACCATGCGGTCCCTGGCAGTTGCGGCCTCGTCGCGCAGTTGGTTACCGGTGAGGGCGATGAACACGTCCTCTAGGTCGGCAGCGCCCCGATCCGCGTGCTCCTCGATGAGGGCGGTGGGCGTGCCGACGGCCACGAGCTTGCCGTGGTCGATGATCCCAACGCGGTCGCAGGCTTCCGCTTCAGGGAGGTTGTGGGTGGTCATGAGTACCGTCATGCCTGCATGCCGCAGCTGGGCGATCTTCTCCCACAGGTTGCGGCGCCCTTGCGGATCGAGGCCGATGGTCGGCTCGTCTAGGAACAGGACCCGTGGCGAATGCATGAGCGCGCGCGCTAGTTCCAACCTGCGCTTCATCCCGCCGGAGAAAGCGCGCACGCGGCGCTTACCGGCGTCCGCGAGCGAGGCCCACTCCAAGGCAGCCTGGATGGCGCCCTTCACTTGTCTGCGGGGAACGCCGTACAGCACGGCGTGGATCTCGAGGTTCTCTTCCGCCGTTAGTCGGTCGTCCAGTGCGGGGTCTTGGAAGACCATGCCGAGGCTGCGGCGCACCTGAGCCGCGTCGCGCACTACGTCGTAACCCATCACGGTGGCGTTGCCGCTGGTCGGGGTGACGAGCGTAGTGAGCATGTGCATGGTCGTGGTCTTGCCCGCCCCGTTCGGACCAAGCAGGGCGAAGAACTCCCCAGCGGCTATGGAGAGCGAGACCGACTCGACCGCCACCACGTCTCCGTAGCGGCGGCCGAGTCGGTCGGCTTCGATGGCCATGCGCGCGGTCGGTGCCGCGCCCTCGCCGACCGGCTGCGCGTTCGAGTTCATCTTCCGAACCTTACCGTGACCACGCAGCGGACGCTGGCAATTAGCCCCCTAGCGCTTCGTACGCTTCCTCGAGTGCCTCCTGCAGCTCCATGCAAGAGCCGGCTAGATCGGCGTCGAGCGCCTGCGCCTCCTCGTCTTCGTCCTCGTCGTCGTCGTCCTCGGCACTCTCGGACTCGAGGCCGGTGATCCCGTTGATGACCTCGTACGCCTCCTCATGGACCTCTGGGACCATGAAGTCGAGGAAGTCGGCTAGGTAGCGCACGTAAAGTTCACCGATCGCGAACATCCCCTCAAGCGCGACGGCGTCGTTGCCAGCTCGATAGAGGGCGCAGGTGCCCGCCGCCTCGGTGGCGAGATGGCCAGCCAGCTCCTTCAGGTCACGACCGGCGAACAACTCGGCGTCGGTCACTGCCTCGATGACGCCAAGCATGCGCTGCACGGGCGCCTCTGCCTCTTCTGGGCTACCGGTGATGGCCTCAGGTGGTTGCGCTTGCGGGTAGAGGCCGTTGAGGATGACGAGCATCTCCTCGACGTCGGCGCGTTGCTGTGCGTTCGCCACGTC
>DASSXV010000075.1:0-89102 GCA_035703635.1 Trueperaceae bacterium | reverse complement strand
GATCGGGATGCGCGTGCGCACGTAGCCGCCCAAGCGGTGAAAGGAGCGGATGGCCGCGTCCGTGCCGTGACCTTCCGCTTCGGGCGCAAGCGTGAAGATGATGAACCCAACGATGAGCCCACCTAGGGTGGTCGACGCGGGAATCAGCCAGTTGAGGCCCGCCGTCACCGGCCCGGCGGTCATGCTCGTCGCCTCCTCCGTCGTGAGGACAGGCACGTGAGCGATGCCCGTCACGAACAAGCCGCTGACGAACTCCACCATCCACAAGAACAGGTGCGCGCCGCCGGCGCCGACGACGCCCACGACGATGCTCAGCAGCACCAACCTCGTCGTCTTGTCTAGGCGCAGGAGCCAAGGCACGGAAGTCTCACGATTCACGGTTCACGCACGAACCCGGGCGTCCTGGCGCGGGTGCGCCGGACTCGAGGGTCGATACTACTGCCGCGCGCGGAGCAGTGGGTCGGAAATGTGTCACACGGACACTCATGGCGGCGGCGTACCGCCCTATTGACAGCGCGCTGCGCCGCGCTCAATACTTGCTACACCAAATGAACTAAAGGGCGTGGCCATGCGACAAGGTCCGGGCGGCGCGCTAGGTAGAGAGAAGATCCGCTTCCTCAACCAGAGCGCCATAATCAATGCGATTCACCGTTCAGGGCGCATCTCGCGCACTGACATCGCTGCCCTGCTTCACCTCAGCCCAGCCGCGGTAACGACCATCACGGCGCCCTTCATCGAAGAGGGCCTCGTCATAGAGGCGGAAGTCGGCGAGTCAAGTTCCGTCGGCCGCAAGCCCATCCTGCTCGGCATCAACTACGACCACTCACACGTGTTCGGTGTGAAAGTCATGCCAGACGCCATCGTGGCGTCCCTCACCAACCTCAACGCAGACGCCAAAGGCGTCGTCAAGGTGCCGCTAGCCAGCACCGAGGTGCACGCGGTGATAAGTGCGATAAGGGACGCCCAGACTGCCCTCGGGCGGACGACGGGCATAACGGGCGCGCGCCTAGCTGGTCTCGGGGTCAGCCTCCCCGGCGTCGTCGACAACTCCACCGGGTTCGTAAGGCACTCCGACCTGCTCGGCTGGCGGCGAGTGCAACTCGCCGACCTCTTGCGCGAGGAACTCGGCCTCGCCACGCTCGTCGAGAACGACGTCAACGCCCTTGCCGCCGCCCACGGCTGGTTCGGGTTGGGGAGGGAGCACGACTCCTTCCTCACCGTGACGCTAGGGCGCGGCGTCGGCCTCGGCATCGTCATCGGCGGCGGCCTCTACCGCGGACCTCGTGGGGGTGCGGGCGAACTAGGGCACACACGTTGCGCTAGCCTCGGCATGCGCGTCATGGCGCCAGAAGCGGTCACCCTCGAGGAGCGTCTCGGAGACGCAGCCCTCCTCAACCAGGCGCGCCGCCTTACGTCCGAACTAGGCGAAGACGCCAAGCCTGGCGACCTGACGGCCCTGGCGGCCGCCGGTAACGAGGCGGTGCTCGACCTGCTCGCTGACGCGGGCGAGCTCCTCGGCATAGCCCTCAGCGACCTCGTCAACCTCTTCGCGCCGACGCTAGTGATCCTCGGCGGCGAGGGGCTGAGGAACGCGCCATATTTCCTGCCATTCGTGCGGCCCGCCCTCGCTGAGCATGCCTTCGGCGGCCTAGCAGAAGACCTCGAACTCCAGGTCGACACCTGGGGTGACGACGCGTGGGCCCGCGGCGCCGCCGGACTGGCGGCCGCGCGTTTCTTACAGGTAGCCACCGTGCCGCTCCAAGTGACACGGCTACACATGGGTAGCGCGCGATGACGCGCTCAGCACAAGGCGAGTACCTTCCGGCCATGAGGCTGGCGAAGGCATAGGAGGCAGGCATGCGCAAGACTGCAAGACTAATGGCCACGGTCACGCTGGCGCTGGCGCTCGGTAGCGCAGCGTTCGCCCAGACCATCAACTACTTCTCGTTCACGGCGGGCTCGGACAAGATCGACACCCTCGAGGCGCTGATCAAGGTATTCGAGAGCGAGAACCCCGGTATCAAGGTCAACTACACGACCGCCGACTTCGGCTCGTACTTCACGAAGCTGCAGACGGACTTCGCCGCCGGCACCGCAGCCGACGTGTTCGAGCTCAACTATGAGAACTTCGTGACCTTCGCGTCGCGCGACACGCTACTCGACCTCGGTGACTACCTGGACACCAGCTCGAACGTCACAGACAGCACCTTCTACCCGGCCGCACTGAACGCCTTCAGCTACAACGGCCAGCAGCTCGGTTTGCCGATCACGTTCTCCACGGTGTTGCTCTACTACAACAAGGACCTCTTCGACGCCGCGGGCGTTGGCTACCCAACGGACGCCTGGACGTGGGACGACGTGATCGCCGCCGCCAAGGCCATCACCAACCCAGCCAAACGCGTCTGGGGCATCTCGCAGCCCGTGCAGTTCTGGGAGTTCTACAAGGTGGCCGCGCAAGCAGGCGGCGGCCTGACCGTCACCCCGACCGTGCAGATCAACACGCCTGAGAACCTCGCAGCGGCGCACTACCTCGTCGACAAGGTAACGGTTGACCACGTCATGCCAACCGACGCCGAGATGAGCGGCGTCGGCGACACCGACATGTTCCTCAACCAGCAACTCGGCATGATCGTCACGGGCGTGTGGATGTTCGACCAGTTCAGCAACGACGCCACCTTCAACTGGGACGTCGCTGTCGAGCCAGGCGGCGCCAACAAGGCGACCCACTTCTTCTCCAACGCGGCCGTGGTCTCCCGCACGAGCAAGCAGCCGGAGGCGGCATACAAGTGGGTTGAGTTCTTGGCCTCCAACCCGGCCGTCGTTCAGGCGCGCATCGAGACGAACTGGGAACTCTCCGCCCTCTCGCTCGAGCAGGCCGACACCCTCGCCGCTTACCTCGCGAAGCCGATCCCCGCGAACCGCAAGGCCGTCTTCGAGTCCCTCGAGTTCGCCGTCAACCCGCCCGTCATCGAGAACCAGCCGCTCCTCTCCGACGTCATCAACCAAGAGCTAGAGGCCGCGCGCCTCGGCACCAAGACCGTCGAGCAGGCCCTCATCGACGCCCAGAAGCGCGTCGAGGAGCTCGTCAGGAAGTAGCGCCACGAAACCGGCGCCGCGGCCACGAGCTGCGGCGCCGGACCGATGTCCAGAAGCATCTCAACGCCGACCCAAACGCACCACCAGGCGACTGTCACGGAGGCCGAGTTCGTATGATCGTGCACGACCCCTCGGGCATCGACGACCCATACAAGAGCACCCCTAGCGAGCGCTTCCCGCGCTACCCGAGGCCAGACGACGCCGTCCAGGTCAACTTCAGAGTGCCGCACGGAGCGGCTGCGGCCTGGGCAGAAGTGACGCACGCGACCCCCGGCGCACCCGCAGTCACCAAGCGCGTGGACGCCAGGCGCGGCGTGGGCGACACGTGGAGTGTCGACCTCGGCGCCGCCGCCGCCGGAACGGTGCGCTACACGCTGTTCGCCCAACCCGCAGCGGGCGTCGGGGCCAACACCCAGGCAGGCCCGTTCTCTTACGACCTCGGCGTTTGGCGCGAGGTCACGGGTATCTCAAGTTATTCGGCACGGCAAGGTGGCGTGGAGTTCACCCTGAACACCACGCACGCACCGGCATATCTAACGCTGACCTTTCCCACACGGGGCGCCTGCAGGCTGAGCCTGGCGCGCGCGACCACGTCGAGTCCACCGCAGTCCGGCGACGGCCCAGGGGTCGAGGACACGGGCGCTGCGTTCACCGTCAGCTCCCAAGGCATGCGGCTCGTGCTCGACAAGCGCTCGCTTGCCGTAACGGCCACGCTCGAGGGCGCGAGCGAACCCGTCTTTCAGGGCAGCCTCGCCACTCGCTGGCTCGAGCGCGGCAACGACCAGCCCACCAGCGTGGAGTTCTCGTTCCAGACGCAAGAAGGCGAGGCGCTTTACGGCCTAGGTGAGCGCTTCGTCAACGCGGACCGCAACGGTGAGCGCTGGGACGTCCGCGTGTACGAGGAGTACAAGGAGCAAGGCAAACGCACTTACATCCCCGTGCCGTTTCTCGTATCCGAACGCGGGTACGGTCTGTGGCTCGACGCCGCTGAGCCGAGCGACTTCGACCTCCGCACCTCCGAAGCCAAGGTCGCTCTCGACCGCATGACGCTAGGGCCTGACGGTGCGCCGCGGTCGCTGCTCGAGCTCGTCATCTTCGTTGCAGACGAACCGTACGGCGTTACAGCGGCCTTCACGCGCCTCACCGGCACCGCAGCTGTACCGCCCGCCTGGGCGTTCGGGCCGTGGATGTCCTCCAACTCCTGGAACTCGCAGGAGCGGGTAACGCAGGAGGTCGACCGGACCCTGGCGGAGGGGGTGCCTGCCAGCGTGGTCGTCATCGAGGCGTGGAGCGACGAAGCCACCTTCTACATCTTCAACGACGCTGAGTACGACCCCAAGCCAGGCGGCGAGGCGCTCACGCTGTCCGACTTCCGCTTCACAGGCCGCTGGCCGGACCCGCAGGCCTTCATCGACCACTGCCACGCCAACGGCGTACGCGTGGTCCTGTGGCAGATCCCAGTTCACAAGCTCGTCACGGAGCCTCACGCTCAACATGACGCCGACGGCGCCCACATGATCGACCGCGGCCTCGGCATCATGCAGGCAGACGGCAGCCCGTATCGCAACAAGGGCTGGTGGTTCACTGACGCGCTCATCGCGGACTTCAGCAACCCTGAGACGCGCGAGTGGTGGTTTGCCAAGCGCCGCTACCTGTTCGACGAGCTCGGGATAGACGGCATGAAGACGGACGGAGGCGAGCACCTGTGGGGCCGCGACCTGCGTTCATTCGACGGACGGCGCGGCCTGGAGCTCTTCAACACCTACGCCAACGACTACGTCGGCGCCTATCACGAGTTCGTGCAGCTGGCATCCGGCGGAGACGGCGTTACGTTCTCCCGGGCTAGTTACACGGGGGTGCAACGCCACCCGATCCACTGGGCAGGCGACGAGGACAGTACCTGGAGCGCGTACCGCGCATCTGTCAAGGCCGGGTTGTCTGCTGGCGTCAGCGGGGTGTCGCTGTGGTCGTGGGACCTGGCGGGCTTCAGCGGTGAGATCCCTCCCGTCGAGCTGTACGTGCGTTCGACGGCGATGGCCACCTTCAGCCCCATCATGCAGTACCACTCCGAGGGTCACGGCGCAGCCGACAACCGTGACCGCACGCCGTGGAACATCGCCGCACGGCACGGCGACGAGCGCGCTTTGAGCGTTTATCGCGCATACGCGCAGCTGCGCATGCGCCTCGTCGACTACCTTCACGCCGAGGCCGTAGCCGCCGCAGAGCTCGGCGTTCCACTTATGCGCTACCCGGCGCTGGAGTTCCCAGAAGCCCACGAGTTCCTGGCCGCGGACGAGTACGCCTACTTGTTGGGCCGCGACCTCCTGGTTGCGCCCATCACGGAGAAGGGCTGCGGAACACGCGAGGTGCGCCTCCCACCCGGAGGCTGGGTTGACTTGTGGTCAGGCAGCGAGCTCGAGGGCGGGCGCATCTTCAACGCCGCCGCGCCCCTCGAGGTCATCCCGGTCTTCGTGAGGGCAGGAAGCGCGCGCCTCGACCTCCTGTTGCGCGCGGTCGCAGAGTTCCGGCCGCAGGTAGCCGGGTAGGGCGTGTACGAGCGGGGCTGGCGACGCTTCGGGGTGCTGGCGCTCTTCCTTGGCCCGAGCGTGATCGGTCTGCTGATCTTCACGATCGGGCCGATGCTTGCCTCTCTCGGCCTGTCGTTCACGAACTGGGACCTGCTGACGCCGCCCAAGTTCGTGGGAGGCGGGAACTACCAACAGTTGATGAGCGACAAGGAGTTCTGGCACACGCTCAAGAACACGTTGAAGTTCCTCGTCGGCTACGTGCCGCTCGTCATAACCATCGGGCTGCTAATCGCCGTGCTGCTCAACAGCAAGATCCCATTCAAACAGGGTTTCCGCGTCATGTACTTCGTGCCGGTCGTCACGTCGTGGGTAGCCGTCGCGCTCGTGTGGAAGTGGCTCTTCAACCCGGTGTACGGGCTCATCAACAACGGGCTCGACTTGCTTGGGTTGACGGGACCAGCGTGGCTCTTCGACCCCAACTGGGCGATGCCAGCCATCATCCTCACGAGCGTCTGGAAGGACACCGGCTTCATCATGGTCATCCTGTTAGCTGGACTCCAGGGCATACCGCGCGAGTACTACGAGGCGGCGAGCATCGACGGCGCCAACCGTCCGCAGAGCCTGTGGGCCATAACGCTGCCGCTCCTCACGCCGTCGCTGATCTTTTGCCTCAGCATCAGCCTCATCGGTTCGTTCCAGGTGTTCGATCAGGTCTACGTCATGACTGAGGGCGGGCCAGCCGGCGCGACGATGACCATGGTCGAGCGCATCGTGGCGCACGCCTTCTCGTACAGCAAGATGGGGTACGCGTCCGCGTGGTCGTGGGTGCTGTTCGTCATGATCTTCGCCGTCACGTACTTCTTCTACCGCCTCAACAAGGCTCGGGCATGAAGCGGCGCAAGTTCCCCTGGCGCATCGGCGTGCTCACGGTGATCGCGCTCGCTGGCGGCCTAGCTATGGTCACGCCGTTCGTGTGGGCCATCGCAACGTCGCTCAAGCCCAGCGGCGCCCTCCTCAGCCTGCCGCCTCAACTCGTGCCAAGCGAACCGACGGTGGCGGCCTACACCAGGGTGCTCACGCGCTTCCCGTTCTTGCGTGTGTTCGGCAACTCCTTGCTGGTCGCCGCGACGACGACCCTAGGCCAGCTGGTGGTGTGCTCGATGGCCGGCTACGCGTTCGCGCGCTTCAACTTCAGGGGCCGGGACGCGCTCTTCGCCGTCTACCTAGCCACCCTCATGGTGCCGTTCGCCGTGATCATCACGCCGCTCTTCATCCTGGTCACGAAGATGGGCTGGGCGAACTCATACGCTGGCCTCATCGTTCCCGGAATGTTCAGCGCCTTCGGCACCTTCTTCATGCGTCAGTTCTTCCTGTCCATTCCGCGCGAGTTGGAGGAGGCCGCCACCATCGACGGGGCGGGCACCTTCGCAACCTTCCTGCGCGTCGTCCTACCCATGACTGGTCCGGCAGTCGCGACGTTGACGGTGCTGTCTTTCATGGGGTCGTGGAACAACTTCCTGTGGCCGCTACTCATCATCAACGACCGCAACCTGATGACCCTGCCGGTTGCGCTCTCGGCGCTTCAGGGACTCTACCCAGGGCAGACACAGTGGAACGTGGTCATGGCCGGGACGGTGCTGGCCACCATCCCAACCATCCTCGTCTTCCTAGTCGCGCAGCGCTGGGTGATCGAGGGCGTGGCTGGGTCTGGAGTAAAGGGGTGACGTGACGGACGTCAAAGCAGACATACGGCGCCTGGTGAACGCGCAGGACAGAAGCGGGGCCTTCTCGGCGGGAGCTGGCTTCTCGCAGTACGGGCAGTCGTGGCTGCGTGATGGGGCGTTCATAGCTCACGCCCTCGACCTGGCAGGGGAGCACGAAAGCGCTGCGCGTTTCCACGGCTGGGTCGCCAGCTGCATCCTCCCCCTGAGCGGCCACGTTGACCGGTTGATCGGGGCGCGCGCCGCGGGTGAGCCCATCAGTGAGTTCGAGTTCCTCCCGGCGCGCTTCGCCGTCAGCGGCGAGTGGGTGCGTGACGGTTGGCCGAATTTTCAAATAGACGGCTACGGGCAGTGGCTGTGGAGCTTAGCCGCCCACGCGCGCGCCACGGGCACTGACGACCTGGCGGATGAGGTGGCGGCGACCGTTGAGGTCGTCGTGCGCTACCTGGCGGCCTTCTGGAACGAACCCTGTTACGACTCGTGGGAGGAGCACCGCAGCCAACTGCACACGGCCACGCTGGCGTCCGTGGCGGCCGGCTTGCGAGACATCGCGCTGGTGGTTCCGGCGGTGGCCGCCACCGCCGGCGCGGTGGCGCAGGCCGCCCGCGACTTCCTCTTCCAAGAGTGCACAGTTGACGGGACGTTCGTGAAGCATGTGCGCAACCCAGCGGTGGACTCAGCGCTCCTCTGGCTTGCAACGCCCTTCGACATCGTGCCGGTGTCCGACTCGCGCATGACGGCCACGGTGACGCGCATAGAGCATGAGCTTCTTGGCGGAGGCCTGCGCCGCTACGCCGCAGACACCTACTACGGCGGCGGTGAGTGGGTGTTGCTCACCGCCTGGTTAGCTTGGCACCGGCGGCGTGCCGGACGCCCAGCGGAAGCAGATGCGCTACTCGAGTGGGTGGAGGCGCAACGCGACCCTGACGGCGGGCTGCCAGAACAAGTCCCTGGCGCCGACGCCCACCCGTTCTTCCTAGAACACTGGACTAGTTGCTGGGGGCCGTCTGCCAAGCCACTGCTGTGGTCGCACGCCATGGTCGTCGCAGCGCGCCTGGAAGGGGCCGGAGGCAACCATTAAGGTTCCATGTAGGCCAGAACGTGCATTCTCCGGAGAAATGTCGTAACCTGGGTCGTTCCCAGAAAGCTGTAAGGTTTTCTCGTAACTCGGGCCGCGAGGCTCGGAAATTCAAGCGCTAAACCAGTTTTAGCAGTCAGGCAAGACATCATGGCAACAGGCAAAGTCAAGTGGTTCAACGGCGAAAAGGGCTTCGGCTTCATCGAGCAGGACGACGGCGGCAAGGACGTCTTCGTTCACTTCTCCGCCATCCAGGGTGAGGGCTTCCGTAACCTTAACGAGGGCGACGAGGTCGAGTTCCGCGTCGAGCAGGGCCAGAAGGGCCTCCAGGCGGCGAACGTCACCGTCACGAAGGCTGCGGGCCGCTACTAACTTCTAGCTTTTCAGCGCGGCGAGCGCACGGCCTAGGCTAGGCGCGCACCGCGGATTACCTTCAAAGTAATGGGGCCCCACCGATCAAGGTGGGGCCCCGTTCTGTTTTGGGCGGGTCACAAGTGGACTCCCAGGCCGCTCCTTGGTGCTCCACCAAATCACGCCCTGTTACTGGGCAGGATCGATGAAGCCGCCGAACGGGTACACGATCGGAAGTAGCGGACCGCCGATCACGCGTGTCGGCGCCACGTCACCATTCAGCGTCGAGGCGTCGTCGTATACCTTCACGTCGTCGCCATACGCATCGATGACCACCAGTCTGTCGTTGGTGACGTCGTAGATGACCTGAGAGGCACCTTGGAGGGGATACGTCGGGCCACCGAGGCTCCTCGAAGGTTCTACCAGACCAGTGGCGGCCGAAGCGTTGGCGACCACGTAGACGCCAACGCCTAGCTTCTGATCCCCAACGTAGAGCTCGTCGCGCGACGCGTCGTAATCCAGGCCCCAGAAGAAATTGGCTGGGGCGTCCAGGGTCATCGTGCGGTCTGGGGTGACTTCTCCATCTAGCGCCGAGGCGTCGTCATAGACACCAAGCGTCACCCATTCGGACACCGCGAGGAAGAGGCGGTCGTTCGCCACGTCCAGAGCTAGTCGACTGTCATTGACGAACCAATCGGTGAGGCTCGGTCCCGCGACCACCCGGTCAGGTACCGCGCCCACGCCAGCTGTCGAGGCCCCGTGGTAGGCGACTAGCGCGCCTTCAAACAGCGCGTAGAGGATGTCGCGCTCCTGGTCGTAAGCCAGGCCCGTCGGGTTGGTGTAGCCAAGGGTGGAGAACTCCGTTCCCGTGACCTCGCCGGTTGCCGTGGAGAGGCTGTTCACGCGCACAATGCGAGATGAGTCCCAGGCCGCGGCGATGAACGCCAAGTCAAGAGCCGGAGCCCCAGCCATGGCAATGGGGGAGTTCGCTGGGCCGGCAAGAGTGAAGGTGCGGTCGGCTGCAACGTCCCCCTCTACGGTGTCGAGCGCCCCGAGTACGTAAATGGTCTCGTCGAGAATGTAAACGGTCCCCGGCGCCGTAATGGTCACCGAGGCAGTCGCCGTTTCGCTTGGGTTCGACTCGCTCGTAGCGCTGACGACCACCGCACCCATCGCGGGCACGCGTGACGGCGCAACGAAGAGGCCGTCCGCGATGCTGCCAATGCCCGGTGCCCCGCCCACTACGCCGTCCACGGCCCATTCGACGGCGCCAGGGAAGTTCTGAGCCTCGAACGTCACGGAAGTGCCGACTCGCGCCTCGACCGGCCCCGCCGGGTCGAGGTAGGTCGCGAGAGGCGCAGGCTTGGGTGGCGTGCACGCGGAGACGACGAGTAGTCCGGCGGCGGTCAACGTAAGAAGGCGAAGGCGAAAACGTCTCATCGGGCGAGCCTATCAAATGTAATGCAAGTTGCAATTTGCGAGAAGCCACATCGGCGAGTGGGTCAAGTCGAGTGGCCTAGCCTGCTGACCACGTAGTGAGGTGGCTCCTCGCCCGCCTCCGCGAGCAGGGTGATCAATCGCCGTGACAACTCTTGCTGCACCGCGGCGTGCCCCAAGTGTCCATACAGGTTGTCGAGCTCGAACGGGTCCTGATCGCGGTCGAAGAGCAAGCAGAACTCGTCATGCTCCCCAACAACGAACGAGTAGCGCGGCGTGCGCACGGCCCTGTAAGGGTGATCACCGAAGCCGAAGCGAGTGTCGTTCCACTGCACCAGGACGGCGCCCCGCGGCGGCTCGGCGGCGGCCGCGCTACCGGTCACCCACTCAGAGTGGTCTATACCCTTCACGCCCACCATGCGACCAAGGCCCACCAGTCCGAGGCTGGTTGGCGCGATATCGATCAGCGAGAGTGGGCTAGCTAGCGAGGCCCCAAGCGGCGTGCGCCCAGGCAAACGGAACAGCAGGGGAACTCGGAGTGACTCATCGAAGGGAACTTGCTTGTTGCGTAGCCCGTGGCTGCCGCCCATCTCCCCGTGATCAGACGTGAAGACGACGAGCGTGTCGTCAGTTTGGCCGAGCGAGTCTAGCGCCTCGAGTAGCCGCCCGACGTTGAAGTCGAGGTTGGCGATCAACCTGTAGTAGCCCGCAAGCTGCTCCCGCGCCGCTGTGACGTGATCGGGTGGCACGTTCGCCCTCAGCCTGAGCGCTTCCGGTTGGAACATCGAGGCGTACGGTTCAGGCACGGGATAACCGCCGGCGCCGCCCCCCGCCTGACCAGCGCCGGGGTGAGGGCTCTCGTAGCTGAGGACATGAAACCAGGGCTCGGTTGGGTGCTTGGCCGCGCGCTCGCTGAGGTAATCGATGCTCAGGTCCGTAAGCGCGTCCGTCTGGTAACCACCTAGGGCGAGCGGCTCAACCTTCTCCCCAGAAGCGATGTACGTGCGGTAGTAGTTGTTCGACAGGTTGAAGCCGAACCAGTCCTGGAAGCCGCCGCGGAGGCGCGGATGCACCCAGAAGTCCTGGCCAACCCAACCCTCTGCGCTCACCATGTGAGCCCCCGACTCCGGCGCCAGGTGCCACTTGCCGACGTACGAGGTGCGGTAGCCGCCGGCAGCGAAAGCGTGCGCCACCGTCTGGGTACTCGGGTCGAGGAAGTCGCCGTGACGCTCGACGCCAGTCACGTTGCCCGGCTGCGCGGCCATCAACGCCGCCCTCGCCGGTGTGCATACCGGCGAGGGGGTTGTGGCGTTGGTGCAACTTACGCCGCTGCTAGCCAACGCGTCGATGGCTGGGGTTCTGGCGTTAGGGTCACCGGCGAAGCCCAGCGCGTGAAAGCGCAGCTGGTCAGCGATGATCCATAGGACGTTTGGTTGCCTCAGACGGCCATCGCCTCCAGCTTCGCGAAGTCGAGCTCGACTCCTAGACCAGGGGCGTCACTGATCTTGGCGCTGCCGCCTGTCACTTCGAGCCCGCCGATGATGGGCGTATCTGCGAACCACAGGTGGCCCTCCGCATCGACGGGGTACGGGTCGCGCAGCGATGCCGCCAAGTGGCAGTGGGCCGTGTCGCCGAGCTTCGTGAAAGGCATAGTGTCGAGACTGATTCCGATGCCCTCCGCCTCACAGATCGCCGCGATCCGCTTGGCGTTAAGGTAGCCGCCAACGCGGTTCATCTTGAGGACGATGCGGTCGCAAGCGTCGTGCTTCACGGCCTGCAGCATCGCTTCTGGCGAGACGATCGTCTCGTCCAGGATCAGCGGCACCTTGAGTGCGTTGCGCACGTAGCCGTGGCCAGCGAAATCGAGGTGGTGAAGCGGTTGCTCGATCGAGAGGTTGGGGTAGAAGCGGTCCTGCGTGAGGAGCTCTACTGCCCGCACGGCGAACTTGGCTGTCTGCCACGACTGGTTCGAGTCGGCGTCGATGTAGACGTCGCTAGGTACGGCCTCAAGCACGGCCTGCAGCATGCCGAGCTCGTGCTGCACGTTAGCCATGCTGTAACCGCCCATGATGAAGCTGTCGCCGACCTTGATCTTCAGGCCCTTGAAGCCCTTCGAGATGAACTCGAGCGCAGAAGCGACCTTCTCCTCGGCTGTCTCGTCGTACAGGTTGGTTAGCATTTCGAACTCGGTGCGGTAGGCGCCGCCGAGCAGGTCGTAAACCGGCACGCCGTAGGCGCGGCCAGCGAGGTCGTGAAGCGCCATGTCGATGGCGGCCCTAGCAGGCTGGGTGCCGGGTGGTTTCTCGCCGCTAACTGGGTGGATGCGTCTATGCACGTCCGCGAAGTTCAACGGGTTCGCGCCGACGAGAACCGAGGCCGAGTCGCGCAGCCACTCGAGCATGGTGCTGCCCGTCTGGTTGAAGTACGACCGGATGGTGGCCGCCTCGCCGAGGCCGTAGAGCTCGGTGTCCGTGTTTATGCGGATGAGGATGGTGTCGACGCGCGCGATGGTGGAGAGCTCGTCCTCGGCGCGGTAGCCAGTCTTCACTGGGTGAAGGCGGACGGGGAAGAGGTCGATACCCGTGATCTTCACGAACTATCTCCAATCAGCCGGCAGGATGTCGGCGGCGTGCTGAGGGAAGCGGGCGAGGAGCTTGACGGTCGCCTCGACATCGGCGAGGTGACAGAGTTGGACGGTCGAGTGCATGTAGCGCGTTGGCGCGCCGATGGTCGTCGCCCACGCCCCCAGGTTGCGGCGCTGGATCTCCGACGCGTCGGTTGCGCCCCCGATGTTGCGCTGATAGGCGATGCCGTGCTTGTCGCACGTTGCCATGAGCGCTGACACTAGCGCGGGAGTGCCGATGGTGCGGTTGTCGATCAGGTAGATGCCGGTGCCGTCCCCCAGCTGACACTGCCGTTCTTCCGGCCTGGCGTAGGGGGTATCGGATGGAAGGCTGCCGTCTATGGCAAGCGCGATGTCCGGTTCGATGGCGTGTGCGGCCGTTGGCACTCCCCGTACCCCAACCTCCTCCTGCACGGTGCTGACGGCGTAAACATCAACGGTTGGGTTCTCGATCTCCCTGAACGCCTTGATGAGGCAGTAGACGCCGATGCGGTCGTCGAAGTTGCGGCCTACCACGACGTCCTCATTGAGCCGGTCGAACGGGGCGGCAAGGGTTATCACGTCCCCGCGGTGCACTTGGGCGTGCGCTTCGGACGCGGTGAGGCCCAAGTCGATGTACAGCTCCGGGACCTTGAAGACGCGCTCCCTGTCACCCGGCGCACCAAGCCAGCCTGCCTGCGGGGCGATGACACCCTTCAGTTGGCGGTTGCCGTCTTTCGTGCCGTGCACGATGACGCGCTCGCTAGGTAGCGTGCGCGGGTCGAGGCCGCCGACGGTCTGGAAGCGGATGAAGCCGTTCTCGTCGATGTGATTGACCATCATGCCGATCTCGTCTATGTGAGCGGCATACATGAGGCGCCGAGTCGGGACGCCGGGCTTGGCCTTAGCGCGCTTCACGGCGATAACGTTGCCCATCCGGTCGCGCCAGATCTCGTCCGCGTGGGCCGCGAGTTCGGCGTGGACGAGTGCCTGCGCCTGCTCCTCGAACCCCGATAGCCCGGGGATATCGACGAGTTTCCGCATTAGCTCGAAGTCGGTGTCGTGAGGAAGGTTTGGGCTCATGATCTTCTCGCTTTCTGTGGGTCAGCGTGAGTGGGGATCGAGGGCGTCGCGGAGCCCGTCGCCCAAGAAATTGAAGGCCAACATTACGATCGCAAGGGCAAGCCCAGGGTAGATGGCTAGGTGAGGGTGGCTGCGCATGGCTGAGAAGCCTTCCGCGATCATGGTTCCCCACGATGGCGTTGGCGGAGTGGCGCCGATGCCGATGAAGCTCAAGAACGCCTCCGTGCCGATGAAGCCGGGAATGGACAGCGTCACCTGCACGACCAGTGGGCCAGCGATGGCGGGCACCAGGTGCTTGAAGATTACGCGCCTGTCGGACGCCCCTAGCGCTTTGGCCGCCGTCATGAACTCGGCGTGGCGCAGGGCGAGCGTCATGCCGCGCGTGAGGCGCGCCATCCCGACCCAAGACGTGAGGCTGATGCCGACGATGATGAGGAAGACGCCCCCAAGCTTGGCGTCGAGCGCGCCCACCGCTTTGATCACGGGGTTGGTGGTGGCCACTCCCCCGAACCCCGTCTTGAACGCCACCATCAGCAGGATGATGAAGAGCAGGCCGGGGAAGGCGTAGAGGATATCTACGATGCGCATCATGATCTCGTCCAAGCGACCGCCGAAATAGCCTGCGATGACGCCGTAAATGAGCCCGACGAAAAAGGCGAAGAACGCACCGAGGAAGGCGACGGACAACGAGATGCGCGTGCCGTAGATGAGCCTCGACAACATGTCGCGGCCGAGGAAGTCGGCGCCGAGCGGGAACCGCGAGCTTGGCGCCGCGAAGTTGGCGGAGAAGTCGCCCGTTGCGTAGTGGTGCGGCGCGATCTGCGGGGCGAAGAGCGCCACGAACACGAGGACGAGCAGGACGCCCGCACTGACGGTCGCTGGGCCGTTCTTGCGGAGTTGGCGGAACGCGCGCCGCGCTGGCGTTTCGATGCCGGCGCGCTTGGTCTTGGCGGTGCCGGCCATCACGCCGAGTTCTCCAGGCGCATTCGCGGGTCGATGAGGTGGTACGAGAGGTCGACGACGAGGTTGGAGATCACGAGGACCACGGCGTACAAGAGGGTGGTTCCCATGATGACCGGGTAGTCGCGTGACGAGACCGAGTCGACGAAATAGCGCCCAAGCCCGGGTATCGCGAAGATCTGCTCCACCACCATCGAGCCCGTCACCAGCGCGGCGAACAGCGGTCCGATCACCGTTATCACGGGGATGAGCGCGTTGCGAAGCGCGTGCTTTGTGACGATGCGCTGCTCAGTAAGGCCCTTCGACCTTGCCGTCCTGATGAAGTCCTCGTGGATGGTCTGTAGCATGCTGGCGCGCGTGAGGCGCGCGAGAACGGCGGCGCTGCCGAGCCCGAGCGTGATCGCAGGGAGTATGGCTTGCTGCCAGGTGCCCCAGCGCGCGACGGGCAACCACCCGAGCTCGAGCGCGAACCCCCAGATGAGGAGTGGCCCCAGCGTCATGGCTGGCACCGAGACGCCCGCGATGGCGATGAACATGCCGACGTAATCGGTGAGGGTGTTCTGTCTTACGGCTGAGAGCACGCCGATGGGCACGCCGATGACAAGCGCCACCGCCAGCGCCAGAACGCCGAGCGTGGCGGAGGGTGGTAGATGCTGGCGGATGATCTGGTTCACGCTGCGGTTGCGCTGAAGATATGAGGGTCCTAGATCGCCGCGCAGGGCGTTGCCCATGTAGCTGAAGTACTGCGTGATCAGGGGTTTATTGAGCCCGTAGTACGCTTCGAGGTTCGCCTTCACCTGTGGCGGCAGAGGCTTGTCTTCCGTCGCGAACGGGCTTCCTGGCACCGAGTGCATGAGCAGGAACGTGACTACCGAGATAACGAAGAGCACCGGTACGAGGGAGAGGATGCGCCTGATAGCGAGAACTGCCATGCCCTTAGATACCCTCGATGCGCACCAGTCGGCACGGGGCCGCTGTCATGGAGTCGTGGACTAGCGCCAACTATCGGCGCAGTTGTGGAGGATTGCCGGCCGGGAACGCGGTGTTCGCGAGGGATCGCGAACTGCCTGCGTCCCGGCCGGAAGGTCAGCGGCTGATCAGTCGAGGGTCCACTTGGCGAAGGCGCGGTTGTAGCCTGGCGCGACCATGTCGCGGTGCAGTCCTGGCCTGATGAGGAGGTTCACCGCGCCCCAGTAGATGGGCATGGTGCCGGCTTCCTCCTGTACCAGGATGCGCTCGGCTTCCGTGTACAACTCGGTGCGCTTGGCTGGGTCTTGCTCGACGGCGGCCTCTGCCACCACGCGGTCGTACTCGGCGTTCCTCACGAGGGCCTTGGAGCCGACGTCCGAGGTGAAGAGTTCGGCGTGGATGTTGTTGGCGTCCGGGTAATCCATGCCCCAGCCCATGCGCCACACGTTGTAAGCGCCGTCGTTAGCGAGTTGGGAGTAGGTGGCGCCTTCAACGGACTGCAACTCGACTTTGGCGCCCAGCGTGTTCTGCCACATCTGCTGCACGGCCTGCGCAATGCGGCTGTTCGTCTCGGCGGCGTTGAACGCGAGGGAGATGGTCGGCAGGCCTTGGCCGCCCGGGTAGCCAGCTTGGGCAAGTAGGGCCTTGGCGCGCTCAGGATCGAACGGGATGCCTACGCCAGCCGAGGCAGGCACGTGGCCGACAGACCCGGGAGGGGTGAGGGTTGGCGCGACGATCTCGCCGCCCTTGGTGATGAAGTCGACGATGGCCTGCTTGTCGGTGGCGGCGGCGAACGCTTGCCTTACGAGGACGTTGTCGAACGGTGCGCGCAGCACGTTGAAGTCGTAGCGGTAGAGCGTGGTCGAGGGTCCGCTGTGGAACTGTTGGCCGAGTACCGGGTCGGACTTGATGCGCTCCAGGTCATTGGATGGGACGCCGACGGTGTCGAGGTCGCCGCTCTCGTAGAGGGCCAACGCCGTGGACTCTTGCGCGACGCGCAGGAGGTTGACGGTCTTGATCTGGACCTGGTCAGCTGCGAAGTAGCTAGGGTTCGCTTCTAGGACGGCGATGTCCTCATGATCGAGGCGCGTGAGCTTGTAAGGGCCGTTCACTACGACGTTCTGAGGATCTGTCCAGGCAGCGCCGAACTCGTCGATGGTCCATTGCGGGACAGCGTGACCGACGGTGGCGAGCGAGGAGAGGAACCAGGATGCGGGCGCGATCACGTCGATCTGGAGGGTGTGGTCGTCCACGGCGGTGACGCCGAGGGTCGAGAGGTCGCTTACCTCACCCTGGTTGATTTCGCGCGCGCCTTTGACGATGTAGATGCGGTAGGCCATCGGAGCCGCGGTAGCCGGGTCGGCGATGCGCCTGAACCCGTTCACGTAGTCCTGCGCGGTTACGGGGGCGCCGTCCGACCAGTTCCAACCTTCCCGGATGTGGAAGGTGTAGGTGAGTCCGTCATCCGACACCGTCCAGGACTCTGCGCCAGCCGGTACCGACTGGCCCGTGGCGAAGTCGTACTCGACAAGCGGTACGAACTGGTTGGACGTGAGGTCGTAGAGCCAGTTGGCGGTTGGGTCGATGTTGGCCGTGTTCTGATCCAACGTGACGTTCAGCGTCTGTGCCCACGCGGCTCCAACCAAGAGCGCGAGGGACGCTACGAGTAGCCTGATGACGTTCCGGACTCGGGACATGCTCTACCTCCGTGGGGCATTATCTGTGGATTGCTGGGTGTAACGTTATACCTTGGCTCGCGTTCTGTCAATCACGTAGACTCAGGAACGGTGTGGGAGAGGGGGTTCCACGGTGGTGCGCAAGGCTAAAGGCGTTCGCGAAGTAGGGCGAGGAGAGCAGGATTCAGGAAGCGAAAGGTTGCCTGCGGATGACGGGCGCGTGAATCGTTCTACCCTGCGGCGGCCTGGGTCGGGTCGGTGTCTGTGAGAACCAAGGCCACGGTCAGGGGAAACAAGCGCGTGACGCTGCGCGAGGTGGCCGAGCAGGCTGGCGTGTCGCTAGGCATGGCCAGCCGCGTGCTTTCCAACTACGGCTCGTTCAGCTCCAAGACCCAAGCGGCCGTGCTCGAGGCCGCACGGAAACTTGACTACCGGCCGAACGCGTTGGCGCGCTCGCTCCGGTCGGGCCGCACGAAGGCCGTAGGCGTCGTGGTCTCCAACATCCTCAGCTACCACTGGACGACCTTCATCCGCGGCATAGAGGCCGCTGCGCAGGAACGCGGTTATCAAGTGATTCTCGGCACGACCGCCGACGATCCCGCCGTCGAGCGCGACTACCTAATGGCGCTACAGGAACGCAACGTCGACGGGATAATCCTCTCGCCAGCCCCTGAGAACGAGGCGTTCGTCGCAGGCCTCATCGACGGCGGCGCGAAGTTGGTGCTCGTCGAGTGCGCTAATGACGAACTCAAGGCGCCGCGCATCAACATCGACGACAGGCTGGCGGCGGAGCGCGCTACCAACTACCTGTTGTCACTCGGGCACCGCCGCATTGGCATCGTGGCAGGCAACCAGTCGCTTACCTCGGCGCAGCGTCGCTTGGCCGGTTATCGCGACGCCCTCGAGGCAGCTGGCATCACACCGAGCGGCGAGCTGCTTGGCCGCGGGCAGTACCGCTACGAACCCGCTTACCGTGCCGTCGAGACGTTCCTTGCCATGCGCGAGCCGCCAACCGCCCTCCTAGTCTGTAACGAGCTCATGACTGGCGCCGCGCTGCAATGCCTCAAGGACCGGGGGGTGGCCGTGCCGGACAGCATGTCGATCGTCGCTTTCGACGATCCGGCGTGGACGTCGTTCATGCGGCCGGCCATCACCACCGTCAGGACACCGAGGGTGGAGATGGCCCGGCTGGCGCTGAACACGATGCTCGCGCTCCTGAACGATCCAACCGACCCGGCCGCAGCGCCCATCGAGAGCATCGTCACGACGGAGTTCGTCGTGCGGGAGAGCTGCCGCGCGCTAAGCAACTGAACGCGCCGGTTAGCTGCCGGGCTCCCACAGTCGCTCATGTGACGGCGTTGACCCCGCCGCGGCAGCCATGTACGCCTCCATCTCGTCTAGGTCGTACGGTGCGTCGCTCGTCAGGTTCTCTATGCCGTTCCCCGTGATCACCACGGTGTCTTCGACGCGCAAGTACTTGCGCTCCTCCGGAATTATCAGCTGCGGATCGACGGAGATGACCATGCCTGGCTGAAGGACGTGGCCGCGGTAGTGGCCAACGTCGTGCACGGCCATGCCCACTGGGTGGGAGAGGTGAACCGGGAACTCGAGCGCGCGGCGTGCCGCCTGTTCGTAGATGGGCTTCTCCCACGCCGTGCTGTCGACCACGACGCGCATCCGCTTGGCGGCTTCCTCCTGCACCCATTCGGCGGTCAGGCCCGGGCCTAATAGCTCGAGTAGCACTAGGTGATAGCGAACCATGAAGTCGTAGAGCTGCCGCTGCGTGGAGGTGTAGCGCCCGTTCACCGGCCACATGCGCGTGATGTCCGAGGCGTAGTAGTGGTAGTCGGGTCCGCAGTCGAAGAGGACGAGATCGCCGCCTTTCAACAGCGCATCGTTGGCGTTGTAGTGGCCGTACCAGGCGTTGTCGCCGCTTGCGGATATCGCGCGATACGACACGTCGAGCGCACCGTGGTCTAGGTACACGTAGCGTGACGCCGCCTCGATCTGGTACTCGGTTGCTCCAGGCCGCGTAACGCGCATGGCCGCGAGCAGCCCGTGGGCGCTGAGTCGCCCCGCTCGGCTCAATAGCTCGATCTCGGCGGCCGACTTCAAGAGGCGCATGTCGTTCAGCGTGGGCCCGAGGTCGCTGACCTTACTCGCTGGTAGGCGTTCGCGCAGAAGTTTGATGAAGGTGCGGTTCCTGTCGAGCCGGCCGTCCCATGGGTCCGCAATGCGTTCTTCGAACCCGCGCCTTAGCGTGTCCCACGACTGCACCGCCCCCTCTCCACGCCGCATGGGTGTGAAGATGTGCGGCGCCCGCTCGAGGAACCCGGTCAGCTCATCTAGGCCGTGGACCTCGTCGACGCCGACCGTGCGCTTCACGTGCTCAGGGTCGCCTGCGCTGAGTTGCTTTCCCTCCGCCTTCAGGCGGTGTTCGGGCTGGTGCGGCAGGAAGAGGTGCGACACCCCGCCTTCGCGGCCGTCGATGACGAGGTAAGCGTGAGGCGCGTCAACCGGGCAGAGGTAGTGCAGGTCGTTGTACTGCCGGAAGCGCACGTGCGCGGACGGCTTGGGGGCGCCCTGGATGACCGCCACCGGATCTGGCACCTGGGTTCTAAGGGTGTCAACGAGCCGTTGGCGTCTAGTTGCGTACTCGGCGAGCGTGATCATCAGGTTCTCCTCTTGGCTGGCTGCGTGCCGGTTGACCTTGCTGGAGGCAGGCGGTAGAAGCGAGCGGCGTTCGCGCCGAGCACGCCTGCTTGTTCAGAGGCGCTCAGCGAAGTGATGGCGGCTGCAACGATGTCATTAACCGTGCCGTAACTGGCGGCGCACAGGCACACGGGCCAGTCGGAGCCGAACATGACGCGTTCGGGCCCGAACGCCCCTAGGACCGTCTCGAAGTACGGCGTGAACTGAGCCGGGCGTGAGTCGCTCCAGTCTGCCTCGGTCACGAACCCAGATAGCTTGCAACTGACGTTCGCGCGTTCGGCCAGCGCCCGCAGGTCACGCGCCCACGGCTCGTGTTGGCCGGTCGCAACCCTCGGTTTGGCGAGGTGGTCCACCACGAAGCGCTGTTCCGGTAACAAGTCCGCCAGAGTCAGCGCGGCTTGCAGGTGTTGCGGCTTGAGGAGCAGATCGTAGGCGAGGCCGGCGCGCCCGACGGCCCTCACGCCGTTAACGTGCGACGAGGACGTGGCGTAGTCGACGTCCGGCATGTCGTGGATGAGCTCGCGGGCGCCAACTAGGAGCGGGTTCTCGGCAAGGCGTTCCAGGTCCGCCTCCAGCGACCGCGACTCGAAGTCGAACCACCCGACGACGCCGCGGATGAACGGTTCTCCCGCGGCCAACTCGAGCAGCCACTCCGTCTCCTTGAGGAGGCGGCGGGCCTGCACGGCCACGGTGCCGCTGACGCCTGCACGCGCAAGGTCGGGAGCCAAGTCTGCAGGCAGGTAGTCGCGCTTGAGAACGCCTTGCGCTTCGGTCATCCAGGTGTGCTCGGTTGGGTCGAAGCGCCAGAAGTGCTGGTGTGAGTCGATGACGTCGACCGGAACTAGCGTCTCGTCCTGGCTCTTCACGAGAAGTCCTCGTGCGCCGGGCTGCTGCCGTACGGCCACTGCATGTTCATGATGGGTTCGAGGATGCGCTGCACGTCGGCCACGAGCTCAAGGTCTGGGTCCTCCTCGAGCCACGCCAGGTTGGTGCGTAAGGTCGCCGGGTCGGCGCAGCTGAAGAGCGTTAGCGGTAGCCGCGGTTCCGAACTCGAGAACTGCAGCGCTAGCCGCGAAAGCGAACTACCGCGACTGGCCGCCAAGGCCGCCGCGCGCTTCAAGAGGGCGCGGGCGCTGGCCGGGACGGGGTGCCAAGGGGCCGGTTCCGCGCCGGTTAGTAGTCCACTAGCGAACGGCGCGGCGTTGATGGGCGCCACGCCCCGCTCCTCCAAGAGTGGCAGCAGTTCGTACGCGCGCACGTCGCACAGCGTGTGGTGGTTGTGGAGGAGTACTACGTCGAGGCTGACCTGCGTGAGGACCCGCTTCCACAGCGGCATGAAGTAGATGCCAGCCCCAACAGCGCGTATCACACCCTCACGTTTCAAGGCCAGCAGCGTGGGGAAGCCTTCCGCCAGCGCCTGCTCGACGTGCCGCCCGCCCTCGTAGTCGAAGTCGTGCAGGTGGACTACGTCGAGATAGTTCGTGCCAAGCCTCTCCAGACTGGCGTCGACCGAACTGCGGATGGCGGTTTCGGAGTAGTCGAAGAGGTCTTCGCCGGTCGGGAGCGTGTTCTTCCCGGCCTTGGTCGACAAGGCGTAGCTGGAGCGCGGCGCGCCCTGCAGCGCCCGGCCGAGTAGCGTCTCCGAGCGGGTTGCGCCGTAGGCCGGAGCGGTATCGAAGAGGGTGATGCCAGCTTCGAGCGCCGCCTGCACCGTAGCGATGGCGCTGCTCTCCTCAACATGCCCGAACACGCCACCGAGTGCGGACCCGCCCAAGCCAACGGCGCTGACCAGCGGGCCCGTAACGCCGAGCGGCGTCGACTTCACGCGACTTGCACCATGGCCTTGACTAGTCCCCCGCGCCCGGCTGCCCAGTCATGGAACTCGGCGACGGCACCGGGGATGTCGGCGCGAACGTTAATCCACTCGCGCGGGTCGTTGGAGCTGGTCCGCAGGCGCGCAAGCACGCGGACGAAGTCGGCGTGGGTCGCGTTGCGGCTCGCCAAGACGCTCAGCTCTTTGCGGTGAATGACTTGGTTCTCGAAGGTGAGCGTCCCGGGCGTGTGACCAACGAGCATCACCTTGCCACCGGCTGCTGCTAGCAGGGGTGCGTTCTGCATCGATGCCACATTGCCCGTTGCGTCGAAGACCGCCGTTGGTAGTTCGCCGCCCAACGCCTCGCGCAGCTCGTCTGCCAGGTCGGGACCAGCCGCGTAGCCCATGGCCATGCCAGTGCGCGCGAGGAACTCGCGCCGATCAGGTGAGACGTCGACCCCAACTACGCGCGTGCTCTCCTGTGCTGCCGCCGCGATGATGCCCAGACCGATCGGGCCCAACCCGATGACGGCGATCGGCTCGTCGCCTCGCAGTTGCGCGCGCGCCACCGCGTGCGTGCCGATCGCGAGCATTTCGGTGAGCGCCAACTGGTCGTCGTCTAGGTCGTCGGCGGCGATCAGCAGGCGAGTGGGCAGCACGAACCGTTCGCGTAGGCCACCATCGACGTGCACGCCGAGTACTTGCAGGTTCTCGCAGGCGTTCGTTAGCCCTCTGGCGCAGGCCATGCAGATGCCGCAGTTGACGTAGGGCATGACGGTGCAGCGGCTGCCGACCTCGAGCTGGCTGCTCCCGGGTTGAGGTCCAAGTGCCAAAACCTCAACGGCAAGTTCGTGCCCAAGGACTACCGGGTACCGCATCATCGGTTGCTCGCCCTTGAACGCGTGGAGGTCGGTTCCGCAGACGCCGACGCGCAGAACGCGTACGAGGGCTTCGCCCGCCGCTGGTTGCATGGGCTCGGGCAGGGAAGTTTCGATCAGGGTCCCGGGCCTTGTTAGTGACGCAGCTCGCATGGTTGACCTCCGACGAGATGCGCAGAGTATAACGATTCACCTAACTGGGCGGTGGATGTTCTTGGAGTGGGCTGCTACGCCGTTCGCGTTTCGACGGGGTGACAGCAAGCGGCCCCCTCTTCTACTAGAGGGGGCCGCGTTCTTTTGCGTGGACTCTACTTCGTGCCGAGGCAGTCTCCTACGTTCCACACGAGCACGCCCTTGCCCGGCAAGTTGAGGGCGATCTTGCCGGTCTGGTCAGGCGTTACGGGGAAGCGCAGTAGCGTCACGCGGCTGGCGGCGTGCGTCTCGACGAGGCCTATCACTTCTGGGCGTACCCCTTGACCTTCGACCGCGAGGACCGAGGCGGACCCGAGCATGGCGCTCGGCAGCTCTGCGGCGGTGGTGCTCTCATGCACGAGCATGACGATGCCTGTGCTCGCCGACCAGTCCCCCGCGGCGCTAGCTAGCAAGCTGGCTTCGGCGGCTGGCGTGACCCAAGTGGCCTCGACCTCGATGTCGACGCCGGCGTAGGTCACGTGGGTTGATTGCGTGAGGTCTGCGACCACGCCGCCGCCCGTTTGGGCTGGCGCGAGGCCGATGACCAGGGCCGTCAGTAGCGCGGCGGCGAGTACGAACTGCCGGATGGTTTGCGGGTTGGGGTGCTTCATGTGGCGGCCTCCGGGGTTGGCATGCCTGATGTGGGCGACTGCACCACTCAACCTTGCTCCGGCAGGGAGGGTGAGCGTGAGGGGCTAAAGTCCCACCTCGATGTCCAGGTTGCAAACTGTTCAGAACACCTGATATCCTGCACAGCAGTCTAAGAACCAGCGCCGCCGTAACCGGAGGCCGAGGCCACAAGAGGAGATAGCTCGTGGAGCCCATTCAGCGCGCGAACGTACCTCAGGCGATCGCGGACCGCATCATCGAGTTGATCGCGCGGGGCGAACTCGGGCTCGGCGACCAGCTCCCCTCGCAGAGAGAACTGGCGAAGCAACTTGGCGTCGGCGTCTCGTCTGTGAGGGAGTCCCTGCAGTCGTTGACCGCCCTTGGGCTCGTCCAGATGCAACCCGGGCGCGGTACTTTCGTCAGCGAGTCGTTCGACGGAGTGGCGGGCCGCTACGCCGCGGTAGCGCCACTGGCCAGCACCCAAGAGCTGCGTGACCTGCTGGAGGCAAGGCAGTACCTGGACACCGCGGTGATCGAGATGGCCTGCCGCCGCGGCAGCCAGGGCGACCTGGCCGCCATCCGCAGTGCGTTCGAGGACATGCAGGCCGCAGCCGCCGCTGGTGACATGGCGGCCCTCGAGCGCGCAGACCTGGCGTTCCACCTCGGCATAGCCGAAGCGGCCCACAACGACGTGATGGCGCACCTTATCCGTAGCGTCGTGAACCTCATCTCCAACCAGATCCACGCCACGCCGTTCTCGCTGGCC
Organism: Trueperaceae bacterium; assembly: GCA_035703635.1. Taxonomy (GTDB): domain Bacteria; phylum Deinococcota; class Deinococci; order Deinococcales; family Trueperaceae; genus JAAYYF01. Next base: position 64,631 of record DASSXV010000075.1, on the reverse strand, counting down.
GTGATAGAGGAGCACGGTCAGGTCCTCGAGGCGCTCGAAGCGCGCGATGTTGTCAAGGCCAAGGAGGCCGTCATGCGAGTCATAGCCAGTTCGGCGAAGCACCTGGTGCCGCCAGAACAGCCGGCATGAGCCCTGTCACGCGGACAGCCACCAGACGAAAGGGAGTACCAGCGATGCCAGTCACGACAAGAGCGAACCGTGCGAATGGGGGGCGACGCCAGCCATGATGCACTACTTCGGATACTGCACGTACCTCGATGAAGCCGAGCAGAAGCACTACCTTCCGCGCGGGCGGGCCGTCACCAAGGGTTACGTGGCGAACAGCAAGGTCGAGTTCCGCGGCCAAGTAGGCAGGACCGACCGCGGCTGGTGCCACATCAACAACGGCCCAGAGGCGCTAGGGGTCGAAGCTCACGGAGTGGTGTTCGCGCACCCGGCGGAAGACTTCGACGTGGACTACGAAGGTTTCGAGCGCTACTTCCTCACGGTCTACGGCGAGGACGGCAAGACTTACGACTGCTGGACGCTGCGCCTCTCGGCACCGTCCGAGCACGTGCGGCCGCCCGACTTCTACTGGGCACACGTACCTGCCGGGCTGAAAGCCTGGGGTTTCCCGGAGGACGTCGCGAACCGCGTGCTGGCGGAGTACGAGGCGGCCAAGCCGAGCCTCGACCCCGAGCAGTCACCCACCTGATCCACTTGGCACGGCCGGGACCGCAGGCCATCGCGACTGCGGCCCGCGTTGCAACAGCACGTACCCCCGAAGGAGCAACGAATGGCAACCCCTAGGACCAAGCAGAAGTACCTCTACACGCTAGCGGCCGGCTTGTTGGCCGTAGCGCTGCAGCTCATGCCAGTTGCAAGCGCGCAATCGACGCCCGTGCCGGGGGGCCAGCTGAAGGTGGGCTGGAACTATTCAGGCGGCACCCTAGACCCGCACAAGGGCATCGTTCACGGGCCCGACTACTGGATCATCAAGCTCGTTTACAGCACTCTCGTTGACCTCGATGCCGACCTGAACGTCGTCCCCGAGTTGGCAAGCTCGTGGGAGATCTCGGACGACGGTCTCGTCTACACGTTCCACCTCGTGCAGGGCGTCAAGTTCCAGAACGGGCGCGAGCTCACCTCAGCCGACGTGCGCTACTCCTTCGAGCGCCTCCTGAACCCAGAAACGGGCGCCTCACGCCGCGCCAACTACAGCGACATCTCCGCGATAGACACGCCTGACGACTACACCGTGGTGCTCACGCTGGCGCGCCCGAACGCCGTCATGCTCACGCAGCTGACGCAGGCCGCGGCTAGCATCGTGGCGCATGAGGGGGTCGAGGAGTTCGGCGACCTCAGCCAGCACGCCGCAGGCTCCGGACCGTTCATCTTGCGCGGGGTGCAGGCGGACAACAGCATCCTCATCGAGAAGAACCCCGACTACTTCGTGGACGGACTGCCGTACCTAGACAGCATCGTGTTCACGACGGTTGCCGACAACCAGGCGCGCAACACCGCCGTGCGCACGGGCGACCTCGACCTCATCACCCACGTGACCGACAACTACATCAGCCTCCTCAGGCAAGACCCCAACGTGGTCATCCCCGAAGGCGACGGCTCCTCTGGTCAGTGGTTCTCCTTCATCATGAACGTGCGGCAGGCGCCGTTCGACGACCTCAAGGTGCGCCAGGCGATCTCCTACGCCCTCGACCGCGAGCTGCTTGCCCGCGTGAGCCTCGACGATGAGGGCTTCCCGCTCTTGGGCGGCTCGTTGGCCGAGTGGCACTGGGCGGCGCTGGCCCCCGTGTTCAGCGGCAGCAACATGCAGCGCGCCAAGGAGCTCATGGCCGAATCCGGCTACGCTGGCGGCTTCTCGTTCACGCTGCGCGTGTGGTCGCCGCAGCAGTTCGCGGTGCGCGCGGCGCAGATCATCCAGGCGAGCCTCGCGGAACTCAACATCAAGGTGACCATCGACCAACAAGGCGACTGGGCCACCTACTGGGGCGCCGTCACCGGCGGCACCTACGACGCCACGCTGCAGGGCTTCGGGGGCAACATCGACCCTCACGACTACCTCTTCGAAGCCTTCCGCGAGGGCGGCGGCCGCAACGTCATGGGTTACGTGAACCCCGTGGTCGACCAACTCCTCGCCGACGGGCTGCGCGTCACCGACCGCGGTGAACGCAAGGCCATCTACGACGAACTCCAGAGCATCCTCGTCGAGGAAGCGCCACAGGTGTTCATCTGGAACCAGAAGCAGTCGGAAGCCCACCAGGCCTACGTCAAGGGCTTCTACCACCACATGACCCTCGACCTGTCGGCCCTCATCACGACCTGGGTCGAGAAGTAAGCCTGGCAGGCGGCGCAGCCCATGAGCTACGTCCTGCGCCGCCTGCTGCTCACCCTCCCGGTGCTGCTCGGCATCACCGTTGCCGTGTTCCTCATCATGAAGCTGATCCCGGGCGACGCCATGATGGCGCGCCTCGGCACCGACGCCACCCCCGAACTGATTCAACAGTTCCGCGACCAGCACGGGCTCGACCGGCCCGTGCTGGTGCAGTTGGGGGAGTGGCTCGTGAAGGTGGCGACGCTCGACTTCGGGGTCTCGATGGTGACGGGGCGCAGCGTGCTGGAGACCATCGGGCAGCGGCTGCCCGCCACGCTCGAGCTGACGTTCGCCGCCACCTTGTTGGCGCTGCTCTTGGGCGTGCCGCTCGGCATCTTGGCCGTCCTGTGGCGCGGGCGCGGCACCGACTTCCTCGCCCGGGTGGCCTCCATCCTCGGGCTCTCCGTGCCCAACTTCTGGTTGGCGCTCCTCCTTATCTTGTGGTTCGCGCTCAAGCTGCGCTGGTTGCCAGCTACCGGCTACGCGTCTTTGCTTCTTGATCCCATTCAGCACCTACGCCATGTGGCCCTGCCTGCACTCACGCTGGCGGTGGGCATGGCGGCGGTGATCGCGCGTTACGTGCGCTCGTCCCTGCTCGACGTTCTGCGCCTCGATTACGTGCGCACCGCCACCGGCAAGGGCCTCGGGCCGACCGCGGTGCTGCTGCGCCACGCGCTGCGCAATGCGCTGCTGCCCGTTACTACCGTGGTCGGTATCCAGATCGGCGCCCTCATCGGGGGCACCGTGATCATCGAGGACGTGTTCGCCTGGCCGGGCATGGGGCGTTACGCCCTGCAGGCGATCTACGAGCGCGATTACCCCGTGATCCAGACCATCGTCGTGGTGGTGGCCGCGTTCTACGTGCTCATCAACCTACTCGTCGACCTGGCGTACGCCTGGCTCGACCCCAAGATCAGGTTCGAGTGATGAAGCGCGTTCGTGGGCGCCGCCGCGGAGTAGTGGGTAGGGCACTGGCGGACCCGACGACCGTGGTCGGCGCCGCCGTCGTGCTACTCGTGGTGGCGGTGGCGGTGTTCGCCGCCTGGGTGAGCCCGTACGGCGCCAACCAGATGAACTTCTCCGCCACCCTTCAGGGCCCGAGTTGGCAGCACTGGTTCGGTACAGACGAGCTTGGCCGCGACATGCTCAGCCGCGTGATCTACGGTGCGCGGGCCTCGTTAGGCGTTGGCATCGGCTCCGCGCTGCTCGCCGGCCTGCTCGGCGTCAGCGTAGGGCTCATCGCCGGTCTGACGGGCGGCCGCACCGACACGGTGCTCATGCGCGTCATGGACGTGTTCTTCGCGTTCCCCGCCATCCTCCTCGCCCTGACGCTCGTCATCGTCCTCGGCACCGACCTGCGGAACATCGTCATCGCGTTAGGGGTCATCTACATGCCGCAGTTCGCGCGGGTTGCGCGCGCGGCAACGCTGGCCGTTCGTGAGGAGCAGTTCGTGGAGGCCGCCACCGCCATCGGCAACCGCGGCACGCGCGTGGCGCTGCGGCACGTGCTGCCCAACATCTTGTCGCCCATAACCGTGCAACTCACCGTGACCGTGGCCTACGCCATGCTCGCGGAGGCGGGCCTCAGCTTCGTCGGCCTCGGCATTCAACCGCCAGAGCCGTCCTGGGGCGCCATGCTCAACTCGGGCAAGACGTACCTCGAGCAGTACCCGCACCTCACGATATTTCCTGGCGGCTGCATCATGCTGGCCGTGTTCGGGTTCAACTTTCTTGGGGACGGCTTGCGGGACCTGATCGATCCGAGGATGCGGCGGGGGAGGTAGGGCGGCGTGCCGGGTCTGTGAAACTGCCCGACACGTGACACAACCAATCCATGAAGACGGTTCCCGTCGTGGCGTTGCGCCGGAACCTTACTCAGACGTTGTCTGAAGTCGAGCAGGGCGAGTCGTGCATTGTTACGCGCCACAACCGTGACATCGCTAGGCTCGTGCCTCCGGCTCCGGCGGCAACGGTGACCCCGATGCGGTTCCGAGTCTTGCTGCTGGCTACGACACTGGCCGAGGACTGGGCAGTGGAGCTCGACGAGTTAGCCGCTGGCTTTGGCGGTACGGACCCTTGGGTGAGAACCGCACGATCGCGCTCCGAAGGCCCTTCGCGGCCCGAAAGTAGCTCCCACCTGGCTCGATAGAGTCGTAGAGCAACAGACACGAGCTTCATAGACGCCAAAACTGCGCATACCGAGTGGTACCGGTCAATATTGTTACCTGCGCCTCCTATATGATGCTGGGGTAGTGAGAGCTTCGGCCATGCGGTTGCTACTGACTTGCGAGGAGGTAGAACCTAGCGGCAGAGGACTAGTGTAGGGCGGTCAAAGTGGACTTCGTACTGACGACCTGCAGCGCGGGAGATGGTCATGAGCGCTTCCGAACACGGTACTCACAACCCAAAGTTGTTGGGCCGTCAACGCGAGTGCGAGATGCTCGACGACCTCCTCTCCTCGACACGCGCCAACGATGGTGCCGCATTGTTGCTGCACGGCGTAGCGGGGGTGGGCAAGTCGACTCTCCTCGACTACCTCGCCAGCAAGGCCGGTGATTGCACGGTTATCCGCTCCACCGGTGTCGAGTCGGAGATGGAGCTTCCTTACGCCGGCCTTCACCAGTTCTGTACGCCACTATTGGCCCACTTGCCGGCGCTGCCTGGCCCGCAACGCGAGGCCCTGGGCATCGCCTTTGGGCTCGTTGCCGGCGAGGTCGGGAACAAGTTCCTGGTGGGGCTGGCCGTCCTGAGTCTCATGTCAGAGGCGGCGACCGAACGGCCTCTGATATGCATCCTCGACGACGCCCAGTGGTTCGACAGCACTTCGGCACAACTACTCGCCTTCGTCGCGCGGCGCCTGCTGGCCGAACCGATCGCCATGGTGTTCGCTGTACGCGAACCGCATCGGGTGGCGGTGTTCGACGGCCTTCCGCGCCTGGCGGTTGAGGGACTCAGTGTCACTGACGCGAGGGCGCTCTTCGACGCGGTCGTGCCCGGCCGGGTAGACGAACATGTCCGTAACCGCTTCATTTCCGAGACGCGCGGCAATCCCTTGGCGCTCCTGGAGCTACCTCGCAGTACCTCGGTGGCTGCGCTAGCTGGTGGGTTCGCTCCGCCGGTGGCCGCTCCTTTGTCGGGTTGGATAGAGCAGAGCTTTCTCCAGCGCGTGCAGCGACTGCCGGTGGATAGCCAGCGACTGTTGCTGCTTGCTGCGGCCGAGTCGGTTGGTGACGCCGCGTTGCTATGGCGCGCGGCGGCCGCTCTAGGAGTTGGTCCGAGCGCCGCGGCCGCAGCTACGGCCGAGGGGTTGATCGAAGTGGGTGTGAGTGTGCGCTTCTGTCACCCGTTGGTGCGTTCGGCCGTCTACCGGTCGGCGGACGCAACCGAGCGTTCCGAGATACACCGTGCCCTGGCGGCGGCGACCGACCCGGTTGCCGATCCCGACAGGCGCGCGTGGCACCTGGCGCATGCCATCTCCGCACCTGAGGAGGAAGTTGCCGCCGCGCTCGAGCGCTCGGCCGAGCGCGCCAAGAAACGCGGCGGTAACGCGGCTGCCGCGGCCTTCCTCAAACGCGCGACAGAGCTGACGCCGAGCCCTGGGCGCCGGGCCGCGCGGGCCCTGGCAGCCGCACGTGCGACCTACGAGGCGGGCGCGCCAGAGGCGGCCGACCGGCTGCTCGGCGCCGCCGAAGCCGGGCCACTCGACGACATGCAACGGGCCCGTCTGCAGCGCCTTCACGCCCAGATCGACTTCGCCAGTCGGCGGGGGCCCGAGGCGTCGTCGTTGCTGCTGGAGGCAGGCGCTAGGCTCGAACCTTTGAACAGCGCGCTGGCGCGTGAGACCTACTTAGAGGCGTTTGCTGCAGCGCTTTTCACAGGTCGCTTTGACGATGCCCATGGACTGCAGGCGGTGGCAAAGGCCGTCTTGGCGCTACCGCAACATGGCAGCAATCCGAGACCAGTGGACCTGCTACTAAGAGGTCTGGCTACTAGGTTCACCGAGGGGCACGCCGCCGCCGTACCGCTTTTAAGGGAGTCCCTGGCGGGTTGCGAGAACGCTGACCGTAGCGACGAGGACACGACGCGTTGGCTGTGGTTGGCCTGGTTCCTGGCCGGCGACCTTTGGGACAGTCACTGGTGGAGGGTTCTGGCCGAGCGTGCTACCGCGCTGGCGCGCGAGGCGGGGGCCCTTAACTTCTTGCCCGTGTGCCTAGAAGGCAGTGCCGCGGCTGCGCTTCATGCCGGTGACTTCGCTTCCGCCGGCGCGCTGATCCAAGAGTCCGATTCGATCAGCGAGGTTACGGGCAACGAGCCGCTGCGCTACTGCTCGCTAGTGCTGGCGGCCTGGCGCGGAGACGAGGCGAGCGCCAAGCCGCTCATCGAGTCTCGGGTGGCCATAGCGACCGCTAATGGTGAGGGTCGCGTCATCGGCCTCGCGGGTTACACGACGGCGGTGCTCTACAACGCGCTTGGCCGCAACGACCTGGCGCTGGACGCTGCCCGCGTAGGCGCCGAACACGACGACCTCGAGCTGTGCGGCTTCTCGCTAGTCGAGTTGGTGGAGGCCGCCGTCCGGACCGGTGCGCACGAAGTGGCTGCCGAAGCGCTGACACGATTGCGACTACGCACCGACCCGGCGGGCACCGACTGGGCGCAGGGTGTCGCCGCGAGCTCCCAGGCACTCTTGGCAGTGGGGCGGGAGGCCGAAGGCTTCTACCAGTCGGCCATCAACCTCCTTGAGCGCAGTGGCATCGCCATCCACGAAGCTCGGGCCCACCTCACCTACGGCGAGTGGCTGCGGCGCGAGAACCGGCGGCAGGACGCGCGTGAGCACCTGCGGATTGCCTACCAGATGTTCGGTGGTTTCGGCGCCGAGGCGTTCGCGGAACGTGCTCGGCGTGAGCTCATCGCCACTGGTGAGACGGTGCACAAGCGCTCGCAAAACACGCGCGACCTCCTCACTCCTCAAGAGCTACAGGTCGCGCGCCTGGCGGCCGAACGGCACACCAACCCTGAAATCGGCAGCCAGCTCTACCTCAGCCCGCGTACCGTCGAGTACCACCTGCACAAGGTGTTCGCCAAGCTGAACATCTCCTCGCGCCGGGAGCTCGCTGGGGCACTCAAGGCAGGCGAATAGCCCGGCGACTACTTCGGTCCCCAGGGTTTCGGCTAGGGGCCACACCAGGCACCCGGCTAGGGACCCGACTGGGGATTCTCACGGACGCGACGCCTGCACTGCAGGATCTACCTTCTGCCCAGCACGACCATCACCTGCCGCCCGGGCTAGGCAGCGGTCGTCGCTGGAGAGGAAGGAACCATGAGCTTCATCACGACCAAGGACGGCACCGAGCTCTACTACAAGGACTGGGGTCACGGCCCAGCAGTGGTGTTCTCGCACGGCTGGCCGCTCAACTCCGACGCCTGGGACGGGCAACTGCTCTTCTTAGCGCAACACGGCTACCGCACGGTGGCACATGATCGGCGCGGTCACGGCCGCTCGAGCCAAGCCTCGACGCGCAACGACATGAACGGCTACGCCGACGACTTGGCTGAGTTGATCGAGGCGCTCGACCTGACAGACGTCACGCTTGTCGGGCACTCCACCGGTGGGGGTGAAGTGGCACGTTACATCGGCCGCCACGGCACCTCGCGCCTTGCCAAGGCCGTACTCATCGGAGCGGTGCCGCCGCTCATGCTGCAGACCGCCGCCAATCCTGAAGGGATCCCGCTAGACGTGTTCGACGGGCTGCGTACGGCGCTCGCCAAGGACCGGACCACGTTCTATCGAGAGTTCGCCGTGCAGTTCTACGGCGCCAACCGCCCGGGCGCGAACGTCCCGCAGGGCGTACTCGACCAGTTCTGGCGCCTGTGCATGCAGGTCGGCCTGAAGAACGCCTACGAGTGCATCAAGGCGTTCTCCGAGACCGACTTCACGGAGGACTTGCGGCGCTTCGACGTCCCAACGTTACTCATGCACGGCGAGGACGACCAGATCGTGCCGGTCCACGACACCGCAAAGAAGGCCGAGCGCATCATCCAGGGCGTCAAGGCCATCTACTACCCCGAGGCCCCCCACGGACTCACCGTTACCCACCAGGACCGGATCAATGCCGACCTGCTGGCGTTCATCCGGTCGTAAGGAGACAACCATGCTTAAGACACTGCTCCCTCTGACGCTCGCCCTCACGGCGGGCCTTGCGGGCCAAGCCCTCGCCCAGCAAACCCCGACTATCGTTCTGGTGCACGGCGCCTTCGCCGACTCATCGGGCTGGTACGGCGTCATCAGCGATCTCGAGGCGGCTGGCTACACTGCCATCGCCGTCCCGAACCAGCTCCGCAGCGTTGCCAGTGACGCGGCTTCGGTTGCCGCCGTGCTGCGCTCGATTCCCGGCCCAGTCGTCCTCGTCGGTCACTCGTACGGTGGCCCGGTCATCACCGAGGCGGCCGTTGGCCAGCCCAACGTGATCGCACTGGTGTACGTGGCGGCCTTTGCCCCCGATCTCGGCGAGTCCTCGCTGACCCTCAGCAGCATGTTCCCCGGGAGCACGCTGGGTGAGGCGCTGCAGCCGGTCGAGTTGGCTGACGGCGGGCAGGATCTGTTCATCCAGGTAGATAAGTTTCCGCAGCAGTTCGCGGCCGATGTGCCAGTAGAGCAGGCAGAGTTGATGGCCGTAACGCAGCGCCCAGTAACGCTGACCGCGCTGGCGGAGCCGACCGTCGGGACGGCTTGGAAGACGCTCCCCAGCTACTTCATATACGGCTCTGACGACCTGAACATCCCCGCGCAAGTGCTGGCGTTCATGGCCGAGAGAGCTAGCGCCCGCGAGACTCGCGTCATAAGCGGCGCCTCGCACGCGGTCATGGTCTCCCATCCACACGAGGTGGCGGCCATGATCATCGATGCGGCCGAAGGCCGCTGAGCGCCATGTCAGGAAACAAGATCACGCCTGCCGGCAGTCTGGCGAGCAATCTCTCGGGTAGCGCCATCGGCGCGGCCACCACACAAGCGAAAGGGCAGATCATGAACATCGTCGTAATTGGCGGGACCGGACTCATCGGCTCGAAGCTCGTCAGCAAGCTCACGGAGCGCGGTCACCGTGCCATCGCGGCGTCACCAGAAACCGGCGTCAATGTCCTCACCGGGGCCGGCATCGCCGAAGTTCTGGATGGTGCGGACGTCGTCGTCGACGTCTCCAACTCCCCGTCCTTCGAGGACGCCGCCGCCATGGAGTTCTTCAAGACCGCTACGAGCAATCTGCTCGCCGCAGAGGATGCCTTCAACGTAAAGCATCACGTGGCGCTGTCAGTCGTGGGCACCGAGCGGCTGCAGCAAAGCGGCTACTTCCGCGCCAAGCTCGAACAGGAGCGGCTCATCCGCGAGTCAGGCATCCCCTTCACGATCGTGCGCGCAACGCAGTTCTACGAGTTCCTGGGCCGCATCACCGACGCCGCTACCGTGGGCGGCACAGTGCGTCTGCAGCCCGTGTTCATCCAACCAATGGCCGCGGACGAGGTCGCCCAAGGCGTTGGCAAGGCTTCAGTCGGTGAGCCGTTCAACGGCATCGTTGAGATTGCTGGCCCGCAGCGCTATCGCCTCGATGAGTTGGTGCGCGGCGCACTTGCCAAGAAGGGCGACCCGCGGGAGGTCGTCACCGACCCGCAAGCGCCGTACTTCGGCGTCGTGGCCATGGACGAAGACGTCCTGCTGCCGGGTGAGGGTGCCAAGATCGCCGAGCTGCAGCTTGCCGACTGGGTGACGCGCAACGCTCGCCCGGCGCCAGCCCAGGCTCCGGCCCCGGCTCCGGAGGTAGGTCTGCCGGTGAGCGGCGGGTAGCATTCCCGGTACCCGCGTTGAGCTTGGCCCGCTGGCGGGGTGATGGGTCTCTAGTCCCAACATCCCGCCAGCAACTTCTATGCCGTCCGACTGCTAGCAGCCTCAACGACTTCTTCGCGCGGTGACGCGTACTTAGCGCCAGGGCCTTTAGTGTTTGAGTTCCGTTATAGGTGAGACGGTTGTGGGTTAGAGAGTGGAGGTTCCTAAGCCGGCTAGGGATTGGAACCTCCAACATGAGATTTCTTAGTCTGTCCACGTCGCACTACCGTTACCCTAACGGACGGCTAGAGCCAAGGAAGAAGTACTGAGCCGCAGCCTGAGTATTGGGGATGGTGGTTCATGACCCCCAATCTTTCTGTAATACAATAACCCCTTGGCCTCACGGGAGACGATCAAGGGTGTTCCCGTTACGGAAGGGCAGATAGCCGAGTGGGTACCTGAAGCTAAGGCGGGTTATGACGTTGCGGCTCTGAAGAAGCGCGGCCGTGGTCGGCCTGGTCGCGGTGCGCAACCATCTCAGGTTGTAGCGATCAGATTCACGCCCGAGGAACTCGAGGAGCTGGATGATGACAGTCCTGCCCGGCAGCTTCGGCTTGGTTTCGATACCAAGGGGGTCTTCTGGAAACCGTCGTTCTCGTCTTCGACAGCGGCAACGAGTTGGTGATCCACTCGATGAAAGCGAGGCCGCAGATGCTCGACTTACTGCCGTGAAAAACGCGGATCAGCAGTGGCCAGTGCGAGCACGGCCGAGTCCTGGGTGGGCGTCTGTTCTGGGGCGCCATCGGAGTGAGGATGGCAATGAGTTCCAGATGGGACCGCCTGCATTAACTTGTGGCACTCCGGTCGCTATTGGCACACCTATGAACTCCACCTCAGCTACGGCGCCTTCAAGTCGCGTGAGTGTGTCATCAACCATCCCTGAATCAACGTCTCGTAACCGCGACCCAATTCATGTTTCGCACGTTGCAATTACGGCAGCTGGGTCCGGTTGGGTCGCGGCGCGAGGCTTTACCAGAGAGTTGGGGCGGAGGCGATGAAGTGACGAAGCGGAAGGAAGACTACCCGCTGACCGAGGTCGAGATCACGCCGGAAATCGCAGGACTTCTCAAGGGCTTCATAGAGGAGGAGATTGCTACGGGCGTAGTTTCTTCCTGTCCCGCGCCGGGAGTTGAGTATGGGGGACGCGCGGGTCGAGGAGCTCCGGGAGAGCGTTAGGGAGGCTGGCGCCGTCCTTCGCGGTGAGTGGGGGGTTGCGCGCAACACGCGCGTTGAGGATTTGGTGGGTGGGGCTCCGGTGGGCCCCTGGAGGCGACCTCGGCCGATGAGAAGGGGAGGGCAAGGCGTTGACGGCCCCCGGCCCAGAGGCTAGACTTCGTAACGCTGGCGGTAAGGGCGGCTAGCTCAGCGGGAGAGCACTCGCTTCACACGCGAGGGGTCACAAGTTCGATCCTTGTGCCGCCCACCATGAGAAACAACGTGTAGGACGCAAAATCGCGGGCGTCTCAAGGGGGCGCCCGCCCACATTTCGGCCAGTTTGCACCCTTGCACCTATACACTCATCCGCTCCGCTATGCATGCCTGACTCGACGTCATGCTCTCCAGTACTAACCCACCCACTGACCGTCGATACGGCGGCCGTTAGGTGCCAGCTATCGACCAATCCAGCCGTGAGCAGGTCTATCTGTCGATAGGCCGCCTCAAGGGCACGACCCGAGCCAATCGCCTGCTCCCGCTCCTACGTGATGAGTGGTCAAGCACCGAATTATCGGCGCCAAAGGCCCTGAACGCAGACGCCCCATGCCCGCACCGCGATGCGCTATTTGGTCGAGGGCGGTCACCCGTGGAGCGACCCGGTCCGCAAGCTGATCGACCTGCCCCACAACTACGGCGAGATGCTGGTCGGCGACTTCCGCCGTCCCTGCATCGTCGTCACGATCATCCGCTTCTTCCCGAACACACGCCAACGCCCAGGGCTCGAGTGTGCCGCTGGGGCCAACACGACCTGATCGCCGAGGCCGACGCCGGCCGCACTCGCCTATGCCGCCCGCAACCGCCCCGCTACTACCACAGCGCCCCACGAATGTCGGCGTATTCAGCCCTCAAGGAGCAAGCAGACCGCTTCAGCCGGGTGATGATCCACGGCGGCCGCCCGTCAGCTAGCAAGGATAGAGAATCGTTCGCTGACCTATACGCCGACATTCCTAAACAACACGTCCTGTACGCACTCCGCGCCGACTTGTCAATCCAACTTATGCGAGCAGAAACAGCTGGCCACAACGTTATTGGGACTCAAGCGCGCTGGGTAGATCTCGCCGCGACGACCTTAGCGCGCCGTTTCGGTGATGACGTCCCTAAACCCCACGCTGCCCTTCCGGCACCGCGTGACGACGTCGAAGGTTTCCGCTTCCACGACGGAAAGGCGCACCCCGTGCCAGCCGACGGTTTCACCAATCTATGGCGTCGAGCTCATGAGGGATCATCGACGCATTGCCTTGGGCCAACACTCCGATGTTCTCGAGAGGCGTGTCGAGGGACTGCCGGAAGCTCGGCTCGAACATCAATACCAGCTGGTTGTCAAGGACACATTCTCGCGTGTCGGAGGCACCTCACCTTCGCTACGGCCGGGCCGACCGGAGCCGCTTGTGACCGGTATTTAGCATACTTCCATACCAATCGGACAATCTCGTTTGGAAAGGGTCATATTTCGAACCCGTCGGAGTGTCATGGTGATGACACCGTGATTGAAGATGATGTCTTCCTACTAAGCGAGTCGACGGGGCAGGTGAAGATGGTGCCGAGCCCTTACGCCAAAGAGGACGTGCTTCAATCGCTGCTCGAGACCTTCCCCCAGTCGTTGGGTTCCAGCATCTCTGATCGTGACTCGCAATTGTTGCTGGTCCGGCGGTAGGCATCGGTCCCTGATAGCGAAGAGTCGTCGGGCCGGTGGTCGGTCGAGCACCTTTTCGTAGCTACCCAAGTAGCGCCGATATTAGTAGAGGTCAATCGTTCGAGCGACACTCGGATCCGCCGCGAGATGATCGGACAGATGCTCGATTACGCGGCCAATGCCGCGACCTTCTGGTCTGCGGACAGTCACTCCCCCGATTTCGAAGCGACTTGCGAACAGACTGGATGGCAGCCGGAGCAGGTCTTGAGCGAGTTTCTAAGTGATGTCAGACCGCCGAGGCATTCTGGCAACGTGTCGCCACGAACCTTGATGCTGGTCGGGTACGAATGGTTTTCGTGGCGGATCGCGTCCCACTTGAAGTGCAGCGCGTGGTTGAGTTCCTGAACGACCAGATTGGCCCTGCGGAGGTGCTTGCGGTCGAGGTTCGCCAGTACCTTGGAGAGAATGAGGGCGTTCAAACGCTGGTCCCGCGCCTACTGGGTCAAACAGCGAAGGCGAGAAGGCGCAAGGGACCCGACTCTAGTGCTGCGCATGTTGAGTGGAACGAGGACTTGTTGCTCACGTCGATGAGCGAGCACGCTGGCCCTCAGGCTGCTGGCCTCGCCCGTGAACTATTTGACTGGGCGCGGCTGAGCGGGCTCATAGTTCGCTTCGGCCTTGGAGCGAAGGTGGGCGGTGCCTACTTGGAGCTGCCTGTTGATAGCGGAGTCGTGCGCATCGCAGGAATTTCGATGCGCGGTAGGCACAGTGTAGCCCTCAACGCTCTAGATGAGTTTGAGCCCTTCAGCTATGAGGGGGCTCGTGACAACCTGATCGCGCGGTACGAGAGACTCAAGGGCTTCACCATCCCTGCGAATAGGCGACGGCAGATGCCGGAGTTTGATCTGAGCCTTCTCCTAGCCGTAGACAGCAAGGTTCACTTCTTCGCGGCCGTTGAGTTCCATGTGGAGGAGCTCCGTGCCGGGCATACCGCGGCTAGGGCGGCGGTACATGCTCCTTGAGGCCGCCTGTCGCAGGCATTGAACCTCTGTAATGCTCCACGCAAGTTGGGAGAGAGCGCACCCGGCGCGGCTCGGTGCACGCCCCTAGGTTAAGACAATGGAATCTGGACTACACTGTCGTCACAAGAGATGACCAAGGCCGACAAGATTCGCGAACTAGCCCGTTCGGGCAGTTCAGTTGTGGAGATTGCTGGAATCCTAGGTATCCGCTACCAGCATGCCTACGATGTCCTATGCAGGTCCGGGATGTTGCCCTCGAGGATCCCTGGAGAGGTCACGTCCAAGGCTCCTCGACGCGCAGAGTCGCCCTCTAATAAACCGCCGCTTTCCGTCGAGACTCTTAGGTCGGGTGGCTTCGTCTCTGCCGGCTCTTGGATACTCTCGGTCGATGGTCGGATTGAGCTGGAGCGGCCTTTGCCCAAGGCGGTAGGTGCGTACGCGTTTGTAGTCAAAGGCTATGCGGTCTACGTGGGTGTAGCGACTCGCAGCTTGGCCACCCGATTCCGGTCGTACCTGCGGCCAGGTTCTACCCAACGCACCAGCCTCCGTCTGAACACGATCATCAGAGACTTACTGGAGCAAGGTGGAAGCGTAGAAATCTTCGTTGCCACGCCCCCAGACCTGGAATGGAACGGCCTGCCGATTCACGCTAGTGCTGGTCTAGAGCTTGGGCTCATCAAGCGATTCAGCCTAGAGTGGAACTCTCGGAGCGCCGGATGATCGGACATGTGGTACGGAGTTTTGGTCTTTGGTGCCCTACCGGTGAACTCGCAGCACGCCTTTCATGATTATGTCCGCCTAGCCGGTTCGCACACCAAGTGAGCTGAGGACTAAGATCTCCCGGCTTCCCGAAGATGAGCCGGTGGACTCTCCCGGGGTCTGGTACCGGACACAGAAGGAGCATTGGCTCGGCTGGCTGTGGGAGTACGACGGTCCCCGTACATATGGGCGCAAGGTCACCGGTGGCCGCGATGCCCGCTTTGCCTACAACCACGTGGTCAACCCGCAGATGCTGTTCTGGCTGGTCGAGAGTTCTGGAGTTGACTCGGCCCTTGTAGCTGCGGCGGGTAGGTACGAGGAAGCGGGCCCGAGCAGGATGGGGAGATCCGAATACATTCGCCGGCATGTGCATTGGGGTCTGGTCTAGGAGGCGCTGTTGCCGCCTCGTCGAAGTCGGTTGAGTCGTTCGAAACTGTAATCGCGCGGCCTCCGACCTCACGAGCACTGAGGCTAATAGTGGTGCAAGCCTGTGAATGGATCCACAGCCATTTCCCCCCCAACGCTCTCAAGCCTCGCTGCGACCCGCTCCCGCCTCGCCTCACGAAGTTCTCCTGAACCACCCCGGCTTTTCCGGCCCGAACGTCCTGTGGGTTTCCGACATCACTTGCGTCAGGACGGTGGCCGGCTTCGTTTACGTGGCATTCGTGATCGACGTCGACGCCAGGCGGATAGTCGTTTGGCAGGTGAGCAACAGCCTGCGCAGCAACCTGGTGCTGGACGCCCTGGAGCAGGCGCTGCACGCCCGGGAGCGGGACCGGGGGTTGACACTACACAGCGACCGATTGAACTCAGTCAGTATCTCTCGCTCGGTTACTCGCAGAGGCACGCCCAGACCGGCGTCGTCGCCACCCTACTTACGGGCTCACCCAGACTCGAGGGCCGAGCTCTTTCGGCGCTATAGCCAACTACGGGCCCGCCACGGTATCGGCGCAGCGATGCGGCAGTTCTGCCTCAAATGCGTGTGTCGAACAACCCTACGTTCGTGCCGACTGAGGCCGCAGCACCCCGCGCCCGGCTAGCTGCCGAAGTCGCCGCGCCCTTCGAATCGACGGCACCGGCTAAGGCCACGCCGACCCTCTGCACGACTCCCGTCACGAGAGCATTGCCCATCAAGAACGCTCTGTGGTTAGGGTTGAGCCCTGCGGTGTGGTCGTCAGGGAACATGTTGAGGCGTTCAAGTTCAATCGGCACGAGGCGGCGGTACCGGCCAGAGGGAGTCAATACGATGTGTTTGAACCGCGATGGCGAAACGCCACCTTCGGCGGTGATTATCGTGCGGCTCGGCCGATTCAACGGGTCTGGAAAGGCCATCGCGCCTTCGCTATATACGTACTCATGCCCGGTGGCTCGGCTGACGCGGTTCAGGACCTTCGCCCCTTTGTGGTAGACCCACTCGTTCAAGCGGTCGTTGACGAAGAACTCCTCTGGGACGTCCTCTTCTGGTACCAGCAGATCACCCAACGTTGTCCGGCGCCCGGAGTACAGCGGCTTGAGCCTGGCGGTCGAGACGGTCCTCTCTACCAGGATGCCGGAGTCAGCGAACGGAGAGCCATGTCCTGTAGCATTGAAGCCGCTCGAAACCTCAGCCAAGTCTCCGTGTAGCACGAACTGCGAGGCCACGAGCCCATCGAGTGGGGCGACGGGGAACGCGGCGGCGAACACGCCGTCGTTGGTCAGCCAACTCATGGACGACCTCCCAGGTGGTCTCAATGCGTCACCGCAACGCTTGCCTGTTGACGTTGTGAGCTCGGTTAGTCCCAACGCCCTCTGGCCACAGCCGTCCGCGTCCTCACCCGTACACAAGGTAAGCGCCCGCCGGCACGCGTCGTTCAAGCTCGCGGCATGCGCCGGGAGGGGGTTGCTGGCCGGGTGGCTGGTGCGGATACCAGATGCGGCAGGTGCCGGGTGGTGGGAAGTGTCCGGGCGGGATCTTGAAGTAGCGGCCGTCCACGTCCTGCACTTCGATGGCGCCTTTACGGCTGGCTGGCACGTGCACCGTCAGCAGTCCGCTGCTGGTAGGGGTGGCGGTCACCCGGACGGACGCGCCCACGTCGACCGTGAGCGATGGTGTACAGGCGGATAAGGTCAGTGCTATCAGTGCGGCGGCGATGAGCGCACCGTGACGCGCGCTGCGGGTTAGGAGACGCGGGGAGAGGCGCATGCTGGAGTTTACCCACGCCAAGCTCGTTCTTGATGATGTTCTGATCCAACCTCCGCATCGACTAGCGATCGATGAGTGTCAGGTTAGGCCCCGTCCTTCACACCAGATGGCAAGGTCCTATCTGCGTTCACCGTTTAGTTAGAGCCGCAAAGCCTGGTTATTGACAGCCGCAAAACGCCGTGCCTATGATGCGGCTATGACGGAAACCCGCCAAAGCTAGTCGCAAGAAGATGCTATGGCGTCATATGTGTCTTGTGGCCCCCTGTTTGGCTAACGGGTCAAACAAGACATTTGACTAGCGCGAAGGAGAACTTCCATGAAGATTGCTTGCGAGAACATCGATCGGCTCGTGAACGTTGGCATTAGGGCCCCAGGCATGCCGCGAGGCGCGATGGTCGAGGTTTACGACGCCGCCAAGGACGAGAACGCCATCTCGTACGACATCGCCCAGAGTCTGCTCGGGAACCTTGGAGCGCGAATCGCCATCTTCACCGGTGCGACCGTTCCAGATCACTTGCCCAACGGAGAGAATGACGGCCCGATGGGCGCGATCGTATTGGCGCGAGCCCTTGAGAGGCTCGGCGCCGACGTGACCATCTTTACGGAGGCCGAGGTCCTGGCTCCACAGCGAGCATTCGCCGAGCTCCTCGGGTCTGATGTGGCGATCGTTGAACTCGTCAGAGCCGGCGGACAGCACGCCGAGATAGCCCAAACGTACGACGTCGGCATCACTGTTGAGAAAGCTGGCGGAAACAAGGAGGGGTTGCTGCACTCCATCAACGCCAATCCTCGTAGTCACACACGAGCGAACATCGATCAGCTCATCAGAAGCATGAACGAGGCCGGTAAAGTCACGGTCGGTATCGGTGATGGCGGCAACGAGATTGGTTTCGGGAAGACTTACGAACTGGCCGCGCGCATTCTCCCCTTCGGCGACACCATCGTTACGACCGTGGCGACCACCTTCCTTTATCCCGTAGCAATCTCCAACTGGGGAGCATACGCGTTGGCAGCGGCCTTGGCGATTGGGGCCAACCGGCCTGACCTCGCGTTGGATCCCGCCGAAGAGAAGGCGATGCTTGAGAAGGCGATAGAGCTCGATTGCCGCGATGGGGGCACCGGAAAGGCCGTCTTCGCTGTTGATGGGGTATCGGGCGAATCCTCGATGGCATACGTTCAGATGCTGCGCGAACTGGTTACGGCCACGCTCACTCCGTTCGAACGCGATTTCTAAGCGTTCTCTACCTCTAACAAGCACCCGGCTCGATCACTAATCGGGCACATCCATGGAAGCGGCACATTTCAGGAGGCATGAATGAAGAAGCTGTTGATGGTACTTGCGTTCGTTCTCGCGACGCTGAGTTTCGCTCAGGCGCCGGAAGGACGCGTCGTTGTGGCTCAGGGCGTCGACATCGAGACGATGGATCCGACCTTCGCGTCGAGTACGGCAACCTGGAACGTGCTGCATCATGTCTTTGAACCATTGATGTTGCGTGACGACAACATGGTCCTCCAGCCCATGCTTGCGCTTTCCTGGACGGCGATAGACGAGCTCACTTGGGAGTTCGTGTTGCGGCAGGGCGTGACCTTCCACAGCGGCGCCGCGTTCAACGCCCAGGCCGTGAAGTTCTCGATCGAGCGTATGTTCGACCCCGAGATCACGACGATCCACCGCGCCGTCCGCGACATACCCCTGGACCGTGTTGAAGTGGTTGACGACTACACGGTGCGCATCATTACCCGTACCCCAACGGTTCTCATGCCGCATTTCCTGCGTACCGTGCTGATGGTCGACCCGACCGTTTACGCCAGCAAAGAGCCGGTTGTAAGCGTTGCCTCGGGAACTGGTCCATACAGGTTCGAGGCGTGGGTCCGCGACTCAGGTGTAGAACTGCGTGCCAACCTCGACTACTGGGGTGGAGCCCCTGCGATCAAAGAAGTAGCATTCCGCGCCATTCCGGAGAACTCTACACGCGTCGCTGAGCTCTTGACTGGGGCCGTCAACCTGATCGTCAACGTTCCGCCCGACGACCTTCCGTCCATCACCACCGCGCGTACGCGTTCAGTCATCTCGCAAGGCGGACGTGACGTGTTCATCGGTCTCCGCTCCGACCTCAAGCCCTTCGACGATGTGCGCGTTCGTCAAGCCGTGAACTATGCGGTCGACCGCGAAGCTATCAACGAGGCGATCTTGGGCGGGTACGGCGAACTCTATGGGTCGGTAGTGATGCCCCCGAATAACAGCCCGAACGTTGAACCCTATCCTTACGACCCAGCCCGCGCCCGTGAACTACTAGCCGAGGCTGGCTACCCGAACGGTTTCGAAATCACCCTCCAGTCCCCCAACGGCCGTTACCTGAAGGACGTTGAGGCCGCTCAGGCAGTCGCCGCGTACCTTGACCAAGTAGGAATCAAGACGAGAGTCGAAGTGCTTGAATGGTCGGTCTTCTCGTCAGCCTGGTTGT
The DNA here is from genome assembly GCA_035703635.1 of Trueperaceae bacterium. Classification (GTDB taxonomy): domain Bacteria; phylum Deinococcota; class Deinococci; order Deinococcales; family Trueperaceae; genus JAAYYF01. Next base: position 45,111 of record DASSXV010000075.1, on the reverse strand, counting down.
CCAAGGGCAGCAAAGAGATGTTCCTCCTCGGGCTTGGCGGCTGGTTCGATGGCCAGGGTGAACTCACCTGGCTGCTCGATCAGACCAGCAACACCGGCTGGGTGAACGAAGACTTCGTCTCAGGCTTTGAGACCCTCGCGACGACCTTCGATGACTCAGAACGGCTCGCGCTTATCCAATCGCTCGATGAGCTCGCTTTCGAGCAGGCCCCCTGGCTCTTCCTGTGGCGTCAGCCCTCTCTCTATGGTGTGACTGATAGCCTCAACTGGGAGCCGCGCCGCGACGAGTACATCTTCCTGTGGGACGCCAGCCTTGAGTGAAACGCTTCGTCAACCCGGCGAGTACCTTGGTCTCGGTCCGCTGGCGAGCGTTGAGCAGATAAGCGCCTGGCTGGAGAGCCTTGGCCTGACGGTTGCCTCCCTGGGGAACAACTTCGCCGGGCAACCATTGTTGGTTACGAGGAGGGGCGGCGCCTCAGGCCGCCCCATCGTGATTACTGCCGGTGCCCACGCTGGCGAACCCTCCGGCGTTCTCGCCGCTCTGCTCTTGGCGCGGGATTACGATTTCGCTGCACCCACGATAATCGTCCCATTGCGAGATCCATTCGCTTGGCAGGGTTACGAACCGGCCTTGGAGTTCGCCTGTGGGGGCGACCAAATCGACGACCCCATCACCGATTATCGGTCGTCGGTCGAAGCGCTACTGTCACGCGGTGAGAAGCTGCATGACGAGGGCGGGCTGGTGATCGCGGAGATCGGTGGGATGGTCTTCGCGACCATGCCCACCGAGGACCCGCCCATCGGGCCGCGGCAACTCGAACAAGCCGTGAATGTTGCGCTCACTGCAAACCCTGAACTGGTTAAACGGACCTTGGGTAAGCGCATCGTGTTCCCTTCTAACGCGGGATCTGCCGAGGGCGTAGGCGACTTTCTCCGCGCTTTCAGCGCCACGATTCGCGGCAAGGGCATCGTTGCCGACATGAACCGCGGCTTCGGTGGACCCGAGGAGCCAGCTGAAGTTAGGCTCCTGCGCGAATTGGTGGACGACGTCAAGCCTGGTTTGGTCCTCGACCTGCATGAAGGACAAGGGACCAGTTATTACGTGTTCGTCGGAGCCGACTCGCCCCACGCCTCCACTCGGGAGTTCGCCAGAGAAGCCCTGAAAGCAATGGGCTCCGACGGGCACGGCCCCGTAACCCTCGCCGACCTAGAGCGCTCATTCGGGCCGCGTATTCGTGAAGGGCTGACTGAACCCGAGCCAGGAATGATGGTCGGTAGGGTGCAGAGCGCAGCGTTGGAGGGAACGTCCTTCGGGAACTACTGCGATCGGCACTGCCCTTCGATCACGCTTGAGACAGGAAGATGGGCGCCGCTCGCAGACCGCGTGAGATGGCAACTAGCAGGCGCCACCGCCGTTCTAAACCGCTACCAAGCAACGGCAAGCTGAGTCCGAGCGATGGTGAGGAGTAGGCAACGATGATGAGACTCCTAGTGAATCGTGCCCTTCAGGCGATCGCTGTGGTCATCTTGGTCACGCTCTTCGTGTTCCTCACCACGTTCCTTACGGGTGACCCAGCGGGCTTGATGCTGGGCGAAGGCGCGACGCAGCAGGAGATCCAAGCATTTCGCGTCCGCATGGGTTTCGATAAGCCGCTTATCGCCCAGTACGGTACTTTCCTCTGGCGAGCGCTACATGGCGACTTCGGCACCTCCCTTTACCATCAAGAGCCCAACGTACGCCTCTTCTCGGCGAGGCTGCCAGCCACGCTGCAGCTGGCTGCGCTCAGCTTGACCCTAGGAACCATCCTCGCCATCCCTGCAGGAGTGCTGGCCGCTTCACGTAAGAATTCCTGGGTAGACAACCTCATCATGAACGTGGCCCTTATCGGGCAGGCGGCGCCGGTGTTCTGGCTGGGAAGCTTAGCGATCATGGTCTTCTCGGTGATGCTCGGCTGGTTCCCGGCGTCCGGCCGGGGAACGTGGGCTCACCTCGTGCTGCCCACTCTCACCCTCTCGCTGTTCCCATTGGCCTACAACGTTCGATTGATTCGATCTTCCACGCTCGAGGTTCTTGGGCAAGACTACATGCGCACGGCGCAAGCCAAAGGGGTGCCCAAGGCGGCGCTCCTGTTCAAGCACGCGCTACGCAACGCTATCGGCCCAACACTGACGGTAATAGGGATCCAGATGGGCAGCTTCGTTGGCGGCTCAGTGATCACGGAAACAGTCTTCTCTTGGCCCGGCGTTGGGCGATTGGCGGTGCAAGCGATCGTAACTAAGGATTTCCCCTTATTGCAGACGATCGTCGCGTTCCTTGCTATCGGGTTCGTTCTGGTGAATGCCCTGGTTGACATTACTCATTCCGTCGTCGACCCGAGGTTGCGCTACTGATGGCCCTTCCAGCGACCAGGCGCGCAGATAAGGGACCGGCTGGGGCCAGGATGGCCCCTTGGCTTCGCAAGCTGCTCGCCCACAGGAACGGCCTGATTGGCGCGATCGTGCTCGTCATTCTGGTGGCCGCTGCACTAGGGGCTGGCTTCATCTCCGATGCAGACCCCCGCGCCATATCTCTTGGAAGTCGCTTACAAGCCCCTTTGACCACGACCAAGGGTCAGCTTCACATACTCGGGACAGACGCGCTGGGCCGCGACGTGTTCGCACGCCTGCTCTATGGCGCCCGGGTCTCACTCTCAGTTTCGTTGATCGCTGTCGCCATCTCGCTGGTACTCGGCCTTACCATCGGCCTGACAGCTGCGTACTACGGCGGCTGGCTCGACAACGTGCTCATGAGGCTGGTAGAAGCCCAGCTCGCGTTTCCGTTCATTCTCCTAGCGCTGACCGTTCTTGCCGCACTAGGTTCTGGGCTCCCGCAGCTGATCCTGGTGTTAGGCGTGGGTCGTTGGGATGTGTTCGCCAGGGTAGTGCGCAGCGAGGCCAAAGGCTTGATGGAGAGGCAGCACATCGAGGCGTGTCGGGCGTTAGGCATGGGCAGTGTACGGGTGATGTTGAGCCATCTGCTCCCCAACGTCTTGAATACCGTCGTCGTCGTGGCGTCGTTCTCCATCGCCACCAACATCCTCACGGAATCGGCGCTCTCGTTCCTTGGGCTCGGCGTAGACGTGAGTATTCCGACATGGGGTTCTATGTTGGCAGAGGGACGCGATTACATGAGGGTTGCTTGGTGGCTGACGACTTTGCCGGGCGCAGCAATAATGGTTACGGTACTCGCCATCAACTTTGTTGGTGATTGGTTACGGGACCTTCTTGACCCACGCGTCGTTAGCTGACCGAGAAGACTCCAGAGCGTCAGTTGACTGAAGGAGGAGTTGGGGAGTATGACAGGCGACTCAAGCGCATTGCAGCTACCGAACGGTCCACTCATCGCCCGCATCAAGACGCGTCTTGGTGAGATGACCCGGTCTGAACGGCGCATCGGCGAGCATCTGGCGCTGCGACCGCTTGATGCCGCCTTCCTCCCAGCGGCGCGATTAAGTGAACTGGTGGGCGTAAGTGAATCGAGCGTGCTCCGCTTCTCCAAGGCGCTTGGTTACGCTAACTACCCAGCGCTGCAAACTGAGGTACAAGAGGAGATTCGCAAGCGGCTTACTCGCGTTACTCCGGACCGCCTTGAAGAAGCCGTATCCCGTGGGTCGAGCGACTCGAACCCATTGCAAGCCGCCTTCGATACAGACGCATACAACCTTCAAATCACTCGGCAGCAGGTCGACCCAGACGAGTTTGAAAAGTGCATATCTGTGATTGCTGGCGCCCGTCGCGTAGTCACCGTCGGCATGCGTGGTGCGGCGCCAGGCGCCGAGCTTCTAGGCTACTCCCTAAGCATGCTGCGCCCGAGCGTGACTGCACTCACCCACCAGGCGGACATGTTGATAGACCACCTGATAGACGTTGGACCTCAGGACGTGGTCATCGGGTTCGCCTTCTCGCGACAATCGGTGCATACCATCAACGCGATCGATACGGCCCGGAGGGCATCCGCCCAGGTCGTCGCCATCACGGACGATCCTATTGGGCCACTGGCCACGCGGGCTGATTACGTGATGCTAGTCGCCATGCAGTCTGAGGCGTTCATTCAGTCGTATACCGCTGTCGTGGCGTTGGCGCACGCGCTAGTTGCAGCAGTTGGCAAGCGGCTACACCGCTCGGCGATGGAGCGACTCACGACGATCGAGGCGTCCATGGATTTGAACAAGGTCTTCTATGCAGACTAGTCGCTCTTGAAGGTCTGCAGCTAGCGCGCTCTCAGCCAGGGTGCATTGCCGTTACGCTCGCCAACCCGATGACCTGAACGTCAGCGGGGCCGCTACCGTAGCGGCCCCGCTTCTGCGCCCTTCTCCCGTCAAGCTAAGGGCGGTCGCCTCCCGTGCCAATTCGTCTCTCGTTGGAAGGCGTTACCTACACGTAAGACTGTCGCTTCGTCGAATAGCCCCCCAGCGATGTGGAGGCTGAGCGGCAGGCCTTCGTGATCGAAGCCGGCCGGCACCACCATCGCCGGTGTGCCGGCAAGACTGAATACGCGGGTGTATTGGCCTGCCGCCTTGCCGACTCCGTAGATCTTCTCCAACGCCTCTTGCTTGGTCTTGATCGGCGGGCGGGGAACGATGGGCACGGCTCCTCCGGCCGAACCGGCGCCCACCAGTACATCGACGTCTTCTAGGGCATCCAGCACTTGTTGCCCGATCACGACCCTGGCGCGCTGCGCGCGCGACGCGAGGCCAGCGGGCAGGATGGCCCCTACCATGGAGCTGACCCGGGTGTTGTAGTCGAAGTCCAGGTAGCGCTCGAGGAGGTTCCTCCGGTGGTAGCTGGCCGCCTCCGGCTTCGTGAGGGCGGGTGAGACGAAGCGCGTCTCCCGCATGAGGGGCAAGCTGACGGCGCTGAGGATGGCACCCTTGGCTTCGAGGAAGTCCAGCGCGCCCTTCACGGCCGCGAGCGCGTCGGGGCCCGTGATGTCGTCGCTGTACATCTCCTTGACCACGCCGATGCGTAGGCCCTTCAAGGAGGTGTCTGTGAGGGCCTGGCCGTAATCTGGCACTGCCTTCCGACTACTTGTTGCGTCGAGTGGGTCGTATCCGGCGATGACCTGAAGCACGGCGGCCGCGTCTGGCACCGTCCTGGCTAGCGGCCCGACGCAGTCAAGCGTCCAGCCGAGCGGGAACACGCCGTCACGGCTCACGCGTGACCAGGTCGGCTTCAGTCCCACCACACCGCAGGCCGTGGCTGGCCCCCTAATCGAGCCGCCGGTGTCGCCGCCGAGGGCCGCACTGACGAGGCCAGCTGCGAGCGCAGTGGCGGAGCCGCTCGACGAACCGCCGGGGTTGCGCTCGAGGTTCCACGGGTTGCGCGGTGTGCCGTAAGGGAAGTTGACGGTCGGGCCCATGTGGAACTCGTGGGTGTTGAGGGTTCCGAGCAGGACCGCTCCAGCCGCCCTCAGTCGCGCGATGACGGTGGCGTCGCGCGTGCCGATGGCGTCAGCGTAGATCTTCGAACCGCCCGTCACGCGCATGCCGTTAATCTGCATCTGATCCTTGACGCCGACGGGGATGCCGTGAAGCGGGCCGCGGTAGTCGCCAGCCTTGATCTCTTGCTCCGCTAGCCGCGCCCTGGCCAGCGCCGAGTCGGCCGCCACCGTGATGAATGCGTTGATGCGGTCGTTGTACTTAGCTATACGGTCGAGATAGAGCTCGACGAGGGCCACGGGCGACAACTCACCGGTGCGGATGAGTGCGGCCTGGTCCGTCAGCGACATGAAGGCGTAGTGCTCGTCAAGCATCCGCGGTTCCCGTGTAGCCGACGAGGGTGGGCCAGGGCTCGTTCTGGAGCTCGCCGTAATGCTCCATGTGACTCAGGCCTTCGATGAGGGCGTTCAGGCTGGCCGTTACTTCCACGAGTTCCTCTTCTGGGATCACATATCCCTGCTGCTTGAGCAAGAACCGTACTTGTTCGATGTCCAGGTCCAGGGCGGAGTCCGTCGCTTCAGGCGTCATCAGTTGGCCCTCTTCTTGTTGTCGATGGTTTCGGCCGTGGCGCCGTTGCACAGTATGTAGGCGTAGTCGCCAGGGTTCACGCGCGACAGGGTGCCGCGGAGCATGATCACCACACTCTGATCGTATGGTGCTCGCAGCTCCTCCAATAGTTCCAGCGTGTGGGGGGAATAGACGCGTCCCAGTACCGTGCCGCGCGGCACCGTCTGGCTCAACTGATCGAAGCCGATGACGGGGAAGAACAGCCCGCCGTTCTGAGGAGACAACAGCGTACGAGCACCGCTTAGCATGGTCTGGCGCTCGGGCAGGACGATGTCGCCGTCGAGCATGCCCAAGTGGATGAGCACGTTGCGGACGCCCACGAAGCAGCGGTCAACGTACGCGCTCGGGTTCTGGATGTTGCCACCCCACTGGGCTATGACCGCCGGTATCCCGAGGCTCTTCGCGTACTGCGATAGGGTGCCGCCCTGCTCCGGCGTCGGGGCGGTGTAGAGCAGGTCGCTGCCGCAAAGCTTTGACAATTCGGTCGAACGGCGCCCCGCAGCGCTGTCGTCGGCCTCGAGGAGCACATAGTCGATCGCCGTCTCCGAGTTGCCGCAGTGGAAGTCGATGAGCGCGTCGAGCCCAGGGACGAACTCCTCGCTGATGACGTGGGCGATCTGCTCCGTGAGCCAACCTCGGGGGTTGCCAGGGAAGACGCGGTTCAGGTTCGTCTTGTCGGTGTTCATGCCTTGGCCCGTGGAGCGCGTGTACGACTCGAAGGCGACCGGATTGCCTACCGGCAGGGCGCGGATGGTCCCGCGTAGGTGGGCGGGGTCAACGCGCTCGAGCACCGCCTTTATCACCTGCACAGTGAAGGCCTCGTCCCCGTGCGACGTGCTGAAGAGACCAAGGGTGGGGCCGGGTTGCGCCCCTGTGATGGTGTGGATGGCCAGGCTGAGCGTTTCGCCTGATGCCCGAGTCGTGACCGGCGCCAGGCGATGTGACCGCTTGGGTTCGGCCGTGGAAGGGGTTTGGTCTGTCATGCGTACTCCTTTGAGGGTGAGGAGCGAGTCTTGTGCTTCACAGGGTGGGGTCGAACACGTCACGCAGCCAGTCGCCGAGGAAGTTGACTGACAGCACCGTCAGGACGATGGCGATACCCGGGAACGTAGGAAGCCACCAGGCAAGGACGAAGTACTCGCGACCTGAAGCGAGCATGGAGCCCCAGGTCGGGATGGACGGCGGGATGCCGAGGCCGAGGAACGTCAGTGACGCCTCGGCGATGATGACCGAACCCAACTGCAGGCTGCCGATCACGATTACGGAGGCAACGACGTTGGGAAGGATGTGCTTGAGCATGATGACGGGGTTGCGGGCACCCAGCGCCTTGGCCGCCGTGATGTACTCGAGTTCCCGGACGGATAGCACTTGCGACCTGACTACCCTGGCGTAGTCGACCCAACCCGTGATCGCCAGCACCAGGATGATGTTGGTGAGGCTGGCCCCGAGCATGGCCATGATGACGATGGCAAGCAACAGGAACGGGAAGGCAAGGAAGACGTCGACGATGCGCATGAGCAGCGCGTCTACCCGGCCTCCTAGGAAGCCAGCCAACAACCCGAGCAGCGTGCCGACCGTACTTGCGAGCAGGACGACGGATACCCCCACGAGCAGCGAGATCCGCGTGCCGTAGATCACTCTGGAGAGGATGTCCCGGCCGAGTTGGTCCGTGCCCAGCAGGTGCGTGATGCTGCCCTTGGCGACCCAAGCAGGCGGCGCGAGTCGCGCGCGCAGGTCCTGCTTGGCGGGGTCGTGTGGGGCGATTAGGGGAGCGAAGGCCGCCAACACCACGAGGCAGATGAGTATGACGGCTCCTGCAGTGGCGGTGCGGCTGTTGAGCAAGCCGCGTAGGCCGGTCTTCGCGCGCTTCTTGGTCGCGGTGTCAGTCATAGCGGATGCGCGGGTCGATCAGGGCGTAGAGGAGGTCGATGGCCAGGTTGAGGAACACGAAGGTGACGGAGATGATGAAGACGCTCGTTTGCACCACGGGGTAGTCGTAGTTGTAGATCGACTGGGTGAGGAGTCTGCCAACGCCGGGCCATGCGAAGATCGTCTCAGTGATGATGGCGCCTCCCAGGAGGTGACCAGCCTGCAGGCCAACGACAGTGGCTATGGGGATGAGGGCATTGCGTAGCACGTGGCGGGTGAGGACGCGCGACTCGCTAAGGCCCTTGGCTCTGGCCGTGCGCACGAAGTCCTGACTCATGACTTCCAGGAGGCTGGACCGCGTCAGCCTTGCGACTATGGCAGCCAAGCCTGCGCTGAGCGCCACGGACGGCATGATGATGTGAAGTGGGGTGCCGTAGCCGGATGGCGGTAACCACTTAAGGTATGCGCCGAACACGACGATGAGCATGATGGAGAGCCAGAAGTTGGGCACGGCGCGCCCCAACACGGCCAGGGTGGTCGCCAGGTTGTCGTAGATGGTGTTCCGTTTCACGGCGGACACCATCCCGAGCAGTATGCCGGTAGGCACCGCGAGGGCGAGAGCGGTAAGGGCGAGTAGCAGGGTGGCGGGCACGCGTTCAAGTACGAGTTGCAAGGCGGGCCTACCGAACGTGAACGACTTGCCGAAATCGCCTCTGACGACGTCGCCGACGAACCTCACGAACTGAACTTGCAGTGGGGCGTCGAGCCCAAGGACGTGGCGTATCTGCGCGAGGTTCTCGCGAGAACCTTCCGGGCTCACCAGCAACCTCGACGGGTCGCCAACGGCACGCACGATGATGAACGTGACCACCAGCACCGCCAGGATCACGAACACGGCCTGCAACGAACGGCTGACTACGTAGCGACCCATCTCTCCTCGCGATCCGCTCCGCTAGCGACGAAGACCCGTTACCCCGGACGAAGGCCCGGGGTAACGAGAGCGTCGGCGACTAGCGGATGCTTATGTCCTTGCCGAGGACGTACTCGTCCTTGCGGGCGGTCCAGTTGAGGCGTTCGCTTACCCCGTACGTGTCGAGCTGGAGGTAGAGCGCGATGATCGGAAGGTCGTTGTAGAGCTTCTCCTGGATGTCGTGCGCGACGCTTGCGCGCGTGGTGGGGTTCATTTCGGAGGCGTACTCGTCGATCAGCGCGTTCATGGTGGGGTCGTTGTAGAACGCCTCGATGCCGCCAGTCTGCACGAGCGCCTTGAGCGGACTCGTAGCGTCCGGCGTGGGAGCGCCGTAGTTGAACATGAACAGCGGTTCCACTTTGCCGCTGGCCGGCTCGGGGTTGCCGATGTACATGTCGCGCATCACTTGGAGAGCTACGGGAAGCACGTCGACCTTGATGCCGACGTCGCCCAGCATGGCGCCGAGCGCCTCAGCGACCTCAACGCCCTTGGTCACGATGCCGTCGCTCGTCATGAAACGGATGGAGAAGCCGTCCGGGTAACCAGCTTCCGCAAGTAGCTCGCGGGCGCGCTCCGGGTCGTATGGGTACGGCTGGAAGTCTGCCGAGTAGCCTGCCATGTCGGGCCGGAAGATGGTGGCCAGTGGCGTGCCGTAACCGTTGAGGACCGAGTCGATGAGCAGCTGCCGGTCGATGGCGTAGCTCATGGCCTGCCTCACGCGCACGTCTTGGAGTGGCTTGGCGCCGTTGAGCAGGTCCATGTGCATGATCACGGTGCGGCGGCCGGTGTTTGCCTCCACCCGCAGGTTGGGATCGGCGTCGAGCAGCGGGATGGCGTCGTAGTTGAGGCCGACGATGAGATCGACGGTGCCGGCCTGCAGCTCCGCCAGGCGCGTCGAAGCTTCGGGGATGGGGCGGAAGACCAGGCGATCGACGGTCGGACGGCCGTTCCAGTAGTCGTCGTTGGCTTCGAGGACGAGGCGCTGCCCGAGGGTCCACTCGACTAGGTGGTATGGACCCGTGCCGATGGGGTGAGAGCCGAACTCTTCCTCGCTCACTGAGGCGGTGTAGACGGGAGGCACGATGTGCAAGCCGGCCATCTTGGCGATGAAGTTCGGGTCGGGAACCTTGGTGTGGATGATGACGTGGTAGTCGTCAACCACGTCAACTTCGCCTATCTGCTTGTAGTCAGTGTTGAAACGCACTGCGTTAGGGTCGAGGATGCGGGTGATGGAGTACTGCACCGCCGCGGCGGTGAACGGCTCCCCGTTATGGAACTTCACGCCCTCACGAAGTGTGAAGCTCCAGGTCAGGTCGTCTACCTGCTCCCACGATGTGGCGAGCGCCGGCATGATCGTCGTCATGTCGCCGCTAAGCGCCACGAGGCCGTCGAACAGGTTGAAAAGCAGGTGGCCGCCGTTCGCTCCCCTCGTCTTGTGTGGGTCGCCGGATGGCGGGTCGTCGGTGAGGGCGATCGTCACCGTTGTCGGTTCGGTTCCCTGCGCGTGGGCGACCGAGCCCAGTAGCAGGAGGGTTGCCAGGAGCGTGAGGATGAAGCTATTTCGTCGCATTTGCGGTGCCTCCGAGTAACGTCTAGCGTGTTGCCCCCCGGCGTGCTAACGAAGTCGACTAATTAGGGCGGGCGCTCCTCCTTCCGTCTGCTGGCGAAGTGCGCGCCAGCTCGCGTGCTCGAAGTCACTGTGGTTCTGCAGAAGCCAGGTCGGCGATGATGAAGGCGTAGTCCCCGGGTTGCACCGCTGAGGGCAGAACCCGCATCTGAAGCAGCACCGATCTGGGGTAGGGGGTCCGGATGGCTCCAACTTCTTCCAATGTGTATGGATCGATGACGGTGCCGAGCAGCGTGTCCGCCGCCAGTTCGCGGTCTATCGCCTCGAGGCCGACGGCGGGGTGGAGGATCCCGCCAACGGGTACGCGCACCAGGGTTCGCTTGGTAAGGAGCAGTTGCCCGCTGGTAGCCTCAGGGGCTTCGTCGAGCATGTGGAGCGCGCGCATGACGTTGATCACCCCACCGGCGGCGCTCTGCAAGTAGCGCGGATCCGCGTAGAGGGTGCTGCCGCCGATTTCAGCCAGCACAGCCGGGATACCGCGACCCGCGGCGTAGCTGGTGATGGATCCGTGCGAATGGGCTCCACGGTAGAGGAGTTTGAGGCCGAAGGCGCGGGAAAGCCGTTCAGTTTCGTCGTTAGGTGAACCGTCTGACTTGACGAACACGTAATGGATTACCCGCTCGAGGCTGCCCCCATCTATATGTATGAGGCAGTCGCTGCGGTCTATGAGTGGGCTGATGGTGGCGGCGATGCGCTCGCTCAGCCAGCCGTTCGAACTGCCGGGGAACTGGCGGTTGAGGTCGAGCATGTCGAGCGGCATGTTGCGCGTTTGGGCCGCGAACGCGGGTGGGTTGGCCACGGGCACGGCCATGATCGTCCCCGCGAGGCGCGAGGCGTCGATCTTCGCCAGTGCCAGCCTGATGGCGTCGACGGCGAAGATCTCCTCGCCGTGCACCACGCCAACGACCAGCAGTGTCGGACCGTCCTTCGCGCCGTGCACAACGTGGAGGGGCACGCTTAGGTTGTAGCCGCCCGCAAGGTCGGCGACGGGCAAACGCGTTCTGCCCCTGTCACCGCGTGCGACTTCCAACCCTTGGAGACGGAAGCTGCTCATGTTGCACTCCAACTCTTGTCGAAGACCCTCAGCCAGTTGCCGCCCAGTATGGCGAGGGCTTCCTCGTCACCGAAGCCGCGCGCCACGAGGCCGCGCGCGACGTTGTGCCAGTGGTAGACGTTGTCGAACCCCGCTACGTACTTCTCGTCGATGCCGTAACCGCCCCAGGCCCCGGGCACTTGACTCCCGAACTCGAAGCGGAACACTGACTCACCCAAGGTCTTGCCTCCGAACAGGTCGGTGCCGATGCCAACGTGGTCCACCCCGACTAGGTCGACCACGTAGACGATGTGATCAAGGAAGTCTTCAAGCGTTGGGCGTACGCCGCTTCGACTTTCACAGAACTGCGAGTGGGGGCACAGGCCGATGAGGCCGCCCGTGGACGCGGCGGCGCGGATCTGTTCGTCCGTCAGGTTGCGTGGGTGGTCGGTCAAAGCCTTGGCGCAGGAATGCGAGAACACCACTGGAGCTCGGGAGCAGGCGGCCGCGTCAAGCGAGGTCCGCTCGCCCGTGTGGGAGAGGTCGACGGTCATGCCTACGCGGTTCATCTCAAGGACCACGCTGCGGCCGAACGCGGTCAGGCCCTGATTGGCGTTCTCGAGGCAGCCGTCACCCAGGCGGTTGCGCTGGTTGTAGACGAGGTTGGCGACGCGCACCCCCAACTCGTGGAACACCTTCACCAAGTAGGTAGAGCCTTCGAACGGGTCGGCCGCCTGTAGCCCATACACCAGACTCAGGACGCTGTCGGCGTGATGCCGCAAGAGATCGGCGATGCTTTTGGCCCGCCGTGCCCTGCCGGCAGCCACTTCGTCGAGGCAAAGGTAGTCGAAGACGCGGCGGATGGTCGCCGTGGCGTCCTCGCCTGGCATTGCGATGGTCTCGACGCTGACGCTCACCCCGTTGTGCCGGTACTGGTCGATCCTGTCTGCGCCGTCAACGTCTGGCACCGGGCGCATGAGCATGGATCCACCGAGACCGTCGATAAGGAAGGCCTCGGAGTGCAGCGCCACCGCGCGCTGCTCCTGCGCCTCGTCCAGTCCGAAATCGAACGCCTGGTACACGTTGTCTCGCTCCTATGGTGGCGGTCGGGCTCCATCGTCGGGAACCCGAGGGCCGTGCGATTGACTGATTGTCAGACAATCTGTAGATAGGATAATATGGCCATGCTATGTGGCTGTCAATACGGCGCGTCCTTGGGCGACCGCAGCTACGGAGAGGAGACTGCAGCTTGCTGCAGAATGTGGAATGTCCGTATTCACCCGGGTAGACAGGTCCAGCGTTTCCGACACCGTCATCGATCAGGTCATGGAGCTGATCAGCACGGGCACCCTCAAGCCCGGTGACCGCTTGCCCACCGAGCACGGCCTGAGTCAACAGCTCGGCGTTGGACGCTCATCGGTCCGCGAGGCTCTTAAGGCGCTCGAGACCCTCGGCTTCATCACGCGTCGCAGCGAAGGCTCCTTCGTCAGCGAGGGGATGAGCATGCCGGCGCTGACCAAAGCCCTCTACGTCGACATGCTCCTGCGCGAGCTGGAGATCCGGCACCTATACCAGGCGCGCCGCTTGCTCGAGGCAGAACTGGGAGAGCTGGCTGCCCGGAACCTGACGGAGGAAGATCTCGAGGAGCTGGAGCAGTACTGCCGCGACATGGAGAAGACCCCGGACACCGACATCCAGCAGCACGTCCGCCTAGACAGGCAGTTTCACCGCACCCTAAGCGAACTGGCAGGCAACCCTGTGATGACCCGCCTGTGGGAAGTGACGTTCGAGGTGCTGCTCGAGGTAAGGCAGCGCATCCCGTTCACCCCCCAGAACATCCGTTACAGCGACGCCCGCCACAGGGTGCTGCTCGACGCCCTCCGCGAGCGCGACCCCGCCAAGGTCAGACGCACCATCACCGAAACGTTGGAACACGGCGAGGTGCGCCTGGTCGCGAGGTTGGCTCAGGTGGACGCAGAGAACGATAGCTAGCTCCGACCAAGGAGGCAGACCCGTAATGAGCCAGATCACTGATCCAGTTGCGCCCGACAACGTGCACGCCGACGCCGTCATCATCGACGGCCTGTTCTGCAAGCTGTACTCGCCGATCCCTCCGCAAGGCGGCATCGACGACCTGATGTTCGACCACATCCTAGCCAGCGGAGTGACCGCGTTCTGTGACTCCATCGTCGCTGACGCCTACCCCCAGTCGATGCCAGAGGCCATGATGAACCTTTACCAGGAGCACGCGATCGCGGAGGCGTTCCCCGAGAAGGCGCTGGTCGTGCGGCGCGCCTCTGACATCTACGAAGCCAAGCGCAGCGGCAGGGTGGGGATAATCCTCTCGACGCAGGGGCTGGCTTGCATCGGTGAGGACACACGCAACCTTTGGGTGTTGAAGAACCTCGACGTCAAGATCATGCAGATCACCTACAACGAGCGCAACGCCATCGGCTGCGGCTGCATGGAGCCGAACGACACCGGACTCACGCGCGTTGGGCAGAAGGTGGTTGAGGAGATGAACCGCCTGGGAGTGGTCGTCGACCTCTCGCACGTCGGTCAACGCACCGCGCTCGAAGCCGCCAGGCACTCAAAGGCGCCCGTAATCGTCTCGCACGCCGGGGTGAAGAAGCTCAACCCCCACGTACGCAACCTAAGTGACGAGCTCATAGAGGCCGTAGCCACAACGGGCGGCGTCATCGGCCTCTGTCCCCACTCCATCATGATCGAGAAGCAGCGCAAGCAGTGGCCCACTGTTGACGATTACATCGACCACATCCAGTACGTCGTTGACCTAGTTGGAATAGACCATGCTGCCATCGGAACAGACAACTTCCAATACGACACCCACTACGTGCGCGTCAGCCGCGCCGGCTTCGAGCGCACATTCCCGGGGTTCTTCGGCGGCTACCCCGAAGACCAGAAACACGCCAAGGGTTTCTCCAAGTGGTCAGAGTGGCCGAACCTGACGGCCTCGCTCCTGCGCCGTGGGTTCAGCGTGGAGGCCACGCAGAAGGTCCTAGGCGGCAACTTCATGCGCGTGTTCGAGACGGTCTGGCAGTAGCGGCAGGGGCAACTCATCCGAGTCGTGAGGGGAGCGCTGCGTTCGCCTCACGACCCGCCTCCGCGAACCTGCTCAGGTTGGGGCGCAGCAGACCGGTGGCCCTGTCATTTCCGCTTGAACCCCATCACGGCGCACTCTCCTCAGCCATGCTGTAATGCCCTGTTTTTCCTAAACACGCCAGACGCAACGTCCAAGGGGCGGGGCCCAGGAGGCAGGCAGATGACGAGGGTGCAGGCATGCGTGAGGCTCGGCAGTACGGTGCTCGTAATCGCGTCGGTCCTGCTATCCGGTTGCGGAGGCGGCGGCGCCGTGCCACCGCAGCGGGCCGCCAGCGTGGTCATCGCGCCGGGGGCGCTGCTCTTCACTAAGGCAGGCGAGTCCGCGGTCCTGGTCGCTTCGGTCACGGACTCCACCGGGGCGCCACTCGACGAGGGCGTCACGTGGAGCTCCTCCGACCCTAGCGTGGTCGAGGTTGACCAGGACGGCAAGCTGACCACGCACGCCGCGCTCGGCAGCGCCACCATTACGGCCTCCGCGGGTGGCGTCGCCTCCTTTCCGGCGCTCGTAATTGTTGCGCAGCCCGCTACGGGGGCTGTGCTCCTCACAGACGACCAGGTGCAGGGGCCGCCCACGCCGGTGGAGGGCACCGCGAACCCCATCCAGCAACGCGTGGTTCTGTCAGGAGCGGCGAGCCTCGAGCCGGGCACGCTCATCATCGGCTCCCAGGCGGTGAGCATCGGCGGTAGGGTCGTGTCGGCAACGCCCACCGCCGGCGGCGTCGAGATCATCTACGCCCCGCTACCTCCACAAGACCTCTTCGAACGGCTGTCGATAAACGCCGACTTCGACCTAGCCGCCGCCCCCGTCGTGCCCGCAGAAGACGTTGCCGGCCAGTTGGTCGTGCGCAGCCACAGCGGGGGCACGACGACATTCGGCCCCGCCAACACCCTCCAGCCGGCCGCGCTAGGCATCGAGTGCGAGGGCCGTGCGACGTACGTGTCGATCTCGGGCCTCAACACCACCCTCGAGAACGGGCTGCGCTATCACCTGCACCTGCAGGATGGTGGGACCGACCCGCGACCGACCGAACTCTACGTGGACGGTAACCTCACCCAGAAGGTCTCTGGTGGCCTGAACGTCAAGGCCGGCTACTCCGGCACGTACACGTGCAAGAAGGTCTTCTTCCGCATCCCTATCCCTATCGCGGGCGTGGCGGCGCTCGTCGCGCGGCCGGTGGTGCCCGTAGGGGTGGCGGCGAGCGTTACCGGTTCGATCACGGCGGCGGCGCTCAGCGTCAACCTCGAAGCCAGCTCCGGCCTCGACCTCAAAGCCGGCTTCACTTATGACGAGGCGGGCGGCCTGACGCTGCTCCACGACGTCACGCCGAAGCCGGGCTCACCCGACCTGACTTTCGACCTCGTGACGCCAGCCGGCTTCAGGGTCGGGGCCAGCGGCTTCGTGGGCCTGGCTTCCGGCGTCGAGTTACAGATCGCTGGGCTAGCGGACATCGAGCTGGTGCAGGCGCAACTCGGCGCGCAGCAGAGCTTCGATCTGGCGAGCGCAGAGGCGCAGGCAGACAGCAGCGCCTACGCTTCTGCCTACGACCTGTCATTAGTCGCCAGCGTAGGGATAGGCGCTGACCTAGACAAGCTCCTGTCGTGGCTCGGCATCGGGGTCTCCGCGCAGGTGGCGCAGTTCCAGGAGACCTACCCGATCTCGAAGTCGCCGTCAGGGACCTTCACGGCGTCCGCTACCAACGCCGTGCCAGGCGACCAAGTGCACTTGCACGTGGCGCTCGACGCCGACCACCTCACCTACTTGGGGCATTACAACGTCGGCAAGGTCCTGATCTACATGTCACAGGGGTCCGACGAGCCCACCCTCTTCCGCACCATTCCCCTAAGCGCCTCCAACCAATCCGACTTCGACACCGTGTGGGACACCACCGGACTGGCAGGAGGCGAGTACCGCTTCCAGGCGTTCGTCGTCGATGACCTCCTCGCCAAGGTGGTCGAGGTGCCGCTCGAGGTGACTGCCAACTCCACGGTGATCGTGAACCTGGCCGGCGTGTGCGTGGCAGGGCTGGGCTTGTCGCTGGAACCAATGGCCGCCTGCACGGGCGGCACCAGCTACGACTACAGTCAGCCGGATACCGTCAACGGCATCGCCTGGGACGTGCACACCACGGGCGCTGGCCTCACCTGGGTGCAGGACCCGCAGAACCCGCAACAGTTCAACCTGACCGGCGCAACGGTGTCGTGGACGGACCAAGCCGACTACACGGCCGGCTGCTCGATAACCAGCTCGGGCGACAACCTACGGGTCGTGAACACCGACCCCAACTTGGGCACCTACGTGAGCGGCCTGCTGGTCCTCTCCCCGGACGGCACCTACTACGGCTCGGGTTACGTGTACGTTGCCGCCGGCGCCGACGACGGCTGCATGGGCGGCAAGAAGGACGAGAACGTGCCCCTGTTCCAGACCGGCAACCCGTCGCCCAAAGTGGCCAGCGATGGGGCCGGCGGCAGCCTACTGGCCGGAAGTGCCGCTTTCACCTCCGACGTCGGCGGCAGCGGGACCTCGAGCTGGGACTTCCGGTTCCCGGACCTGGCGCCGTGAAGGCGGTCGGCTAGCCGCGCTCTCGCGGCGCATGGCAGTGCGCGCCAGCTGCGAGATGACGGCCCCGAGGGGCCGCCGCTCGCCTCGGCGAGTCCGTGGACGTAGGCCATAGCGGGTCCCAGGGCCAGCGCTCTGGCGCCTTGAGAGAAGCCAGCTTCAACGCGCACAGCTAAGGCCCAAACTCCGGTGCTAGCATTCCGCCTCTCCATGGTCGCCACTAGGGAGTGGGCAGGGCCATCGGTCGGGAGGAAGTGCGCGGCTAACTAGTACCGGACCGAGTCCCGCCACGCCTGCCCGTGAAGCTTCCGGAGGTGAGCATGACTACCGCAGCTAGGCGACAAGCCTCAGACAACTGGGTGCAGCCTGAGTACTCCGCGGCGGCGACGGCCCCGGACGACGCTATCGTCATCACGGGACTTACGAAGTCCTTCAAGAAGGTGCGGGTTCTCGAGGGCATCGACATCACGGTCAAGCGCGGCAAGATGCTCGCCCTGCTGGGGCCAAACGGGGCAGGCAAGACGACCATCGTGAGGATCCTCGCTACGCTGCTGATACCCGACGGCGGCTCCGTGATGGTGGGTGGGTTCGACGTCGTGAGCGACGCGAAGTCCGTGCGCAGCATCATCGGCCTCACCGGGCAGTACGCGGCGGTGGACGAACTGCTCTCGGGGCGCAAGAACCTCGAGATGATGGGGCGGCTCTACCACCTGAGCAAGGCCGTCAGCCAGCGCCGCGCGGAGGAGCTGCTGGCGCAGTTCGATCTGGAGGACGCGGCTGGACGGATGGTCAAGACGTACTCCGGAGGCATGCGGCGGCGCCTGGACCTCGCGGCGAGCCTCGTGGCGGTGCCGCCGATCGTCTTCCTGGACGAACCGACGACGGGCCTCGACCCTCGCAGCCGACTGGCGATGTGGGACGTCATCGAGAAGCTGATGGTGGGCGGCGTGACGATCCTTCTCACCACGCAGTACCTAGACGAGGCAGACAAACTTGCCGACCGCATCGCAGTTCTCGACCGCGGCAAGATCATCGCGGAGGGCACGGGCGATGAGCTGAAGGCCAGGGTCGGTTCGGAGCGGCTAGAGATGGTGATAGCGCCCGGGAACGACTTCGCCGCCGCCCAACGGATCGTGGGCGCGTTCGGGATGGGCCTACAGAGTAGTGAAGGAGAGCGCAGTTTGAGCGTGGCAACCGACGGCAGCGTTCGCGCCATCAAGCAGGTGCTCGATCCGCTTTACGATGCGGGGATCGAGCTCGAGCGCATGGTGGTGCAGAAACCGACGCTGGACGACGTGTTCTTGCAGCTCACCGGCCACGAAACCGGCGGTCGGCCAGCGGGAGCGGGAGAAGCCCATGCGTCGCTCGCTTGACGTTGGTCCGCAACTGTCCGGTCCGCCGCGCAGGTTCGGCACCGAGATGAAGCGGCACTCCGAGCTCTACTGGGCATTCTCGGACACCTCCATGCTCATCGGGCGTAGCCTCGAGCACATCTTCCGGAACGTCGATCAACTCCTAGGCCTCACCATCCAGCCGCTCATGTTCCTGCTGCTCTTCCGTTACGTGTTCGGCGGCGCCATCAACACGGGCGGCATCGTGTACGTGAACTTCTTGGTGGCGGGGATCCTGGTGCAGATGGCCGCGTTCGGAGCCACCACCACCTCGCTCTCGGTGGCGAACGACCTGAAGAAGGGCATCATCGACCGCTTCAAGTCCTTACCCATGACCAGTTCGGCCGTGCTGACCGGGCACGTGGTGGCGGACCTCGTGCGCAACACGCTCTCGTCGTTGATCATGATCGTGGCGGCGTTCTTCGTGGGGTTCCGCCCGGTAGCCTCCGCCGTGGACTGGCTCGTGATCTTCGGGATCATCCTCCTGTTCACCCTCGCGATCTCCTGGTTGTCGGCCATCCTTGGTCTGCTGGCCAGAAGCATCGAGTCGGTGCAGTGGATGGGCTTCCTGATCATCTTCCCGCTGACCTTCGCCAGCGCCGCCTTCGTGCCCACGAGCACCATGCCCCACGCCCTGCGGGTCTTCGCGGAGAATCAGCCCGTAACGCACGT
This sequence comes from Trueperaceae bacterium, assembly GCA_035703635.1. Classification (GTDB taxonomy): domain Bacteria; phylum Deinococcota; class Deinococci; order Deinococcales; family Trueperaceae; genus JAAYYF01. The sequence continues at coordinate 25,826 of DASSXV010000075.1, read as the reverse complement.
GATCGAGGCCATCCGCGCGCTCATGAACGGCACGCCAGTTGGTGATCACATCTGGCTGTCGCTCGTATGGTCGCTCGGGATCGTCGTGGTGTGCATGCCGTTGGCCGGCTATCTCTTCCGCCACCGGACGCTCTCGCCATGACGCGGTCGAGCGTTCCGGTGACCTGAGGTGGGAGCGACGATCCTGGATGGCTCGGCAGCCTCACCCAGCCGAGTTCAAGGCAGGTTCACCTGGTAGATGATGCCCTTTCCTTCGGCCGTGAGGGTGAGGAGGTAGACGTTCGAGCCGACGGTGGTGAGGCCCGTGGGTGCGCTCGAGCCGACGCCATGCAACTTGTATGTGCGCTCGGCGCGGCCGGTGGGGCCCACGATCACGATGCTGTCGCCCACGAGCGCCAGAAGATCGCCGCCGCGGGCAGTGACGTCCTCGACCCGCGGCCCTTCGTCCGGCAGGCCGCTCATGAAACTGCGGGAACTCAAGAGATCGAGGGTGTCTGGGTTCAGCTTGAGTAGGAGGTTGGTGTTCGTTCCGCTGTAGTCCGGGCCGCCGATGAAAAGATCAGCGCCGGCCGCGTAACCGAAGCGGACGCTGAGTTGATTCCCGAGGTCGGTGCCGGTTTCCTTATGCGTGACGCTCGTGTTGGTGGCGAGGTTGAAGTAGTCGATGGTGGTTGAGCCGCCGCAGGCACACTGGCCGTAGAAGAGGTCGTTGCTGCGCGCCGCGACCACGAAGCGTTGCGCGCCACCGCTCACCGAGGTGGTGTAGGTGCGCGGCGCGCCGATGGTGTCGCTAGCGCTATCGAAGCCGACTATTGGATCGCCAGCCGTATCCAAGTTGAGGTAGAGGACGGTGCCCACGGCGTTCAGGTTCGACCAGTAGCTCACCTCCTCGTCCAAGGTGGTGAGCAGCGTGGTCGAAGCTGGGTCGCAAGCGGCGACTGGTGGGGCGCCCGTTACCCGCTCCAAGGTGATCTCTTCCGCGCCTGCCTTCAGCTCCAACTTGTCGGCACCGTCCGCGACGTAGGTGTAGTACGTGCCATCGAGCAGGAGGACGTTCGTTGACACGAGCGAGTACACGGGTTCCGTGCAGGTGGTGAGGCCATTGGCGGTGCTTTGACTCAGGTAGGTGGCGGCGCCGCTGCTGGCGGAACTGAACTCCAGGGTGGTGGTACCGCCGGAGCCGAACTCGGTACCGGGTGCGGGCGTCACTAGCCACAACCCCTCCACGCTCAGGGCCTTGGGCGGTGAGGACGGAGTCGGCGCCTGGCAGCCGACCAGCGTCGCTAGCAAGAGGCCGGCAAAGAGACTCAGCCGTATGGAATGGTGACCGATGCATCGTTCCTGGGCCATGTTGTGTTCCTCCACTGGCTTGCGGGTGGCCGACGGAGAAGATGGGAAGGGTGTTGATCGGTCCCGCGGCCATGATAGAGGCAGGAAACTCCGAAGGTGCCGACCGATGTGGTCGGCGGCGCCAAGGGCGGCAGTCACCCCCATGAGCTCAGTGAGGAGGGCTCTCATAGAAGGCTGCTACCGTCAGCCGTACGTCCGATTGTCACTCTGCCGCCGGCCGGAGGCCACGACGAAGTAGGGTGGTCGCCTCCACGGTTCGGTGCTTACGACCAGGCAGAGTCGACCCAACTAGGAGGAGTTCATGACTAGGAGAAGAACATGATGCAGCGTCGAGCCTGGCGTCTTCCGTTGCTCGCTGTCGCCGTACTTGCTATTGGCCTAACGGCGTGTAGCGACCCGTCAGACAGGCAGCCCGCCGTCAAGTACTCCCCAAGCGCAACGGCGTCCGCCTTAGACAACATGCAGGCGTCCGCGGGCAACATCCTCCAGGGGGCGACCTTCGGTTTGGATGCCAGGACGATGGGCGCCCTCTCAAGCGGCCTGCCAGCGGGTGAGACGCCTAACCGGCTTCCGCGCGGCGTGTACGTGTGGAACGAAGCAACGTCCGACTGGCTCTTCGTGGAGAACAGCGCTGAGCTGGTTCTGCGCTGGCCCGAACTGGGTGACGAGGAAGCAGCGCAACTGACCGTGGATTGGGGCGCGACCGTGGATGCGAACGACGAGGCGGGCACGCTGCACGAGGCGCCTCAGGGCGCGACCGTGGACGTGACCGTCGGCGGCGCCAGTATCGGCGAGTTCGCCTCGTCGGCCACCTGGCAGAACGTGCCGGGCTGCGGCCTCATCCTGGAACCCGCCAGCCTCGACGCCTCGGGCGCCATAGCCGACGGAACCAGTCGGCTCTCCCTAGAAAACTTCCGCCTGAGGATCCCCCTTGATAGCGGCACATTCACCCTCAGCGGTAAGGTGTCGGCCGTCAGCGGCGGCGACGCGCTCTCCTTCAACTGGGCTCTCTCGGCCAATGGCACTGCCCACCGCGATGCCACCAGCTGCTTCGTGGACGACGTCGACGTCAACTCCGGCAGCGTTGATCTGGGGATCTCCGCCAATGACGACAGCCTCGGCCTGGCTTTCGACTTCAGCGACGTGCAGCTGGACGCCGGTCGCAACCTGCAATCCGTGCGCCTCAGCGGTGGTGCGCTCACGGTGAACGGCAGCGTAGCGGTGAGCTTCGAGGGCACGCTCGGCTCAAGCGGCCTTCTGGGCGACGATCTCAACCTCACCTTCTCGAACGGTGAGCAGATGACGCTCAACGCGTTCCTGCGATCGAACCTGAGCGCCATCGCTTCCATGGCGCTGCGTAGCGCACTTAGGTAAGCGGAAGGGTCGCCTTCGCCTTGTTGAGCGAATAGGCACGATGGGCTTCCGCCTGGAACCGCAGCTTACTGCGTAGATGGGTGGGCGGTTCGGTTCGTCTGACGCCCGCCCGAATACCCGCGCGCCATGCAACCAGCCTTCCCCCGCACCGAAGCTTGAGCTAGCGAACGGTCAACAGGAACGGGTCGATGCCAATGGGAGCGTCACCTTCACGCCTCTCCCTCCGGATTCCAGTCCGCCCCCAACCACTCCCGCGCTACCTCTACGACCTCATCCTTCACTCCCCACCAGACGTGCATTTCAAAAAGATCGCTGACCGTTCTCAGGTTGGGCTCGAGGGTGCGGCCGAGGACCTCTAGCTCACCGAAGTGGCCGTGCTTGCCATCGTCGTTGTACACGAACACGCTGTCGCCTTCGTGATCCAAGAGTTCGGGTGGCTGCTCCAGGTATCGTCCGGACGCGAGGTCGAGGAACCGGCGCAGATAGAGCACCGCGCGGTCGTCACTTTCATGCCAGTAGAGAAGTTGACCACGGTGCTCGCCGCTGATAACACCCACTTTGTAGCGCCGCTCGCCATCCGCTTTAAGCGAAAGGTGTGACCCGACTGCTCCGAGGTAGGAGCCGTCGATTGGCTCGAAATAGTCTGTGACCCGCGCCCCGGCGGCCCCGGGCACCCACGCGACGCCACCTGCCTGCACCTGCGTAACCACCCACGCCTGACATGCGACCAACTCGGGATCGGAGGTGGTGCGCCGCAAGCGCACTTCACGGGTCCAACCCAAGTGACGCACGGCATTGGAGCGGTCCTTGCGCCGCAAAGGGTCGGCGGCGGGCGCCAAGCGCTGGATTACGTCCAACCGCACCACTTCCTGAGTGTCGCGTGCAACCAGTTCCAGCGCCTGCCGATAGCGCCCCGGCTCGTCTGGGTCACTCGACCAGTCCCCTGGGTCCATTGCGATTGGCAACTCGTAGCTGCCATCAAAGTTGCGCCGATCGTGAATCATGAACTTGATCTCCGGCGCAAGCCACAGCCGCTCACCACCCAGGTTCCACTCGTGGTCCGCCATCGCCCTGCCAGTGGGAGACGCGTTCGGCCGCAATGCCGGCGCTACCCACAGTAGTGGCTGGCCGTGCTCGTCCAAGGGGAAAGCCCTCGCCCCGCGGACGGTGGAGAGTAGGTAGCCAGCCCCGCACGCCACTACGCGCGGTCCCAGCCCCGCCGAGCGCCAAGCATCAAGCCACGCTAGTTCAGTCATGCCTGAGGATAGCGAACGGCGTTCGAGAACGTCAGCATAAACCGGTCTTGTAATGACAACCCGCGTGCACTAGCATGTTGGCATCATGCTGCCTCGACTGTTGCCCGTGCGCTTCCCGTCCCATGACAACGGCTTCGACTCGCAGCTCGCGAATCTGAGGGTCCTGCTCGGTGACGTCGCTTCGTTCCTCGAACCCATCGATCTCGGGCAGCCCGCCCCGGAGTCGGAGGCAGTCGTCTTCCCCCAGATGCTCGGTGACGCCTTCCGGGAGGTCGAGGCGCTGCGGGCGCTGAACCGCCCTCGGCTAGTGATCACATCGGAGTTCGGAACGATGTCGATGTGGGACTGGGAGATCGGCCGCTACTTGACTGAGGCGGGCGTCGAAGTGATCGCTCCTTACAATCTGGAGCAGGCGCGGGTCGTATGCCGGGCCCTCGGCTTGAAGCGTGCCCTCAACGGTCAGCGGTTCGTGGTGTACCAAGACGATCCAGGCGAAGGCATGCAAGCGAGCATCTTCAAGCGCTTCTATTGGTGGGAGGATGAGTGCGCGTCGCGCATCCTCGATAAGTTCGGGTTAGTCATCGAGAAACGCAGCTTCAAGCAGCTTGGCGCCGACGCCAAGCTGCTGCCCGACAGCGCGGCCGATTCCGCCTGGGAAGCGATGCCTCACAAGCCGAACATGGAGCGCATGCCCGACCAGAGTCGACGGGCCGCGCTGAAGCTCTACCTGGCGTTGAAGGATTCCCTGGGCGACGATCCGCTCATCACCGGCGCCGGAATAAATTGCCTGAACGAATCCTTCTTCTCTGACTCCACGCCGTGCCTGGCATGGAACCTCCTGTACGAGGAGCGCGGGCTCACTTGGGGCTGCGAGGCCGACGTAGTTTCGATGCTCACACAGCATCTGCTTCACACCAGCCTGCAGGCCCCGCTGATGATGACGAACCTCTACCCGTTCCTGATGGGTCAGGCCGCGCTCAAGCATGAGCGCATTCCTGAGTTCCCCGTCGTCGGCGATCCCGAGAACCACATCTTGGTGGCACATTGTGGTTACCTCGGCGTGCTCCCGGAGTCGATGTCTACCAGTTGGGCGCTACGCCAGAAGGTCCTGGCGATCGTCGATGACGACGCAAGCGCCATCGACGCCCGCATGGCGGAAGGTGCCGTAAGCCTCATCAAACTCTCGCCATCACTTGGAACTCTGCAGGTGGTGGAGGCGGAGCTAGTGGGCTACGCGCAATATCCCGGCTCCGATTGCCTAAACGGCGGCGTCATCCGCGTACCTGACGGGCGCAAGTTGGTGGAGAACCTCAGCAGCCACCACACCGTCTTGATGGCCGGGCATCACGCCACGGAACTGCGGATGATAGGGAAACTGTTCGGCCTTAATATCGAAACTCTCGACTGACCGCGGCACCCGGTGGTCCTAAGCAGCGACCCCAGGTAGCCGACGGTGTCAGTAAACCCAGGCGTGTTCCGACTAGAACACGACCTTGGCCGTTCTTCCCTCGGCCAGCGAGGTTCGTGCGGCCAGGACCGCGGCCACAGCAGCTCTACCGTCAGGCCCGCCGACGCTCGGTGCGCGATCCTCCTCGATACACGCTATGAACTCCTCCGCCTCCAGCTCATAAGCCCGCTTGAAGCGCTCACGCCAACTTACGAAGTGACCGCGAACCCCGCCACCTTCCCGCGTGAAGCGGAGGCTTGACGTATCGCGCAACTCGCCCACCATCAGAACGCCTGCGGAGCCGACCACTTCAGCGCGGGCGTCGTAACCGTAATCGGCCGGACATACTCCATCGATGACGCCGAACGCGCCGTTGGCTAGTGTTGCCGTCACAACGGCAGTGTCGTAGAAGTCGGGTAGTTCCTTGCGCAGGTCGGGGCGCTTCAGTGCCGCTGCTACGGCATGAACCTCCACGATGTCCGCTCCACCTAACCAACGGACGGTGTCGAAGTCATGACTGTTCACTTCAGCCAACATGCCGTTCGACGTACTGACATCGTTAGCCCACGCTGGCGGCAACCCTGGGCCACGGGTGAGTGAGCGGACAAGCAGTGGGTCGCCCACCAGGCCCGCGGTGAGATCGGCCTTCGCGCTCACGAACGGCGGATCGAAGCGCCGCATGAAGCCGATCTGCAACTTCACGCTATTGCTATCGCAGGCGTTGATGATCGCGTCGCACTCGGCCAACGTCAACGCCATGGGCTTCTCGCAGAACACATGGAGGCCGCTGTTCGCCGCCTCGACGGCTAGGGCGCGATGGGTGAACGTAGGCGTCGTGATCACCACGGCATCGATGTCGGTAGCCGCGGTAGCGTCAGCAAGACTCGTGAAACCCATGCCGGGAAGGCCAAGGGCTGCGGCCGCCTCGGCGGCGCGTCCGGCGTCAGCGTCGACGACGGCGACAAGCTCGGCGTGCTTGACCCGCCAGCGGAAGTTCTCGGCATGCACCATTCCGGCCCTACCCGTCCCGATGACGCAAACGTTTACGGTCGTCACTTCGAGTCCTCCGTAGCCATGCCCAGTCTCCTGTTCTTAGCTTCCAACTAGTGGATCGCTGACCTGTAATGATAGGATAACATGTAGTTCAAGAGTTCAATTGGGCCGGTCTGAATCTGGTCTGGACCACCATCCATCTAGCGGTTGGTTCGCAAAGCCGAGGCTGCGCGATCGCGATCAGCAACCTCGGCAGAGCCATACGAGAGGACTATTCATGGCCAGGTACCGCATCGCAGTCAACATGGAGTTCGTTCGCAGCGCCGACCTTGACTTCCGCAACGGCGTCGAGGTAGCTGGGAAGCTCGGCTACAAGTTCGTCGAGCCGATGGTCCATACGGGTTGGGGTCTGCTGTCAGAGGTCGGTTACTTCCATTCCTGGTCGATGGAGGAAGATCCTCTGCTCATGAAAGAGATCTGCGATAACAATGGCGTGCGGGTCTCATCGATAAGCGGCCATAGTCCGTTGATGAAGCCCGAAGCGGCGGTCAGCCGGCTCACGAGGGCCATCGTTCAGGCCACGATGGTCGGAACTAACATCGTCAACTCCGACGAGATGCTTAAGCCGGACTGGATGAACGACGAAGAAGCCCATGAGGCTATGCATTACACCCTCAAGCGCATGAGCCACGTCGCTGCGCGGCATAAGGTCTACATCTGCATCGAGCCGCACGGTATCTACACTAAGTTCAGCGAGGGCCTGCTCCGCATCGTGAACCTCGCGCCGTCGCCCTGGATCCAAGTGAATTGGGACACCGGTAACTCCTACCTGGCCGGAGCCGAAGACCCATACGAATCGCTTTCGAACGTTAGAGATCACGTGTATCACGTGCACGCCAAAGACATCGCTTTCGACCAGTCCGAGCGCGAGCGGGGCAAAGTGACCGGCACGCCGGTAGGGTGCGCATGCGGCGAGGGCGTTGTCGACTGGGACAAGGTTCTTAGCATCCTCGACCCACTCGACCGAGACATCACCCTATCGGTGGAGTGCGGCACGATCGACGAAGCGGAGCGCAGCCTCCCCTTCATGAAGAAGCTCGTAGGTAACCGCCTGATCGCGGACTAGGAGAGCTCGGCCTCCGGTAGGCAGTGTGAACGTTAGTCCAGCGCCGCGGCGCCTTGACACCGATGCAAGTGGAACCTAGGATGTAATGACAGGACGTCAAGAAGCAGAACGGGACGAGAAGTGGATGGCGACCAACGTCGCTGGCGCTTTAGGGAGGCCTCATCCTTGACAGCAACGCCTGAGAAACCCCCGGAGGCCAGCTCCGCGCCGCCGCCCACGGCCCTGCGCATGCAGGGCATCAGCAAGCGCTTCGGCGCCTTCACGGCGCTGAGCAAAGTCGACTTCTCTTGCCAGGTAGGCGAAGTGCACGCCTTGATCGGCGAGAACGGTGCCGGCAAATCGACGCTGATGAAGATCCTCGGCGGGGCGCAGTCGCCGGACGAGGGTCAGATCGAGCTTTTTGGGCGGCGCGTGACGTTCAGGCACCCAGTTGAAGCGCAAACCGCGGGCGTTAGCGTCATCCACCAGGAGTTCAATCTCCTACCGCACCGCACCGTGGCGCAGAACATCTTCCTCGGACGTGAACCCCACCGCTTCGGCGTGATCGACCGGCGCGCCCAGAATGCAGCCGTCACCGCGCTGCTTACACGCCTCGGCATCTCAGCCAGCATCCACCCTGATGACTTGATTGCCGACCTTTCCGTCGCGCAACAACAGATGGTGGAGATCGCGAAGGCCTTGTCGTACGACGCCCGCCTCCTGATCATGGACGAGCCCACTGCCGCCCTAGCCAATCAAGAGGTCGACGCGCTCCTAAGCCTCATCGCCAACCTCAAAGAGCAAGGCATGACCATCATCTACATCTCGCATCGGTTCCCCGAGATCTTCTCAGTAGCCGACCGCGTGACGGTACTAAAAGACGGCGCGATCATCACCACGCGCGATGTGGGCGAGGTGACGGTCGCCGACTTGGTGCGCCTGATGGTCGGCCGGGACCTTTCCGAGTACTACCCCCCACGCGCCAATCCTGGAGACCTGGGCGAAGTCGTGCTCTCAGTCAAATCCGCGGGGAACGCGAAGCTGCGGAACATCAGCTTCCAGGTCAGGGCCGGCGAGGTGTTGGGCATCGCCGGATTACAGGGGGCGGGCCGAAGTGAGCTGGCGCAAGCGCTTTTCGGTGTCGACCCGTTCACTTACGGCGAGGTCCAATTACATGGTCGCCGCGTCCACTCACGTTCCCCTCGCCAGGCAATAGGCCACGGCCTCGGCTTCGTTACCGAAGACCGCAAGGGGCTCGGACTCGCCTTACGGCAGCCCATCGCCGACAACGTAGCTCTGGCCCGCAGAGGCCGGCGCCCATTACTTAGTCTGGTTAGTAGCAGCGGCAGTCGCTCCGGGACAAGCGTGGAGGAACTCACGAAGTCCGTTGACCTCAGGTCCGCCGGGCTGCACCAGGAAGCCCAGTTCCTCTCGGGGGGCAACCAGCAAAAGGTAGTGCTGGCTAAGTGGCTGGCGCTAGACGGAAGCCTGACTATCTACGATGAGCCGACGCGCGGCATCGACGTCAACGGAAAAGCCAGTATCCACCAACTGATCAGAGATTCCGCCCGCAGAGGTAAGGCCGTGATCATGATCTCCTCCGACCTACTCGAGGTCATTGGGATGAGCGACCGCATACTCGTGATGCGATTCGGCGAGGTGGCCGGTGAACTAGCGGCGGGCGCCACGGAAGAGCAGATCATGTTACTAGCCACACACGGCGGTGAAGCATGAGCGTGACGACCCCCGCTACGAGCGCGAAACCACGGGCGAGCAGGTTCAGGCTTCCGATCATCTGGGTCTTGTTGCTAGGGATATTCGCGATTGCCTGGCTGCTCGTGTCGTTGTTCGGCCGCGGCGATTTCGTGTCCGCCAACAACCTCGGCAACATCCTCGAACGAGCGACGGCTCTCGGCATCGTGGCAATCGGCCAGACCTTCGCTATTCTGGTCGCCTCGATCGACCTGTCCGTTGCCTACCTGATCAGTGTCGCGGCCGTCATGGCTTCTTTCATCATGCAGGGCGACCCTGCCAAGGTGCCGCTGGCCATACTGGTGGTGCTTGGCATCGGTGCAGTAGTTGGCGCCATCAACGGTCTGCTAATCACCAAGGCGCGCATCAATCCACTCATCGCCACACTCGGGGTTGGCCTCATCCTGCGCGGCGTCCTGAACGCGAGTTTCCAGAACTTCACGGGCTCGGTTCCAGCAAGCTTCCAGTTCCTCGCCTACGGTTCGGTCGGACCCATCCCCGTACCGGTAATCATCCTGGCCGGGCTGACGCTAATCTCCGCCCTGCTGCTTGCCCGGACGCGTTTCGGCGCGCACATCTACGCTGTCGGCGGCAACCGCATCACGGCACGACTATCGGGTATCCGCGACCACCGTGTGGTCATCGGAGCGCACGTCATCACCAGCATCACCGCGGTGATAACCGGGTTGTACTTGTCGAGTCGGCTGCGGTCGGGCGCTCCATGGATCGGCACCGATGGAGTCTATGACCTGGAGTCCATCGCCGCCGTTGTGGTGGGGGGCACCGTGTTAGCGGGCGGTCGCGGTGGCGTGCTTGGCACGGTGGCGGGGGTTTTGATCTTCGCGGTTCTCGACACCATGTTCAACCAACTCGGCGTCAACTCCTACCTCAAGCAGGTGTTGCGTGGCCTGATAATCATCGGCGCGGTCGCCATCTACGCGGCGCGCTCGCGTGAGGTTGTGGGCTGATGGCGCCGAACGTCTCTACGGAGCAGGCGGCCGCCGGCGTCATGCGCGGACGGTCCTGGCACCCCGCCATCGCGGGCGTCATCAAAGTGCTGCCGATCTTCCTTATCCTGGCTGGGATCCTGGTTTGGATTGCATTCCTCAACCCACGCTTCTTGGAGCCAGCACAGTTCCTTAACTTCATCAGGCGCTCGGCCCCGCTCATGATCTTGGCGGGCGGCCAACTGTTCGTGATCGTAGTTGGCGGCTTCGACCTCTCCCAGGGTTCCCTCGTCACGCTCACCGTGCTGTTGGGCGCCCTTCTGGCGTCCGGCGACCCCAGCACGACCTGGTGGGTAATCCTCCTGCTCTACGGCATCGCGCTGGCGGTTGGCGTTTTCAACGGCGCCGTCACGAGCTACTTGCGAGTGCCCTCCTTCATCACGACCCTTGGCATGCTGCTCACCCTCAAAGGAGCCGCCTTGCTGGCGACCGGCGGAGCACCACGGGGCGCCTTGCCCACGAATTTCAGGGCGTTCGGGCGTGCTTACATCGAAGGCGTGCCCCTTCTGGGCCGTGTTCCTTGGGCCGTGATCGTGCTGCTGGTGATCGGCGGTGTCCTGATCTTCTTGTTCCACTACACCCAGTTCGGCAAGCAGGCACTAGCCGTCGGCGACAACCAGCATGCGGCTCGCCTCTCAGGTGTCAACGTGGGTCTAGTGCGGATCGCTGCTTTCGTGGTGTCAGCACTTTCCGCCGTCACGGCCGGCATCATGCTCGGGGGCTTCTCCGGCGTTTCACTGAACGTGGGTGACGGCCTTGAACTTGAATCCATCTCAGCGGTTGTCCTTGGTGGTGCAGCACTGCTCGGCGGACGCGGCAACATGCTGGCGGCTCTCGCCGGCGCGCTGACACTCCAAGCGCTGTTCACTCTCCTCAACTTCCTCGGCTTGCCCTCGCCGATTCGGGTGGCAGTGCAGGGAGTGATCATCATCGGCGCGGTCGGTTTTGCGTCATGGCGAGCTGCGCGCGGTGGCCAGGAAACGGAGGCTTGAACTATTGGCTCAGTGAAGCAACCGGCAATAGCCCGGGTGTCTGCCCGGGTCGCGCATCATCACACTTTGGAGGTTAGAACGTTGAAGTTAATCAAACCGATCCTCGTACTATTTGCTCTGGCAGGGATGACGGTCGCCTTAAGCCAAGCATCGGAGTTCTTCGACGCAAAGGAACTCGCCTTCCAACGAGCGGCCATGACGACGACCCCCGAAGGTCCCGCCGATCAACCATGGCTGCAGGCCATTAACCCCAACTACATCGACACCACCCAGTACGCCACTGAGGCGCCCTGGACGATTTGCTTCTCGAACGCCGGCGTAAACAACGCTTGGCGCGTGGTTGGCTGGACGACGATGCAAGCCGAGGTAGACCTTCACCCCGAGATCGCCAACTTCATTCACGTTGACGCCGAAGGTAGCGACGACAAGCAGATCAGTGACATCAACGGCCTGCTCGCCAGCGGCAACTGTGACGCCCTAATCGTGTCCCCCAACACGACCGCCGCCTTGACCCCCGTCGTGGAGTCCGCCTGCAAGCAGCTGCCCGTCATCATCTTCGACCGCGGCGTGAACACCGACTGCCCGGTGGCCTTCGTGGGCCCCATCGGCGGCTACGCGTTCGGCATCGCCGGCGCTGAGTTCATCGTCGATAACCTCCCCAAGGGTGGCAACGTTCTGGCTCTGCGCATTCTGCCTGGTGTAGACGTGCTCGAGACCCGCTGGAGCGGCGCCGAACAGATCTTCAAGGAAGCAGGCGTGAACGTAGTAGGCGCCGAGTTCACCGAAGGCTCCACCGCGACCACCAAAGCCATCGTTGAGGACTACCTCCAGCGCGGCAACATCGACGCCGTGTGGATGGACGCTGGCGCCACCTCCGTGGCCGCCCTCGAAGCGTTCGAGGACGCCGGTGCGCCCTATCCGATCATCATCGGCGAGGACCAGCAGGACTTCCTCATCAAGTGGAAGGAAGAAGGCCTAACCGCCATAGCTCCGACCTACCCGACCTTCCAGTGGCGCTCCGCGATCATCGCTACCGTCAAGACCCTAAAGGGAGAATCGATCCCATCCCCGTGGGTCCTGCCCCAACTCGTCATCACCGCCGACACGCTCGATGACTACATCGAGCCGAACATGCCGCCGCTCTTCTACGCCATGTGCGGCTGCCAGACCATGCCCAACTTCCCCCAACGCTGGGGCGGTCGCTAATCACCAAGCAAGCCGAAGGGAGGGGCCTCATCGCCCCTCCCAAACATCCAGGCATCACCGGTTCGGTTCAGTGCGCAACTACAGATTGGAGGCCAAGCAGGCCGTGAAGATCGGAATCGACAGCTATTGCTTCCACCGCTACTTCGGTGAGGTTTACCCGGAGCAGCAAGCGCCCGACTTTCAGATGAACATGGATGACTTCCTCGATCTCGCCAAGGAACTCGAGGTCGACGGCGTTTCGCTCGAGTCATGCTTCTTCCCCAGCTACGAACCCGCTTTCCTTAAGGACCTGAAGGCGAAACTCGACGACTACGGCTTCGATCGCGTGTACGCCTGGGGACACCCCGATGGCCTCGAACGCGGCCAGAACCCCGCCGCCTACGAGGACATGGCGGCTTCCATAGATCGCGCCCTGCTCATCGGCGCCGACACCATGCGCGTCGTGGCCTCCAGCCTCATGTTCCGACATGAACCACATCAGCCTCAGATCGAGGCACTGGTGAAGCAGTTCCGCCGCGTCATGCCACAGGCGGAGGCGGCCGGCATGAAGATCGCCGTCGAGAACCACATCGACTTCACCTCTGACGAGATGGTGCAGATGATCGAAGCCGTTGCGTCACCCAACTTCGGCATCAACTTCGACACGGGGAACTTCCTACGACTGCTCGACGATCCGCTGAAGGGCATGGATAAGCTAGCGAAGTACACGTTCGCAACTCACATCAAGGACCTAAAACTCAACCGCTCAGCCGCCCCTGACGATTGGTTCTTCTTCTCAAGCACGCCCGTTGGTGACGGGTTGGTTGACAACCAAGCGCTCGCCCAGAAACTCAAAGACAGCGGCTACAACGGCTTCCTCGCCGTGGAGACCGACTTCCTCCACCCCGACTACGCCGGTGACGAGCACGCTGTCGTCCGTAAGAGCGTGGCGAACCTCAAGCGCATCGCCGCGAGTTTGACCTGATGCGGAAGGGCGAGAAACCGTGAAGGAACTAAACGTTGCTATCATCGGGCAGAACTTCATGGGCAAGGCCCACTCGAACGCATGGCGCAACGCGGGCAAGTTCTTCGACCTACCAGCGACGCCTGTGCTGAAGGTGGCGTGCGGCCGAAATCAGGAGTCCCTGAAGGAGTTCGCGGCCGGCTGGGGCTGGCAAGAAACCGCCACTGACTGGCGGGAAGTAGTTAAGCGCGAGGACGTCGATATCATCGACATATGCACGCCAACCGATCTCCACGCCGAGATTGCCATCGCGGCAGCAGAGAACGGCAAACACATCTTCTGCGAGAAACCCCTAGCGATCAACACGGCGCAAGCGAAAGCGATGTTAAGCGCCGCCAGATCGACCGGCGTAACTCACTATTTGAACCACAACTACCGGCGCGTACCCGCCATAGCTCTAGCCAGGCGCCTCATTGATGAGGGGTTCGTGGGGAACATCTTTCATTGGCGAAGCGCTTATCTTCAGGATTGGATCGTCGATCCGAACTTCCCGCTCACCTGGCACCTCATCAGGGACAGGGCTGGCTCCGGTCCCCATCACGACCTGAACAGCCACTTGATCGACCTGGCGCGTTATCTGGTCGGCGAAGTGAAGACCGTCAGCGCGACCAGCGCCACCTTCGTGAAAGAGCGACCACTGCCAGGCGCCGGCGCGGCCACTTTCTCAGCCGGAACCGCGGAAGGCAATGCCGTGGGCCAAGTCAACGTCGACGACGCCACCTTCATGATCGTCGAGTTCGAAGACGGCGCCATCGGATCGTTCGACGCGTCGCGCTTCGCCCCAGGTCGCAAGAATCACAACACGTTCGAGATCTACGGTTCCGAAGGCAGCATCGTCTTCGACTTGGAACGCATGAACGAGCTGCAGATCTTCTCCCGGAACGATCCCAGCCATATCCAGGGCTTCAAGACGGTCCTGGCAACCGAGGCGGAGCACCCGTATGTCAGCGCGTGGTGGCCTCCTGGCCACATAATCGGATACGAACACACCTTTCATCACGCCGTGGCAGACTTCGTGACGGCAGTGGTGCGCGGTGAGCGCATCCGGCCCGACTTCGAGGATGGCGTCCGCGAGACGCAAGTGCTCGATGCTGCCCTGACCGCGGCCAGTAACGGCTGTCGCGAGAAGGTCCATTACGACTGAGGATGCGGTGAACAAGGAACAAGGAGCGACAGATTCTATGCAAGACGAGGCGGCCGTCGCACTCGAACTGAGGTGCGATGACGGGCTCGGCACCATCGATCGCGAGGGCGCGCTGCCCTATTACCACCAGCTGAAAGCGATCATGTCACGGCAGATCGCCAGCGGTCGCTGGCAGCCTGGCGTGCAGATCCCCTCCGAGCCGGAGCTGTGTCGCCTTTTCGGGGTGAGCCGCACGGTCGTAAGGCAAACCCTCGGGGAACTCGAGAATGAACGCGTCCTGATCAGGAGGAAAGGGCGCGGCACCTTCGTGGCCGAACGGAAGGTGAGCGGCCGCTTGTTCCAGTCTCTCACGGGCTTCCACGACGACATGCTCAGCCAAGGGCGCGTGCCGCGCACGCAAGTTCTCGCGATGAGCGCCGAGCCAGCCAACGACTTAGTTGCGGCGGAGCTCGAGATCGAGCCAGGCGAGAAGGTCGTGCGCATCGACCGCCTGCGCTCCGTGGACACGGAGCCCATGTTGTTGGTCACTACCTGGTTGCCGCATGACCTCTGTCATGAGCTGGCCGCTGTCGATCTCACCGATCGCTCCCTGTATCAGGAGCTGGCGAAGCTGGGCCTGCACATCCAGCACGGTCGCCGAACGGTCGAGGCGATCCAAGCGACAGCTGCGGACGCTGCCGAGTTGGCCGTGAAACGAGGCGACCCTCTACTATTCATCCGGAGCGTTACCTATCTCCCGAACGGTCGAGCCGTAGAGTATTACGAGGCCAAACACCGTGGTGATCGGACATCCCTAGAGGTAGACCTGGTCAGGTCAGGAGATCCCGTTTCCGGGGCGAGGCCGGGATGACGAAGCCGCGAACGGCACCGTTGATGCTGGCAACCAGGGCACACGGGCCCGACGACCTGAGGGTCGAGCGTGTCCCGATCCCCGTGCCGCAAGACGGCGACGTTCTATTGCGGATAGCGGCCGCCGGGATATGCGCCACCGACCGTAAGATCGCCGCACGCGGGTCCGCTAGCGGCGAACCCTTGACGCTTGGTCACGAGATCGTGGGCATCGCCAACGGTTCACGCCGCGTTGTCGTCGCCCCGAACGTCGGTTGCGGTCATTGCCGCGCCTGTAAGCGCGGGCAGTCGAACTACTGCCTGGAGCACGAGGCGTTCGGCATTCACGTCGACGGCGGCATGGCGGAGTACCTGCTCGTGCCTGAACGTGCGGTGGCGGCCGGACACCTCCTCAACCTGCCCGACACGTTGGACACGGCGCAAGCCACCCTAGTTGAGCCTATCGGGTGCGCCGTCGAGAGCCTAGCCGCTTGCCAGCTAGGGCCGGGCGAATCAGTCCTGATCATCGGTGACGGGGTGATGGGGCGCCTGCACGTCCCACTCGCCAAGGCGTTGGGAGCCGGCAAGGTAACGCTCGTTGGCCGCCACCAAGCGCGCCTGCGCCACGCAGCTGCGTTAGGCGCCGACGTGTGCCTGGATGATGCCGATCCACACCTCGAGCTGTCGTTATCTGACGCTCATGGCGGCGACGGTTTCGACGTGATCGTCGTGACGATCGGTCAATCACTGGCGGTGACTCGCTCACAGGGTCACTTGGCCGTCGGCGGTCGGTTGAACTTGTTCGCGGGCCTGCCGAAGACGGAGTCGACTTTGGCGTTCGATGGCAACCTCGTCCACTACCGGAACCAGTCGATACTCGGCACGACGGGCGCTTCGCTCTCTTCGCTCCGCAAGACCATCGAACTCCTAGAGGAAGGCCGACTTGTCACCGAGGGGTTGATAAGCAGCACGTTCCAGCTTGATGAGGCTTTGGACGCATTCGAGGCCGCCGGTTCGGTCGACCAAGCGCGAGTGGTTCTGGTAGCGCCGTGAACGGATCGTCGGAAGCCAGCTCGCGCGTCGCAATTGTTCGCCGTCATGTCGAGGGTCGCACGTGAGCACCAAGTTGCTGCTTGGCCTCGACGTTGGAACCGGCGGTACGAAGGCAGCGCTTTACGACGTTGCCGGCGAACTTCATGGGGAAGCCACCGTCAAGTCGCGCCTCCATCGACGAGGTGACGCGACCGTCGAACAGTACCCAGGGGAGATGGAAGAGGAGCTGCACGCTGCCATTCGCGGCGCCCTGCGGCAAGCGCGTGCCAGTGGCAACGACGTGGCCGCCCTGTCTGTCGACGGTCAGATGGCAGGCGTCATGTTCGTTGACGCCGCCGGGGCTGCTATCGGACCCTACGATTCCTGGCTGGACACACGTTGCGAACCACAGGTGGCCGCCATGAGGACCGAAGCCGACCGGATCATCTCTTTCACTGGAGGTTTCCCGACTTATTCGCACGGCCCCAAGCTCCTGTGGTGGCTTGAACACCGTACAGCTGAGCTTACGCGTGCTGCCGCAATGGTGATGCCCGCCTCGTACCTGGCTGGGCGCCTGTCCGGCATCGACGGCGCGAACGCCTTCATCGACCCCACCTACCTCCACTTCTCGTGCCTGGCGGATACAAGGAACGAGCGCTGGTCGGAGGAACTGATCGCCACTTTCGAAGTCCCCGAGAGGCTGTTGCCGCGCATCGTGCAACCATGGGAAACCATCGGGGAAGTGTGCCGGGAGGCTTCGGCGGCAACGGGGTTACGCGTAGGCACGCCCGTTGCCGCCGGCTGTGGGGACACCGCCGCCGGTCTGTTAGGGGCAGGCGTTGTGCGGCCGGGGGATGCCCTCGATGTGGCGGGGAGCGCATCCGTCCTTGCAGCGAGCGTCCCCAGCTTCGTTCCCGATAACGGCGCCACCCTCTTCACGGCCCGAGCGGTGCTCCCCGATAGCTACTACTCATTGGCGTACGTACAGGGCGGGGGGCTGAACCTCGACTGGTTCCGCACCACGTTCGCGCGCGACTTGGCACACCTGAGTCCAGATGAGGCATTCGCCGAGCTGGAGGCCGCAGCGGCTTCGGTGCCGCCCCGCGCTGCAGGCGTGAGGTTCGCACCTCACCTGGGTGGGCGCGTAACGCCGAACGATCCGCGCCAACGTGGGCTCCTTGCCGGGTTCACCTGGAGCCATGAGCGCGCCCACGTATATCGAGCGATGCTGGAGTCCGTCGCTTACGAGTACGCCTTGTACCTGAGGCAAGTTCGGGCGCTTCACCCCGGACTTGGCGAGGTCGTGGTCCGCGGGGTAGGCGGAGGTAGCGGTTCCGCGCTCTGGGGGCGTCTCAAAGCCGATGTGATGGGCGTGAGCTACCGCCCGCTGGCACGGCAAGAGGGCGGAGCCTTGGGCAGCGCCTTGATAGCCGGGCGGGCCGTGGGGCTGATCGAGGACATGGCCGCGAGCGCCGACCGTTTCAACGACCTGATGACGGGCTACGAGCCCTCAGACCCGGATTCGAATCCATATGACGGCGCGGTCGACGAGTACGCGCACCTGCTCGATATCGCAGGGCACCTCGGTGAGCGCGGAACAGGTACGGCGTCATGAACCGATCTTCAAAGGGCAAGGTGGTTGCAACCGCGCGGAGCTTCTGCCGTTACGAGGGCTTGCATAAGCGCCTGATTACCGACGCAGGCTATGAGTTGCTCCTGCATGCGCGCCCCACGCCGATGGGGCCGGACGAACTCAGTGAGTTGGCTGCCGACGCTGACGCGCTCATCCTGGGTTTGGACATCTGCGACGCGAGCGTCTTCGCAAGGGCGCCCCGTCTCAAAGTAGTTGCTCGACAGGGAGTCGGCGTTGACGCGGTCGATCTGGCGGCCGCAGCCCGGCACGGCGTAGTTGTCACCAACACGCCAGGGGCCAACACCATCGGTGTGGCGGAGTTGGTGTTCGGGCTGATCCTTTCGTTGTCTAGGCGCTTAACAGAAGCGAACGCCGAAGTGAAGAGCGGCGGATGGCCACACCTGATGGGCTGGGAGCTCCACGGCCGCACCCTTGGCCTCATCGGCCTTGGTCAGATCGGGCGCGCGGTGGCGTCCCGAGCGATCGCCTTCGGGATGAACGTGCAAGCTTACGACCCGTTCATATCCGAACATGCCGCGATCAGGCTGGTAACGCTTGATGCGCTACTTGAAACGAGCAACATCATCAGTCTGCATGCACCCTTGACCGCCGCGAATCACCACCTCCTTGACAGCAGCGCGTTCGACAAGATGCTGCCGGGTACCGTCGTGATAAACACCGCTAGGGGCGGGCTCATTGACGAGAGCGCGCTGGCTAGGGCGCTAGAGGACGGGCGACTTGCCGGCGCTGCGTGCGACGCCTTCGAGAACGAGCCCCCGGCCGGGGCACCCTTCCTGAGCCTGCCGAACTTCATTGCCACGCCTCACCTGGGTGCCGCCACGCTTGAGTCGGCCCTACGGATGGCAGAAGCAGCCTCTCGCAACGCCCTGAAGGTGCTCGCGGGCGAGGAAGGCGCCAACGTAGTCGCGCTGAGAACCGGTGGAAGTTGATCCCTAACGACTCCCCGATTCGACGTGAACACCGTCCGGCGAGCCGGACAGAGCCAAGGAGGGCCTAGTGGACTATTTCGAGCCTTTGACCCGCTTCGTCGACCTGAAGGACGGCACCATCCCAACCGCCCACGCGGTGCAGAGCCGCCACTTGAGCGATCTCAAGGGACTCTTCAATGACGCAACAGCTGAGGCGGCACTACTGACCGATGACCCTCTGCTTTACGAAGTGTTCGAAGCGGCCGACATCCCCAGGGAGGATGGCCATCTTCTGTTCTCCACCACAGTGCTGCGGCCCGGAGTGGTCGGCAACGAATACTTCATGACCAAAGGTCACTATCACGCCAGGGCTGATCGATCGGAGCTCTACTACGGGCTGGCGGGTGAGGGACTGCTCCTCATGCAGACTCCCGAGGGTCGGATCAACGTCCAGCCGATGCGAGCTGGCTCCGCCTGTTACGTGCCGCCCTACTGGGGGCATAGAAGCATCAATGTCGGCACGGACAACCTGGTGTTCTTGGCCGCCTACCCAGCCGACGCAGGTTACAGGTATGGACCGATCGCTGAAGGCGGCTTCGCGCAGATCGTCGTGGCGGGCTCGAATGGACCGGAGCTGGTCCGAAATCCTCGGTACCGCGAGATGCCGGGTCGTGGCTGAACCCGCCCTCAATCCAGGACGCGTTCCGACCGTATTCGGCGCCCCGATTCAGGTCGCCGCCAGTAACCTGGTCGACGGGCACGAACACGCATGGATCGCCCCACAACCAGGCACGGCGCCCGACCACGCCATAGATCTCTCAGACGTAGAACTGCAGGCCGCATCACTGAAGGACTTCGCCAAGGCAGCGTCGAAGTGGTGGGGCCACCCCACCTCAGGGGTCGTGGATCCCCTGGACGACCGGCGAGTTGGGCTCGTCGATTGCCAGCCTCCTTTCGCCGGCAGGGACGCTCGACGCCTGGCCGAACTGAGCCAGCGCTCCGGAGTTGCCATCGCGTGCGTGACGGGCTTTCACCTCGCGCGCTATTACCCTGACGGGAAGCGCCCCTGGGGAGATGAGGCTGCCGCGGCCGACCTGTTCGAGCGCGAGATCGAGTTAGGACTGACAGAAATGCCAACGCAGCGAGCAGCAGCGATCAAGGCTGCTCACTCAGGCACTACCTTCGACGACCTGGCCATGTGGGAGGCCGCAACGGAGGCGCAGCGGCGTACGGACGCGTGCCTGCTGGTCCACACGGAGCGTGGGGCTGGCGTCACCGAGCTCCTTGCTTGGCTGGTCGACCAGGGCATCGATACTCGTCGCGTGTACTTGTGCCACATGGATAAGCGTCCCGACATCGGCCTGCACCGAGAACTCGCTCAGTCCGGGGTCTTACTCGGCTACGACACCTTCCTGAGGGCGAAGTATGAGCCGGACAAGCACGTGTGGCCGCTCCTGTTGAAGATGCTGGAGCTCGGCTTCGAAGATTACGTGGCGCTAGGTCTGGACCTCGCAGGCGCCGATCTGTGGCGCTCCCCGTGCGGCGGACCCTCCGAGTTCGTTACCAACGTCGCGACTCGCGTGGAACTTGAAGTCTCTGAAGTGTCCGTCAGGAGCGGGATCCTCGGGGCGAACGTGGTCCGGAGGCTAGCCCGATGACTCGTAGAAGGGTGACAATGGCTACTATCCCCGCCTGCAACCGACCAACGCTCTACTTCATCGGCGTCACGACGGGCAGATCATCCATCATGAACGTGTTCCCGCGTTGGGCCGAAATCCTAGGTCTTGACGCCGAGATCAGGGGGTTCGACGTTCCTCTGCGGGCGCCCAGGGACGAATACCGGCGCATCGTCGAGCACATCCACCAAGACCCACTAGCACTGGGAGCGTTGGTTACGACTCACAAGATCGATCTGCTTGTCGCTTGCCGGGACATGTTCGACTCCCTCGACCCCCATGCTGTGGTCACGGGCGAGGTGTCGTGCATCTCGAAACGAGAAGGCCGCCTGATAGGCCACGCTAAAGACCCGATAAGTTCGGCGGCCGCGTGGCGCGCTTTCGTGCCCTCAGGACACTTCCGCTTGGGTGCGGAGGTTCTCTGCTTCGGTGGCGGCGGTTCGGCCATAGCGATAAGCGTCGCGCTAGCTTCCTTCGGTGATCCGGGGGACCGGCCTGGGCGCATGACTATCGTGAACCGCTCACACCACCGAGTCGGGCACCTCAAGGAAGTACATGCTCAGCTCCAGACCGACATCGTTTTCCGCTACCTAGTTCATGAGCAACCCGAGCAGAATGACGAGGCCATGGGGCACCTGCCACTTGGCTCCGTAGTCATCAACGCCACGGGCATGGGGAAGGACATCCCCGGGTCGCCCATAACCGACCGTGGACGCTTCCCCCAGGCCGGACTAGCGTGGGAGCTGAACTACCGTGGCGAGCTTGACTTCCTGCACCAAGCCCGCAAGCAAGCGGCAACCCGAGGCCTGCACGTCGAGGACGGTTGGGTCTACTTCTTGCACGGCTGGACCAGCGTGATTGCCGAGGTGTTCGATATCTCGATCGATGACCGAACGTTCGAAGCTCTAGATGTCGCGGCACGGGATGCGAGGCCGTCGTGACTCCCCCAGGGAAGGGCAGCGGGGCTCCCGCACGCTTCGGAGTGAACACGTTCATCTGGCGCTCTCCCTTCGCTACGGCTTCCGACCTCGACCTGGTCGGGCATGCTGCGCGGTTGGGTGCTGAGGTTTTCGAGGTCGCGGTTGAAGAACTCGAGCTCGTCGATGGCGCGAGCCTACGTGAGGAACTTGACCATCATGGCCTCCGCTCCGTCGTTTGCGGAGCGTTTGGTCCCGGCCGCGATGTCGGCAGCGCCGACTCGGCGGTAGCGGAACGCACGAAGGCTTACGTGGTCGGGCTCATGGACTTGGCCGTCGCTCTCGATGCCAAAGTCATCTGCGGGCCGATCTACGGCTCGGTGGGACTTGCTCGACCGCTGCCGGCGGCGGAGCGCAGGGCTGAGCTCGACCGCGTTGCCGGCAGTTTGCGGGAGTTGGGGGTAGAAGCTGAACGTCGCGGCGTGAAGTTGGCTCTCGAGACGCTGAACCGCTTCGAGACCGACAGGCTCAACACCGCCGAACAGGGGCTACGCCTCTGCGATCAAGTTGGCAGCGACGCCGTGGGCCTGCATCTTGATACGTTCCACATGCATCTCGAGGAGAAGGACAGTGCCGCGGCCATTCGCGCTTCGGGCGCGAGGGTGTTCCACTTTCATGCGTGCGAGAACGACCGTGGAGTGCCGGGTACCGGCCAAGTCGCCTGGCACTCAGCGTTGGGAGCCCTCAAAGACATCAGCTACTCAGGATCTATCGTCATCGAGTCGTTCACGCCGGCGGTGGCCTCGATAGCGGCGGCCGTGTGCATCTGGCGGGAAATCGCGCCGGATCAGGACACGATCGCACGTGAGGGGTTGGAGTTCCTGCGGGGGGTGTGGGGGGGGCTGAGTGATTAGGCTTGTGTCCAAGGCGCTGGAAAACAGCGTCAGGAAGCGCTCCCACTCCGGCTTGGCGGAGCAGCAAGGTCGGGCGATCGGCACCTAGGACGAAGTGAACGCCGCCAGAGCCGATCCTCAGCGGTGTGCCTCGCCCGCCGTTTGTATGCCGACGGCGTCTCGGAAGGCACAGGCCAAGGCTACCGAGATGAATGCAGACACCAGAGTGGAGGCGAGCCAGATGGCGGGGGCAACCACGACCGCGAGGACGCTCGGCAGGAACTCGCTCGCGACGAGTAACGGCACGCTCAGCAGTGCGCCCAATAGTGCCGCGGTCAGTAGTATCAGTGCCGTCTGCACTAGGTTGTCCCTGACGATGTTCAGGCTTCCCTGCAACGCCTCGAACACGCCTGCATCGCGGTCGACCACGAATAGGTCAGCGAAAGTGAAGGCTACGGTGCCCACCAGGGTTCCTAGCAGGGTGACCATTGGCCCGAGGGCCGCCAGCACCATCGCGGCGCCTAACGCCAGCAGCGCTAGGACAAGGAACTTCCGGAAGAAGCGCACGTAGTCCAGCAGCATGGCGTAGCGCACCGGCAATCCGCTTGCGCGTCTCAGCGCGTACGCGGCGAACGCACCCGCGAAGAGGGCGGAGATGGCCGCGGAAACGATGCGCTGCACCCACGGGTAGGCGGTCGCGGCTGGGAAGATGAACCACGAACTGCCACCTGGTAGGTCGACTACCGTGTTCGAACCGGGCGAGAGTGGCGCAACCTGGCCGTCGGGGAGAGTCACCGTCGGTGGCTCGGCCGCCGGCAGCGCCCAGCCAAGCAACAGGCCCCCAATCAACCAGGCAACGATGCCGGCGGTAGCAGCCATGTAGAGGTACGTCCGCCTGGCGCCAATCAGCCTGGCCCAGGCCTCCCTCAAGGCCGCGCCGGCGATGAACCTGCCGGAAACTGGCTCGGAGTGCATGCCTGCAGCCTACCGGTAACTACTGGCGCGTTCGCAACGTTGATTGCTCGCGATTACACTCGTTAGCCGCACAATGGTCGCGGCCGCTGGCGTGGCCTAACTCAAACATCGCTTGAGAGCTACCTAAGCGGAGCGGGGCGCGCGGTGCCGAATGCCTGCTGCAGTAAGTAGGCGGCGACAGCCAACGACCCTAAGGTATCGATGTAGTGCGTTGCCGGGTGGGTCGGGATGAGCGCCACGCTGAGTAGCGCGGCGGTGACGACCAAGTCCACCACTGTCTTGGCGCGGTAGAGCGTTCGCTGCGCCGCGATGACTGCGTCTCGGGTGTGGCTTAGGAGTCGGGTGTACCGCGCCCAGAAGGTCGCGTTGACGCCGAGGCCAAGGAACGCTACTGCCAGGCCGACGCTGACGTTCCCGCCTGGCTCGTACTTGAAGAAGCGGTAAGCCCCGACGATGAGCATCGCCACGCCGGAGCACGCCATGGCTACGGTAACGCTCGTTTCGGCCCGCCGCTCGAGCACGCGTTTGGCGGTCTCGTCGGGAACGCCCTTACGGGCCCTGAAAACCCACCAGCCGGTTACTAGCGCGCCGAACTCCACGGTGCGGCGGATGGCGTCGGCGATCTGCGTGGCAGACGAACTCATGGCCACCGCGACGGCCGTTACCACCGGCCCTGGTGCGCTAAGAAGCCATGACACTAGGAGCGTTCGCTCGCTCTTCGCAGAGTGCGCATCTGCATCCAACGGAGTCGGGCGTGACTCTTCCATAGTGCTACGACCGCCGCTCACAAGACGCCCATCAGTGCGAGGGTCTGCGTTACGACCAGCAGCGCCGCGAAGGTGGCGAACGGCACGGTGATGGTGTCGAGCCCATCACGCGTGACGAGTTCTGTGAAGGCAGCTACCGGGGCGACGAGCACGGCCACGGCTAGGTCGACGTACCACGGCCACGCCGTGGAGCCGATGAGCGTGACGAGGATGGCGGCCGCCGCGAACGCGAACATGGCCCAGGTGCCCTCCACCGTCTTCTTGTTATCGACCCAGCGGCCCCGGAGGTGGCGCCGGCCCCAGCGTTTGCCGACGAGGGCCGCCGCGGCGTCACCGAAGCCCCACGCCATGATGGGCACGATGACCATGTACTTTGATGTTGGGCCGAGCCAACCCCAGCCGAGGGCGATGAGTGCCGCGATCGTGAAGAACATCAGTAGCAGGCTCGAGCGCACCTCTCCCGGCTTGCGCTCCTCGAGCGCCCTCATGATGGAGGGGTAGCGCTCAGCGAACCCCATGACGAAGTAGACGACCACCCCGAAGCCGAGGGCGGCGAGCGCGGCCAGGTACCAGGTCTGGAACATGTGCAGGAGCACGAAGACCGAGGCTGCCACGCTGATGTGGAAGAGTTTGCGGAAAAGTTCGCCGGACAAACGGAACATGCGCCTGACCGTGAAGAGCAACACGACCATGATGACGTAGTAGGCAAGGAAGGCCAACCTGCCATGTAGCGCTTCGCGTAGCAACTCGACCCCCTAACACACGAAGGTTGACGTCAGGCGCGGCTAGTGTGCCGCCGCATATTCAGGTTACGCCGGGACTTGGCGCTAGCGCATGGGTCGTTTGTGCCGCTGGTGAGTGCGTCCGCCTACCCCTCCCCCGCCAACGCATGCAACGCGCCTGGCGCCAGCGTCACCCGCGTGCCCGGCGCCAGCAAGCCCGCCTCGGCGGGGCTGGCCACGTCCACCTGCAGGTCGGGCAGCCCTTCGACGGTCACCATGTAACGGGCGATCGTGCCGAGGAACGACGTGCGGACCACGGTGCCAGCTAGGGTGTCGGCTTGGCGCGCTTCCTGGTCGGCGGCGCGCGCCAGGTTCATGGCCTCCGGACGCGCCACGACGACCACGCTCGCGCCCGGCTGCTCCTGGAGGGGGTCGGCCAGCGTGAGGGTCGCCCCGGCTATGCGCACGGTGCGCGCGTCGAGTAGGACGCCGGGCAGGAAGTTGGCGTCGCCGATGAAGTCGGCGACGAAGCGCGACACTGGCCGCGCGTAGATCTCGCGCGGCCTGCCTACCTGCTCGACGCGGCCGGAGTTCATGACCACCACCACGTCAGACATGGCCATGGCCTCGATCTGATCGTGTGTCACGTAGACGCTCGTTATGCCGAGGCGCTGCTGCAGGTCGCGGATCTCGACGCGCATCTGCTCGCGCAGCTTGGCGTCGAGGTTGGAGAGCGGCTCGTCGAACAGGAGGAGCTTGGGCTGCATGACGATGCAGCGGGCGAGGGCAACGCGCTGCTGCTGACCGCCCGAGAGTTGGCTCGGG
>DASSXV010000057.1:0-28155 GCA_035703635.1 Trueperaceae bacterium | reverse complement strand
GTTGCGGCACGAGCACCCCTGCCAGGAACGCTCCAGCTGTCAGGACTACGAGGCCGACGGCCTCGATGTCGAGGCGGTGGTTCTCACTTCGCTTGCGGTCCTGGCGGGCCTTCTTCTTCACGGTGCCTAGTGTACCGCCCGGGCAAGAAGCGGCCGGAGGTCATTTCCACGAAGCGCGCGGGCGCTGGAGTTACCAAGCGGCCAAGCGCGCCCCGCAACCATCCTGGCAGGCACGACAGCGCCCGATCGCGTCCTGGACGCCAACGCCGACGTCCAGGCGCCAGCGGCAGGGTAATAAAGTCGTAAGAGGCCGAGTGAGACAATCTGGTGCATGAGGACGCCTGTCCCCGAGGCCGCGCACACGTGGCGCCAAGCCCGCCTGAAGTCCGGACCCCTCTCCTGGGCCCTGGTGGCGGTCGTGCTGCTGTTCGCGTCGCTCCCCCTTGGGAACCTGAGGGTCTGGCACGGCATCCTCCTCGCCATCCCGTTCCTGCTGGCCACGGCCGGCCTCGGTTGGCGGGCTAGTGCCGCCCTCGCGCCAGCCGCCCTGCTCCTAGTGTGGCTGCGCACCCTCCTCGACGGTAGTCACCAGAGCGCCGCCGATTACCTCCTTATCGCGGGTGCGTTGGCGCTGGCGTCGGTTGGCGGCGACGGCCTCTACCGGGTCTGGCGCAGCGCTGAACAGCGTGCTCGGGACGCTGGTCGCCGGGCGACGCTGCTGCAAGAAGCGACGGTCGACCTGAACCACGCGACCGACATGGACGCGCTCTTCCGCTCCGCGCCGCGGCTCCTGTCCGACATCCTGCCGTTCGCGCACGCCGCCGTGTTCGTGCCGGACGGCCGCGGACTCAAGGTGCACACGACGTGGCGCTGGGGCGCAGACCCAGACTTCGACGTTCCGCTCTCGAGCGTCATGGGCAGGGCCTTCAAGACACAAGAACCGCAGTACGTCGCGGACTGTCACTTGGATAGGGACTTCATTCAGGCGCCGGGCGCAGAGTTCACCCGCAGCGAACTCGCCATCCCCGTCATGACCGGTAAGCGCGTTCGGGCCATCGTCAACCTCGAGCACCGCGACACCAACGCTTTCGGGCCGGCGGACCGCGCCACCTTGGTCGCGTTCGTGCGCATGATGGAGGAGGTGCTGGCCCGGCTGGACGCCTTGGCGGCGTTGAGCGAAACCACTGCCCATCAGGAGTTCATGGCGCGCCTCAACAGGCGCCTCCTACTCGCGGACGGCGTGACCGAAGCCGCAGAAGCCGCGCTAGACGAGATCCTAGCGATGTTCGACCTCGACATAGGGGCGGTTCTCGAGCTGCACTACGCGCGCCTGCGTCCCATCGCCGTTCACGGTTCGCCTCCCCCGGCACTTGCCGCACTAGTTCGCGACGGCTTCCCCTTCACTGGTCTCCTGCGGCACGCTTGGGAGGCTCGCGAGCTAGTCCTGGTCGACGACCTCGCATCTGACGCCGACTGGACGACGTCGACCGAGGCGCGCGCGGTAGCTGCCGTGCCCATCGTTGACCTTAACGGCCAGGTGCAGGCGCTGCTCGTCGTCACGCGTTTCCGGGAACCGCTGCCGACGTGGAGCGAACGCACGCGCGAGCTACTTGGGGAGTTGTCCGTGCCGCTTGGCGCCGCCTTCGCTCGCGCCGCCCTCAACAGGCAACTGTTCGCCACGCTCGAGGCGATCAAGCAACTCAAGTCCACCTCCAGCCCAGAGACGCTTTACCGCCACGCGGCCATGGCGGCGGCTGACCTCGTGCCCAACGCCGAGGCCGTCTCCATCCTCGTGAGGCACGGCGAGAGCTTCCACTACGAGGCGGCGGTCGGTTATGACCTCGACCGCCTCCAGGCCGAGGCCGGACCGTTCAGTTACGGCGAGCAACTGACCTGGTACCGCGGCGACGTGGCGTCGTTCGAGGGCGGGGTCGGCCGCATCATGCACGGCAGCGACTCGTTGACGATGAGCGCCAGTTCGGGGCAGATGCTGGTGGCACCCGCTGAGGCGCGCCTCAACGACTTGCGGTGCCAGCTCGCCGTGCCGATCGTCGACCGCGACGGGGTAGTCGCGTTCCTGAACGTCGACAACTTCTCGACGGACGACGCCTTCGGACCCGCTGCGTTGCGCATAGCTGAGGCGTTCGCACAGCACCTCACGATCGTCGTGCGGCAAGCGGAACAGGTGCTCGAGCTCGAAAGGTCCGCGATAACGGACCCGTTGACTGGGCTTGGCAACCGCGAGGGGTTCAACCGTGCGTTCAAGTTGGAGCTGGCACGGGCGCGGCGCTACGAGCACCACCTCAGCCTCATGCTCCTCGACCTCAATGACTTCAAGGAGATCAACGATCGCTTCGGGCACGCGGAGGGCGACAAGGCGTTGGTTGCCGTTGCCGACGCACTGGCCGGCGCGGCCCGCGGCTCCGATCAGGTGTTCCGCTGGGGCGGCGACGAGTTCGCCATCGTGATGCCAGAGGTGCGGCCCGCCGACGCGCAGGCCGCCGCTGAGCGGCTCGGGCGCGTGGTGGCGAGTCTGGCCGCCAACGGCGTTGGACTCACCATCAGCATCGGGGTGGCCAACTACCCTGTCGACGGACTGGACCGCGAAACGCTGCTCGAGGTCTCAGATCACCGCATGTACGTAAGCAAGCGTGCTGATGACGTGAGGGCCGCGCGTCACTCGAGACGCTCTGGCCCCTCGACCGGGCTCTCGAGCGCGGCCGCGCTTGCAGGCACGCCACCGGCTGGTGGACGGGGCACGCCAGTGAACGCCGGCCGCGACAGCAAGTAGTCCTCCGCGACGACCTTGACAAGGGCCACGATCGGCACGGCAAGGAGCGCGCCTAGCAACCCCATCAGGCCAACACCAGCCATGATCGCCAACATCACGGTCAGGGGGTGAAGGTTGGTGTTGCGCGACAAGATGAGCGGCGAGAGGACGTGCGCCTCGATCTGGTTGGCCACCAGGAACACTAGCGCCGCGAAGACGGCGGCCCACGGACTGACGGTGAAGGCGAGCAGGATGGCCGGCGTGACGCCCAGGATCGGCCCGAGGTAAGGCACTAGGTTGAACACGGCGGCGAGGAAGCCTATCGCCGTGGCTAGCGGAACCCCGATTATGCTGAGCCCGGCCCACACGAAGATGCCAAGCAAGGTCGTTATGAGGAGCTGCCCACGGAGGTAGCCGCCAACGGCCAGGTCGGCCTTGGCGCTGAGGTCGTCAGTGATCTCGCGGTAGCGCAGCGGCACGAAGCGCCGGAAGTTGGCAACGAAGCGCGGGAAGTCGTAGAGGAAGTAGGCCCCCGCCAAGAAGATGAGGAAGACCTGGAACGTGGTCGAGATGACGGCCGTCGCGCCCGTCAGGAGGAGGCCGGGCCCGCCCGCGATGAGGCCCTCGAGAAGCCGTTTCAGGCTCTCCCCTAGCTGCTGGAAGAAGTCAGCCACTTGCGCCCTGACTTGAATGCTGATGGCTCCGGTATCGTCAGCCACCCCGAAGCGATCCGACAGGAAAGCTGGCAGGCGGTCTCCGAACGTGGCCAGCCACTCCTGGAACTGCCCGGTCCAGGCCGTTACCTGCTCCAACGCCGTCGGGACCAACTGCACGAACTTGCCCATCTCCGTGACGACCTGGCTGACCACCACGGAGCCGAGCGCTAGTACGAGCAAGAGCAGCGCATAGACGACGATCACGGCCAGGCCGCGTTTGAAGCGAAGGCGCATGAGCCAACTGACCACGGGGTTGAGGATGTAAGCGATCAGGAAGCCGATGAGGCCGACCTGCAGCGCGAAGGCGTAGCCGCCCCGCAGGCGCCAGAGCACGAGCACGAGGAGGACGGTGAGGGCTACGTAGCTGAAGGCCCGCACCCAGACGTTGCCCCATACCGTTTCGATGGCGGTCGCCTCCGGCTTGAGCGGGGCAGGTGCATCCTTACGTTCCACGTGTCGGTTGGCCTCCTCGCGCTTCATGGTCCCACGAACAAGGAAGCCGCGGCCATGCGAACTGCCTCAGGCTCCATGCCCGCCCCGAAGAAGTTCTCTGCGTCCGGCCAGATCTCGAAGCGCAAGCGCGTCTGGTCCTTGCGGCCAGCCACGGCCACGTCGGTGCCTGAGTTGCCAGCGAAGCCGATGACCTGGCCGCGGTACACGTTCATGCCGGTGCGTACGCCGTCGCGTACGGCCGAGAGGTGGCCGTAGCGCAAGACCGTGCCGTCGGTAGTGCGCAGCCAGATCTGTCGCCCCCTCAGGCGGTCGAGTTGGTCCTCGGTTGCCCCCGACTCGGCCACGTCTGCCATGAGGACCTCCCAGGCGCGCGGGTCGATCTCGGTGTACGCAACGTCCGCCCTGACGATCTGGCCGGACTGCGCCGCCACGACGGGCGTGCCGCTCACGATCGGGACCGACGCGTCCTCGGCATAGAAGTCGAAGCCTTGGCTAACGCCGTGGCGGTAGGCGCGCGGAGCGCCAGGCAGGTTGTCGTCCGAAGTCGGGAGGCGGGCGCCCGGTATGGGGAACCACAACCCCTGCGGCCCGAGCCCGGAGTCTGCCGCGACGGCGGGGGCGCTCGTTGGCGTGGTGGGGTCTGCTGCCGTCGGCGCCTGTCCGGACGGGCGGGCGATCAGCAGTCCAGTCACCACCGCGGCGTACACGACTAGCGCGCCAAGCACGTACCAGCCGGGCTTCACATCGGCCAGTAGCGGCTTTTGCGCCTTGGGTTCTTGGCGGTTCACGCGCCGCAGTCTAGCATGGGCTAGTTAGCGGCCAGGACGTCACTCTTGGGCCTTGGCGAGGAGTAGTAGGAGGGGGTTGTGGCCTCCATGCGCGACCTGCAACTCGCGCTCGACGCGCCACTCGGACTGCGCCGCCACGACGCTCCGCAGGAGCTTGACCTCATGGCTTAGCACGCAGAACTTGGCTTTCGGCCGCGCCAGCGCGGCGGCGGCCGTCAGGAGTCGCGGATAGAGCTTGCGGTTGAGGGCGTGCGCCCCGACGGCGTCGCCCCACGGGGCATCGGCGGTAAGAGCGTCGAAGCCGCCGCTCGCGCCGACTCGTGCGATGAACTGCTCGTCCGTCACGTCACCAACTAGCCACTCGACCCGGCCGGACACGCGCGCCGCACTGGCGTTGGCGCCCGCGCACGCCACGGCCTCAGGTTCGATGTCGAACCCAACGAGCCGCGCGGCTGGCGCCCGCAAGGCCCTCTCGATAAGAAGCGTGCCAGAGCCAGACAGCAAGTTGAGATAAGAGTCACGGTGCCCTAACCCGACGAGCTCGTTCATGGCAGCTGCGACGGGGGCGTTGAGGCCCCCCGGCCGGTTACACACGCGCCATGGGCGCGTGGACGCTGGGCGTGGCGTGAGGCGCACTAGCACCTCCCAACCGGTGCCGACCGGGTCAGGCCGGAGCCGCACGAGGAGCTCGCCATCCTCCTGGTCAAGTCGCAGGCCCGTCGCCTTCGCGAGTTCGCCAGCTAAGCGTGTGAGCGTCGGCGAGTCCGCCCCTGCGGCCGAGAGGCGCAGGCCACTGAACTTGGCGCCGGCCATGACTTCCTTGAGAGCAGCCACTAGTTCACGGAAGGCCGCGTCGCCCAACAGCCCCTTCGGCCGTGGGACGTCGAACGTGATCGACAGGTAGGCGGCGGCCGACGTACGGATGGCTTTGGCCTTCGCCAAGGCGGCCGCGTCAGCGAGGCGGAAACCGCCAGGCACGCTCTGCGGGCGCGTCAGCCCTAGACGTTTGAGCTCACCACGCGTGATGACCTCGATACCGGCAGGGACTTCAAGTAGGTAACGGCGAGACGACACGGCTCAATGCTAACAGCGCTCTGCTCCTTCACGTAGGCCTCATTAGCGGGCTGGCAGCGAGGGTCGTCCGCTATAGTTAAGTAGTGATTGCAACCGAGGCCGGTCCACTCACTCATCCGTTGGCCACCCGCTGACGATGGGCGCGTACCGTGGCGCATTGTCAAGCGAGCCACCTCGGCGCCGGACTGGACTAAGGTACGAGCGCCGCGACTGGTTAACTGCCTACCTGTTCGTACTCCCTGCCACGGTGCTCATCGGCATCTTCGGGCTCTTCCCCATCGTCTACTCCGTGTACATGAGCCTCCACACCTGGCGCGTGCGCAAGGGCGCGTTCATCGGACTGAGCAACTACCGCGCCACGCTAGGCGACTGGTGGGGTGCGCTCGCGTTCTTCGGCGGCTTGGTGCTCATAATCGTTGCGCACTGGTTATGGACCGACGCTTTCAAACGCGACCTGGCGCGCCCGCCAGCGATCGCGCGGCTCTTCGGGGCGCTCGTCCTGCTCGGCGCGGGTATCTCCATCTCTCTCGGCTGGAGCATGATGCTGGACGCGGGCAACAAGGTCTACCTCAAGAGCCTAGTGAGGACCGTGTATTACGGATTCGGGTCGGTGCCTGTCCAGATCATCCTCGCGCTCGTGCTCGCCACGCTCCTGTTCCAGAAGATCCGCGGCCAGGAGCTGTTCCGCATGATCTACTTCCTGCCATACATCACGCCTGCCGTGGCTGGCGCAGCCATCTTCCGCAACCTGTTCTCACCGCGCGAGGAGCGCCTCGCGAACCAAGTCCTCGGCCTCGTCGGCATCCCGCCGCAGCGCTGGCTGTTCGAGACCAAGCCAGTCACGCAACTCCTTTTCGGGAGCTGGTTCCCTAACGCGGACTGGTCGAGTTTCTGGGCCGGGCCGTCCTTGGCGCTAGTGACCATCATCATCTTCGGCATCTGGACGTTCACAGGCTACAACGTCGTCATCTTCCTCGCCGGGCTCGGCGGCATAGCGAAGGAGCTTTACGACGCCGCCGCCGTCGATGGCGCGAACCGCAGGCAGCAGTTCCTCTTCATCACCGTGCCGCTCCTCTCGCCGGTCACCTTCTACCTCACGGTGCTAGGGTTCATCGGCACCTTCCAGGCCTTCACCCACATCTACGTGATGCGCGCGCCCGCCACGCGCGACGCCGTAGACACCGCCAGCATCGTCATCTTCGACACGTTCTACAAGCTCGGCAACTTCAGCCTGGCGGCCGCGCAGTCCGTGATCCTGTTCGTCATAATCCTGCTCCTCACCCTCGCGCAGAACCGGCTGTTCGGAAAGCGGGTGTTCGGTGGCTGAGGCCAAGGCAGCCCGCAGGCAGGCCACCCCTGCCACCGAGGTCATCGGCGACGTCGAACGTGTCGTTCAGCCCCGCTTGCGCGAGCCGTATCACTTCGAGTTCACCCACATCCCCATCTACTTCGTGCTGTTGGTCGGGGCCGTCGTCAGCATCACGCCGTTCTTCTACATGATCTCGACTTCGCTCATGACGCTCGGTGAGACCATCAACCGCGTGATCCTCCCAGCCAAGCCGCAGTTCGTGAACTACGAGATCGCTTGGACGGAGTCGAACTTCGCGCTCTACTTCCGCAACAGCGTCATCATCACGGCGCTCGTCATCGCCGGCGTCCTCATCACCTGCACCCTCGCTGGTTACGCCTTCGCGCGCATCAGGTTCCCCGGCCGCGAGGTCCTGTTCACCATCCTCCTCGCCACCCTCATGATCCCTGGCACGGTGACGTTCATCCCGAACCTCCTACTCATACGCGGGCAGGTCATCCCGTGGGGCTCCTGGATGAACAGCCTTCCCGCCCTAACCGTGCCGTTCATGGCGACGGCGTTCATCATCTTCCTCTTCCGCCAGTTCTTCGTCGGCATCCCCGGCGAACTCTTCGACGCCGCGCGCATGGACGGCGCCGGCCACCTGCGCTTCCTCGTCTCGGTCGTCGTGCCGATGTCGAGGCCCGTCATGATGACGGCGGCGCTCCTATCGTTCGTCGGCACCTGGAACGAGTTCCTGTGGCCGCTCCTCGTGACGACGACCCCCAAGTGGCGACCGCTTGGCGTTGGCCTCTACACCTTCATCTCCGAGGCCGGGCCAGAGACTCAACTACTCATGGCTGGGACTGTCATCACGGTGATCCCCGTACTAGTGGTGTACTTCTTCACCCAGAGGCAGTTCACGGAAGGCATAGCCACCTCAGGATTGAAGGGCTGAGAATGGCGACACCTGACTGCCACCCGCAAGGCGTTCACGGGCCACGAGCGCCCGTTCATGCCGTGGAGACCCCGGTCTTCACGCAACCCGCGCAACAGCGCACGTCCTGGACGGCGCACAGTCTAGTCAGCAGGTCGCTGGAAGGAGCGAAAACATGAAGAGAAGCTTGGTGATCCTAGGTGCGCTATTGGCCCTCCTGATGGCCGCACCCGCCTTCGCGCAAGACTGGGAGAACGTCGACCCAACGGGCCAGACCGTGACCTTCTGGCACCAGCACACTCGCGAGCGCGAGACGGCGCTGCAGAAGATCGTCAGCGAGTTCAACGCGAGCAACCCGTACGGCATCACCGTCGTCGCCGAGTACCAGGGCGGCTACAGCGACATCTACCAGAAGATGCTCGCGCTGCTCGGCACCTCTGACACTCCGAACATCGTCGTTGCCTACCAGAACCAAGCAGCTACCTACCAGCTAACCGGTGGTCTCGTCGACATGAACCCGCTCGTGAACTCGGCCAAGTGGGGCATCTCGGCCGCGGACCAGGCCGATTTCTTCCCGGGCTTCTGGAACTCCGACATCTTCCCGAGCTTCGACGACGAACGCCTCGGCCTCGCGCCGAACCGCTCGATGGAGATGCTCTACTACAACGCCGATTGGCTGAAGGAGCTCCGCGCGGCAGGCAAGATCGACTTCGATGGCCCGCCGACCACGCCTGATCAGTTCAAGGCAGCCGCCTGCGCGGCGACGACCTCACCGTTCTCCAAGGCCACCGTAAGCGGGGCGCCGATCGGCTACGAGCTGGCGGTCGACGCTAGCCGCTTCGCGTCGTTCACCTTCGCGTTTGGCGGCAACGTCTACGATTCGACCACCAACCGCTACACGCTCGACTCGGACGCCTCCATAGCGGCCATGACTTGGCTGCAAGGCATGTTCGCCGACGGCTGCGCGCAGATGGTGACCGAGGCTTACGGCGACCAGACGGACTTCGGCAACGGCCGCCTCCTGTTCACCGTCTCATCCAGCTCCGGTCTGCCGTTCTACCAGGAAGCCACCAAGTCCGGCGCGGGCTTCGACTGGAGCGTCGCCGCCATCCCTCACACCACTCCAGAGCCCGTCATGAACATCTACGGCGCCAGCGTCAGCCTCCCGTCCGGCCACAGCCCGGAGTCGACCCTCGCGGCCTGGCTGTTCCTCGAGTACTACACCGGCACCAAGGCGCAGACCGAGTGGGCCATCGCCAGTCAATACTTCCCCGTCAGGCAGAGCGTCGCCGCTGGCCTCAGCGACTTCTTCAACTCCCTGCCGCCATACAAGACGGCGTTCGACTTGCTGCCCTACGGCATCTCCGAGCCGAACGTCCCAGGCTACGACCCCGTGCGCGAGAGCATCACGGCTGAGATGTCGGCCATCGCGGACGGCGCAGACGTCGCCGAGACCCTGCACGTGCTCAACGGCGAGGCGAACCTCATCCTCGACGACCAGCTTTCCCAACTCCCCGCCAACTAACGCGGAGGACGTTCGAGGCCGTGGGCGGCGTCAGCATCGACGCCGCCCACGGCCTGTTCATCACGCGCCGCCCGTACCGCACGAACCCCGCGCGCCGCTGCGGGTGACGTAGCCTGAGCTAGTGACCGTCTCAGCCCTCTACCTGCACGTCCCGTTCTGCCCGAGCATCTGCCCATACTGCGACTTCCACAAGATGCTGAGGAGCGAGGGCCTGGTGGCGCGCTACCTCGACCGGCTCGAGCTAGAAGCCGCCGAACTCGCCGCCGCCTACCCAGGCAAGCTAGACACCATCTACTTCGGCGGCGGCACCCCATCGCACCTCACGGATGAGGAACTAGGGCGCGTGTTCACCGCCCTGCACGAGGGTTGGGGCGCCGACGCCGGCAGCCTCGAAACGACCCTAGAAGCCGACCCCCTCACCTTCGACGAGTTTCGCCTCGAACGGTTCTTGGCTAACGGAGTCACGCGCTTGTCGATCGGACTACAGTCAGCCGACGACGTCACGCTGCAGTTCTTGGGACGCGTTCACGATGCGCGCCAAGGGCTGACGGCCGTCGCGCAGGCGTTGACGGCTGGCCTGCGCGTGAACGTCGACGTGATCATGGCCGTTCCTGGCCAAGACCTCGAGTCAGACTTGCGGCGCGTCATGGACCTCGGTGCGCGCCACGTGAGCGTCTATAGCCTCACTATCGAGGATGGTACGCCCTTCGCGCGCCGTGGGGTGCGCGTTGACCCGGAGGCGGACGCGGACGCCTTCGAGTTGGCTGGCAGGGTGCTGGCCGAGTACGGGCTACAACGTTATGAGGTAAGCAACTTCGCGCTGCCGGGCGAGGAGTCGCGCCACAACCTCGTGTACTGGCGCGGCGAACCGTACTTGGCGCTAGGACCCTCGGCGGCCGCCTACTTGCCAGATGGCGGCTTCGGCAGGCGCAGCAAGAACCCGCCGATCAAGGACTGGCTGCTTGGCGCGCCGCCCGAACTGGAAGTCGTCGGCCCTGACGACTACGTGCTCGAGCGCCTCATGACGGGACTGCGAACGCGGGAGGGCGTCGATCTGACGGCCATCGAGGAGCGCGTCGGCGCTGACCTACAGGCGCTCGCTCCTGCCTGGCTGCACGACGTCACCCACCACGGGCTCCTCACCCTAGCTAGCGGGCGCCTACGCGCCACGCCCGTCGGGCTCGAACGCCTCGACGCCCTGCTGCGCGCTTTCGTTGGCAGCAGGGCGTCCGTGGCTAGCGTGGCCCCTTAGCTCTCTTGGGCCGCGCCGTGAGCGGTGGTGCGCGCCTGCTCCAAGATGCGCACGAGCACGGAGCCAGAGGCAAGGTCGAGTACGCCGGGCTCCTGGAGTTGGCTGAGGGCGAGGTCGTAGCGCTTGAACCCACCCGCTGTCTTGAGGAACTCGTCCAAGGCTGCAGGCACCCCGTCCGCCTCATCCGGCTTCGAGGCGAGGTAGGTAGCGGTCAGGCCGCGCTGCACGGAACGCAAGTCCATGACCAGCCCGACGAGCGCTACCTCCTCCCACTGACCGGAGCTGGGCAACGACTCTATGACGTCGCGCAGCGACGTGAGTTGGAGGCGCTCGCCGACGCGGTAGTAGCGCTCCGCGACGTGATCGAGGGGCGCCCCGACCTGGCGGGCGACGTCGATGATGCCGACGCTGTCTGCCAAGTAGTCGAAGCTGGACACCTGTACGGCGTCCTCGTGCTCGAAGCCGAGTTCCTCTAGGTCGGCAACGGCGGACTCGAAGCGCTCCCGTTCGCTGTCCGGGAGGTAGTTCTCTAGCGTGCTGCGCAGCTCATGAAGTGGGGTGCGGTAGGCGCTCACCACGGCCTCGAAGTCACCATGCCCGACGTCGTTGAAGAGCACCCACGCGACTAGGCCCTCGACGGCGCCGACGAGCTGCTCGATGGCAGCGTAGTAAGCGTCGGTTGGGATGGAGTTCGCGCGGGCGTCGAGGTGCTCACGCACGCTCTTCGCGTCGAGAAGCTCGAGGGCGATGAGCGTTGCGCGCACGACCTCGATCGGCGTCGCGCCGTTCTGCCGTGTTGCCCTGTGCACGAACGCGATGCCCAACTGGTCTACCAGCGTGTTCGTTATGACGGTGGCGACGATCTCGCGGTGCAGTCTGTGCTCGCTGATGGCGGCCGGGAAGCGTTCCTGTAAGGCCTTGGGGAAGTACTCGAGGAGGTAGTGCTGCATGTGCGGCTCTAACGGCAGGTCGGTCTCTAACAGGCGGCGGTAGAGGCCCATCTTCACGTACGCGAGCATGATGGCGAGTTCTGGGCGGGTGAGGCCGAGCCCGGCACGCCTGCGCTCGTCTATCTGGCGTGGGCCTGGGAGGTTCTCGACGCGCGGGTTGAGGCCAGCGGCCTCGACGAGGTAATCGAGCAGGGAAGCGTAGAGGCCGAGGTCGTCGCGGCTGGCGCGCTGAGCGAGGCTAAGCGCCAGGGCCTGCGCTTGGTTATGGCGCAGGACGAGGTCGGCTACCTCCGGCGTCATGGACTTGAGGAGCTCATCTCGCTCTGGGAGCGTTACCCTGCCGCTTGCCACGAGGGGTTGGAAGAGGATCTTGATGTTCACCTCGTGGTCGGAGGTGTCTACCCCGGCGCTGTTGTCGATGGCGTCGGTGTCGATGCGGCCGCCAGCGAGCGCGTACTCGATGCGGCCAAGCTGCGTGAAGCCGAGGTTGCCGCCCTCGCCTACGACCGTTGCCCGCAGCTCGGCGCCGTCCACCCGCACGCCGTCGTTGGCTGAGTCGCCGACCTCGGCGTTGCGTTCTGTGGTCGACTTCACGTAGGTGCCGATGCCGCCGTTCCACAGGAGGTCGACTTCCATGCGCAGCACGGCTTTGATGAGGTCCTGGCCGCTAAGCGCTTCGTCGTCGACGCCGAGCATGGCCCGCACCTCGGGTGACAGGGGTATCGACTTGGCCGAGCGCTCGAACACCCCGCCGCCGCGGCTGATCTTGCTGGCGTCGTAGTCCGCCCACGTCGAGCGCGGGAGGTTGAATAGTCGCTTGCGCTCCGCGAAGCTCGAGACGGGTTCGGGGTCCGGGTCCAGGAACACATGCATGTGATTGAAGGCCGCCTGCAGCCTGATGCGGTCGGTGTAGAGCATGCCGTTGCCGAACACGTCGCCCGACATGTCGCCGAGGCCGGCCACGGTGAAGGTGTCGCGGAAGGCGTCGAGGCCTATCTCGGCGAAGTGGCGCTTCACGGCCTCCCATGCGCCACGGGCGGTGATGCCCATGCCCTTGTGGTCGTAGCCCGCGCTGCCGCCTGACGCGAAGGCGTCGCCGAGCCAGTAACCGTACTCGGCGGCCGTAGCGTTGGCCAAGTCGGAGAAAGTAGCCGTGCCCTTGTCAGCAGCTACCACTAGGTACGGGTCG
The DNA here is from genome assembly GCA_035703635.1 of Trueperaceae bacterium. Taxonomy (GTDB): domain Bacteria; phylum Deinococcota; class Deinococci; order Deinococcales; family Trueperaceae; genus JAAYYF01. The sequence goes on along the minus strand of DASSXV010000057.1, from coordinate 15,213 downwards.
GCCTCGTCGTAGATGACCAGACCAGCAGGTTGCACGAGCTGGCCGTCCACGAGGTTGTCCGTGAGGTCCAACAGCCCGCGGATGTACGTCTGGTACTGCGTGCGCACGTAGTCGCGCAGTTGGTCGCGGTCGCTGGGTGCGCCCTTGATGACGAAGCCGCCCTTGGAGCCGACCGGCACGATGACGGCGTTCTTGGTCGTCTGTGTCTTGAGCAGCCCGAGGACCTCGGTGCGGAAGTCGTCCGGGCGGTCTGACCAGCGGATGCCGCCGCGGGCGACCTTGCCGCCGCGCAGGTGCGCTCCCTCTACGAGCGGAGCGGAGACGGCGATCTCGAAGAGTGGCCGCGGCTCCGGCATGCTGCCGACCTTGCCTGAGTCGAGCTTGAAGCTGATGCGCTCAAGGTCGAGGAAGTAGTTGGTGCGCACGCTGGCGGCCATGAGGTCGAGCAAGCCGCGTAGCACGCCGTCCTCCGCTAGGGAGGAGACGGTGGCGAGCGCGTCTATCACTGCCTGGTGCGCGCTCTCCAGCGCTCGAGCTCGAGTCGGTGAGTGCGCGCCCTCGCCCGACAGCGGGTCGAAGCGGGCTTCGAAGTACTTGACTAGCAGCGCAGCGAGCCTCGGGTTCGCGAGGAGTGCTGCCGTGACGAAGTTGCGGCTTGTGACGGCGTTCACTTGGGCGTAGTACATCTGGTACGCGCGCAGCAGCGCGACTTGGCGGATGGTCAGCCCTGCGTGCAGCACGAGTCGGTTGAGGCGGTCGTTCTCGGCGGCCTGGGCGAGGAGCCCCTCGAGGCCCTCGACCATGCGCGCCCGGTTGGCGTCGACGTCCAGCGCTCCGCCGGCCGCGTTCGCGACCGTGTACACGTCGACGCCGCACTGCTCGCCCTCGACGGTGATGAGGTATGGGTACTGCTCGATGACCCGGAGGCCGACGTTCTCGAGAACAGGGAGCACGTCTGACAACGCCATGCCCCGCCCGCGGTAGTAAACGCGTAGCAGCGCCTGCGCGCCGTCCTGGGCGTCGGGGGCCGCCGGGCTCATGTCGACGACGCGCGGCATGGCGTCCAGTTGCTCGAGGTGCGCGACGTCTCGTGCTGCCTGTTCGGGGCTGACCGTCGCGCGGAAGCGCTCGTCGAAGCTTGCTAGGTAACGGTTGGCGAGACGCAGGCCGTCTTGCTCGCCATGCTCGGCGACGAGGCGTTCACGCAGCGCGTCCTGCCAACTGCGGGCGAGGAGCTGCACTTGGCGTTCGAGGGCGGCTAGGTCGACGTCCGCTAAACGCTTGTCAGTAACGAAGAAGAAGTGGAAGCGCGCGTGCCCTTCGTCCTCCCCAAGCGCCAGCCGCGAGTCCACGCGGCGCGCCGCCAGCGCCGAGGTGAGGTAGGCCTGAACGCTGCGCCGCACATCGTCTGAGAAGCTCTCGTGCGGCATGACGACCATGGCGGCCAGTCCGCGGCCGAGGGGGTCGTCGTGAAGCGTGAGGCGCGCGACGGGTTCCTGACCGAGCCGCATGACCGTGCGCACGTCCGCGTGGATCTGCTCGACGTCCATCCAGAAGAGTTCCTCGCGCGGCATGCCGTTGAACGCCGCGACGATGGCCTTGTAATCGTGAGACCCAGGGATGGCCTGCTCGCGCTCCAGCACTTGCTTGAGTTTGCTGCGCAGGATGGGTACGTCTTCCACTGGCGCGGCGAGGCCCTTGGTCGTGAAGAGCCCAACGAAACGCCGCTCGCCAACCGATTGCCCGGTGGCGTCGAGCTTCTTGATGCCGATGTAGTCCATGCGCCTCGCCCGGTGCACCGTTGCCTCGGAGTTGGCCTTGGTGACGAGGAAGAGCCGCCCGCCCGTAACGCGCTCGCTGAGAGCCGCCGGTAGCTCCGCAAGTGGCACCGGTTGACGGTAGGCGCTGCCCGCGACCTTGCTGAGCACGCCGAGCCCGCTTCCCTCCGCCAACCCGAGCGCCGGCTTGCCCGCTACGTCTACGACGTCGTACTCGCGGTAACCGAGGAACACGAAGTTGTCATCCTCGAGCCACTCGAGGAAGTCAGCGTCCTCCTTGATCTCTGCCGAGTTGACGCCTTCGATATGCGAGCTGGTTCGCGAGTCGAGGCCACGCAAGTACCCGGCCGCCTCGCGCGCCCGCCCGAGCATGGCGCGGTAATCGTCGGTTGCGAGGATGACGTCGCCAAGCACGCGGCGTACGCCAGCGGCGGCGGCGGTCAAGGCTGCGGGGTCGGCTGGCCTGACTAGGAAGAAGACCTCGAACGCTTCACGGGGCGCCCCCTCGTCCCCGAGCGAGACGACGGCGCCAGCCGCGTCACGCGTCACGGGGATGGTCGGGTGCAGGTGGTCGACGATCACGAGCCGTTGGCGGCGCAGTTCTGCCTGCACGGAGTCGACGATGAACGGCCTGTCCTTGAGCGCCAGCATCAGGACGGCGTTCGGTGAGTCCCAGCCGTTGACCTCGTGCGTCGGTTCGAAGGCAGCTACGCTGAGTTGGTCGTTGCCGAGTTCCTCCAAGAAGTGGAGGCCGCTGCTCGCCAGCGCCGTTAGCCACTCTGGGCTGCGCCCAGCTAGCACGGACTCGTCCGCCTTCTCGTAGAGGGCCTCCGCGAAGCGCCTCAGGCGCGGGTCGGCGCCGTCCAAGGTGTCTAGGTAGTCGTTCACTTTCACCGCCATGCTTACGCTGCCTTCCGCGGGCGTGACCGTCAGTGCCGGAGGCCCGTAGTAGTCGTTCATTACGGCACAAGATACCGCCCGGCGGGACCGTATTCCGCGCCACGGGGGCGGTGGAGGGAACAACCGGCGTCTCTCACGCGTCGCGACCCTGGTGCGGGTATAGCCCGGCTTATACTGCGCCCGTGATGCTATTTCTCGCCGCCGCGCTGGTGGCCCTCGATCAGTTGAGTAAGGCCTGGGTGGTGGCCAACCTCCCGCGTGACGGCACAGAGATCCCGCTCCTCCTCGGGTTCGGCATCACGCACACCCGCAATGGCGGCGCCGCGTTCGGCATCTTGCGCGACCTCGAACTCACGGTGGCTGGCGTGACGATCGATGGCACCGTTCTCCTCGGCCTGCTCTCCGCCGCCGTATCGGTTGGCCTCGTCTACTACCTCGTGCGCAACCGGAAACGCTTGACGCTGCTCCCTGCGCTCGCCACCGCGCTAGTGTTGGCTGGCGCGGCCGGCAACATGATCGACCGCTTCCGCCTCGGTTACGTCATCGACTTCGTGCACTTCAAGGTAGGCAGCTTCGACTTCCCCGTCTTCAACGTTGCCGACGCCTGCGTCGTCATCGGCGCTGGCCTGTTGGTGCTCGCCAGCCTAACCAGCTCCGGTGAGGAAGGCGACGCTCACGTGAAGCGCGCGCCGCTCCCGAGGAACCATAAGCTCGACGACGTTCCTGAGCCACCGCCGCTCGGCGGCCGCCCGACGGACGGGCACTAGCTTAGTCCGCGCCCCTCACGAGCGGCCTGGCTTGCGCCACAACACGTCAGCGTCTGCCACGTCCTCGACGCCACTAGCTGGGTAAGGCTGAACTTCCGCCGTGTCATGATCGGCGTGCCACACCTGAGCGAAGAACGGCTCGCGCAGCGCGCGCTCGCCGCCGTTCCAGGTCGCGAGGCAGTCGGGGCACCAGTGACCACCCCTCAGCACCGTTGCCACGCGCGCCTCGAACTCGTGGTCCGCCGAGCAGCGCCAGCTCAGTTGCGCGTACCACTCACCATCCCACTCGGCAGCTAGGCAAGCCCCACCGCGGAAGGCGGCCGCAGCCCGCAGCGCAGGCAGGTCGAGGGCGACTGCCTGCTCGTCGTAACCGTGGTTGAGGCGGCGCCACGGCCCGTCCGCGGCTGGCGCCACCACGAGCGCGTCCGGCGCTATGGCTTCGTAGGCCGCGTAGCTCCCGAAGAACGCCCTCACCCGCGCGTCGTTCCTGTCGAGGTACCACCGCCTCGGACTGTTGCGGTGGCGTTCCGCCATGCGCTTGAAGGTCAGCCGCACGGCCCACTCCATGAGCCGGCGCATGGGCGCAACGCGCTGGTTGAGCCACCTCACACCCTTGAGCAGCGGCGTCATGCTCCCTTCAAGCGCCGCCTGGTGCGAGGCGTTGTCATCCGTCTGGTAGTGAAGGTAGGAGTTCGTGACGCCCGCGTCCTCGAAGTACTGCAGGTGGAAGTTGCGCAGCGCGAACCAGTTGGCGTCCATGCACACGCCAACGTCGAGCCCGATGAGCGAGTAGGCGCTCCGCAGGTAGTCGCGGGCGTTGGAGCGCATCTGCTCACCGCCGCCAACGTTGTAGGCGCGGCGCCAGAAGCTAGCGTCATCGCGCAACTCGAGGCAGTTGACCATTGCCAGCCCGGCGTTGCGGTCCGTGATGTTCTCCATGCGCGTGTCGAGCGGCATGTGGAACGCGATCGGGTCGAAGAGCGCCATCAGGTCGGCGTGGTCGCACGGCATGATGAACGACATGCGCAGCGACACCCAGTGCTTCAAGCCCGACTCCATCACGCGCCGCTCACCTGCGATCTTGGAGAGGGCGTACTCGTCGTAAACGGAGGGGTTCATAGGGTCACCGATGCGGCCGACGTAGGTGCCAGGTGCGCCAGCGACGCCACTGGCGGGGCGGTTGCCCGTCTGCGCCACCGAGCCAGTGTGCACATAGCAGATACGCTCAGCGCCGCCCGGCTCCGCCGCTATGGCTGTCAGCACGTTGCCTATCGCGGCGTCGTTGACGGCCCACGCCAGCGCTGGCCGGTAGTCCGCCTGCGGTGAGATGTACGCCATGGCGTTGAGCACCCAGTCGCTGCCAGCGACCGCGCTAGCTACGTCGTCCAGGCGGGTCGCGTCGCCCCACACCACGCGCAACCCACGTCCCTCGACCACGCCCGCCTCGACTTTCGGGTCGATGCCCGCAGCCTGGAGGTAGGGCGCTAGCTTCCGTGCACGGCGGTCGCCAGGCACTAGCAGGAGGGTGACGTCGTAGCGCTCGGCGCGACGCTGCAGCTCAAGGAACGCTTGGTAGCCCATGGTCCCGCTGGCGCCAAACAAGGTAACGCGCTCCTTGTGCGCCGTCATCTGTATGCCACCAGGTACCGGGATCGACCCACCAAGTCGGGGTGCACTGCTACCCCCTGCCAGCCCGCTAGCTTGGCCGCGAGCTGGTGCACGTTTCGTGGGTCGAGTTCCAGGGCGAGGAGCGCGCCTGCGGGGAGCAGTTCCCACGCCTGAGCGACGAGCCTGGCGGCGAGCGCGGTGCCGTCGGGCCCGCCGAACAGCGCCGTGGTCGGGTCGGCGGCGGCTTCTGGTGCGAGCAGGGCGGCGTCCGCGTCTGGTAAGTACGGCAGGTTGGCGACGAGCACGCGCGCGCGCCGCGCCACCACTCGCGCTTCCTCGCCGGCGAGGAGGTCGGATTCTATGAACTTCACGTCCGCGCCTAACCGCAGGGCGTTGGCCTTCGCCACCGCGAGAGCCGCCGGCGAGACGTCGGCTCCCCATACCTCCGCGTCCGGCAGCTCGCTCTTGACGGCCAGCGCTATCGCCCCGCTGCCAGCGCCGACGTCCAGCACCACCGGCTGAGGCGCAGAGGCCCCCTCCAGGTCGGCAAGGACGAGCTCGACGAGGCGCTCCGTCTCCGGCCGCGGCACGAGTACGCGCCCGTCGACCTGCAGCTCCAGTCCGTAGAAGTGCGCGTAACCGACCACGTGCTGCAACGGTTCCCGCGCCTCACGCCTAGCGACCAACACATCAAGCCGCTCGGCTTCGCTTCGGTCGAGGCGCCTGTTGCCTGCCAGGAGGAGTTCAGTGCGGCTGCACCCGAGGGCCGCCTCGAGGAGTTGAGCTGCGTCGGCCGCGGGACTGGGTACCGCAGCGGCCGTTAGGCGCTCTTCCGTCGCGACGCGCGCTTCGAAGACGGTCATGCCGGGCGTCGCTCTCAGGCTGGCTTAACCACGACGCGTCTGTCACTACCCTCGCCGCTTGACTCGGTGATGACGCCAGCCTCGTCCGCCAGGCTCATGTGCACGACGCGGCGCTCGGCTGCCGACATCGGCTCGAGCTCGACCGCCAAGCCGCTCTTACGCACGCGGGCCGCGGCCTGCATGGCTTCCTTGCGTAGCCGCTCGTCGCGCCTGCGCTTGTAACCGCCGACGTCGATGTTCACGCGCACGCGGCCGCTCTCCTCGCGGTTGACGACGGCGTTCGTGAGGTACTCGAGGGCAGACAGCGTGCGACCGTTGCGACCGATGATCTTGCCTGGGTCGCCGCCGTACACTTCCGCCTGGATCTCGTCAGGCGCGGACTGCTCGACCTCGACGGCGAACGCGGGGTCGATGTTGAGCAGCAGGTTGACTAGGAACGACTCGGCGCGCTCGAGCGGGTCGCCTTGCACGATAGGCCCGACCTCTGCGACTTGTTCGTACTCTTCGATCTCCGTGATGCGCACTACTTGACCGTCGTCTGCTGCCACGCTGTCGACGTCAATGCCGATGCCCTCTAGGTACTTATCGAGATCCGAGTCACTCATCCGTAGGCCCTCACTTTGAGCGCTTGGCGATAGCTGCGACGGGGGGCGTCGGCGGCTGGCCGCGGCTCAGTAACCAGTACTGGAAGACTTGCACCAACATGGATACCACATAGTAAACGAGGACCCCTGCAGGGAAGCCGACGATGATGAACACGAAAACGACGTTGATGATGAGGGACTGGCGCAGCATCTGCGGGTTGCCGCGAGCAGAGAAGTAAGACGTTGCGACCATGACCGCTACGTAGAGCACGGGCAGGATGAAGAACGGGTCGGCCTGACCGAGGTCGGGCAGCCACAAGAAGCCCTCGTTGAACTCGAAATTGACGAACACGCGCCACAGGATGATGAACAGCGGCATCTGCACGATGATCGGCAGACAGCCACCCGCTGGGTTGACGCCTGCCTCGCGGTACAGCGCCATGGTCTCCTGCGTGAGTTTCTCGCGGTCGTCCTTGTACTTGCGCTGCAACTCCTGCAGTTTGGGTTGCAAGCGCTGCATGCCGAACATCGACTTCGTCTGGGTGCTGATCAGCGGCCAGATGAGCGCGCGGAACATCAGCGTCAGCACGATGATCGAAAGGCCCCAGCTCGGCACGTACTGGTGCACGAACTCGAGGATGCGCACGACGATCAGTGACAGGCGGCCGAGGATGTTGGGGTTGAACAGACCTGGCAGCTCGAGGTAGGTCTCTTGGCTGTAGCGCACGAGTTCGTTGTGGCCTGGATACATGCCAGTGTCGAACGTATAGCTCGAGCCGGCCGCAGCGCCAAGTTCGGCCTGCAGCGCAACGCGGTTCGGGCGCATGTAGGTGGCGGAGAGCCCCGTGCTGCCCGGCGCCGGACGCATGATGAGCGCGAAGTCGCGGTTGTTGTTGTTGTTCTGAAGAGCAACGTAGGTCGGGTCGGGGAACGCTTGCTCCGCCGGGTTGAGGGTGAACGACTCGCCGTGGCCGATCTTCACGGTCGGAGAGGTGGTGCGGCCGATGCCTGGCATGGCGAGCTGGATCTGTTCGCTCGCGTCCGCTGCTGCGGTGCGCGTGACCGTCAGTTCCACTCCGAAGGTGTCGACGCCGCTGTGCAGCGTGAGGCGGCGCGTGACCTCGAGGCCGCCGATGCGTTGCTCGAAGGTGCCGACCAACACTCCGTCACCGTTCGCCTGCCAGTCGGAAGCCACGACCTCCGGCTGCACGTACTCGCCGTTGACCAGGAGTGCCAGGGCCGGGATGCTCGAGTCGAACGGTATGAGGTTCGTTCGCGCGTCGATCGTGTAGTCCTTGAGCTTCTGGCCGCGCTGCTGCTTGCCGTAGGCCGCGACGAGCTGGCCTGCCTCGTCGAAGAAGTAGTCGACGCCCTTGCTCGTGATGCGCGTGAGCTCGGTTTCACCCGTGTTACAGAAGAACGATGGGGACGCGGTGCCGCAGGTGGCATCTATCTTGTCTCCGCCACCGAAGCTCGAGACGCTGAACGCCGTAGCCTCTAGTTCGATCCGCGCGAATGCGGGCGCGGTGAGGGCAAGCGCTGCCAGTGTGGCTACCAGCAGCTGCAGTAGGCGGTTGCGTTTCAAGGGGCCTCCGTGTGTGCGTCGGGCTTCGCCGACGGCTGAGGGTCGTGACGGTGCGCCCTCGAGCGCCCGCGCGGCGGTACGGGATCGTAGCCGCCAGGGTGGAACGGGTGGCACCTCAGCACACGCATGAGGCCCATCCAACTGCCGCGCAGCACGCCGTGAACCTCGATGGCTTCGATGGCATAGCTACTGCAGGTAGGGTGAAAACGGCAAGATGGCGCCCCCTTGAGGGGCGACAAGTAACGCTGGTACGCCTTGAGGGGCCAGATGGCCGCGTCCTTGAGCGCACGCCGCACGCCGCCACCGCCAGAGGCGCCACTGCTCATTGGAGCTTCGCGCGCGTGAAGGCGTTGACGAGCGACCGCTTGAGGTCGGCGTAATCGGCTTCGGCCGCGGATGGCCGTGCGATGACGAGGAGGTCGAAAGAGGGTCGTGACGCGTCGTACGCACCCTCGTGGAAGGGCTGCCGCGCTAGTTCGCGGATTCCCTCACGCAGGCGTCGCCTAACGCGGTTCCGCACCACGGCATTGCCGACCTTCCGGCTAACCACGATGCCCACTCTGACCTCCCCTTGCCGCGAGAGCCGCCACCTGACGGTGACGTGTTTGCCGCTCCCGCTGTTGCCTTTGCGAAGCCGCTGAAACGCACGGTCGCCGCTCAGCGAGCGGATGACCGCCATGGAACTCAGTGATCCGCTACCGACAAGCGCTTACGGCCCTTGGCGCGGCGACGCCTGATCACGTTACGACCACCTGGCGTAGCCATACGCACGAGGAAGCCGTGCGTCTTGGCACGCTTGCGGCGGTTCGGCTGATAGGTCCGCTTCATGATGTCTCCTTCCAGTCTCTTACCGTCGGGTGGGAATGCCCAGGACAAGCTTCAAGCCGCACCACCACGCACTCTTCACTGATCGCGGAGTGGGCGACGAGCTACCGTCCGGGCAGGACAGTCAAGCCGGAGAATAGTACCACACCGGAGCTACTTACAGGTGGCGCGGCTAGGCAGCCGCGATCGCCGCTTCTAGCGCCTCGGCAAGGCCAAGGAGCGCACCGTCCCCCCCAGCCTTGGCGACCAACTGCACGCCGAGTGGCAGCCCTGCCTCACCCGTGCCACACGGCACGCTTACGGCTGGGTAGCCAGCTAGGTTCGCGAGGCACGTCGCCACGTCACCGAGGTACATGGCGAGCGGGTCGCCCGCCGTTTCGCCGAGGCGGTAGGCCACCCCGGGCGCCGTCGGGGTGAGGAGAGCATCGACGTCGGCAAGGCCAAGCGCGAGCTCCTGCGCCAGGCGGTTCCTGACCTTCAGCGCCCGCCCGTAGTACGCCTCGTAGTGGCCTGCCGAGAGGGCGAACGAGCCGAGAAGCACGCGCCTCTTGACCTCGCGGCCGAAGAGTTCGCCGCGGGTGTGGCGCATGACGGCCTCCTGCCCTTCGCTCTCCTCGCCCACTCGCATGCCGTAGAGCATGCCAGCGTAGCGCGCGAGGTTGCTCGAGGCCTCTGCCGCCGCGATCACGTAATAGCAGGCAACGGCGAGCCCGACGTTCGGCAGAGGCACCTCGACGACCTCGGCGCCACGCGCCTCTAGGGCGCCACGCGCGAGGGCGAGGCTCGCGAGGGCGTCTCCACCGAAGCCCTCGCCCGCGAGTTCGGGCACGACGCCGAAGCGCTTGCCTGCCAGGTCCTGCGCTTCGCTGCTACCCAACTGCAGGTCGAAGCTAGTGGCGTCGAGCGGGTCGGCGCCGGCCATAACGCGCATGGCGAGCACAACGTCTGCAACCGTGCCGCCGAGCACTCCGAGCTGGTCGAGCGAGCTGGCGTACGCGAGCAGCCCATAGCGCGACGCGCCGCCGTAACTAGGTTTGAACCCGACTGTCCCGCAGAACGCGGCTGGCAGGCGGCTCGAACCCCCAGTGTCCGTCCCTAACGCCAGAGACACGACCCCCGACCCTACCGCCGCGGCCGAGCCGCTCGAGGAGCCGCCAGCCACGCGCGTGGCGTCGCGCGGGTTGCGGGTCGGCCCGTATGCGGAGTTCTCCCCCGTTGAACCCATGCCGAACTCGTCGAGGTTCGTCTTGCCGATCACTACGGCCCCGGCGGCCCGCAGGCGCGCGACGACGGTGGCGTCGAACGGTGAGGCGTAGCCCTCGAGGATGCGCGAACCGCCCGTCGTTGGCTGACCGAGGGTGGCGATGTTGTCCTTCACGGCGATGGGCACGCCAGCGAGCGGCCCCAACTGGTGACCGGCGGCCACTTTGGCGTCGAGGTTCGCCGCGGCGGTCATGGCACCGACCAAGTCTATGTGGGTGAAGGCGTTGAGGTCCGCCTGCGCGCGCGCCGCGCGGTCGAGGGCCGCCGCCACCACTGCCGTGGCGGTTAGCTCACCGCTGCGGACGGCAGTGGCAGTAGCCCTAGCAGTGCTGTGCCCGTCGGTCATGCGGCGAAGCATAACAGGTGCTTTGGAGAGTCTCGGGCGGGCGGCGTGCGCTGCAGCCACGCGCCGGCCCGGCGCGTGGGCAGCATGCTACATCCGCCTCACACCGCTGCAGCGGTATCATGCCCGCACATGACCGAGCCGGTCACGCCGCTCTCTGACGCTCGCACCGGTCGCTCACCGCGCCCGGCCGCCGTCGTCGCGGCACCGCCAACGAAGCCAGGAAGCAGCGTCACTCACATCAGCAGCAGCGGCATCAGCGAAGCTGGCCGCGTGCGCAGCGTCAACCAGGACTGGTTCTTCGCTGGGAGCGTTGGGCGTAACGGGCACCTTGGCGTCGTGGCGGACGGCATGGGCGGCCACACTGCCGGTGAGGTCGCTAGTCGCCGCGCCATCGAGACGCTCGTGGCCGCGCTGCGCCAGAGCCGCACTCAGCCCCCAGTCAGCCTCGCACGAGCTGCGCAGGCCGCCAACGTCGAGGTGTACAACCTCGCCCTCGACCAGCCCGAACTGAAGGGCATGGGCACGACGCTAACCGCCGTGCTGCTCGACGATCAGATCGGCTTGGTTGGGCACGTAGGCGACTCGCGCGCTTACCTCGTCCGCGGCACGCGGGCCCAAAGGTTGACCGTCGACCATAGTTGGGTAGCCGACCGCGTGCGCCAGGGCCTCCTCAGCGAGGAGGAAGCGCGCAAGCATCGGTGGCGCAACGTCATCACCAACGCCATAGGGGCAACGCCGACGTTTCGGTTGGACGTCCTCTACTTCGACGTGCTGCCTGGTGACGTGATCGTTATCGTCAGCGACGGCGTCAGCATGCTCCTAGACGAGGATTCGATCGTCCAGAACGTGATCGGGCTAGCGCCGAACGAGGCCGCAGCCCGGCTCGTCGAGGCGGCTAACGACCGCGGCAGCCCAGACAACGTGACGGCGGTGGTGTTGCGCGTAGACGAAGTGGGCTTGCGCCCTAAACGCTACGACTTGCCTGGTACGCCGCTCGAGGCGGCTTCCGTCGATATCGGCGAGACCCTCTCCGGCATCAAGCGCGTAGAAGAAGGTTTTCCTAGCAACGGGCCGTGGCAGAAACTCCGTAGGCATCCCCTGTTCCCGTACCGCTATTGGCTGATGGGTTGCGCCTACTTGTTGGTGCTGTTGGTGCTGTTCTTGTTGTGGCGCGGTTGATAGGCTGCGGCATGATCGAGAGAGTTGCAACCGAGTCCGCACCTAAGGCCATTGGGCCTTACTCCCAAGCCGTCAAGGTAGGCGGCTTCTTGTTCAGCGCCGGACAGATCGCGCTCAAACCAGACGGTTCGTGGTTGGGTGGCGACATCACCGCCCAAACGCACCAAGTCATGCAGAACCTCAAGGCCGTGTTGGCAGCGGCTGGCTGCAGCGTTCAGGACATCGTAAAGACGACCTGCTTCCTGGCCAGCATGGACGACTTCGCTGCCTTCAACGAGGTCTACGGCAGCTACTTGGAAGGTAACCTGCCTGCGCGCAGCACGGTGCAGGTCGCGCGGCTGCCGAAAGATGGGCTGGTAGAGGTAGAGGTCGTAGCCCGCCTTCCTTAAGTCAGGTAAGCGTAGGTCTAGGCTCAAACGACGAGCGTGGCCCGACCGGTCGCAGACCGCGGGCCACGCCCCAAGTACGTGTTAACTCAGGCGCGTTGCCAGATCAGTTCGCGCTTCGTCTGCTCGATCACCTTCGTGATGGGAATACCGCGTGGGCACGCCTCCGTGCAGTTGTAGGCCGTGCGGCAGCGCCATAGTCCGTTCACGCCGTTGAGCACGCGTAGGCGCTCGGCGGAGCCTTGGTCGCGCGAGTCGAAGATGAAACGGTGCGCGTTGACTATGGCGGCAGGGCCGATATAGCGGCCGTTCGTCCAGAAGACCGGGCACGAACTCGTGCAGGCTGCGCACAGGATGCACTTGGTGGTGTCGTCGAAGAGCGCGCGGTCCTCTACGCTCTGGTAGCGCTCAGTCGGCGGCGCTGGCTCATCGTTGATGAAGTAGGGAAGTATGGCGCGGTACGAGTCGAAGAACGGCTCCATGTCGACGATCAGGTCCTTGAGCACTGGCAGGCCACGGAGCGGCTCGACGGTGATGTTGGACCCGAGGTCTTGCACCAGGATCTTGCAGGCTAGGCGGTTGACGCCGTTGATCATCATGGCGTCCGACCCGCAGATGCCGTGAGCGCAACTGCGGCGGAACGTGAGCGAGCCCTCGAGTTCCCACTTGATGTGGTTCAAGACGTCCAGCACGCGTTCGGTTGGGGCGACGTCGAGCTTGAACTCCTGCCAGCGCGGGCGGGGGTCCTTCTCCGGGTCGTAGCGGCGGATCTTCATGTTTATCTGCATGGTTGGCCTCAGTAGACCCGCGGCTTCGGCTCGTAGCGGCCGAGAGTCACGGGCTTGTAGTCGATGCGTACCCCGTCGCCGTCTTTGTAGACGAGGGTGTGTTTGAGCCACCCGCTGTCGTCGCGCTCCCTGTAATCCTCGCGGGAGTGCGCTCCACGCGACTCCGTGCGGTTGAGAGCCGCCGTGACGAGCTGCTGGGCGTTGTCGAGGAGGAAGCCGAGCTCGACTGCCTCCATGAGCTCCGTGTTGTAGCGCTTGCCCTTGTCCTCCACGCCGATGTCGCGGGCGCGCACCTTGAGCTTCTCGACTTCTTTGACCTGCTGGGCGAGGCTCTCCGCGGTGCGGAAGACCGAGGCGTTGTCCATCATGGTGGCCTGCAGTTCGGAGCGGATGTCGGACACGCGCTCCTTGTGCGGGCCGTTGATCACGGCGTCGAGCAGCGCCTTGGTGTGGTCTAGGACGCCAGCAGGTAGGTCGGGGAACTCTGAACGCTCGGCGTAGGCACTGGCGTTGCGCCCGGCCCTGCGCCCGAAGACGAGCAGGTCGCCCAACGAGTTGGTGCCGAGGCGGTTAGCGCCGTGCAGCGAGGCGCACGCCACTTCCCCGGCAGCGTACAGGCCTGGGACGATGGTGCTCTGGCCGTCGCTGATGACGTTGGTGTCGATGGTGGTCGGTACGCCACCCATCATGTAGTGCGCCGTCGGCTGGATGGGCACGAGTTCCTTGATGGGGTCGACGCCAAGGTAGATGCGGGCGAACTCCGTGATGTCTGGCAGCCGTTCCTCGATGATCTTGGCATCGATGTGCGTTAGGTCGAGGTGGATGTAGTCCTTGTTGGGTCCGCACCCGCGGCCCTCGCGGATCTCGAGGTACATGGCGCGGCTGACCATGTCGCGCGGGGCCAAGTCCTTGATGGTCGGCGCGTAACGCTCCATGAAGCGCTCGCCCTCGGAGTTGCGCAGGATGCCCCCCTCGCCGCGGGCGCCCTCCGTGAGGAGCACCCCCAGCTTGTAGAGGCCGGTCGGGTGGAACTGGTAGAACTCCGGGTCCTCGACGGGGATACCGCGGCGCCACACGATGCTAGTGAGGTCGCCGGTCAGCGCATGCGCGTTGGACGTGACCTTGAACATGCGGCCGTTACCGCCCGTCGCTAACACGGTCGCCTTCGCCTGGATGACGTGCAGGTCGCCTGTCGCGAGTTCATAAGCCACGACCCCGCGGCACTCCCCGCCGTCCATGATGATGTCCAAGACGTGGAACTCGTTAAAGAAGTGCACCTGGTCCTTGATGGACTGCTGGTAGAGAGTCTGCAGGATCATGTGGCCCGTGCGGTCGGCAGCGTAGCAGGCGCGCTCTACTGGCGCCTTGCCGTGCTCGCGCGTGTGACCACCGAACTTGCGCTGCGCGATTCGGCCCTCCGGCGTGCGGCTGAACGGCAGGCCCATGTGCTCGAGCTCGTAAACGGCGTCGATGACTTCGTGGGAGAACGCCTCAGCCACGTCCTGGTCGGTGAGGTAATCCCCGCCCTTGACGGTATCGAACGCGTGCCACTCCGGGTGGTCCTCACTGACGTTCCCGAGGGCAGCGCCGACGCCCCCTTGTGCGGCGCCCGTGTGGGAGCGGGTCGGGTAGAGCTTAGTTATCACCGCTACCGAGACCTTCGGGTTGTGCGCAGCGTACCGAGCGGCCATCAGGCCGGCGCCTCCGGCACCCACAACGATGACGTCGAACTTGTGTGCCCTGATCATCTAGCTATCTACACCCTTCCCTAAAGGCCGCTGCCGAGGTTGCGGACGGCGTCACCCATCTCCTGGTAGGAGAAGGCCCAGAGGGTCATGACACCCATGATGAAGATGGCGGCGGTAACGACGTAAAGCGTCAACTTCGCCCAGAACCTTGGGCCGGGGCGCTTGAGGTAGTCCTCGATGCTGTAACGCAAGCCGTTAGCGCCGTGCAGCAATGCGAAGCCTAGGAGGAAGGAGTCGAATACCTTGACGGACGGGCGTGCGAGGCGGCTGGCCACGTAGTCGTAATCCACGGTGGCCACGTTGATGCTGATGTTGTTGATGAACACGTGAGCGAAGACCAGGAACACCAGGAACAGCCCTGAGATGCGCATGAACACCCACCACGCGAGCTCCGTGTTCGTTCTGTAAGTGTCGCGCGCCTCACGCAGGTTCTTGGGACGGACGGCCATCATGCGCCTCCGAAGATCTCTGGGAGGATCTTGATGAGTACCGGAATCCCGATGATGGTGGTGATGCCCAAGACCCCGTACCACATCGAGCGCTGGTACCTAATGGCCCAAGTCGTGAAGTCGAGGAGGATGATGCGCAGGCCG
>DASSXV010000041.1:0-64285 GCA_035703635.1 Trueperaceae bacterium | reverse complement strand
GTGCCGGGGAACTCCTTGGCGAATGCAAGGCGATGTAGCTCAGCCGGTGAGAGCGCACGACTCATAATCGTGAGGTCGACGGTTCGATCCCGTCCATCGCTACCACGTGCAGGACGCGGTTTCTACTGAAGCCGCGTCCTTTGCCTTGGCTAGTTGCGCCGTTTTTACCACTCGACTTGCCGATCGTTGCTCGGCGCGGGCGCCAGATTTTAAGTCTGCAGCGTCCTGCCACACGGGCACCAGGTCGAACGCTCCCGCCGGCTCACCCCGCCGCCACCGCCACGCCGATTCCGTCCGCGTCGCGGTAAATGCGGGCTGGTGGCCCGCCAACACTTGAGTCCTCGCTCGTAGAGTTCGCGGCTAGGCGCTCGATCAGCGCGGCGCGCGCGGCGGCGTCCGGAACCACGATCTCGAACCAGTCGAGTCCTAGGGAGCCATGCGGCGCGGCCGGCCGGCCCGCAGAGCCCCAGGTGTTCAACCCGATGTGGTGGTGGTAGCCACCGGCCGAAAGGAACAGCGCGCCGGGGAAGTTCGACTGCGTGACGTCGAAGCCGATCACGTCGTGGAACCGCTCGCGGGCGCGCTGCAAGTCGCTCACTTGCAGGTGCACGTGGCCGAGGGTCGAGCCGGCCGGCGCCTTGAAACCGCCCTGCGACGGCTGGCCAGCCTCGAGCACGCCGCGAGCGTCTATCGGGGCCGTGATCATCTCGACCTCACTACCGCTTTGCGGCCACTCGCTGCGTGGGAGGTCGCGGTAGACCTCTATGCCGTTGCCTTCGAGGTCCGCCAGGTAGACGGCCTCGCTCACGCCGTGGTCGGCAGTTCCCTGCAGGCGCGTGCGGTCCTTGACGGTGGCCCGCAGGAAGGCGCCAAGCGCGGGTCGGTCCGGCAGGAGGAGCGCTAGGTGGTAGAGGCCAGGAGCATGTGGGGCAGGTCGAGCGTCAGGGGCGGCGATCAGCCCGATAAGTCCGCGCGCGTCTACGCCTAGTTCGGTGTAGCCGTCGGTCTCCGTGAGGACTTCGAGGCCTAACGCCGTGCGGTAGAAGCCCGTTTCGCGCCGCAGGTCACGGACTCGCAGGAAGATGCGGCCTAAGTGAGTGTCGGCAGGTAACCTGGGTTTCGTGGTGGTGGGGGTGTCGCTCATACCTTCTCAGAGTACCGGCGAGGGCCGCTTCCCTGCGTTCGCTGGCACAACCGTTCGCGGGCGCGTCAGGCGCCCGCGAAAGTGGCGTCTTCTACGCCGCGCGGCGAACCCGGCTGATAAGCTGTGCCTCATGCTCGAGCCATCGCTCGACCTCTATGGGTCCACCTTCGATACCGTTGATGGCATCTTGCGCGAACTTCTCGCGAGGAGCCGTGCGCGGTACGCCCTCATCATCGATCACAAGGGCTTCGTACTCATGCACGCGCGGGCGCTGTGGGCCCCGAAGCCGCCGTCTTTCGACTCGTTCGCTACGCTGGTGGCCTCCAACTACGCGGCCAACCGCGCGATCGCGAACTTGTTCGGCGAGGACGGTTTCCGTGAGACGGTGCAACAGGGAGCCGAGGTAGGCACGTACTTGGAGGAGCTGGGCGCGGAGGCGCTGCTCGTCACGGTTTTCGATACTACTGCCCAGTTGGGCCGCGTCAAGATCGCCACGAAGCATGCGGCTGACGCCATCCGCGTTGCCCTCGAGAGCGCGGAGGAGGCCCCGCCAGCGATGGAGTTCGATGCCGACTTCCAACAAGATGCCAACGCCCTGCTAGACGGTCTGTTCGGAACGAGGCAAAGATGAGCACCATCAACTTCTCGGCGCGCGAGATCAACTTCAAGATCGTCTACTACGGCCCCGGCCTCTCCGGCAAGACCACTAACCTAAAGCAGATCTACCAACAGGTGCCAGCCGAGTCGAAGGGAGAGATGGTGTCGCTCGCCACCGAGGACGAGCGCACGCTCTTCTTCGACTTCCTGCCGCTTGACCTCGGCAAGGTCAACGGCTTCAAGACGCGCTTTCACCTCTACACCGTGCCTGGGCAGGTCTTCTACAACTCTTCGCGCAAGCTGATCTTGCGCGGGGTCGACGGCGTAGTCTTCGTCGCGGACTCCGACCCGGCCCGCCTGCGCGCCAACGCCGAGAGCCTGCGGAACCTGCGCGAGAACCTGCAGGAGTACAACATGCGCATCTCCGACGTGCCGCTCGTCATCCAGGCGAACAAGCGCGACCTGCCGGAGGCGCTCGACCTTTCGATGCTGAAAGCCGTCCTCGACCCGCAAGGCAAGGTGCCCGTTTACGAGGCAGTGGCCGCTAACTTCGAGGGCGTTTTCGAGCCGCTGCGCGGCGTTGCCACGATGGTGCTCGAGAAGCTCGCCCAGCGCGCCTGACCGCACGACGATCTGCATTGTTCTAGCCCATCTAGACGGGAAAACTGGTCCGTTGGGCGCATGATATGGTCAGCGCGATGAAGCGCACCCCGCTGTTCGAAACGCATGAGGAACTCGGCGGCCGCATGGTCGAGTTCGCTGGCTACGCCATGCCGTTGCACTACCAGACCGGCATCAACCAAGAGCACCTCGCCGTCAGGCAGGGCGTTGGGCTGTTCGACGTCTCTCACATGGGAGAGATCCGCGTCATCGGGCCCGACGCTACCAGCTTCCTGCAGTACGCCACCCTCAACGACCCCGAGCGCCTGCGGCTAGGGCGCGGCCAGTACAGCATGCTGCCCAACGACCATGGCGGCCTGATAGACGACCTGTTCGTCTACCGCGACGGCGAGCAGGACTACCTCGTGGTGGCCAACGCGGCCAACACGGGGGCGGTACTGCGTCACCTCCAGGACCTCGTGAAGGGTTACGACTGCCACGTCATCGACGAGTCGGACAGCGTTGCGCTCCTCGCCCTGCAGGGTCCGGGCGCGCCGATGTTGTTGGGCCAGCTCCTCGACGTCGACCTGACGCAGATCAAGCGCAACGCCACGTTAGACGTCACCCTTTCTGGCATCCCCGTGCGCCTCAGCCGCACTGGTTACACGGGCGAGGACGGCTTCGAGGTGTTCCTCCGCCCTACGGACGCCGTCGCCGTGTGGAACATGTTCGTCCAAGGAGGCGCAACGCCTTGCGGCCTCGGTGCCCGCGACACGCTGCGCCTCGAGGCGGGCTTCCCGCTGTACGGCCACGAGTTGACCGAGTCCTCCAACCCGCTCTGCACCCCGTTCGCTTGGGTGGTCAAGGACAAGGAGTTCTACGGCCGCGCGGCCATGTGGGCGCCAGAGTGCAGGCGCGTTCTCGTGGGGGTGCGCCTGGAGGGCCGCGGCATCCCGCGCCAGGGATACCGCGTGTTGGACGCAAACGGCGTCGCGGTGGGCGAGGTCACCTCCGGCGCGCTGTCTCCCCTCACCCGTGACGGCATCGGCTTCGCCTGGGTCGATAGTGACCTCTCAGCGACGGGCACGGCGCTAGCAGTCGAGATCCGCGGCCAGCCAGTCGCCGCACGAGTGGCTAAGCCCCCGTTTTTCGGGGCATGATGCAGCTACACCGCCCGCGCAAGTAGCGCGGTTGAGGAGACGAGATGAAGACACCTGAAGAACTCCGTTACGCCACGTCGCACGAGTGGGTTCGCCGCGAGGACGAGGCAGTCACCGTCGGCATCACCGACTTCGCTCAGGACCAGTTGGGTGACGTCGTCTTCGTGGAACTCCCGGAGTCCGGCCGCCACGTTGCCAAGGGCGACCAAGTGGCCGTCGTCGAGTCCGTCAAGACGGCCTCCGATATCTACGCGCCCGTGACCGGCATCATCACCGACGTCAACGGCGCGCTCGAGACCACACCAGAACTCATCAACGACCAGCCGTACGCTGCCGGCTGGCTCTTCCGCATCGAGCTAGAGAACGACAGTGAGCTGAACGACCTGCTTGACGCTGACGCGTACCAGAAGAGCGCTTCAGAGGAGAGCTGAGTGCGTTACATCCCACATACGCCAGCCGACGTCGAGCGCGCACTGGCCAAGATCGGTGCGCCATCTATCGATGCGCTCTTCGCCGACCTCCCTGAGGCGCTTCGCGACCCAGGAATAGACCTGCCTCAAGGCATGGACGAGGCGAGCCTCCTTGAGCATCTGCAAGAGCTTGCGGCTAAGAACGTGGCGAGCGGGCCGAACTTCCTTGGAGGCGGTGCCCGCCGCCATTTCACCCCAAGTGTGACGGCGCACTTGGCCATGCAGAGCGAGTTCGTCACGGCCTACACGCCCTACCAGCCTGAAGTCGCGCAGGGCCTCCTGCAGGCGACGTTCGAGTACCAGACCATCATGGCTGAACTGACCGGCCTGCCGGTCAGCAACGCCAGCATGTACGACGGGGCTAGCGCGGTCGCGGAGGCCGTGCTTCTCACGATCAGGCAGACGGGGCGTGACCGCGTGCTCGTCAGCCGCGGGGTTCACCCCGAAACGCGCGCGGTGATCGCCACGTACTTGACCGCACTCGACGCCGAGCTAGAGATCGTGGATCTCGACCCTCACACGACGCGCACGCCTGACGTCGGTGACGACGTCGCCTGCTTCGTCGCCCAGCAGCCCAACTACCTGGGCTACCTCGAGGACATGGCTGGCCTGACGAGCGCCGCGCACGCTGGCGGTGCCTTGATGGTGGCCGCGGTCGACCCGCTCAGCCTGGCCGTGCTTGCGGCTCCTGGCGAGTACGGCGCCGACATCGCAGCGGGTGATGGCCAGACCCTTGGCAACCCCGTTAACTTCGGCGGTCCGGCGTTTGGGTTCATGGTCGTCGGCGAGTCACTCATCAGGCAGTTCCCAGGCCGACTGGTCGGCGAGACGGTCGACGTGGACGGCAAACGCGCCTTCGTGCTCACGTTGCAGGCGCGCGAGCAGCACATCAGGCGCTCGAAGGCGAAGTCCAACATCTGCTCGAATCACCAGCTGACTGCGGTCATGGCCGCCATCAACGTCTCCGCGTTGGGGCCACAAGGGCTGCGCGACCTCGCGCTGGGTTCAGTGGCCAACGCCCATGCGCTGGCCGCCGCACTCGTGGCTGCAGGCTACGCGCCGGAGGTCGGGCGGCGTTACTTCAACGAGTTCGTTCTCCCCGTCAAGCAAGACCCCGCGCTGCTCCGTAGCGCCCTCGCGGCGCACGGTGTTCACGCTGGCGTCGCAGCGCCGGCGGAGTACGGGTTCGGCCACGCCATCGTGCTCAGCGCTACCGAGAGCACGCGCCCGGCAGACATCGCGAAGCTGCTTGCGGCCCTGGACGCGTGCGGCGAAGGCCCTGGCAGCGCGCAAGGGCAAGTAGAGGCGGTTGCGCATGTCTGACGCTCGTAAAGCCTCCCCCGTGCCCCTCCACCAGCAGTTGCCGCTAGTGTTCGAGCGCTCGCGGCCCGGGCGCCGTGCCTCACAACCGCCTACCCCCGCGGAGTTCGATGCGGCGGCGGTCCTCGGCACCGAGAACCTGCGCAAGGAAGCGCCGCGCCTGCCAGAGGTCAGCGAACTCGACTTGGTTAGGCACTACACGCAGTTGGCCCACAGGCAGATGGGTATCGACGCCAACATCTACCCACTCGGCAGCTGCACCATGAAGTACAACCCTAAGGTGAACGAGGAAGCGGCGAAGCTCTTCCAGGACCTCCACCCGTACCAGGCGCCAGAGACCGTTCAGGGCGCCCTTGAGCTGCTCTACAACTTGCAGCACGACCTTGGCGCCATCACGGGCATGGACGCCGTGAGCCTGCAACCAGCAGCTGGCGCGCACGGTGAGTTGGCTGGCATCCTCATGATCCGCGCCTACCACCGGTCACGGGGCGAGGGTGAGCAGCGCCGCGTCGTTCTCGTGCCCGACGGTGCCCACGGCACCAACCCGGCAACGGCCGCCATGGCAGGCTACGACGTCGTCGAGGTGCCAACCGGGCCGGATGGCGAGGTGGACCTTGAAGCGTTCAAGGCGCGCCTCAACGATCGGGTAGCGGCCGTCATGCTCACGAACCCGAACACCCTAGGGCTGTTCGAGCGCCGCATCCTCGAGATCAAGGAAGCTGCTCACGCGGTAGGCGCGCAGCTGTACTACGACGGTGCGAACCTCAACGCCATCGTCGGGCGCGTGCGCCCAGGCGATATGGGCTTCGACGTCGTGCACCTCAACTTGCACAAGACCTTCACGACCCCGCACGGCGGCGGCGGCCCAGGCACGGGCCCTGTCGGCGTCAAGGCGCACCTGGCCAAGTTCCTGCCTGCACCCATCGTGGAGCGCCGCCAGGACGGGCAGTTCTTCCTGCAGAGCGACATCCCGCAGTCCATCGGGCGCATGCGGTCGTTCTACGGCAACTTCGGCAACCTCGTGCGCGCCTACACCTACATCCGGGCGCTAGGGCTCGAGGGCCTGCGTGAGGTGAGCGGTTACGCGGTGCTCAACGCCAACTACTTGCGCGCGAGGTTCAAGGAGCTCGGCTTCACCGTCCCGTTCGACCGCGTGAACATGCACGAGTTCGTCGCGCAGCCGCCAACTGGCCTACGCACCCTCGACATCGCCAAGGCGCAACTCGATTACGGCATGCACCCCGCCACCGTCTACTTCCCGCTAATCGTCAAGGAAGCGCTGATGGTGGAGCCGACCGAGACCGAGTCGCTCGAGGCGCTCGACAACTACGTCGACACGCTCGCAGAGATCTTGGAGCGCAGCGTCAGCGACCCCGACTACCTGGCGGGCGCGCCTTACAACACCCCAGTACGCCGCCTGGATGAAGTGCGGGCCGCCAGGCAGCCAGTGCTCAAGTACGACTTCGCGGGCAACTAAGTTCGGCCCCAAGGAAAGGGTGCGCCCCGGACGCGTGAAGTCCGGGGCGCACCTTTTGGAGTCGTTGTCCGCAAGCCACGGCCAGTCGGGCGCGGGCTAGTAGTTCAGGAGGAGCAGGAGGACGAACCCTCGCCGCTGGGCGCCGCCGCGCCATCGGTACGGAAGCTATGACCACAGCCGCATTCACTTGAAGCGTTCGGGTTGCTAACGTTGAAGCCGCCACCCATCATGTTCTCGACGTAATCGACTTGTGAGCCCCTGAGCAGTGGCCAGCTACGTTCGTCGACGACCAACCGCACGTCGCCGACCTCGAAGACGCGGTCGCCGTCTAGGCGGCGGTCGTCGATCTGCATTCCGTACTGGTAACCGCTGCAACCGCCAGACTTAACGAAGACGCGGATGGCAGCGCCTTCCTTGCCGCTGCCCTTTAGGAGCTGAGCGGCTTTATCCGCCCCCGCGGGGGTGAAGGTCATGCTTTCCGGTTCGACCATCGACTGCTGCATGCGCCGACGATACCGCACGGCGGCACCGCACCGTGCGTGGCGCGCTACTCAAGCGCGCTACTCATGCCCTCTGGCCGGGCTCCGCCTCTGGCGTCTGGACGTCCTCGGGGTCGCCCGGTATACTTCTACTTCGGTCGTGGCGCTGGCAAGCGCCGCGCACGCCAGGGGGTATAGCTCAGTCGGTAGAGCGGCGGTCTCCAAAACCGTAGGTCGAGGGTTCAAGTCCTTCTGCCCCCGCCACAAAGTGCAGCGGCGCCACCCGAACAAGGTGGCGCCGCTCCTTTCGCGCCGGCGCTCTCGCACCGCATCCTTGCCGTTAGGAACGGACATTCCGGCGTGGTATCGTCGACCTCGTGAAGCTGAAGTTTACTCGCGCCTCGAACGTGGTTCGAATAGTCGCGGCGTTGCTAGTGAGCCTCCTGCTCGCTGCGCCCGCCACCGCGGCCACCAACGAGGTCTGGGTGGTCCCGATCGACTCCCAGATCAACAGCGCAACCACGGCGTTCGTCCGCAACCGCGTGCGCCTTGCGGCAGACGAGCAGCCGTTGGCGCTCGTCTTCTACCTCGACACTCCTGGCGGCGCCGTCAACGCCATGCAGGACATCGTTGGCATCATCCTCCACGACACCACCGTCCCGACTATCGCGGTAGTGCAGAACGCCTTCAGCGCGGGGGCCTTGATCGCCATGAGCGCAGAGCACCTCGCCATGTTGCCCGGCGCGAGCATCGGAGCTGCGCTGCCCATCCTCTCGACCCCGACTGGCATCCAGGCCGTCGACGAGAAGTTCTCCTCCGCCTTGCGCGGCGAGTTCCGCAGCGTGGCGGAAGCGCGTGGCCGCAACGCCACCGTAGCCGAGGGCATGGTCGACCCCAAGGTCGAGATCCCCGGCTTGTCTACCGCAGCTGAACTCGTGACCCTCACCTCGCGCCAGGCGGTCGAGCACGGCATCGCCGACGTCGAGGCGCCTACGCTCGACGCCGCCCTCGCTGCCTTCGGGTTCGCTGGCGCCAAGACGGTCACGCTCGAGCCTGGCTTGGCCGAGCGCTTGGCGTCCATCCTCTCCCAGCCCCTGGTGGCCGCCGCCCTGATCGTGCTCGGCATCGGCGGTCTCCTCATAGAGGCCTTCACGCCAGGCTTCGGCATCCCAGGCGCCATCGGCCTCATCTCACTCGCCGTGTTCGCGGCGGCCGCCTACTTCGCTAACCCGCTCGGCTTGCTGGACGTGGCCATCCTCGTCGTCGGCATCGTGTTGTTGGCCGTCGAGGTCTTCCTCCTACCGGGCTTCGGGGTGGCCGGGGTTCTCGGCGTTGCCGCGATCATCGTGGCGCTCATCCGCATCTTCGAGGAGGGCGTCATTCCGGTGCTCGGCTACTCCGTCCTCTTCGGCGGGGTGTTGCTCGGGGTGCTCCTGTGGCTACTGCCGAACAGTCGCCTAGCCGCCGCCTTCCGGCTGACTGCCCGCATCGCTACCCCGGATGGCGGCAGCCTCACGTTCGGGGGTGACCGCAAGGACCTCGTTGGTCAGGAAGGCCTCGCCCTTTCCGACCTAAGGCCGGCGGGCGTCGCGCGCTTCGGCACCGACAGAGTCGACGTCGTCAGCGAAGGCGATTTCGTCAACGCGGGCGCGACCCTTCGCGTCTTGAGAGTAGAAGGCAACCGCATTACCGTTCGCGCGGTCGACGCGCGCACGCCCGGAACACCGGGAACGCCGCCCGAACAGTCGGGCGACAAGGAGTCATAGATGTTGGATATCCCGTTACTGATCCTCGCCGGGGCAGTAGTCCTCTTCTTCATCATCCTCTTCAACTACATCCCCGTCGGCCTGTGGATCTCGGCAGTAGCGGCAGGGGTCAAGGTTTCGCTCTTCTCCCTGCTCGCCATGCGCCTGCGGCGCGTGCCGCCGAACCAGATCATCTTGCCGCTGATCAAGGCGGACAAGGCCGGCATCGAGGTGAACCAGAACCAGCTAGAGGCGCACTTCCTAGCCGGCGGGAACGTCAACCGCGTGGTTGACGCGCTGATCGCGGCCGACAAGGCCCGCATCGCGTTGCCGTTCGACCGCGCGGCGGCCATCGACCTGGCTGGTCGCGACGTACTCGACGCCGTCAAGGTCTCCGTCAACCCACGCGTCATCCAGACCCCGAACGTCAGCGCCGTTGCCAAGGACGGCATCGAACTCATCGCCACTGCCCGCATCACCGTGCGCGCCAACCTCGAGCGCCTCGTCGGTGGCGCTGGTGAAGAGACGATCATCGCCCGCGTAGGTGAGGGCATCGTCTCCTCCATCGGCTCGACGAACAGCCACAAGCACACGCTCGAGAACCCAGACATCATCTCCAAGACGGTGCTCGCGAAGGGCCTCGACTCCGGCACGGCGTTCGAGATCCTCTCGATCGACATCGCAGACGTGAACGTTGGGCGCAACATCGGTGCTCAGCTGCAGACCGACCAGGCTGAGGCCGACAAGCGCGTGGCGCAGGCCAAGGCGGAAGAGCGCAGGGCCATGGCCGTGGCGGCCGAGCAGGAGAACCGCGCTCACGTCGAGGCCATGCGCGCCAAGGTCGTCGAGGCTGAGGCCGAAGTGCCGCAGGCCATCGCGCAGGCCTTCCGTGAGGGCAACTTGGGCGTCATGGACTACTACTCCCTGCAGAACATCCAGTCGGACACGGCCATGCGCGGCAACATCGGGCATGCGGCCGGGGAGGGCAGCGACAAAGGGTGAACATCGGCTTCGAGGAAATCCTTGGGCTGGTCTTCTTCATCTTCTTCGTCGTCGTTCCGCTGTTCTCGAAGAAGAACAAGCCGCAGTCGCGAGGGGGGCCGCCCGCTGGCGGCGCCCCCACGTCCTCACCAAGGTCGGGCGCGCCCGACTCAGGCGCCGCAGGTTCGGGAGCGCCGGCTGCGAGCGGAGGGCAGCGTCCCGGAGGTCCTGTCATGGCCGACGCGCGGCAGGCAGAGCCCGGCTCGTGGCGCGAGCTCCTGGCCGAAGTTCAGCGCCGCGTAGCGGAGGCGGAAGTCCGGGAGTCTGGCGGCAGTGCCACGCCTCCCGAGCAGCGTCGCTCTACCAGCGGCATGCCTCAAGCGCGCTCCACTACCACCCTTGCGCCTGAGCGCACGAGCGGATCGTTAGTGTCCGGGCGCACAAGCTCGGCAAGCGCCAGCGGCGGTGGGCTCGTTACTAGCGACCCGTTCGGTGGCGGCCTCGTCAGTGGCGTGCCCGCGCCCGCCAGCATGGGCCGCGAGGGCATGATGAGCAGCCCACTCGCCGCAGCGGAGCCTCTAAGGGTGACGCGCCTTGGCGGCAGGAGCCGCCAACCAGAAGACCCAGACGTCGCTACCGTGACCCCGCGACGGCGCGGCCAGGCAGTAGCGGCTAGAATGGGCGCGCCCACGCCTGAGGGGCCCAAGCTCCTGAGGACGGGTCGAGACGACATCTTGCGCGGCATGATCTGGCACGAGATTCTCTCGGAACCGGCCGCCTTGAAGCGGTCCAGGAGGACGACATCGCGACGTCAATGACGCTCAAGCTGCGTAGCCCGGCCGAGGCACTGTCCTTGTACGGCCACAACGACGAGAACCTGAAACTGATGCGGACCCGCCTGCGCGCCAAGGTCGTTGCGCGCGGCGACGAACTGCGGTTGAGCGGCGAGCCCGCCGAAGTCGCGGCCGCCGAGAGGGCGTTCCGTAACTTGCTGTCGACCATCAGGCAAGGTGGCGAGGTGAGCCTCGCCGAGATCACCTTCGGAGACCTTAGCGCCGGGTACGAGGCCGAACTAGAAGGCGGCGTCGACGGCGCCGTGGAGACGCTAGACGCCCCCGCGCCGCGCACTGCCCCAGCTACCGGCGCAACGGAAGCGCGGCTCCCGGGCAGGACGCGCCCAAAGACAGCCGGACAACGGCGTTACGTCAACGCCATCGCGAGTAGCCCCATCACGTTCGGCTTGGGCCCCGCCGGGACTGGCAAGACGTACCTGGCGGTCGCGATGGCGGTCGAGAGCCTGATGGCGAACCGCGTGAAGCGCATCATCCTCACGCGCCCGGCCGTCGAGGCGGGAGAGCGCCTCGGCTTCCTGCCTGGCGACCTGCAGGCCAAGATAGACCCGTACCTGCGGCCTCTCTACGACGCGCTGCACGACATGCTCCCCGCAGACAAGGTCGAGCGCCTCCTCGAACAGGGCACCATCGAGGTCGCGCCACTGGCGTTCATGCGCGGTCGCACCCTGAACGACGCTTTCATCATCCTCGACGAGGCCCAGAACACTACCCCTGAGCAGATGAAGATGTTCCTCACGCGCATGGGTTTCAACAGCAAGGTCGTCGTTACGGGAGACACCACCCAGACCGACCTCCCGACGACCATACAGAGCGGTCTGACTACCGCGCGCGCCATCCTGCAGGGCATAGACGGCATCGAGTTCCAAGAGTTCAGCAAAGCCGACGTCGTGCGTCACCCCCTGGTGGCAGAGATTGTCCTAGCGTATGAGCGGAACGCCTAGACGCATAGCGAGCGGCGGCGTAGCCCGCTACTGGGTGCTTGCCCTCCTCGCAGCGGCCGTGTTCGGCCTCATCCTCTACAGCGTCTACGGCACGCGGCAACGCACGCCACTACGCATCGGGCAAGCCAGCCCGCAGACCTTCATCGCACCCGTAGACACACAAGTCGTAGACATGATCGCCACCCAGCGCGAGAGGCAGTCGGCGCGCGCACAGATCGAACCCGTTTACACCTCTGACCTGCAGGTCACCACGCTCGTGCTCGCAGCGATAACTACCTCAGGGCTACCTGCGCCGGTCGTCGACGAGGTGATCAGCCGTTACCAATCACCAAGCGGCGTGCGGGCAAGCGAGCTCCCAGCGTTCATTCAGGAGGCAACGAACCTCGCGCCACCTGACCGCCAGCGCGAGACGCGGCTCGTGCTCGAGAGGCGCCTCGCGGCCAACTCCGTGCCCAACGACCGCCTCACGCAGGTCGCGCGAGACGCCGCCGCCGCCGCAGTTGCGCCCGTCATGCAGTCACTCGAGTCCGGTCAGGTCCTCGTGCAAGCCGGAGAGCCGCTAACTGAAGATCAACTGCGCGTCCTCGACTCGCTCGGGCTCTATAGCGCCCGCGTCGAGGCAGCGTCGCAGACCGCGTGGATTGTCGTAGGCGTCGTGCTCCTCACCCTCATGCTGATCGCGCCTCTGCTGTTCGCGCGCGGCATGCTCTTCGAGGGCATGACCTTCCGCAAGGTCGCGTTCCTCGTGACGCTCAGCCTCGGCACGCTCGCACTGCAACGCCTGGCAGTCGACGTCTCGCCCAACTTCCTGTTCGCGCTCCTAGTGCCGCTCGTGGTAGCCGCGCTGCTCGGGCCGCGCGTCGCCCTTCCGTGGGCCGCCTGGATGGCCCTGGCCGTTGGCCTGCTCACCCCCACCGCCGCCCTCTTCGCGGTCGCGGCAACGCTCGTCGGCGGGGCGCTGGCCGCCACGATGATGCGCAAGGTCGGCAACCGGTTGAGCCTCCTCCTGGCAGGAGCCGTCGGCGGCTTGGTCGCGGGCCTCACGCTCGTTGCGTTGGTGCTCGTTGGCGGCGGCATGACGACGGCGGCGATGGCAAGTGGCGCCATGCTCCTCACGGCCGGTGGGGTGCTAGCTGGGGTGCTTGCGCTCGCGCTCCTGCCGATCGCAGAGGGCGGCTTCGGCTTCCTCACCGACTTCCGCCTTACCGAGCTCTCCAGCCCTGGCCACCCTCTGATGCAGCGCCTCATCACGGAGGCGCCAGGCACCTACCAGCACAGCCTCATCATCTCCAACCTGGTGGACCAGGCCACCAAGGCCGTCGGCGGCAACCCGCTCCTAGCCCGCGTTGGGGCGCTCTACCACGACGTTGGCAAGATCAAGCGGCCGAGCTTCTTCGTCGAGAACCAGTTCTCCGGCGATAACCCGCACGACCGCATCAGCCCGCACCTCTCATACCTGATCATCACGAGCCACGTGCGCGACGGCGTCGAGCTCCTCCACGAGAACCGGCTCCCTGAGGAACTAGTGCCGTTCGTCGCCGAGCACCACGGCACCACCGTCCTCAGCTACTTCTATAAGCGCGCGCTCGACGAGGGCCAGGTCGAAGAGCTCAACTTCCGCTACCCAGGGCCGAAGCCGCGCTCGAAGGAGACCGGCATCCTCATGCTCGCAGACGCCGTCGAGTCGGCTTCACGCACGCTCTCGGACCCGACGCCGACGAGCATCCGGTCGCTCATCGACCGCCTCATCAAGCAACGCCAGCAGGACGGCCAGCTCGACGGGACGCCCCTGACACTCAACGACTTAGAGGTCATAGCCGCCACGTTCCAACGCATGCTCACGGCGATCCTCCACCGGCGCATCAGTTACCCGAGCGCCGAGGAGGTGCGCGGCCTGAAGCGCGTACGTGGTGAGAACGCGGACGGCCGGGAAGGGGGCAAGGGTGGACCAGGTAGAGGTATTGGACGAGACCGCACGCTTCCCTCGAACTGAGCGACTCCGTGAGGTCGTAGCGCTGTATCTGCAAGGCGCAGGCCTTGGGGACCGCGAGGTGACGATAGTCCTGCTCGACGACGCGAGCGTCGCCGAACACAACCTGCGCGATCGCGGGGTCGACGGGCCGACCGACGTCCTCTCCTACCCGACCTACGAACCGGACGGCGCCTGGTTCCCTGGCGTAGCCCACCTTGGCGACGTACTCATCAGCCTAGACACGGCCGAACAGCAAGCTGCCCAGCACGGCCACTCGACCGAGGACGAGGTCATGGTGCTAGCCGCTCACGCCATCACGCACCTCACGGGCCTCGATCACCATGACGACGAGGAGTGGAAGCCGTTCCTCATCGCCCAAGCGCGCATCCTGGAGATCGCCTGCGAGGCGCAGAGCCCCTCGTGAGCCCCGTGCGCTTCAGGCAGAGCTTGGGGTTCGCGTTGGCAGGCGTGCGGCTCGCCTGGCGCGAGCAGCGCAACTTTCGCATCGAGGTCGTCATCGCGGTCGCGGTGCTGCTCCTCGCCTGGTGGACGAGCGCGACCATCGCGCCGATCCTGATGATGACGGGGCTCGTCCTCGCCTTCGAACTGACGAACAGCGCCGTCGAGGCGCTGGTAGACCTCGTGCAACCCGAACACCATGCCCTGGCGGCCGCCGCCAAGGACCTGAGTGCGGGAGCCGTTCTCGTGGCGGCGCTCGCCGCGCTGACCGTTGGAGTGGTTGTGATAGGGCCGCCCCTCCTTCGTAAACTACAACTAGGTCTTGGAGGGGGTTGAACCTTGAACGAACGCCGTGCTTCCTCGCTCGATGACGTGCCACGCGACCTGCTTGACGCCGCGCGCGCCGCTCAGGACAACGCGTACGTGCCGTACTCGCGCTTCCCCGTTGGGGCGGCGCTGCGCACGGCCAGCGGGCGGGTCTATGCCGGCGCCAACGTGGAGAACGCCAGCTTCGGCCTGACGCGCTGCGCTGAGCAGTCGGCCGTGCAGGCGATGATCAGCGCGGGAGAGCGTGAGTTCAGTGAAGTCGTCGTCGTGTCGTCGTCTGAGACGCCCGCGTCGCCGTGCGGCTCGTGCCGCCAAGTGCTTTTCGAGTTCTCCCCCACCGCGCTCGTTCACATGGTGAACGGTGCTGGCCAGGTAGTCACCACGACGGTCGCCGAGCTACTGCCTGGCGGATTCCGTCTCTGACGGCGCCCTGACCTGAGTATTCTCACGCTCGCCTAGGTATACTCCGCCGTGATGCCTCGACGCCTCTTCACCACGTTCTTGGCGCTAGCAGCGGCACTTGTGCTGCTTCAGGCGCCCGCCGCGGCCCAGAACGCCACCGCAGTAACTCGCGTGGTGATTCTGCCGTTCGATACCGACGCTGCCGTTTCGCCCTACCAGTTGGGCCTACCAACGGCACTGCAGCACGCCCTCAATCAACTCCCGAACGTCTACGTTCCGCCGATAGGCGACGCCGCGTTGGTCGCCAACAAGGCGGCGGCCGCGCAGGTCGACGTGCAGGCAACCATCGGCCGCTTGTTCGACGCGAACGCGGTCGTAACGGGCAGGGTATCGACGGGCGGTGGCGGAGTGACTGCCACCATCAACGTGACCATCGGCGGAGCGACCAAGCCGCTGACCGTACAGGGCGCCAACCCGGCCGCCTTGGCGGCGGCTGCGGCAGACGCCGTTGCGCGCACCGTGTTACCCAACAGCAGCGCCGCCAACCTGGCACGCGTTGCCGCTGCCGCGAACCAGACCCCCTCGGTCGCCAGCCTCGCACCGACGGGCCTCGCCGCCTCCGGCCTGCCAGGAGCCCGCTCTGACGACCTAGCCACCGCAGCCGGGCTCGACGCCGGCTCGGCCTGGGTGCAGGTCGAGTACGCCCGCATACTGGCGCTAGAGGGCGACCTCGCCGGAGCCGTCGCAGCGGCGAAGGTCGCCGTAGAACTCGCTCCAGACGATGCCGAAGTGCAGGCCACGGCCGGCGTAGTCTTCGACGCCGCTAACGAACCTGAACTCGCCGCCGCGGCCTTCGCCGCGGCGCTCACCGCTAACCCAAGCCACGCGGTTGCGCTGGCAGGCCGCGCCTCCATGGAGGCCGCTTCTGCCACCCCGTCCGCAGATCCAAGCGTGGACCTGCAGGCAGCGATCAGCGCCTACCCGCGCTTCATCGACGC
Source organism: Trueperaceae bacterium (assembly GCA_035703635.1). GTDB lineage: Bacteria > Deinococcota > Deinococci > Deinococcales > Trueperaceae > JAAYYF01. The sequence goes on along the minus strand of DASSXV010000041.1, from coordinate 48,359 downwards.
CTACATCCGGCTGAGCTCACGCCAGGCGGATTCACAGCGCGCGCTGCAGACGCTGCGCCGCGCCGAGAGTTACGCGCCAGAGTCAGTGCTGTTGCGGGGCGCGGTCATGCGTCGCCTCATCGACGGCGGCGCCGCCGGTGACGCCCTCGCCTACTTGCAGCAGGCCGTCGGCGAACCGCTCGCCCGGTCGGCCGGCCTCTACGCCCTCGGCCGGTTGCTGCCGTCCGCCTACGCGACCGACGCCCTCGCGATCGTTGAGGCGGGCAAGGCGCTCTACCCGAACAGCACCGACCTGGTAGTCGCGCAAGCCGACCTCCTCCTGCAGAGCGGGCGCGCCGAGGAAGCCGAAGCGCTCCTCGGGCCGCTTTACACCCAGAACCCGAACGATGTCGCGGTTGGCAACCTCCTCGCCGTTGCCCAAGCACGGCGCGGCGACCTCGACGGCGCGCGCCGCACCTTCGAGGCACTGCGCGGCAGCGGCGCCGACGTGGACCGCAGCCTCGCCGAGCTCTACCTCGCTGCCGGACGCGCCAACGGGGCGCTGCAGATCATCGAACCGCTGGTGACCGCCAGCCCGGACGACGCCGAGTTGCAGGCCCTTTACGGCACGGCACTCGTGCGCGTCGGTCGTCTCGAGGACGGCGAGAAGGCGCTGAAGCGCTCCCTCGACCTAGAGCCGGGGCAAGCGCTAGCGCAGCGCAGCCTCGAGCTACTCGGTGAGCAAAGGCAACTCACTGGTGGCGGCGACGTTGCCTTCGAGGAAGAAGCTGGCGTTGCCTTCCAGCAGGGCCTCTACGCCCTTGACGTCAGGGACTTCGCCGCGGCCGTAAGCGCCTTCGAGCGCTCGAACGAGCTGCAGCCTACCGGCCTGGCGTCCTTCTACCTCGGTTACGCCAAGCAGTTCAGCGGTGACACGCGCGGGGCGATCGGCGACTACGAGGCCGCGCTTGAGAGCTACCCAGACTCTGACATCGTGCTGAACAACCTCGGTTACTCGCAGATCGAACTCGGGCGCTTCGACCTCGCGCTCGATTACCTGCGCCGCGCCGTAGCAGCCAACGCCGACAACGCGCAGGCGCACCTGAACCTCGGGATCGTGTACTACGCCATCCAGCGCTTCGACGAGTCGATCGCCGAGTTCACGGAAGCCGGCCGCCTCGACGCGGGCCTGACCGCCATGACCGACGGGCTCATCTCGGACGTGCGCGACCGCATGGGCCAGTAGCTCGCGTCCACCAAGTAACCCACCACGTCACTCATGGGGCCGCGCCGAGCGGCCCCATTCACGACGCGCTAGCATGGGACCCATGACGATAAGGAACGCCGTGAAGGCGCTCGCGCCCTACCACTTCACACCGCACCCCGAACCAATCAAGCTCGACCAGAACGAAAGTCCAGACGACGTTCCCGAGTTGATCAAGGTGCGAGTCATGCAGCAGTTGGCTGGCGTGGCGTGGAACCGCTACCCGGAGCTGTCGCCCGCGAGGCTCGAGGGTAAGCTGGCCGCCAAGCACGAGTGGCCGACAGCAGGTGTGGTGGTGGCCAACGGGTCAAACACCCTCATCCAGGCACTCACCATCGTGGCGGGCCTTGGTCGCAAGGTCATCACGGTCGCCCCGACCTTCGCGGTGTACGCCGCTCAAGCGCGCCTACTCGAAGCGCGACTGATCGAAGTGCCGCTTGGAGCCGATTTCGCCCTACCCTCGAGCGCTCTGTTATCCGCCATGGCGGGAGGGCCTGGAGTCCTGTTCCTGGCTAACCCGGCAGCTCCAACCGGCAACCTCTTCAGCGCAGCACAGGTAGAGGAACTGATCGCGGCGGGCGCCGACCAGACCCTGGTCGTCATCGACGAGGCGTACGCCGAGTTCGCAGGCGCTGACCTCGTGAAGCTCGTTGCCCGCTACCCTAACGCCGTTATCCTCAGGACCTTCAGCAAAGCGTTCGGCTTGGCTGGGGCCCGCGTAGGTTACGCGCTCGCCCACGCGGAGGTGGCGCAGGAAGTCAGGAAGGCGCTGCTGCCCTTCAGCGTCAACCCATGGCAAGTCGCCGTGGCGAGCGCCCTCCTCGACGAGGAGGACCTCGTCAGCGCCCGCGTGCAGCACGTCAAGGACGAACGCGCGCGCATCGTGGCGGCCCTGGCGGCGATGCCGGGGATTCAGCCGTTCCCCTCCCAGGCCAACTTCGTGCTGTTCCGCACTTCCGATCCCGCCGGCGTCTACGAGCGCCTCCTCGCAGCAGGCATAGTCATCAGGCGCCAGGACCACCTGCCAGGCGCCGCGGGCTGCCTGCGCGTGTCTGTTGGCACCAGTAGCGAGAACGACGCCTTCATCACCGCCTGCCGTGCGGCGGTCGAGCCGCAGTCACTGGTTAACGGAGGCGCAAGATGAGCCGCACCAGTCAAGTCTCGCGCGTAACGAGCGAGACGCAGATCACCGTGAGCCTCGACCTCGACACCACGCAGGGCACCGCGAGCGGAGCGGTAACGGGCCACGGCTTCCTCGATCACTTGCTCGACATGCTCGTGAGGCACGGTCGCTTCGACCTCGCAGTCGAGGCTACGGGCGACCTGCACATCGACGTGCACCACTTGGCGGAGGACTGCGGGATCGTCATCGGCCAGGCGGTCGGGCAGGCGCTAGGCGACCGCAAGGGCATCGAACGTTACGGCAGCGCCTTCGTGCCGATGGATGAGACGCTCGCCCACGTCGTGCTGGACCTATCAGGTAGACCGCACTTGTCGTTCGACCCGAGCGGGCTCGCTGGCGACTCCGGCGGCTTCAACGCCTACCACCTGCGCGAGCTGCTCCGCGGTTTCGCCAACCACGCTGGCGCCACCATGCACGTGCGCCTGTTGGCGGCGGACGAGTCACACCACGCCTGCGAGGCCGTCATGAAGGCGTTCGCGAGGGCGCTGCGCGACGCCACCCGCGTAACGCACGCGGAGCTACCCTCCACCAAGGGGCTTTTATGAGGAGCGTCGTCGTCGACTACGGCGCGGGCAATCTGCGCAGCATCGAGCGCGCACTCGACCGCGCCGGCTTGAGGCCACGCGTGGTTGACGACCCGGCCGCGGTCGGCACGCCCGACCTGCTCGTACTGCCTGGGCAAGGGCACTTCGGGCAGGTGGCGCGTGCGTTCCGCGCGTCAGGCTTCGAGGCCGCCGTGCGCGGTCACCTCGCGGAGGGCCGAGCGTTCCTCGGCATCTGCGTCGGGCTGCAACTACTGTTGGACGGCTCTGACGAGGCGCCAGACGAGCCTGGCCTTGGCCTGGTGCGCGGCTGGGTCAAGCGTTTTCCCACTGGGCACGGCAGCGTGCCGCAGATGGGTTGGAACCAACTGACGCCACGGGGTGCATCGCCGCTCCTCGCGGGAGTCGCGGCCGGGGCATACGTCTACTTCGCGAACTCGTACTACGCGGAGGTGGCGCCCGGCGCCGCGCCGTTGCCAGGCGCAACCACGGAGTACGCCGGCGTGACGTTCCTCTCGGCGTTCTCCTACGGCAACGTCTACGCGACGCAGTTCCACCCAGAGAAGAGCCAAGGCGTTGGGTTACACATACTCTCGAACTTGGCGCCGCTGATCGGCCAGGCGGCAGCGTGAAGTCACGGGTGCTGATGCTCGTCGCGGCCATCTTCATGGCCGCCCCGAGTTGGGCGGCGGCGGAGGCGTGGGCGGTTCAAACCGTGGCGCTACGCGACTACCGTGAGGCGCAGTCGGCCGCGGACGACTTGCGCTCGCGCGCGTTCGACGCCTACACGGAGTTCGCCATGCAGGACGGCTTGCAGTTCGTGCGCGTGCGCATCGGTTGTTTCACTGACCGGTCAGCGGCGGAGGTGATGGCGGAGGCCATCACCGGCGCCATAGTCCGCGAGGCGGCCGTCGTGGAGTTCACGTCCGGCGCTACGGCGCGCGCCTGCGCCTCACGCACGGTTGGTTTCATGAAACCCGCTGAGTGGGCGCCTGTCAACGACGCTGGGGCGGTCCCGGCGTTCAACGTCAAGGTGGCGGGCCAGGACGCGCGCGTCGTTCACGACGGTACGCGTTGGCGCGTGATACAGGGTCTCGGGCCCATCCCGCTGCTAACAGTCGAACCGACCGCGACCTTCTCGGAAGTCGTGCGGGGCGGCAAGCGCTTCGTCGTGCAGGACGTTGGCCGCACGGCGATCATCCTCTGCCCAGGTACTTTGCTGGCGCACGTAGGCGACTTCGCGATCGTCGAGCAGGGCGAGTTGCTCGTGGCCTGCGAGTTCATGATGGAGACCCCGTGAGCGGCCAGGAGACACCCGGCGCGCAGCCGCTGCCACTCGTCGTCCTCACCGGCCTAAGCGGCGCCGGCAAGACGACGGCGTTGCACGCGCTGGAGGACATCGGCTTCTACACCGTCGATAACCTCCCGCCCGCCCTATGGCCCGACTTCGTCGAGACGGTGACGGGCGAGTGGAAGGGCGTCTGCATCAGCATCGACATTCGCGCCCGCGACTACCTGAAAGACGCACCGGGTGCAATTGCGCGCCTCAAGGAGCAGGGGCGCGCCCCGCGGCTACTGTTCCTCGACGCGTCGGACGAGGTGCTCGTCAAACGCTACAACTTTACGCGCCGCGCGCACCCGATCTCCACCGGTACTCTCACCTCTGACCTGGCCGCCGAGCGCGTGGTCCTCGAGCCATTACGCGCGCTGGCGGACGACGTCATCGATACGACCAGCACCAGCGCGAGGGCGCTAACGCAGCTCCTGTGGGACCGCTTCTCCGGCGGGGCAGGGCCGCTACTGCGGTTGGTGTCGTTCGGCTTCAAGCGCGGCATCCCGACCGACGTCGACGTCGTCCTCGACGTGCGCGGCATGCCAAACCCGTTCTACTCCGACGAGCTGAGGCCACTGCCCGGCACGGATGCGGAAGTCCAGCGTTACGTCTTCACCCCTGAGGCGCTCGAGCTTTACCACCAGATCCGCATGTTGGTGCGCTCGCTCGCGTACTTGGCTGAGAGCACCGGCCGCAGCAACTACGTGGTCGCGGTCGGGTGCACGGGCGGGCAGCACCGTTCGGTTGCCGTCGTGGAGCGCCTTAGTCACGACCTGGCGGGCAGTTACCGCACGCAGGCGCAGCACCGCGACCTCGATGCCGCGCTGGCCGAGCACCACAAGGGGGGCGAGGAAGCGCGATGAACGGCGGCTTGGCCGGCTTAGGCAGGATGCGGTTGTGGTTGGCGCCCGGCATGGGCGTCAAGCGGCACCTGTTGCTGGCCACCAGCGGCGGTCTCCTCCTCGTGCTCGGGGCCGTGGGGTGGGGCCTGTGGGCTTTCGACGAGGGCCGTGCCCAACTAGCCGAACCGATCGAAGCCATGCTGCGTTCGAGCCCGTGGGACAACTTCGGTGGCTGGATCTCCGTCGCCGTGGCCCTGCTTGGCCTCGGCGTCGCCATAGTCGCCATCGGCCGGCTCAACCGTTCGTTGCTCTCCCACTGGCTGCCGCACCCCGATGACGCGGCCCGCCTGCTCAACCGCAGGGTGCTGCTCGCCAAGGGGCCGCGCGTCGTCGCACTCGGCGGCGGCAGCGGCCTCTCGAACCTGCTGCGTGGTCTGCGCAAGCACACCACTAACCTGACTGCGGTGGTCGCCGTCAGCGACGATGGCGGGAGCTCGGGGCGGTTGCGTCAAGCGTTCGACATGCCTGCGCCGGGTGACCTAACAGACTGCCTCGCCGCGCTGTCGGATAACGAGTCGGAACTAACGCGTTTGTTGCAGTACAGGTTCAACCGCGGGCGAGAGCTGGACGGCCACACCTTCGGCAACTTGTTCATCACGACGGTCGCGGAGGTAGAGGGCGACTTCGGTAACGCCTTGAGGCTCATGAACCGCCTCCTCGACTTGTCTGGCGCGGTCTACCCCGCCACGGCCGAACCCGTGACCTTGGTCGTCGAGAAGGTCGGTGGGGAGATCGTGCGTGGCGAGGCGGCGCTGCGCTCCGTTCCCGGTGCCGTCAAGGCGCTCGCGACTGAGCCCGCCGCACCGCAGGGACTACCGGAGGTCGAGTTGGCGCTCCTAGCGGCGGACCTCATAGTCCTTGGGCCCGGCAGTCTGTTCTCGAGCACCATCCCGCCACTGTTGGTTCCTAGCGTGGTGGCAGCCGTCAATCGCAGCCCGGCTAAGCTCGTCTACGTGTGCAACATCATGACCGAGGCCGGTGAGACTGACGGTTTTGACGCGTACGACCACGTCGCCGCGCTCCAGGACCACGGCGTGCGGGCCCCGGACATCGTCCTGTGGAACTCGTCACCGGTCGACAAGGCGCGCCTCGAGAACTACCGCGGCGAGGCGGCGGACCTGGTCGCAAGGGCCAAGCCGCGTTTCACAGAGGCCGGCATCATCGTCATGGAGTTGCCACTGCTCGGTAGTGGCGCGGTGGCGCAGCACGATAGCGACAAGCTCGCCGCCGTGCTCGCTGACCTCGCAACCGGCTCCGCCCGCCAACCTAGGCCGCGGCGCACGCAGCACCTCGAACCAGGAGCTTCAGCTTGATTCTGCCTGTCATCCTCGCACTCATCTCGCTAAGCACCAGCGATCCGAGCGGTGATGCGTTCGGCGACGGCAGCCTCACGCCGCCAACCGCGCCCATCTACGCGAACGCGGCAGTGTTCGACTTGCAGTCCGTAGCCTTAGACGCGACCCCCAACGGCACACGCCTTGGGGTCACGCTCGGCGCGCTCGGCGAAGTGGCGGTTGGTGACGCGGAGGCCTCAGACGACGCCGCACCGGCCTCCGCCGAGCTAGGCGATGACGCGGCCGCGGGTGTCGAGCCGCCGGCGACGGAGCGGCCCGTGACGGCGTTCATGCCGAGCATCGTTGACGTTTACCTTGGCGAGGTGGCCGGTGGCTTCGATACCACCTTGCCCGGACCCGATCTGCTTTTCCCGCAAGGGAGCGGTTGGTTGTATGCCGTTCGCATCTCGGGCGATGGCGCTTACTACGTCGCGTATCCGGAGCCCCCTCCGGCTGGGCAAGGCGCGGAGGCGCCCACCATAGCAGGCCTCCCGCGCGTGCCCCTCCAGGTGCTCGCGATCGAGGAGACCCTCGTCGTCTACTTGCCTTTCACCCTGCCAGAGGACATCGCCGTTCAGGCGCTGGTCGGTGTGTACGACCCGTTCTCGCAGACGGGTTGGCGCCCGTTGGCTAGCTCACCTTCGCCGTGGGCGTTCGCTGGCGACGGCAAGCAGGTCAGCCCAGTCATCGACCTCATCGCGCCAAGCGCGGACGCTCAACGCGCCGCGCTGCAGTCAAGCGTGCTGCCGAGCACCTCGCGCACCTCGACGGTGCTCGCGGTGCCGTGGCTCTGGGTCATGCTCGCCGGTGTGCTCGTTGCCATCTTCGGCTTGGTGCTGCGTGGCAGGGTCAGGAGGCCGCTGCCGCTTGGCGCGCCAGCGGCGGACGGCGCAGCCGAACCTGGAGTTGGCGAGGAGCAGGCAGCGGAGAGCGAGGTCGGCAAGGTCACCGGGCAGGAGCTGCTTGCCGCTAGCGCGGGCGAGGAGGACGATGACGATGACGACCAGCTGGACCCGCGCGCCACGGCAGCCGACGTTCTGGCGGCCGAAGTCGCGGCAGCGGACGTAGCTGGCGGCGCGGATCAGGCGCTGCTGGTAGATGGCCGCGACGAGTTCCTCCTCGACACGGGGGAACGCGAGGCCGCTGCCGCGGTCGAACCGCCTACCCTACCCCCGCCGACTGAGCCCGTGGCTCACGTGAAGGAACCACGCGCTTTCAACACCAGCGCAGAGGACAGTTTCCTGCTCGACCTAGATGACCCGCGCGCGGTGGAGGACCTCCTGAGCGAGGACGATGAGGAGAGCTTCTGGCACCCGCGTTCACGCAAGGCAGAGCCAGCGGTAGTGCCTCCCTCAGCGCCGCCCGAGCAGGAAGGGGCGCCGCAACCGGCTCAACTGCCCGCACCCGCGCCGGATGAACCCGCCGAGTTAGACGAGGAGAGGGGCGCCGACTAGACCGGCGCCCCCACGAAACTAGGCGGTTAACTGAACGGTTGCGCGCTGCGCGCTAGCTGCCGTACGTGCCCGTTGCTGGCAGTGCGGGCGTTACGGCGCGCTCGACGCGGGCACCTAGGCTGCGGAGGCGTTCCGCCAGTTGCTCGTAGCCACGGTCGACGTAGCGCATGCCACCGACTTCGCTGAGGCCATCAGCCGCGAGCGCCGCCACTACTAGCGCTCCACCAGCGCGGATGTCGGCGGCGTACATCGCTGCTCCGCGGAGGGGTCCACCGCGGATCTGTAGGACTTGATCGTCGAGCGTCATGCGGGCGCCGGCGTGCGCCAGCTCCTCAACGTGGGTGAAGCGGTCAGGGTAGACGTGGTCACGGACGTGGCTAAGGCCGGGCAAGGTCGCCAAGTAGGCGGAGAACGGCGCCTGCAAGTCCGTTGGCACGCCCGGGAACACGCGCGCCTCGATGTCGACGGGACGCAGCGGGCCGGAGGCGTCAACGCTGACGCTGCGCTCGCCGCGTACGACCTTCACACCCGTGAGTTCGAGCGCGTCGAGCACGGCGCCCATGTTCTCCGGCTCGAGGTCCGTGATGGTGACGTTGCCCCTGGTGGCGGCGGCCGCGAGCAGGAACGTGCCTGCCTCTATGCGGTCGGCGATGGGGCGGTAGTGCACGCCGTGAAGTCTCTCGACGCCTGTGATGGTGATAACAGCGGTACCGGCGCCCGTGATGTTCGCGCCCATCAAGTTGAGCATGTTGGCGAGGTCTGGCACTTCTGGTTCCCTGGCGGCGTTCTCGATGGTGACTTCGCCTGCGCCTAGCGCGGCGGCGAGCAGCACGTTCTGGGTGCCGCCTACCGTTGGCGCCTCGAAGGTCACGGTGCCGTGCAGTTTGCCGTTGCGCTTGGCGTAGAAGTCGCCGTCTTCCTCGATGATCTCGGCTCCTAGCGCGTGGAAGGCGTCAAGGTGGCGATCCACCGGCCGCGGTCCGAAAGCGCAACCTCCTGGCATGCTCACGCGCGCCTCGCCGGCGCGGGCCAGGAGCGCACCCATGATCACGAAAGACGCGCGCATCTTGCTGACTAGCGAGTACGGCGCGTGGTGGGTGCGGAGGTTGGCGGCATGCAGGTGTAGGTCGTGGCCTTCCCACCGCGTGTTGAGGCCGACGTGGCGGAGGATCTCTTCGCTCACGAGTACGTCGGATAGCTTGGGCACGTCGTGCAACACGACGGGTTCGTCCGTTAGGAGCGAGGCAAGCATCAGGTAGAGGGCTGAGTTCTTGGCCCGGAAGGCGGTCAGTTCACCCTTGAGTGGTGCGCCTCCTCGTACGAGCAAAACGTCGTGGTTCTCCATCGCCATCTCCCCGAGCGCCCGAAGCGCCTGCGCGTTAGTCTAAGTAGCGGTTGCGGGTTGCCAGCGCCGCGTGCAGCAGTAGCGCTCGTAACCAGAGTACGATGTGCAACTTACACACGCACCGCAACTGCAGTCTAAGCCGTTACAACACGAGCGTCAAGGACATGCTCATGCTGCTATAGTTGGCGCATAGAGCAAGTGGCGCATGACACTTTCCTGAGACACCATCCCTCAGGCGGCGCCACACCCGGAGGAACAGGGCCTTGGCTAAGCGCGAGAAGAGCAAGCGATTACAGGTCGTCATCACCGAGGAGCAGGACTCGCTCCTCACGAAGACCGCCTACCAACTCTCGAACCCGGAGCGGCTAGTCTCGAAGTCCGAGGTCGTGCGGCTGGGTATCGAGATGCTCAACCGCGCCGTCGAGCAGGGCCACCTCGACCCCGAGATCCTTAAGGCACTGGACGAGGCCTAGGGGCCGGGTCGGGCTGAATGTTCGAGGCCGGCGATAAGGTCGACGACCGTTACGAAGTCCTAGGTCCGCTCGGGGTCGGCGGCATGGCGCACGTGTTCCGCGCTCGGGATAACCACTTGGAGCGCACCGTCGCCCTCAAGGCCCTGAGGCCCCACCTGACGGAGGCGGACAGCGAGAGGTTCAGGCGCGAGATTCGCGCGCTAGCCCGCCTCAATCATCCAGGCATCGTCACCATCTACGACCTCGGCCTCGGCAAGCACGTCTACTTTGCGATGGAACTCATCGAGGGCGGCCCGATCACGGACCTTGGCCCGTACGAGGGCGACCCGGAACAGAGCGACCGCCTGCTAGGAGCCGCGATCACGGTGGCGGAGGCGCTCGGCTACGTCCACCGCCTTGGCATGGTGCACCGCGACCTCACCCCGCGCAACATCCTCGTCACCCCGCAGGGCACCCCCAAGGTCATGGACTTCGGGTTGGTGCAGCTGACTGAGAGCTCGCGCGCGCTAACGCGCACTGGCTTCACGCTCGGCACCCCGCAGTACATGGCTCCCGAACAGGCGACGGGCGAGCCGACGGGGGCGGCCACCGATCTCTACGCCTTCGGCGCCGTCCTCTACCGCACGGTCACGGGCGTCGCGGCCTTCGACGCAGACAACGACCAGGCCGTCCTTTACCAGCACGTCTACGGCACGCCCGTCCACCCGCAGGAGCTCAATCCGCAGGTTCCGACGCCACTCGCACGCTTGATACTCTCCCTCCTCGAGAAGGACCCGAGCAAGCGCCCGACGTCCGGCTGGGCGGTGGCAGACACGCTGCGCGCCATCAGGGCTTCGGAGTTGCAGCGCGCCCCTCAGCAGGCCAACGGCGGCCCAGGCCGCACCGGCGCCTACCCCACGGGACCGGCTAACCCGCCGGCGTTGGAGCGGCGCTGGACGCTCGAGCTCGACGAAGGCCCGCAGTTCCCGTCAGGCCTCTCGTCGGCAGGCGGCTTCCTCCTCGTGGGGCAGCGGTCGGACGCACTCGCGGTCGTGAGGCCAGCGGACGGCGGCCTCCAAGCCACCTTCGCGCTACGTGACGAGGCCAGCCAAGCACCGCTCGTCGTTGGAGACACCCTCTACCTAGCCAGTCGCGACGGCGCCATGCGCGCCCTCCACTGGCCCCGCGGCGAACTAGCCTGGGAGCGCCTCGAAGACGACGTGGTCGGCGCGGCCCAGTACGGCGCCGAACTCGTGGTTGCCATGGATGACGGCGTGGCGCAGTGGTCGGCGGCCGGCGAGGAGCGCTGGCGCCTAAGCCTTGGCGCACGGCCAGCCACCGCCCCGACGCTGCACGGCGGCCTCGCCATCGTGCCGACGCGCGACGGGTGGCTGCACGCCATCCGCAGCAACACGGGCGCGTCCGCGTTCAAGGTCGAGGTTGGGGCCGTAGCAACCCCGCCGGCCGCGGCAGGCGGGCTCCTCCTCATACCGGTGAGGGAGGGTGAGGTCCACGCGTTCGACCTCGCCAAGCGCGAGGTCGTGTGGAGCTACGACCTCGAGGGCGAGCAGTGGAGCACGCCGGTCGTGTGGCAACAGTACGTCTACGTTGTCTCGTGGGGTCAGCGGTTGCACTGCCTGTCACTGCGCAGCGGAGACGACGTGTGGACGCGCCCTCTCCCCGCCCCCGTGACGGCCTCGCCATGCGTGGCGGCGGGCGCACTCTACGTCGTTACCGAAGGCGGCGACCTCATAATCCTTGACGCGCGCAGCGGCCGCGTGCTGCTGCTGGACAAGGTCGCTAACGCCGCCATCCAGGCGTCGCCCCTGCCGCTCGGGGACCGCGTCATAGTCGCGGCCCTCGACGGCACGGTGGCGGCGTACGGCTAAGCGCTCGCCGGCAGGTCCTCGCCTGCGCGCAGTGGCGCTACCCCATCGCTGACCAACTTGTACTCGTAAGCGTCGATCAGGGCCTCGTACGACGCCTCGATGATGTTGGTGCTGGCCCCGACCGTGCTCCAAGTCCTCGCGCCGTCACCCATCTCGACTTGCACGCGCACCACGCTGGCGGTACCGGTGTCCGGTCCGGAGAGCACCCTCACCTTGTAATCGCGCAGGGCGAGGGTCAGGAGCGTCGGGTAGAACGAACCAAGCGCCTTGAGCAGCGCCCGGTCGAGCGCGTTGACGGGGCCGTCGCCCGAGGCTGCGCTGTGCTCCTCGTGGTCCCCGACCAGCAAGCGCACCGTGGCCTCGCAGCGCGGCGCGCCAACGGTCTTGTCGATCATGACGGTGAAGCCGTTGACGTGGAAGTACGGCTCGAAGCCGCCCTGCACCTTGCGCGTGAGGAGCTGGAAGCTGGCCTCCGCGCCCTCGAAGGCGTACCCGCGCGCCTCGAGCTCCTTGATGTGAGCTACGACCTCGCGGGTGTCAACGTCGGCGCCAGGGACGCCGTCCGCCGTGATGCTGGACCCAGCCGCCCACTCGGCTAGCTTGGCCACCACGTTGGCGCGCCCAGCGAGGTCGGAGACGAGCACCCGCCTGCGATTGCCAACGCTTTCGGGCGGCACGTGCTCGTAAGTCTCAGGCAACTTGTTCACGGCCGACACGTGAATGCCGCCCTTGTGGGCGAAGGCGCCGTCGCCAACGTACGCGGCGCGAACGTTAGGCGCGAGGTTGGCGCGCTCGTCGACGTAACTCGAGAGGGCCTTGAGTTCGGGCAGGCGCTGTGGCTGCGGGCGTCCAAGCTTTAGCGCGAGGTTGGCGACGATGCTGACGAGGTTAGCGTTGCCGCTGCGTTCGCCGTAGCCGTTGATGGTGCCCTGGACGTGCTGAGCGCCAGCCTGCACGGCCGCGAGGCTGTTGGCCACGGCCAGCTCGCAGTCGTTGTGCGCGTGAATGCCCACCAGGACGGGGCTCATGGCCACGACCTCGCGCGTGCGAGCGGCGATGGCGTCCGGCAGCGTGCCGCCGTTGGTGTCGCACAGCACCAGCCGTTCTGCTCCTCCGGCGAGGGCAGCGTTCAGGGTGGCGAGGGCGTAGCCGGAGTCCGCTTGATGCCCGTCGAAGTAGTGCTCGGCGAGGTAGAACACCCGCCTCCCCTGCGCACGCAGGAACTCGACCGACGAGCGGATCATCTCGAGGTTGGCGTCTAGCGTGGCGCCGAGCGCGTGCTGGACGTGGAACGTCCAAGACTTGCCGAAGATCGCCACGATCTCGGTGGAGGCGTCTAGGAGGGCCCGCAAGTTGGCGTCGTCTTCAGGGGCGCTGTCCTTGTGGCGGGTGCTGCCGAACGCCGTCAGCTTGGCGTTGGTCAACTGCACGCCGCGCATGGCCTCGAAGAAGCGCGCGTCCTTAGGGTTGGAGCCGGGCCAGCCGCCCTCGATGAACTCGATGCCGAACGCGTCAAGGCGCCGCGCTATGGCCACCTTGTCGTCGCTAGTGAAGTGAACGTCCTGACCCTGCGTGCCGTCGCGCAAGGTCGTGTCGTAGATCTCGACCGCGCGTGGGCGGCTGTCATCCGGGTTCACGGTAGCGTCATGGTGAGGGTCGCGGCGGCGCTCTTCGTTCTACCCACCCCGGCCGCGAGCTTGTTCATGACGTCCACGTACGCGAGCACCGATGAGTGAACCACGTCCGTGGAGATGGCGCGGCCGAAAAGCGTCTGACCATCGGCGGTGACGCGGATGGTGACCTCACCGAGGGCGTCCGTGCCGCTGCCGATCGCTTTGAGGTCGTAACTCTCGAGCACGATGGGGATGGGCGTGAGGCTCGCTAGGGCCTTGAAGGCGGCGTCGACGGGCCCAGAGCCCGTGGCGGTGGCCTCGAGCAGCTCGTCAGGTGCCCGCAAGCGCACGAGCGCCTGGGGCGTCATACCGCCCGTGCCGGACTGGAACTGCACGTGCTCTAGCCGGTAGGTCTCCGCGACCTTCACGAGCTCGTTCTCGACCAAGGCCCTGATGTCGTCCGTCGTGACCGCTTGCTTGAGGTCGGCCAACTCCTTGAACTGCTTGAAGAGGTCGTTGAGCTGCTCAGGCTTGAGGTCCTCGTAACCAAGCTCGCCGAGGCGTTGCCTGAACGCGTTGCGGCCAGAGTGCTTGCCCATGACCAGCACGCCAGCCTCGCGCCCAACCAGTTCGGCGTTCATGATCTCGTACGTGCTCTTGTTCTTGATGACCCCGTCTTGGTGAATGCCCGCCTCGTGCGCGAAGGCGTTCTCGCCGACGACGGCCTTGTTCGGTTGCACCACCATGCCCGTGTAACGCGAGACGAGCCGTGAAACGCGGTAGATCTCGCGCGTGTTGATGCCGATGTCGTGGCCGTAGTGATCGCGGCGCGTGTAGAGGGCCATGGCTACTTCCTCGAGCGAGGTGTTACCCGCGCGCTCGCCGATGCCGTTGATGGTCACCTCGACCTGCGTGGCGCCGTTCTCGACGGCCGCAAGCGTGTTCGCCGTTGCCATGCCGAGGTCGTCGTGGCAGTGCGTCGAGATGCTGACGCCGCTGGCCTCCGGGACGTGCGTGAAGATGTTGCGGATCAGGCGCCCGTAATCCTGGGGCGTGCCGTACCCCGTCGTGTCCGGGATGTTGACGGTCGTCGCGCCTGCTGCGATGGCGGTGCGCACGAGCTGGTAAACGAACTCCGGGTCGGCGCGCATGCAGTCCTGCGCTGAGAACTCGACGTCGTCCGTGAACTGCGTGGCGTAACGCACCATCTCTTCGGAGATCTCGAGGACTTCCGCCCGCGTCTTGCGCAGCATATACTCGAGCTGCACGTCACTGGCGCTCGTGAAGAGGTGGATGCGCCCCCGTTCGGCTGGGGCGATGGCCTCACCGGCACGCTCGATATCGAGTTTGTGCGTGCGTGCGAGAGCCGCGATCACGGGCCCGCGCACGTCCTTGGCTATGCGGTACACGCAGTCGAAGTCGCCGCTTGAGGTGATCGGGAAGCCCGCCTCGATGATGTCGACTCCCAGTTTCGCGAGCGCGACGGCGATCTCGAGCTTCTGCTGCGTGTTGAGCGCAACGCCGGGGCTCTGCTCGCCGTCGCGGAGCGTCGTGTCGAAGAACTTGATGTAGGCCATGCCTCTGCCCTTCCCCGCTTCTACTTGAAGCGAATCAGCGCTTGGTGCCGATGAACGGCATCATCTTGCGAAGGCGCGCGCCGGTGCGTGCCAGGAGGTGCATCTCGGTGTTCTTGCGTCCCGCCTTCAGGCGCGCTTGGCCCGTGACGTTCTCGGTGAGGAAGTCGTTGGCGAAGGCGCCGCTGCGGATGTCGTCGAGCACGCGCTTCATCTCGGCCTTCGTCTCGCTAGTGACGATGCGCGGCCCGGTGCGGTAATCGCCGAACTCGGCCGTGTTGCTGACGGAGTAGCGCATGCGCTCCATGCCGCCCTCGTAGATGAGGTCGACGATGAGCTTCATCTCGTGCACGCACTCGAAGTACGCGATCTCTGGGTCGTAACCCGCCTCGACGAGGGTCTCGAAGCCAGCCTGCATGAGGTGGGTGACGCCGCCGCAAAGGACGGCCTGCTCGCCGAACAGGTCGGTCTCGGTCTCCTCGCGGAACGACGTCTCGAGGACGCCGGCGCGGGCACCGCCGATGGCCTTGGCGTAAGCCAAACCGAGGTTCTTAGCGTTGCCGGTGGCGTCGTGGTGGATGGCGAGGAGGCAAGGCACCCCGCCGCCCTCCGTGTAGACGCGGCGCACGAGGTGGCCGGGGCCCTTAGGCGCGACCATGAACACGTCGACACCTTCTGGCGCCACGACTTGCCCGAAGTGGACGTTGAAGCCGTGCGCGAACAGGAGGGCGTTGCCCGGCTTGAGGTTGGGGCGGATGTGCTGCTCGAAGACGGCCTTCTGCGACTCGTCAGGTAGGAGGAGCATGACGAGGTCGCCTGCCGCCGCGGCCTCTGCGACTTCCATGACCTTCAAACCAGCTGCTTCGGCCTCAGACCAGGAGGAGGAGCCGCGCCTCAACCCGACGACGACGTCGCAGCCGGACTCCTTGGCGTTCAGGGCGTGGGCGTGACCCTGCGAACCGTAGCCGATGACGGCGATGGTCTTGCCAGCTAGGTGCTGAAGGTTGGCGTCTGCGTCGTAGTAGATGTTGGCCATGCTTAGTCGTTCTCCTTGATGTGGTGCCGCGTTCGCGGTGAGGTGATTAGGAACTCGGTGGTGTCCAGTGGGGCGGAGGTCAGGCGTGCGCGGCCGGCGTCCGCTCGAGAGCGACGCGGCCGGTGCGGATGAGTTCCACGATGCCGAAGGGGCGCATCTGGTCGATGAAGGCGTCCATCTTGGCGGTGTCGCCAGTTACTTCGAACACCAGCGCCGTGCGGGCGACGTCCACGATGTGGGCGCGGAAGTCCTGGGCGATCTGCCTTATCTCGACGCGTTCGTCGGGGTTCTTGACGGACACCTTTAGGAGCATCAGTTCGCGGTCGACGGAACGGCTGCGAGTGTGGTCGACCACGGTGAGCACGTCGACGAGCTTGTGCAGTTGCTTCTCTACCTGCTCGACGGTGTCGTCGGAGCCACTGACCACGAAGGTGGTGCGGCTGATGCCAGGGCGTTCCGTCTGCGCGACCGACAGCGACTCGATGTTGAAGCCGCGGCGCGCGAACAGGCTTGCGATGCGCACGAGCACACCAGGTTGGTCGCGCACCACGACGCTGAGCACGTACTGTTTGCTCACCGCGTGACCGCCTCGACGACCTGCTCGGTCCGCTCGTCGTCCGGCTCCTGATCGCCGAGGATCATCTCGTCAACGCCGGCGCCGGTCGGCACCATCGGGAACACCTTCTCCGCCTCGTAAACGAAGAAGTTGAGCAGCACGGGTTTCTTGGCAGCGACGGCGTCGGCGATGGCCGTGCGCGCCGTCTCGCGGTCGAAGATGTTGTGCCCCTCGATGCCGTAGGCCTCCGCCAGCTTCGCGAAGTCAGGATTCGAGTCGGCGAGGTAGACCTCGCTGTAGCGCTGCGCGTGGAAGAGTTCCTGCCATTGCCTCACCATGCCGAGCATGCCGTTGTTGAGGATGGCGATGATGACGGGGAGGTTCTGCTTGTAGAGCGTGGCGAGCTCCTGGATGTTCATCTGGATGCTGCCGTCGCCCGCTACCAGCACGACGGTCTCGCCTGGCCGCGCGATGCTGGCGCCGATGGCAGCTGGCAAGCCGAACCCCATGGTGCCGAGACCGCCAGACGTAATGAACGAGCGCGCCTTGATGGTGGGAAGGAGGCGCGCGGCGAACATCTGGTGCTGGCCGACCTCCGTCGCGACGATGCAGTCGTTCGCCGTCGCTTCGCGGAGCAGGGCGAGGATCTCCTGCGAAACGAGCGGCTTGTCGACCTGGTAACGCTCTGGGTAGGTGGCCTTCCAGCCGCTCAGCGTCTCGCGCCACGCTTGGATGTCGAGGTTGCCGAGTTCCTGGGTGAGGCGCGGCAGCACGTCGCGGAGGTCGCCGACGACGGGGACGTGCGCCTTCACGAGCTTGCTGATCTCGGCGGGGTCGATGTCGATGTGCACGATGGTGGCTTTGGGGGCGAAGCGGCTGATCTTGCCCGTCACGCGGTCATCGAAGCGCATGCCTGCCGCGATGATCAGGTCGCAGTTGCTGATGGCCTTGTTCGCCGTCACAGTGCCGTGCATGCCAGGCATGCCGAGGGTCTCCTCCGCGGCTGGCGGGTAGGCGCCGATCCCCATGAGGGTCGTGATGACGGGGATGCCGGTGCGCTCTACGAGCTCGCCGACCTCGCGCGTTGCGACCTGGGCGCCGCCACCGACGATGAGGACAGGGCGCTTCGCGGCGCGGATGGCCTCGGCCGCCCTGTGAATCTGCCCAGCGTGCCCGACCACGGTCGGCTTGTAGCCAGGCAGGTCGATGACGACATCGAGGCTGCCTTCGAACTTGGCTAGCTGCACGTTCTTCGGGACGTCGACGAGCACGGGGCCCGGCCGGCCGGTCGACGCGATGTGAAAGGCCTCGGACAGCACCCGCGGCAGGTCCTCGACGTTCTTGACGAGGTAGTTGTGCTTGGTGACCGGCCCCGTGATGCCGAACACGTCGGCTTCCTGGAACGCGTCCGTGCCGATGAGGCCGCTCGGCACGTTACCGGTGATGGCGACTATGGCAGAAGAGTCCATCATCGCCGTTGCTAGGCCGGTGACGAGGTTAGTGGCGCCTGGCCCAGAGGTCGCGAAACAGACCCCCGTCTTGCCGCTAGCGCGGTAGTAAGCGTCGGCCATGTGCGCCCCGCCTTGCTCGTGGCGAACTAGCACGTGCTTGATTGGCGAGTCGTATAACGCGTCGTAGATGGGCATGATCGCGCCGCCCGGGTGGCCGAAGATCACCTCCACGCCGTGCCGCTCGAGCATCTTCATCACTACTTCCGAACCCGTCATCTGATAACCTCCGCGACCCTCGCAAGTTGCTGGCCAAGCTGAACGCTCAAAAAGAAGAAGCCCCGCCGTACTTTCGGCGGGGCTCGTGAGCAGGCTTGTAAGACGGCTAGCCGGCGCGAACCCACGAACTGGTAATTAGGCCCCAGCTGATCGTCGCTCCAACCCGTGAAACCGTCATTGGCGGGCACTATAAGCGCCTCGGCGTCACAGTGTCAAGGAAAGCCGCGAAGACGTGACGCGAGAGCGGGGTGGTGGGTTAGCGGCGGTACACAATCAATCACTCTTGCATCTTGGAGGTCGGACATCGAAATCCTACGCGTCTCAGGAACCTCGCGACCTAACTCGGTTGCTGGAGCCATCGCTGCCCTCTTAAGAACCGCCGGTGAGGTCGAAGTTCAGGCCATCGGGCCCCACGCCGTCAACCAGGCCGTCAAGGCCATCGCCATCTCCCGCTCCTACATCGAAGCGGAGGGGCTCGGCCTTCACACCGTGCCCTCGTTCGTGAAGCTCGAACTGCACGATGAGGAGCGCACCGCCGTGCGGTTCCTCATCGAGTCGTTCACGCTCGCCGGCGAGGAGGGAACGCGCACCAGCTTGGCGGAGTGACGCGCACCGTCGTGCGTGAGCGCGGCCGGGGAGCGGGGTATCGTGGCGCAGTGAGCGAGAAGCGCACGGCCCCGCCTGCCGCGAGCAACCAGCGCGGCCAAGTGGAGCCCGCGAGACGCGTAGCACTCGAGGCGCTCAGCCGGGTGCAGCACGGCGGGTTCCTCGCCCCGACTCTCCACGAGCTCCTTAGCGCCTCCGGCTTGCCGCGCGAGGAGCGCGCCGTCGCCACTGACCTTGCCTACGGCACGCTCAGGCGTCTGCTGCAGCTCGATACGGCCTTGGCGCCCCTGCTAACCAAGCCAGACCGCCTGCCACCAGGCGTACTCGACGCGCTGCGGTTAGGTGCGTACGAGATCCTCTACCGCGGCACCCCCGCTTACGCGGCCGTCAACGGCTGGGTGGCGATCACCAAGGTCACTGCGCCACGACTGACTGGGCTCGTCAACGCCGTGCTGCGCCGCGTGGTTGCCCCGCAGTTCGGCACGAACGAAGCGTTGGCGGCCTCCTTGCCAGCGTGGCTGTACGCGCGGTTCGGGGCTGCCATCGGCGACCATGCGGCCGCCGCGGCGGCCGCCATGCTCGAGCCTGAACCCCTGTGGCTTACGGCCTTGGCGCCGGAAGCGGCACGCGTGCTAGTCGAGGAGGACGGCGCCACCGTCGCCCCCCTCGACCCCCTGGGCGCCGAGTCACGTGGGCCGCGTTCGCTGCGCGTGAAGGCCCCGGTGAGCGTCGACCGGCTGGTCGCCTTCGTGCGCGGTCTGGTGCAGCCGCAGAACCCCGCCTCGCTGGCGGTCGCGCTGTCGCTCGGCGCCAGCGAGGGCGACCGCGTGCTCGACCTCGCCAGTGGCGGCGGGGTCAAGACGGCCGCGCTCGCCGCGCTCGGCGCTCACGTGACCGCCGTCGAGCTCGAGCCGCGCCGGCAAGCGGCCGCCGTCCGTAACTTGCGGCGCCTCGGTCTGGAGGCGCACCACGTTACGGCCGACCTGCGACGGCCCCTCGAGCTGACGCCGGCGCCCTACGTCCTCCTCGACGCCCCATGCAGCGGCACGGGCACCTTGAGGGGCCACCCGGAGATCAAGCTGAGGCTTGCGCCTGCTGACGTGAAGGCGGCCGCGCAGCTCCAGTCGCAGTTGCTGGCGACGGCCGCGGCGGTGACGGCGCCCGGTGGCCTGCTCACTTACGCCGTCTGCGCGCTGACGCCGGACGAGGGGCCCGGCGTGGTCGGTCGCTTCTTGGCTGCTCATAGCGAGTTCACAGCCGAACCTAGCGCGCTGCAGCTGCCGCACGTGCAGGCCACGCCCGGTAGCTACATCCTGCCGTTCGAGGGGTTGGACGGCTTCTACCTGGCGCGCTTGCGGCGCCGGCCGTAAACGGATGGTTGGCGCCCTGGGGTGGCGTGCCGTCCAGGCGCCCTGTACCCTTACGCATGTCAGGTGACCGAACTAGTGCCGCAGCCGCCGCGCCGCGAGCCGCGCTGACCGTCGCGCTGTCCGACCGGGTGCACGCCGTGCCTGGCGGGGTGAACTGCGCGATCGTGGACCTAGGAGACGGCGGTGCGCTGCTCGTCGACAGCGGCCTAGACAAGGAGTACGGACGCAAGATCCGCAAGGCGCTCGACGGCCTTGGCCTGACGCTGCAAGTGATACTCGTCACCCATAGCCACGCCGACCACTTCGGCGGCAACGCCTACCTCCTCCGCCAGTTCCCTGAAGCGCAGGTCTGGGCACCCGAGGTCGAGGCCGAGCTCATCCGCACGCCGTACCTCGAACCCGTTTACCTGTTCCACGGCGCGAAACCGTTGCCGGAACTGCAGGGCAAGTGGCTCATGGCCGACCCCTCCCCCGTCCACCGCGTGGTGGGTCCGGGTGAGCTCACGCTAGGTGAGGTCACCATCACCCTCGTGGACGTGCGCGGCCACGCCCACAGGCAGCTGGCCGTACTGATCGGCGACGTCCTACTAGCGGCAGACGCCGTCTTCGGCTCGGAGACGCTAGCTAAGTACCCCATTTTGTTCGCGCAGGACGTGATCGGGCAGTTGGCGGCTCACGACACCATCGCGCGGCAGCCGGCCCGCGTGCTCCTCCCTGGCCACGGCGCCGCAACGGAGGACCTCGCTGGCGTGGCGGCGCTCAACCGCAGCGCCGTGCTCCGCGCGGCTGACGCCGTCCTCGGCGCCTGCGACGGCGCGACCACAGAAGGCGTGTTGGCCGCCGCCTGCCGCACGCTCGGCATCGTCATCGACGACCTCGCCCGCTACCACCTGAACCTCTGTGTCGTGGCCGCGCACTTGAGCCGCCTGCGGGAACTCGGTCTGGTCACCTGTGACTTGGTGGCTGCACGGTTGGAATGGAGACAAGCATGAAGCTAACTAGCGTGGGCGCTGCCCGGACGGTCACCGGCAGCTGCCACCACTTCGAGGTCGGCAGCTTGAGCGCCCTAGTCGACTGCGGCCTGTTCCAGGGGGGAGCCGACCTCGATGCCCTCAACCACCGACCGTTCCCCTTCGAACCCGCCGCTCTCGACATAGTGCTCGTCACCCACGGGCACCTCGACCACGTCGGGCGCCTGCCCCTCCTCGTCAAGGGGGGTTACCGCGGCTCGCTCCTCGCGACGCAAGCCACCATCGAGGTGGCTGGCATCATCCTGCGCGACTCCGCCAAGCTACAAGAGGAGGACTACAAGCGCGCGCTACGCAAGGCGCGACGCGCTGGCCGCGAGTCGGAACTGCGAAGCCCGCTCTACACGGCCGCGGACGTCGAGGAGACCCTCAAGCGCTTCAGGCCGGTCGAGCTAGACGTGAAGGTGCCGCTCGACGACAAGGTCAGCGCCACGTTCAGGCCCGCTGGCCACATCCTCGGCAGCACGTACATCGAGGTCACCACGCCCGACCTGCGCGTGACCTTCTCAGGCGACCTAGGTAACCGCGAGAGCACCATCCAAGCGCCCGCCGCCAAACCCAACGCTTGCGACGTGCTGATCATGGAGTCGACGTACGCGGACACCGTCCACCCGAGCCGCACGGATACGGAAGCGCACTTCCTCGCCGTGCTCGAGCGCTCGTTGAAGCGCGGCGGCAACGTCATGATCCCGACTTTCGCGACGGAGCGCGCCCAGCAGGTCCTTTACCTCGTCGACCGCTACATGACGGCAGGCACGGTGCCGAGCGTGCCCGTCTATCTCGACTCGCCCATGGCCGCGCGCATGACGCGCCTCTACCAGAGCTGCGCGCACGAGTTCAGGCCCGAGATCATGAAGGAGTTGGCCGCTGGCGAGGACCCGTTCGCGCCGCCGACGCTGACGTTCACCGTCACCGCCGAAGAGTCCAAGCAGATCAACGAGCACACCGGCGGCGCCGTGATAATCGCCGGCTCGGGCATGATGACGGGCGGGCGCATCCAGCACCACCTCAAGCACAACCTGTGGCGCGAGGAGGCCAGCCTCGTGGTCGTCGGCTACCAGGGCGTTGGCACGCTCGGGCGGACGCTGCTCGACGGCGCCGAGCGCGTGCGCATCTTCGGTGAGGAGATCGCCGTCAGGGCCAAGGTTGAGAACATCAAGGGCTTCTCGGCGCACGCTGACCACGATGACCTCATGGCCTTCCTTGGTGCGGCTCAGCCACGACGCCTCTACCTCGTGCACGGCGAACCGGAGGTCATGGACGCCTTCGCCGCCAAGCTCAATGCGGACGGTCTGCGTACCGCCACGCCCGAGAGGGACGTCCCGATCGAGCTCTAGGCCGCCCGCTACTCCTCTAATGCAACTAAGTACGTAGCCTAGGCGTCGTCAGCCACGTTACGGAGACACACTGTCAGTTGGGGGTTGAATAGCTACATGGATTGGGAGCTACCTGTAATCGCGCTGCGCACACAAGTGGTGCTGCCGCGAACATTGGAGAACGTAGACGTCGGCCGGCCGAAGTCAAAGCGTGCGCTCGAAGAGGCGCAGGCTGGCGACAACCGAGTGCTGCTCGTCGTGCAACGAGACTCACGCATCGACGACCCGGGCGAGGACGACCTGTACGACGTGGGTACCCTCGCCGTCGTCAAGCAGGTCATCAGGCTGCCTAACGACACTTTGCAGGTCCTAGTAGAAGGCCGTGACCGCGCGCGCATCGAGGAGTACGTGCAGGGAGGCACGCTCCGCGCCCGCGTCGCGACCATCAACGAGGTCGGGGTCGACCGCCAAGACGAGACCGTCCTCGCCCTCATCGAGCAGGTCAAGGTCGCGTTCGGCGAGTACGCGCAGCAGAACAAGAACATGCGCCTCGACTCGTTCCACTTGGAGAACCTCCGCGCCATGAAGGAGGCCGGTCCGCTGGCTGACGTGGTGGCCAAGTTCGCCACCTGGGAGGTGGCTGACAAGCAGGCCGCGCTAGAAGAAGCCTCGGCGGTCAAGCGCCTCGAACTCGTTTATGGGTTCCTCACCCGCGATCTGGAGCGCTTCGATACCGAGAAGGAGATAAGCGCCCGCGTCAAGCAGCAGATGGACTCCAACCAACGCGAGTACTACCTGCGCGAGAAGATGAAGGCCATCCAGAAGGAACTCGGCTCCAGCGAGGAGAGCGAAACGGAAGAGCTGCGCGCCAAGGTCGAGGCCAAGAACATGCCTGACCACGCCAAGGAGCGGGCGCTCAAAGAGATCGACCGCCTCGAGAAGATGGCGGGCGGCTCGCCAGAAGCCACCGTCGTGCGAACGTACGTCGATACCCTCGTCGACCTCCCGTGGAGTGAAGCCGACGACGAGCACCTCGACATCGGCCACAGCCAGGACGTCCTCAACGAAGACCATTACGCCCTCGAGGAAGCCAAGGAGCGCATCCTCGAGTTCCTCGCCGTGCGCCAGCTGACCAAGGACATCGAGTCTGCCGACTACAAGGCGCCCATCTTGTGCCTCGTCGGCCCTCCAGGCGTAGGCAAGACGAGCTTGGGTAAGTCCATCGCCCGCAGCCTCAACCGCAAGTTCGTGCGCATGAGCTTGGGCGGCGTGCGTGACGAGGCCGAGATCAGGGGCCACCGCCGTACCTACATCGGCAGTTTGCCTGGCCGCATCATCCAGGGCATGAAGACGGCCGCAACCGTCAACCCCGTCTTCCTACTCGACGAGGTCGACAAGATGACCGCCGACTTCCGCGGCGACCCGTCCTCCGCCCTTCTCGAAGTCCTCGACCCCGAGCAGAACAACACCTTCGCTGACCACTACCTCGAGATCCCGTATGACCTCTCGAAGGTCATGTTCATAACGACCGCCAACACCCTCTCCACCATCCCGAGGCCGCTGCTTGACCGCATGGAGGTCATCCAGATCCCGGGCTACACGTTGGCGGAGAAGCTCGAGATCGCCAAGCGCTACCGCGTGCCGCGCCAACTCCGCGACCACGGTTTGACGGAGCACCTGGCGTTCGATGACGCCGCGCTGCGCCGCATCATCACCGAGTACACGCGTGAGGCGGGGGTACGTAACCTCGACCGCCTGGTGGCCAAGGCCGCCCGCAAGTCCGCCAAGGAGTTCCTGACCACCCCATGGGAAGGCGTGCGCACCGTAGACGGCGAAGCCGTCCGCGAGCTGCTCGGAGTGCCGCCTTACCGCGACGAACAGGCCGAGAAGGAACCGCAAGTCGGCTTGGCGCACGGGTTGGCGTGGACGTCGGTCGGCGGCGTGACCCTAGACATCGAAACGGTCGCCGTTCCGGGCAAGGGCGTCGTCACGCTGACTGGTCAACTAGGTGACGTCATGAAGGAGAGCGCTCAGGCTGGCATCGCGTACCTGCGTAAACACGCGGACGAGTACGGCATCGCGCCCGACTTCCACGAGAAGCGCGACCTGCACGTGCACGTCCTCGAGGGCGCCACGCCAAAAGACGGGCCTTCCGCCGGCATCGCCATCGCAAGCGCCGTCGTCTCCGCACTGACGGGTCGGCCGCTGCGCGGCGACGTTGCCATGACCGGCGAGATCACGCTGCGCGGCCGCGTGCTGCCTATCGGGGGGGTCAAGGAGAAGCTGCTTGCTGCCCACCAGGCCGGCATCGGCACCGTCATCCTCCCGAAGGACAACGAAGCCAACCTCGAAGAGGTGCCTGCCGTCGTCCTCGCCGACCTCAAGGTCGTGACCGTTAGCGAGTTCCGCCAGGTACTTGACGTCATGCTCATGCCAGACACGAGTGGCGCGGTAGAAGGCAGCGGCTTCGTGCCGCCGGTGGACGAGCTGACGGGCACCCAGCCGGGCGCAAACGTAGGCAGTTAACGCCCTACGGCTGGCCTGGTGCGGGCGCCAGCCACGGCATCAGCGCGAGCAGCACTGCAGGCTCGTAAAGTTCGGAGCGCGTAACCAGGCCCCGGCTCAGCACCCCAGCTGCGCCGGGGCCGTCTTTGGCGCGCTCGAGGCCGTAAGCGGCGTCAAGCGCGCTGCCGAGCTCGGCTCCCGCCATCACGCGCGCCTCCAGGAAGGGCGGCAGTTGGAAGGCGGCACTGCGCGCCGCGCCGCTCCGGCCCTCGAGGTCGACCGCCACGACCCAGGCGCTGGCGAACAGCGGCCCGCCCTCACCGAATGGCCGCTCGACACCGCCCTCGATGCCGACGCCGAGGTGAGCACCCGGCACTAGCTGCAGGGCGGCGCGCGCGCGGTTGGCCGCGCCGCGCCGCGCCTCCTCATCACCGAGCGGCTGCGCGGCGACGCCGGATGGCACGCTCACGTGCGTGACGGCCACGAACTGCCCATGCAAGCGCCTGAGGGCCCCCTCTACGGCCATCACTTTCGCCGGGCTGGTCGAGCCGAGCGCCACGCGGCCGAGCTGTTCGGCGTAGCGGCCGGCGGTCATGACCCCACCGCCGAGCGCAAGATCGCGCCCCGCCCACTAAGCTCGTACTCCCCCAGGGCTGCAGGCAGGAAGGCCGTGGTGCCTACCGGCAGCGCCACGTCTCCCCCAGCGCTGCGCAGCTCCAACGCCCCCTCGATCACCACGAGCACCTGGAACGAGCGGCCGTCGACCGCGCTGCGCCAGGCGCCACCGGCGAGTGCTAGCCGGTCGAGGGTGAACTCCGCCTGGGCAACGATGCGCGTCCAGCCGTCCGGCAAGACCGTTCGCTGCGGCGGTGGCGGTGGCCAGCCGCGCAGGTCGGCGACGTCGAGGGCCCTATCGAGGTGCAGGGTGCGCGGCTGCCCGTCGCCGCCAAGGCGTCCGTAGTCGAACAGGCGGTAGGTGAGGTCGCTTGCCTGCTGGATCTCGAACAGCATGCAGCCAGCCCCGACGGCGTGCACGGTCCCTGCTGGGTTGACGACCACGCTGCCTGGCGCCACCGGCAGGTGGCGCATGAGGCCCGTGATGGTGCCGTCAGCAACGGCGCGCCTTACCTCGGCGGGAGTCACCGCGCGCTGGAAGCCCCACAGCACCTCTGCGCCGGGCGCCGCCTCGAGGAGGTACCAAGCCTCGGCCTTGCCGAGGTGGCCGCTACCAGGGTGCTCACGCAAGGCGTAGGCGTCGTCCGGGTGGACCTGCACCGAGAGGTCTGCGGCGGCGTCAAGGAACTTAGCTAGGAGTGGCACCTTCGCCCCGTAGCGCGCATGTACTTCTTCCCCAAGCAGCTGCGCGCCCCACTTGGCGGCTACCTCATCGAGGGTCAGACCGCGGCTGGCGCCGTTAGCGATGACGCTGGCTCCGTCCATCAGCCACGCCTCCCCGACCGGTTCGTGCTCGGGGCCACTGACGGTCGCGGAGCCGAACCAGTCGGCAAGCAGCTCGCCGCCCCATAAACGCCGGTAGAGGCGCGGCGTTAGTAGCAGTGGGTAGGGTGCCGCCGTCACTCGGCGCTTGGCGGCGGGAGCTTCTTGCCTGGGTTCATGATGCCCGCCGGGTCGAGTGTGGCTTTGATGGCCCGCATGAGGTTCAGGGCGCTGCCATGCTCACGCTCCATGTACTTGAGCTTGCGCAGGCCAACGCCGTGCTCGCCCGTTGCCGTGCCGCCGACTTCGATGGCGCGGTAGGTCATGCGGTCGACGACGCCCTGCGCGGCCGCGCGGCGCTCTGGGTCGTCTCCTACGTAGAGGGTGAGGTGGAAGTTGCCGTCGCCAACGTGCCCGACCAGGTTGGCGTCTATGTCGTTGGCGGCGCAGTCGTCAAGGGCGGCCGTCAGGGCGCTAGGCAAGTGGGAGATGGGCACCGCCACGTCGGTGATGAGGCTGTCCTGCCCAGGGTGCGCGGCGTTGGAGGCGAAGAGCATGGTGTGGCGCGTCTCCCACAACCGCGCACGCTCGCTGGCATCCGTGGCTGACTCGAAGGTCATCGCGCCGCCGTCCAGCGCCAACTCGCGCGCCAGGTCCACCTCGGCGGTGATCCCGGCTTGGTTGCCGTGGAACTCGAGGAAGATCGTCATCTCCTCCGGGTAGTTGGTGCCGGAGTAGGCGTTGGCAGCGCGGATGCTGAGGGCATCGACCAACTCGCAGCGCGCCACCGGCACGCCCGCCTGGATCAGGCGCGTCACGAACCCCGTCGCCGACTGCGCGTCTGGGAAAGGCACCCTCGCGGCCGCGGCGGCTTCCGGCAGGCCTACGAGGCGCAGCGTCACTTCGGTAATCACGCCAAGCGTGCCCTCCGCGCCAGTGAAGAGCGCGCAGAGGTCGTAGCCGCTAGCTGACTTGCGGGCGCGGTTGCCCACGCGCAGGACCTCACCCGTCGGCGTCACTACCTCGAGCGCCATGACGTAATCGCCTGTGGTGCCGTAGCGCACGGCAGCGGTGCCTGAGGCGTTCGTGCTGACCATTCCGCCGATCGAGGCGTGAGCGCCAGGGTCGATCGGGAAGAACAAGCCGTGGCGCCGCACGTGATCGTTGACGCGCGGGTAAGTGACGGCGGGCTGCACGACGATGAGCAGGTCCTCCGGGTGTGCTTCGAGCACGCGGTCCAGTCGCGACACGTCAAGCGAGATGCCGCCAGCGACGGGCACCGTGTGGCCCTCGAGGCTGGAGTTCGCCCCGACCGGGGTGACGGGCACGCCAGCGCCCGCCGCGAAGCGCATGACGGCGCTGACCTCGGCCGTGCTTCGTGGGTAGACGACCGCCTCCGGGTACACGGCTTGCGCGTACGACTCGCCGCGCGAGTGCTGGGCGCGGCCAGCAGCCGTCGCGTCAACGCGGTCGGCGCCAAGGAGGCGCTCGAGTTCCTGAACGAGGTTCATGCGTCCTACTGTACGGCCGTCACGCAGTGGCCGCGTGGCCACGAAAACGCCGGGAGCGCCCAACGAACGGGCGCTCCCGGCGAGCGAGTCGGTGTAGTGCCGAGGTTACTCGGTCTTGGTGATCGGGTGCAGGCTCACGGAGCTGAACCCGAGCGGGCTCGAAACCCAACCGGAGATGTTGCTGCGGGTGGCGGCAAGGCTGCGGTTGTGCGCCATCGGCATGACGATGGCCTCGTCAGCCACCATGTCGTTGACCTGGGCGTACAGCGCGGCGCGCTCGGTCTGGTCGGAGATCTGGCGGGCGCGGTCGAGGAGGTCGCGGACTTCTGGGTTGTCCCAACCGCTGCGGCCGACGGCCGACGGGCCGAAGAAGGTGAGGAGGAAGTTGTCTGGGTCGGCGTAGTCGGCGT
The DNA here is from genome assembly GCA_035703635.1 of Trueperaceae bacterium. Lineage (GTDB taxonomy): Bacteria > Deinococcota > Deinococci > Deinococcales > Trueperaceae > JAAYYF01. The sequence continues at coordinate 19,993 of DASSXV010000041.1, read as the reverse complement.
TCCAGCCGATCATGTACATGGCGAACTTGCCTGCGCGGTAGTCGGCGCCGTACGTCGTCCAGTCCTCGGTCTTCAGTTCGGCACGAATGCCGACGTCAGCTAGGTAGGTGGCGATGGTCTCGGCGATCGGCTGTGGCGAAGGGAAGTACGGGCGGCTGACTGGCATGAACCAGAACTCGGTGTCGAAGCCGTTCGGGAAGCCGGCCTCCGCAAGGAGCTCCTTGGCGCGCTCAGGGTTGTAGTCGTAAGGCCATGGCTCACCGTGGCCGAAGAGGGACGGCGGCAGGAGGTCTTCCGCCACCACGCCGAGGCCCTGGTAGAAGGCGTCGACGATCGCTGCGCGGTCGACGGCGTGGTTGATGGCGCGACGAACGAGGACATTGTCGAGCGGGGCGTGGTCGAGGTGAATGGCGACGTAGCCGACGTTGAGTTCGGAGTCTGGGACCTGAACAACGAGGTTCGGGTCGTTCTGGACGGTGGGGAGGTCGTCTGAGGTGAGGAGCACGGCGATGTCGATGGTGCCGGCCTGCAGCTCAGCGAGGCGCGCTGTCGGCTCGGTGACGGCGCGGAAGACGACGCCCTCTACGCCAGCTGGGCCACCCCAGTAGTCGTCGTTGCGCTCGAGCGTGACGCGCTCGCCCTCGACCCAGTCGACGAACTTGAACGGCCCGGTGCCGACGATGCCGGCGTTAGGGGTGCCGTAGTTGATGCCGGCGGCCTTGATGGCGTCCGGGCTGCCGAACTGGAAGTAGACGGCCGCCCACAGGGTCGGGAGGAACGGCGCAGGCTGCGTGAGGTTCATGGTGACGGTGTACTCGTCGACCACGACCACGTCAGCAACGAGGTTGCCGTTGCCGATGGTGCCCCCGAAGGTGTCTTCCCACATCACGAACGTCTTGCCTTCTGCGCGGTTGCCGTAGGGGTTGTCCGCCACGTTGACGCGGTCGATGTTGAACTTGACGGCCTCGGCGTTGAACGGCGTGCCGTCGTGGAACTTGACGCCCTCGCGCAGCTTGAAGGTCCAGACGGTGGCGTCCTCGTTGGCGCTCCACGAGGTGGCTAGTGCCGGGGCAAGTTCGGTGGAGCCGGGAGCGAAGTCGATGAGGCGCTCGGCGATCTGCGAGCTGACGACCAGCGAGTTGCCGTCCGTGGTGTCGATAGCGTCGAGCGACGTTGGGTAACCTGACACCCCGTATACGAGCGTCTGGGCACCAGCGGCTCCCAGTGCTAGGAAGAGCGCGGCAGCGAGTACTAGTTTCTTCATGTAACCTCCAAAGTGGCTTTCGCGGTCGTCCACGCTGGTTCGAGGCATGAACCCCTCGCCTCAGCCGCGCCGAACCCAAGCAACCTAGTGCTACGTTTTCAGCGGCGCGTTCTCAGCGCAAGGTTCTCGGCGGTCGGCGCGAGGCGTCAGGTGGCCCGTCCACCAGTGGACTGTTTCGCTGATAGACAAGATATCACGCCCGCAAGGGCCGTTGGTCGTGGGTTAAGCTGGCGCCCGTGACCCCCGAACACGATTACCTTGAGCTGTGGCTCGTGCGCCACGGCGAGACTGAGTGGAACCGCGCCAAGAGGCTGCAGGGCCACAGTGACGTGGAGTTGAACGGCCGCGGCGAGGCGCAAGCTTCTGCCTTGGCCGGGCGCGTTGCTGGCATCACGTTCGATGCGGTTTACGCGTCCGACCTGCAGCGGGCGAGGCGCACGGCCGAGATCGCTTTCCCTGACCAGCGGCTGCTCCTCGAGCCGAGCTTGCGGGAGATGTCGCTCGGCGACTTCGAGGGGCGCGTCGTCACTGAGCTTCAAGGGCCGGAACTCGAGCTGTGGTCTCGGATGAAGGCCGGGGATAGCCTGGCGCGGCCAGCGAACGGGGAGTCTTACGCCGACGTGATGGCGCGGGTCGGGGCGTGGCTTGACGCGCTTCCGGCCAGCGGCCGCTACGCGTGCGTCACGCACGGTGGCGTGGTGGCCAGCTTCCTGTGGCTGGTGCAGGACAGGCTGAAACCCGCCTTCACGGAGCCGTGGCCGAACATCGCGAACGTGAGCGTGACGGTGCTGCGCTTCGCTGGCGAGACGGCGAGCCTGGTGTTGCTTAACGACCACGCTCACCTCGATCAGCTGACCGCCGCTGATTGAACGCCACTTACTAGCGGCCGCCGCTAGTGACGCCGACCGGCGGCCGCTGCCGGGCTGAGCCAGCTACAGGTTGCGGAGGCGCGGGTCGAGCACGTCGCGCACGGCATCGCCGAGCAGATTGAAGCCGACCACGGCGAGGAAGATGCCGAGGCCAGGGAATATCGACATCCACGGCGCCCGCAAGAACTGCGAGAACCCGTCACGGATCATGAGGCCCCATTCCGGCGTTGGCGGTTGTGCCCCTAAGCCAAGGAAGCCGAGGGCGGCGACGTCGAGGATGGCCGTGCCGATGGACAACGTCAGCTGAACGATCAGCGGCGCCAGTGAGTTCGGCAGAACGTGTTTGAACACGACCCGCAAGCCGCCGGAGCCAAGCGCGCGCACGGCCTGCACGTACTCGAGCGCCCTCACCTGCATGACGACCGAGCGCACGATGCGCGCGTAGATGGGCACTTGCGTGATGGCGATGGCGATGAGCGCGTTGGTCAGATTGGGTCCGAGAGTCGCGACTATGGCTATGGCGAGCAGGATGCCCGGGAAGGCGAGCAGGATATCGACGAGCCAGATGACGGCCATGTCGACGCGCCCGCCGATGTAGCCAGCGAGAAGACCGAGCAGCGTGCCGACCACGGCAGCGAACGCCACCGCGATGAGGCCGGCCCGCAGGCTGATGCGCCCCCCGTGAAGCACGCGCGTGAAGACGTCGCGGCCCAACTCGTCTGCCCCGAACCAACGCTCGGCGCTAGGCGGGGCTAGCCGGGCACGCAAGTCGCGGTCGCGCTGCGCGTCGTACGGCTTGATAACGGGCGCTAGCAGCGAGACCATGAGCAAGAAGAGCACGATGGCCAGGCCCAACACGCCCGTCGGTTGGCGGAAGAAGCGGCGCAGGAAAGCGTTCCCGCGGCGACGCGGTTGAGTTGGCTCTACGACGTCGATCACGGCCTCCACCGCGGCACCGCCTCTCCAAACGATCTGCGTCCAGTCACAAGGCGGCCCATCAGGCGTACTGGATCCGAGGGTCGATGAGACTGTAGGACACGTCCACCAATAGGTTGACGATCACGAACAGGGCGGCAACGAAGATGACGCCGCCTTGGATGATCGGGTAGTCGCGCGCGGCGATGCCGTCGTACACCCACCGCCCGATGCCTGGCCAGCTGAAGACGGTTTCGGTGAGGATGGCGCCGGAGAGCAGCGATCCGAAACTAAGTCCGATGACCGTCACCACGGGCAGCAGCGCGTTGCGCAGGCTGTGCTTCCTGACCACCCGCATGGCGGGCAGGCCCTTGGCGCGGGCCGTGCGCACGTAGTCTTGGCCGAGGACTTCGAGCATCGCGGAGCGCGTCATGCGCACCACGATCGCTAGCGGGATGGTGCCGAGGGCAAGCGCCGGCAGCACCAGGTGCTTGGCGGCGTTACCAGCGGCACTGAGGTTGCCGCGCAGCAGTCCGTCCAGCACGTAGAGGCCAGTTATCGGCTCGATGCTGGTGCCGATCGACAACCTCCCGGAAGGCGGCAACCAGCCGAGCACGACGGCGAAGAGGTAGATGAGCAGGATGGCGAGCCAGAAGACGGGGAACGAAACGCCGACGATGGCGACCAGCGTCACGCCCGTGTCTACCCAGGTGCCGCGCCTGATCGCCGCGATCACGCCGGCTGGCACGCCGACCACGATGGCTAGGAGCATGGCCGCCAACGCCAACTCGATGGTGGCTGGGAACCGGTGGGTCAGGCTCTGAGTTATCGGCACGAGCGTGAGGATCGAGCGGCCCATGTCGCCTCGCAGCAGGCCACCCATGTAGCCGAAGTACTGGGAGTCGAACAGTTTCTTGAGCGACCCGGTCTCGCGGAACCCGGCGACGTTAAAGAACAGCGGCCGGTCAAGGCCGAGGTCGACGCGCAGGCGCTCTACCAGGTTCGGGGCCGCCCTCTCCCCCAGCATGGCGATGGCGGGATCGCCTGGGATCACGCGGGTGAGGAAGAAGATCAGGAGCGTCACCCCGATGAGCACGGGTATCAGCCCCAACAGGCGTCTTAGAACGTACGCGACCAAGACCCGACGCCTACTTTAGCCGGGGGTCGAGCGCGTCGCGCGCTGCGTCGCCCAGGAGGTTGAAGCCGATGACGGAGAGGAAGATCGCGAGGCCAGGTGCGATCGAGAGCCACGGCGCCTCACGGAAACGGTTATAGCCATCGGCGATCATCACACCCCATTCGGCGGCGGGCGGCTGGGCGCCCAGGCCGAGGAAACCGAGCGCGGCGACGTCGAGGATCGCCGTGCCCGTCGACATGGTGAGCTGCACGAGCAGCGGCGAGAGGCTGTTCGGGAGGATGTGCCCGAGGATCACCCGCTGCGAACCAGAACCTAGGGCGAGGGCGGCCTGAACGTACTCGCTGCCACGCAACTGCAGCGTTACCGAGCGCACGATCCTGATGTAGATGGGCACTTGCGTGATGCTGATGGCGATGAGTGCGTTCGTGAGGCTGGACCCGAGCACGGCGACGATGGAGATCGCCAACAAGATGCCAGGGAACGCCAGTAGGATGTCGATGAGCCACACGATGAACATGTCGACCCGCCCGCCCCAGTAGCCAGCGAGCAGGCCAAGGAGGGTGCCGACGCTCATGGCCATGGCCACCGCGAACAGCCCTACACGGAGGCTGATGCGGCCGCCGTAGAGAACGCGTTGCAGGAGGTCGCGGCCCTGAGCGTCGGTGCCGAGCGGGTAATCGCCGCGCGACAGGCCGCGCGTCTCCAGGTCGGCAGGGCTCATGACCAGCGTCGGCGGGATGTTGCGCGTGCGCAGGTTGCTCTTGAGAGGGTCGCCGGGGCGCAGGAACGGTGCGAAGAGGGCCGAGAGCACGAAGAGCACGATGATGGCCATGCCGAGTAGGCCGGTCGGGTGCCTGAACAGGCGCTTGGCTACGTCGCGGCTAAGCGAGCTGCCGCGCTCCGCGGCTGGCGCGGTGGCTGCGTCACTCATGCGTACTGGATCCTAGGGTCGATGAGGGTGTACGACAGGTCGACGAGCAGGTTCACGAGGACGAACATCAGGGCCACGAAGAGGACGCCCCCTTGGATGATCGGGTAGTCGCGACTAGCGATGGCCTGGTAGATCCAGCGGCCGATCCCCGGCCACGAGAAGACCGTCTCCGTGAGGATGGCGCCGGAGAGCAGCGAGCCGAAACTCAAACCGATGACGGTGACGACCGGCAGCATGGCGTTGCGCAGTGCGTGTTTGCGGTTGACGACGCTGCGCGTGAGGCCCTTGGCGCGCGCGGTGCGGATGTAATCCTGGCCGAGCACCTCGAGCATGGCAGAGCGCGTCATGCGCACCACGATGGCGAGCGGGATGGTGCCGACCGCCACGGCCGGCATTATCAGATGCTTGAAGGCGTCGAGCGCGAAGTCCCAGCGGCGTTGCAGCAGGCCGTCGAGGACGTAAAGCCCGGTGCCGCCGATGATCTCCATGCTCACGCTGATGCGGCCGGACGACGGCAACCAGCCCAAGTTGACCGCGAAGATGTAGATGAAGATGATGCCTAACCAGAACACGGGGAACGACACGCCAGCGAGCGCGATGAGCGTGACTGCCGTGTCCGTTACCGTGCCGCGCTTCAACGCCGCCAGCACGCCGAGCGGTATGCCGATGACGATGGCCAGGAACATGGCGAGGAGCGCGAGTTCGAGCGTGGCTGGAAAACGTTGCCATAGCCCCTTGCTTACCGGGATGTAAGAGAAGATAGAGCGCCCGAAGTCGAGCACCAAGATGTTGCCCATGAACTCGAAATATTGCGAGTCGAAGAGCCCGAGCGCGCCCTGTTCCTTGAAATCAGTGAAGTTGAGGAAGAGCGGCCGGTTGAGGCCGAGCTCCTCGCGCAGCCGTTCACGGTTGGCTTCAGACGAGCGCTCACCAAGCATGATCGTGGCCGGATCGCCTGGAACGACGCGCGGGATGATGAATACGAGCAGGCTCACCCCAAATAACACCGGTATGAGGCCGAGCAGTCGGCGAATAGCGTAAGCGAACAAACAGATACCCCAACCAGGGTCTCGGCCTTTGCAGCGTGGTGGGAGGCCGAAGCCTCCCACCACGTGGCTAACCGAGAGCCGCTATTAGTTCTTGGTGACGGTGTTCAGCGGAACGGTGCTACCGAGGGCGTTCGGGTAGAAGCCTTGGACGTTGTTGCGCACGGCGTTAAGCGTCCTTGGGTTCACGAACGGCAGGGCGGGCAGGTCGTCGTAGAGGGTCTGCTCGATCTGCTGGTAGAGGAGCTCGCGCTCGACGAGGCTACCGGCCTGCTGAGCGTCCTTGACGAGCTGGAAGAAGGCCTGGTTGTCCCACCCGAAGCCGACGGCGTTCGCGGAGTTGAAGAAGGACGAGATGAAGTTGTCCGGGTCCGCGAAGTCCGCGCTCCAGCCGAGCATGTACATGGGGAACTTGCCCTCGAGGTAATCCGAGAGGTAGATGCCCCAGTCTTCGGTCTTGAGCTCGGCCCGAATGCCGACGTCGCCTAGGTAGCTGACGATGGCCTCGGCCACGTCCTTGGGCGCCGGGTAGTACGGGCGGGAGACTGGCATGTACCAGAACTCGGTGTCGAAGCCGTCAGGGAAGCCGGCCTCTGCGAGGAGCTCCTTGGCGCGCTCTGGGTCGTACGGGTAGGGCGGGTTGTCTAGGCGGCCGAAGAGGCCAGGTGGGATGAACTCGTTCGCGACGCCAGCGAGTTCGCCGTAGAACGCCTCGACGATGGCGGCCTTGTCGATGGCGAGCGCGAACGCTTGACGCACGCGCAGGTCGTCGAACGGCTTGTTGGCCTGGTGCATGCCGAGGTAGCCGAGCACGAGGTCAGAGTCGGCGCTGACCGGGCGGAAGCTCGTGCTGTTCGCGACAACGGAGTAGCTCTCTGGCGAGAGGTTGAGGGCGATGTCGATGCTGCCGGCCTCGAGCTCCGCTAGGCGAGCGGTCGGGGATTCGATGCCGCGGAACACGATCTGCTCCACGCCAGCGACCTGACCCCAGTAGTTGGGGTTGCGGTCGAGCGTTACGCGGTCGCCGTCTATCCACTCTTTGAGGGTGAAGGGACCGGTGCCGACGATAGGGCCGGACGGCGTGCCGTACTCCACGCCGTGGGCGGCGACGGCGGCGGGGCTGTGAAGCCCGAAGTACGAGCTAGCCAGTTGCTGCGGGAAGAAGCCGAACGAGCCGGTAAGCGTGAACTTGACCGTGTTGGCGTCGACCACGTCGACGGACTCGATCTCGTAGCCGTCTTCGCCGTAGTAGCCGCCGAAAACGTACGTGAAGGAGGTGAAGGTCTTGCCTTCTTCAACGAAGTTGTAGTCGTTGTCCAGGTGGTTCCAGCGGTCGAAGTTGAACTTGACTGCCTCTGCGTCGAACGGCGTGCCGTCCGAGAAGGTGACGCCTTCGCGCAGGTGGAAGGTCCACACGCTGGAATCGTCGTTAGGCTCCCACGAGGTGGCGAGCAGCGGCTCGATCTGGGCGCTGCTCTGAGCGAAGCCGACGAGGCGTTCGACTACCTGCATCGCCGGGGTCAGCGAGTTGCCGTCCTGACCGGTATCGAGGGTAACTGGCAAGCCAGACTGTCCGACCACCAAGACCTGGGCAGATCCCAAGCCAAGGGTGGCAAACAAGGCCAACGCCATGAGTATTCGCTTCATCCATAACCTCCCGTAAATGACAAGTCGGCAGGAGTGGGCGTCAGATTCCACATTCTGCATGAGACTCGTGTGTGGAATATAACATGCTCCTCGGCGTTCATTCGACTGGGTCGGAGTTCGCGATGTTGACTAGCGGTGGGTGCGAGGCGGTTTGGAGGGCTGGCACGAGGAGACCATCGACGAGGCGCAGCTTCCTTACCCCGGCGCTGTCTACCAGCCGTTCGTCGTGAGTCACGGCGACTATCGCCGTGCGCTCCTCGGCTGCCAGGCCGAGAAGCAGCCAGAAGACTTCCTCTGCCCGCGCGTGATCGAGCGAACCCGTCGGCTCGTCAGCTAAGAGCAGCTTCGGCTTGAGCGCCAATGCCCGGGCTACCGCCGCGCGCTGGCGTTCGCCACCCGACACCTTGCTTGGCAAGAAATGCAGCCTCTCCCCCAGCCCGACGCGCTCGAGCAGCGCCGTCGCACGCGCCTCGTCAGGGCGGCCGAGGATGCGGCTAGGCATCGTCACGTTCTCTAGGAGCGTGAAATCTGGTAACAGGTAATGGTTCTGAAAGACGAGCCCGACGTAGTTGGCGCGCCGCGCGGCCAAAGTTCGTGGAGCGTACTCGTGAACCGGGAAGTCGCCCCAGTAGATCTCGCCAGCGTCTGGCCGGTCGAGGCCACCTAGGAGGTGCAGGAGGGTGCTCTTCCCTGAACCAGACGGCCCGAGAACCGCGACTACCTCGCCCTCTTTGACCTCGAGCTCCGCGCCCCGTAGCACCACGACGTCGCCGCCGGGCGCCTTGAAACGGCGTTCCAGACCGTAACTCGCAACGACATGGCTCACGGGGTTACTATACGTGGCAACCGCAATTAGCCCGAGCAGACAGCTAATCTCTGGTGCGGTCGAATTGGAGTTGGTGTGAGCAACCCGGAATTGACTGATCTCCATCAGCTACTAAGCCGCGTGCCACTCTTCCAGAATGCCCCGGAACGCGCTCTCGAGATCGCGGCCGCGGCGGTACGCAAGCGCGTCTATGAACCGAACACGACCGTATTCCAAGAGGGCGACAAGGGCGAAGCCCTGTACATCTTGGAGTCCGGACTGGTGAAGCTGTCCAAAGTCGACCTCGGGGGTCACGAGAAAACGCTAGCCATCCTTCAAACTCCGGCGTACTTCGGTGAGATGGCGCTGCTCGGGGAGTCGACGCGCAGCGCCACGGCCGTCACGCTCGGTGTCGTTAACGCCTACCTGCTCTTCAATGACGACTTCCGTAAGCTCATAGCCGACTACCCAACCATCAGCCTCAACCTCAACGCCACCCTGGCTGAGCGGCTGCGCGGTATGGACGACGAGTCGCAGATCTTGTCGTACAAGGACGCGCAGGGCCGCGTAGCTTACGTGCTGCTGCGCCTCTTCCAGGGCGGGGTAGTCGAGCACGACAACGAGCGCGCGCTCGTGCGCCTCACTCACCAGGAGCTAGCTAACCTCGCGGGCACGTCGCGCGAGACGGTGACGCGCGCCCTCAAGGCGCTCGAGTCTGAAGGCGTCATCGAGACGAGGCCGAAGGAAGTGTTCATCACCGACCCGCAGGGGCTAGACGAGATCCTGCACGGTATCCGCTAACCACAGACAGGCGAGGGTTCGGCGGCGTCAGGCGGCGTTCGGGCCTTGCGCGATGCGCTTGGCGAGGCGCGCCTCGAGGTGCGGCTCGACTTCCGGCCAGTCGAGGTCCGTTATGCCGTAAACGAGGGTGTCGCGGACGTAACCGTCCTTGGCGACCTGGTGGCGGCGCAGCACCCCTTCGAAGCGGGCTCCCAGCGCAAGGATGGCGCGTTGCGAGCGCACGTTGCGGCTGTCCGTGTGGATCTGCACGCGGTGCATGCCGAGGTCCTCGAAGGCGAAGCGCAGCATGAGGAGCTTCGATTCGATGTTCACGCCTGTCCGGAACAGGGCCGGGTCGTACCAGGAGAAGCCAAGCTCGCAGCGCATGTGCTTGAAGTTGACCTCGCTAAGCCTGCTCGTGCCGACCACTCGCCCTGCAGCGTCTATCACCGCTACTGGGTGGGCCTCACCTAGCGCCTGCTGCTCGAAGACGGGTCCGAAGTACGCCTCCGCGGCCGCGTCGTTGGTGGGGGTCGAGGTGAGCCGGAACTCCTCAGGGTGAGCGAACGCTATCTCGAGCAGCGCGGGCACGTGCGCGCGCGTAAGCGGCTCGAGGCGCACGAGGTCGCCGACTAGCACCCTGTTGGAAGGCAGCGCCTTCGTCACCTGACGACGCCTGGGCGCATCGTGACAGGCGCAAGCGGTTGGTCGAGGTCGAGGTCGAACGGCACGATCTCAGCGTGGTCGACTAGGCGTTGCACACCGGCGAGGCTCCCGATCACGACCCCATGCGTCACCACCACGAGCGACTGGAAGCGCCGGTAACGCCGCAGCACGTCCAGGACGCGGGTGCGCACCTCTTGTAGCGACTCCCACGGCGCATCTTCCTCGATACGGGTGCCCGACAGGCTCTGGCGTGCGCGCTCGAACGACTTGGGGTCGATCTCACCGAACGGGTCCTTCTGCGGCAGCCACTCGTGCAAGTCGTGCTCGACGAACAACGGCTTGTTGAGGGCACGGCTGAGGAGCGCTCCTGATTCAAGCGCTCGGGTGTAAGTGCTGCACAGGATGGCCTCCGCCTCCTGCAACCGGTAGTCCCGGGCGATGGTGTCGATCTGCAAGCGGCCAAGCGCGGTTAGGGGCGCGAAATCCTTCGCCCATCCCTTGGCGCCGCGCGACTCCACTAAGCCCCAGTCAGTTTCGCCGTGGCGAACACAATAAAGCCTCACGGTCTGGCCCCGTTAGTGTTGTAGTCGTGTGAGAACAGCGAGTGGTTACTCGACATCTGCGGCTGGCCCTCCAGGTGGCGACCGAGCGGCGTTCGCGCCTCGCTTCGAGGCTCGGACCCGCCCTCACACGCTGCCTTCAAGGTAGCAGCGTCACCCCTGTTGCCACTGTTCGAATGTTTACTCGACTGCTCGCGCGGACGGGCGCGGTCGGCTCCCCTGGTTACAATCGAGGTGACGCGATGAACTCAGCAGCCCTTTACCGCAACATCACCCTCGGCGTGGCAGACGCCCCGTTCGTCAAGGCGACGATCAGCCGTTATGGGTGGCGCGTCGGCGTTGGGCGGTTCGTCGCTGGTCAGGATGCCGCCACGGCGGTGCCGGCGCTCCTCAAGATCCAGGCCAGCGGCCGCGGGATCATCCTCGACTTGCTCGGTGAGTTCGTTGGCACCGAGGCCGCTGCTCGCGGGACGGCGCGCGCGATCGAGGAGAGCGTGCGGGTCGCGCACGCTGCCGGCGTCGAGCCTTACCTGAGCGTCAAGCCAACGCAGCTCGGCCTCGGCGTAAGCAGCGAGTTGGCGTGGGAGTTGGCCGAGCACGTCGTTGGCGTCGTCGGCAGTCTCGGCGGCCACGTCTGCCTCGACATGGAGAACGTCCCGTACGTTGACCGGACCCTCGATCTCTATGAGCGCCTGCGCCGAGCTGGGCACCACCACGTCAGCACCGTGCTGCAGAGTTACCTGCACCGCACCCCGGACGACCTCGCGCGCATGCTCGCTCTAGCGTCGGAGTTCTCGAGCATCACTGGCCTGCGGCTGGTCAAGGGGGCATACCGCGAGGCGCCGACGGACGCCATCCAGGACGTCAGCCGCGTCGCGGACGCCTACCGCGACCTGGCATACCAGGCGCTTGCTGGCGGCCTGAAGCTCAACATCGGCACCCACGACGAGGGGCTACTGCGCGAACTGATCGCTTACGCCAAGGGCGCCAAGCTTGGCCCCGAGCATCACGAGGTGCAGATGCTCTTCGGCGTGAGACCGCAACTGCAGGAGCGCCTCAGTGGTCAGGGGGTACCCGTCCGCGTGTACGTACCGTTCGGTGCGGACTGGTACGGCTACTTCAGTCGGCGACTTGCCGAGCGCCCCGCCAACCTAGCGTTCGTGGTGCGCGGCCTGTTCGGCTGACCACCACAGCAGGACCACGTCCGTCGTACCGGCGCGGACGCTCTCGGGAGGAGACCATCATGCTCTTCGAGCCATACCGTAACGAACCTTTCGCCGATTACTCGGACCCCGCGACTCTCGCCGCGTTCAAGGAGGCGCTCGAGTCCGTGCGCGGCCAGTTGGGCCGCGATTACCCGCTTACCATCGGCGGTGCGCCCGTTACAACTGGGGAGTACCTCGAGTCTTACGACCCCTCGCGCAAGGACCGCCTAGTGGGGCGGGCAAGCAAGGCTGGTCTTCGTGAGATCGAGTTGGCCATGGACGCCGCCTGGCTGGCGTACGGCACCTGGTCGCGCTGGAGTATGGCCGACCGCGCACGCCTCCTCGTGAAACTGGCCGCGATAATGCGTCGCAGACGCGACGAGCTCGCCGCTTGGCTCGTCTTCGAGGCCTCCAAGAACTACCTCGAGGCCATAGCAGACGTGGCGGAGGCCATCGACTTCTGCGAGTACTACGCTCGCATCGCCCTGCCGCTGGCCGAGCCGCTGCCGACCTACGACTACCCTGGCGAGGAGAACACTACGGTGTTCCAGCCGATGGGCGTCGGCTTGGTCATCCCGCCGTGGAACTTCCTCCTCGCGATCTTGGTCGGCACCGCCGTTGGGCCCGTCGTGGTCGGCAACACGGTCATCATCAAGCCGTCGCCCGCCACGCCGATCATCGGCGCCAAGTTCATGGAGCTCGTGGCTGAGGCTGGCTTCCCCGCCGGCGTCATCAACCTGCTGACGGGGGACGACGCCGTACTTGGCGACGCTCTCGTCGACCACCCGCGCACGCGCTTCATCAACTTCACCGGCTCGGTCGCCACTGGCGTGCGCATCTTCGAGCGCGCAGCCAAGGTGCAGCCCGGGCAGTCGTGGCTGAAACGCACCTTCCTCGAGATGGGCGGCAAGGACGCCCTCGTGGTTGACGAGACGGCCGATCTCGAGCTCGCGGCCCAGGCGGCCGTCACGAGCGCCTTCGGGTTCCAGGGCCAGAAGTGCTCGGCGCTGAGCCGCCTCATCGTCATCGACGAGGTTCACGACGAAGTCGTCGAGCGCGTCCGCGTCCTAACGGAGAAGCTGAGCATCGGCCCGGCCGACGAGAACCACGACGTGGCGGCGGTCATCAACGAGCGCCAGTACCAGAAGATCTTGGGTTACATCGAGGCTGGCAAGTCGGAAGCGCGCCTGGTGGCAGGCGGAACGGCGGCCGAGGGCAACGGTTGGTACATCGCCCCTACCGTGTTCGCTGACGTGCCGGTAGGTGCAAGCATCGCGTGCGACGAGATCTTCGGACCAGTCTTAGCCGTGCTGCGCGCCCGCGACTTCGACCACGCCCTCGAGATCGTCAACGGCAGCGTCTACGCATTAACGGGTGGCGTGATCAGCAAGGACCGTGAGCGCCTCGCCCGCGCCCGCGCCGACTTCCAGGCAGGCAACCTCTACCTCAACAGGAAGATCACGGGCGCGCTCGTCGGCGTGCAACCGTTCGGCGGCTTCAAGATGTCCGGCTCGAACACCAAGGCCGGCGGCCCCGACTACCTCAAGAACTTCATGGAGATGAAGAGCATCACCGAGCGCTTCTAGTTGCGTTAGCGACTGCGCCTCTCACGCACCAGCGGCGGCTGCGAGGCGCAGCATTATCACGAGATGGCTACCCCAACCCGCTAGAACGAACAAGTGCCAAAGCTCGTGGTAGCCGAACACGTTGGGCCACAACCTGGGCCGTTTGCCGCCGTAGATGACGGCGCCAACGCTATAGAACACCCCACCCAACGCCAAGAACACCATGTTGGTCGTGCCTAGCGAGCGCGCTACTGGCACGATGGCTATGACGAGGAGCCACCCCATCGCCAGGTAGAGCGCAGTGCTCAGCCAGCGCGGTGCTCCCAGCCAGAACGTCTTGAAGAGCAGGCCGCCAACCGCGCACAGCCACACGAGCCCGAAGAGCGCCCAACCCCACGTCGCGTACTCCGGTTGCAGCGCCACCAAGGTTATGGGCGTGTAGGAACCAGCGATGAGCAGGTAGATGGCGCCGTGGTCGAGGCGCCTGAGCCAGCGCTCGACTGGCGGCTCGGCCGTGATGGCGTGCAGCAAGGTGCTCGCGGTGAACAGTATGACTGACGACAGGCCGTAGACGATGAACGCCACCAACGCCAGCCCGTTGCCCCAAGCCAGCACGACCAACGCCACGGTCGCGGCCAGCGCCAGCCCGGCTCCAACCATGTGCGTTATGGCGTTGACTGGTTCGCGTAACCCGGACTTACGGTGCACAGCAGTTGAACTCATGCCGTCACGTCCTCTAGTCCAAGCATATGAGACCGGTCGTCGTAACTGAGGAGTTCGGCATACCTACCCCAGGTGATGGCGGTGCGCAGCGTCTCCTCCGCCGCGAACGGGGCGAGGTGGTCCTCGAGTTCCGCACTGAAGCGGGCGTAAGGCGCGCGGTGGTCGCTGCGCTCGTTTAGCACCTGCAGCACGTGGCCGATCAGCTCGACGTTGGCGATCAGCTGGCGGCCGAAGAGCTCCTTGCGCTCGTCGACGTCCGCCTCCGCGAACTGCGAGCCCAAGTTGGTGAGGACGAGGTCACCATCTTCGAGGCGACCGAACCCGAGGAGGTGCAGTACGTCGGCGACCGGGAAGAGATCGTCGACCTCCATGCGCAAGGTGGTGGCTAGCACGGGCAGGTCGGCGCGGCCGGAGAACGGCGGAGCGTCTAGCGCCTCGAGGAGGCCGGCCATGAGGCCAGTCGACACTTCCGGCAGGTGGGTGGAAAGCGGCGCTTTGACCGCTTTGGTGGCCACGTGACGTGGCGCCGCGGCGCCCAGCCCGCCAGCGAGTTCGGCGTAGAGGCGCTCGACGAGGTGCGCGAACTCCTGGTCTGTACGGTCGCGTGGGCGCGGTAGTTCTATCGGCAGTTCGGCAACGACGCGCCCCGGCTTACTTGAGAACACCACTACGCGGTCGCACATGAGCACGGCTTCCTCGATCGAGTGCGTGACCAGCACGATGGTGCCGATCGGCAGGTTCCCGGCGCTCCACAGGTCGAGCAGGTCCGTGCGCAGCGTTTCCGCAGTCAGGACGTCGAGGGCGGAGAACGGTTCGTCCATGAGAAGCACTTCCGGGTTGACGACCAGCGCTCTGGCGATGCCAACGCGTTGCCGCATGCCTCCTGACAGCTCCCGCGGGTAGGCCTGCTCGAAGCCGTCGAGCCCGATGAGGTCGATCGCGGCGACTGAACGCGAACGCACTTCCGCCGCCGGGGTGCCTAGCGCCTCCAGCCCGAGCTGCACGTTCTCCAGGACGGTAAGCCACGGCATCAGCGCGAAACTCTGGAACACCATGGCTACTCCCGGCGGTGGCCCCGTCACGGGCTTGCCGTTGAACGTCACCGCACCGCTCGTAGCTGGCGTCAAACCGGCGATCATGCGTAGCAGCGTGCTCTTGCCCGAGCCTGAGCGCCCGAGGATGCCAAGGATCTCACCGTGCCGCAGCTCGAGGTCTACACCCTCGAGTACGGCAAGCGGCTTGGCGCCGGCGCGCTCGAAGCTCTTGCCTACGCCTTCGAGCCGAACTGTTACCCGGGTCGTCACAACTCACCTCACGCTAACCGGAAGCGTTCGCTCGCGCGCCGCTGTAGTGGCTGCCAGATGGCCCGATTGGTGACGATCACGAAGAGGCTCATGACCGCGATGCCGAGGATGATGCGCGGTTGATCGCCAGCGTTCGTGGCGGCCACGATGTACGTCCCAAGGCCGGCCGCCTCGACCGTCGTGTCGCCCCAGTGTACGAACTCGGCGACGATGCTGGCGTTCCAGGCACCGCCTGACGCCGTGATGGCGCCGGTGATGAAGGTTGGGAAGACGGCGGGCAGCGCTAGCTTGCGCCACCACAGCCCGCCCCTGAGCTGCAGGTTGGCGCTCACGTCCCGCAGCTCACCCGGAATACCGGAAGCCCCGGCCGTGACGTTGAAAAGGATGTACCACTGCGATCCGAGGATCATGAGGGGGCTGAGCCAGATGTTGGGGTCTAGCTGGTATCGGACGATGGCCCACACCGCCACCGGGAAGAGCAGGTTGGCCGGGAACGCCGCGAAGAACTGCGCCAAAGGCTGCACGATCGCGGTCAGCCGCGGTCGCAGGCCCACCTGCACGCCGATCGGCACCCAGATGAGGCTGGCGAGCGCGACGAGCACGAACACCCTCAGCATCGTATAGACACCTAGGAGGAGGACGTGCAGGACCTCGTCGAAGGCGATCTCCGTGGCGAGGTAGCGCACGACCAACCAGAGCGCTGCCACGGTGACGAGCGCGGCGAGCGCGCCCCAGAGCCGGTCGGTGCGCCTGACTATGGCGGCGCTCGGCGCCTTCGCCATGGGGCGCTGCACCCGCCCGCCAGGCCTGCCGCGGCCTAACCGCGCGAGGGGACCGCGGATGGCGCTGACCCAGCGCGCGCGGCGCAGGGCCTCAAGTACCAACGAGCGTGGGGCCACCTGAGTGGTGGCCGAGGTGTCGTAATGGAAACGCGAGGACCAAGCCACGAGCGGCCTGAACAGGAAGACGTCGTACAGCAGGATCACGACGGCCATCGTTAGCACCGCCCAGCCGACCGCGCCGAGGTCGCTGGCCCCCAATGCGGATGCGATGTAAGTGCCGACGCCGGGCAGGGCAACGCTGGAGCGCCCGACGGAGATCGACTCGGCAGCCACGACGAAGAACCAGCCGCCCGACATCGACATCATGGCGTTCCACACGAGCGCGGGCATGGCGAACGGCAGTTCGACGCGCCAGAACCTCATCCATGGACTGAGGCGGAACGAGTGCGCCATCTCCTCTAGCTCGCGCGGCACCGTGATCAGCGAGTGGTAGAGGCTGTACGTCATGTTCCAGACCTGGCTGGTGAAGATGGCGAAGACGGCAACCAGCTCCGCGCCGAGCACGCGCCCCGGCGTTAGGTTCATGAACAGCACGACGACGGCGGAGACGAAGCCGAGGATGGGCACGGACTGCAGGATGTCGAGGAGCGGCAAGAGGAACGTGCGGGCGCGGCGGTTCTTCGCGGCCAGCGTGGCGTAGCCGAGGGTGAAGAGGGTCGAGACGACGAGCGCGATGATCATCCTCAGGCTCGTGCGCGCCGCGAACCACGGTAGTTGGCGTGGATCGAGGGAGACGGCCTTGGCCGCCGACTCCTCCAAGGTACCGAAGACCCCGCGAGTGCCGAAGCCGATGAGGACGAAAACCGCCAACAGGGTGGCGAACGCGAGTAGGTCCCATAGCGACGGCGTCAGCCCGCCTCTAACCGCGGACACCGGGTTGACAGTGAGGTCTGGTCCTCGTCTTGTGCGCGGCGCCTCGGGCATACTCACCAGTTGTAACAGGCTTCAGGCCGCGCCGCTCAGTTAGCCTTGCTCGCTTTCGGCGTGGGTCTGAGGTAGCGCGCGCCAGTCCACAAGAGAATGATGCCGAAGATGATCTGCAGCGGCCGCTCCGGGGTGAGCAACGCCAACTTGCCGCCACCGAAAGCGCCGATGGCAACGCCGATGATCAGCCCGACGACGAGCCGAAGGTCGATGCGGCGGTTGGTGGCGTGAACCACCGTGCCGGCTATACCAGCAGGGATCATGACGGCCAGGCTCGTGCCTTGGGCGAGGTGCTGGTCGAGTCCGAAGGCGAACACGAGCAGCGGTACGACGAAGGCGCCGCCGCCGATGCCCAACAGCCCCGTAAGCGTGCCAGACATGAGGCCGAGCACCACGGCGGCAGGCAAGCGCCACGCGCCACCGATACCCTGACCGCTTATCTCGAAACCGAGGATCAACACGAGGGCCGCGGCCACCAACAACCCGCCGAAGATGCGCTTGAGTAGCCCGGCAGGCACGCGCGACGAGTACGCTGCGGCGACCGTCGAGGTGATTACGGCGGCGATGGCGACGGGCACGGCGATGCCCCAGTCGAGCGCGCCACCGCCCGCGTACGCCGCTGCCCCGATGAGGCCGGTGAAGACGACGGCGACGAGGCTGGTAGCGTGCGCCTTGTGCTGGCTGACCTTGGCCCAGCCAGTGAGCAAGGGAATGATGATGACCGCGCCGCCAAGGCCGACCATGCTGCCGAAGAAACCGCCTGCCAACCCGATAACGAGAGAACGCCAGGAAAACGACATCACGCGCCACACTACACCCACGTGTAGCGGCGCACCAACAACGCCACCCCTCTCCAGGCGTCGGCGCACACCAGGAGATGCGGGCGTAGGGCGGCGAAACGGCCCACCCGGGGCGCGAGAGGCTACGTGCGAGAACCCCGTCCAGCACTTGCAGCCTGGACGGGGTTCCTCAGTGGAGCCAATGGTCGGATTTGAACCGACGACCTGCCGATTACGAATCGGCTGCTCTACCGCTGAGCTACATTGGCGCGGCCTGCTTGTGCGGGGGTCGCGCGCTTCTGCTCGGTTCGTAGGTGTTGCGCCGCCCGCCCGTTAGGGAAGGCGGCGCCCACGAACTCTGGTGGCCAGGGGCAGAATTGAACTGCCGACACTGCGATTTTCAGTCGCATGCTCTACCGACTGAGCTACCTGGCCGCGCCCTTGGGCCGCGGGGAGCGCTCCGTTTAGGGGTGCGCTCGCCCTTGTGACCCTCGGATCTTGGCGGAGCCGACGGGATTTGAACCCGCGACCTTCTGCGTGACAGGCAGATATGCTAACCGCTACACTACGGCTCCGCGATTCGCCTTGGTGCCGTTCTGGTCGGTATTACCGGCCCCAGGGCGAAGCGTAGGATACCTGGCTGGCGCTGGGTGTGTCAACGAGCGTCAGCGCGCGCGGACGTTGCCTGCCGCGAACTGCCCAAGGTCCGCTAACGCTCGGCGGATGGCCTGCGGACCGTAACCGTACTCCTCGTGCTGGGCGGTCGGGTCACCATGCGGCACGGTAGTGTCCTGAATGCCGAGGCGCACGACAGGCACGCTTAGTCCGAGGTCAGAGAGCGCCTCCAACACGGCGCTGCCTAACCCGCCGACGACGGTGTGGTCCTCGACCGTGATGATGGTGCGCGCCGTGCCTGCGATGCGGGCGAGCATGGCGCGGTCGAGTGGTTTGACGAAGCGCGCGTTCACGACACCGACGCGCGGGTTGTCGCCTACCGCTTCTAGGGCGTACCTGAGGGTGGGCCCTAGCCCTAGGACGAACACTTCGCTGCCGTCCTTGACGAGCTCCCAAGTGCCCCACGCGACCTCTGGCCACTCCGCCACCGGAAGCTCCGGGGCGGCTTTCACGCCACCGCGTGGCCAGCGGATGGCCTTGGGGCCGCCGAGGCGGATGGCGGCTTTGAGCATGCCGCGCATCTCGCTGGCGTCCTTCGGCATGCCCACGCTTACGTGCGGGATGGTCCGCAGGTAGGCGAGGTCGTAGACGCCTTGGTGGGTGGCGCCGTCGCCGCCGACCAGGCCCGCGCGGTCGATGGCGAACACCACGTCCAACTCTTCGAGGGCAACGTCGTGGATGACTTGGTCGAAGCCGCGCTGCAGGAACGTGGAGTAGATGGCCACGATGGGCTTCTCGCCCCTTAATGCCAGCCCCGCGCCAAGGGTGACGGCTACGTCCTCGGCGATGCCAACGTCGATGTAGCGCTCCGGGTGCTCCTTGCTGTAGTCGACCAGGCCGCTGCCCTCGCGCATGGCTGGCGTAATCACCCATACGCGGTCGTCGGCTGCGGCCAGGGCGCTGGCGGCGTCACCGAACGCCTTCGCCCAGGTGTAGCTGGCGCCCTTGGCAACGGGGTGAACAGGGTCGAAGCTGGACGCGCCGTGCCACGCGATCGGGTCGCTCTCGGCGGCCTTGTAGCCCTTGCCTTTGCGCGTGACGATGTGCAGCATGGTCGGGCCGTCGAGTTCGCGGATCTTCGCCAAGTAGTAGAGCAACTGTGGGATGTCGTGCCCGTCTATCGGCCCCACGTAACGCACGCCCATGGCGTGGAAGGGGTTGTTGCTTGCCGGGTCGAAGAAGCGCCGGGCTGCCTTCTTCGCGCGGCTGCCCATGTCGGCTAGCGGCTCCCACAGCCGCGTGAGGCGCTGCTTGGCGCGGTCCTCCGCCTGCTGGAACCACGGCTGCACCTGCAACGTGCGCATGTAATGGTTGATGGCGCCGACGTTCTCGCTGATCGACATCTCGTTGTCGTT
>DASSXV010000079.1:0-42261 GCA_035703635.1 Trueperaceae bacterium | reverse complement strand
TCCGCGAGCCCCAACGCCGTTCCTACCCACTCCACGACGCGCACTAGGTCGCTCGCGTCTATCCACTCGTTGACCGAATGGATGTCGTGCATGCCGATGCCAACGTTCACGGTCGGCAGGCCCTTCTGGTTGAGGATGCTCGTGTCCGACCCGCCTATCGAGGAGACCGTCTTGAGCTGCACGTCGTGGCGCATGGCCGCGGCGGCTAACCGCTTGATGGGAGCCGCGTCGCTTGCCAACGAGTAGCCGTCGTACAAGTGGCGGCGCTCGATAGCCACGCTCGCACCGTGCCGCGCTGCCGCGGCTGTCGCGAGAGCGCTCACGTTGGCTGCCAACTCTTCTAGCCGGTCGGCGCTGAACGCTCGCAGCTCGCCGCGCATGGTCACGCTGGCCGGAATGACGTTGGTGGCTCCACCGCCCGTGATCGCGCCGATGTTGAGGACTTGATCGTCGGCCACGCGCCCAAGCGGAATGGCCTCCACGACTGCCGCGGCGGCCTTGATGGCGTGAATGCCGCGCTCGGGTTCTAGTGCCGCGTGCGCCGCCCGCCCGGTGACCGTGATGGTCACGTCCTCCTTGAACACTGCCGAGGTTATCAGCTCCCCTACTGGCACCTCGCCGTCGAACGAGTAGGCGTAGTCCGCGCGGAGAGCGGCGACGTCGAGGTGCTTGGCGCCGAGCAGGCCGAGTTCCTCGCAGACGGTGATGACGGCGATGAGCGTTGGGCGCTGGGCGTAAGGCGTGGCTGCCGCGCGTTCGAGGAGGTCGAGTACGACACTTACGCCTGCCTTGTCGTCGGCCCCGAGGACCTGCTTCCCCCCTGCCCGCACGACGCTCCCCTCGACCTCTGGCGCCAACGGCACTCCAGGCACTAGCGGCACGGTATCCATGTGCGCCGCCAGCACTATGCGTTCAGGAAGGCCGCCCGCAAGGAGCGCGATGAGGTTGCCTGCGTCGCCGCCTGTGCTCGTCATGGCGTCGTCTTCCGTGACCGTCAAGCCGATGGCCTCGAGTTCGCCACGCAGGTGATCAGCGATGCGGCGCTCTTGCCGACTTGGGCTGGGAACGCGGCAGAGGTCGACCAGTCGGAGCAGCATGGCGGTGGTGGCGGCCTCGGCGTTACTCATGAAGCCACCGTTGGCGCCAGGATGCGGCGCGCCTGCACGTCGACGATGCCCTTGTCCGTCACCTTGAAGTCAGGACTGACGCTCAGCGGCAAAAGGGTAAGGAGCAAGATGGGCGCCTTGACGTGCATGCCGGCGCCACGCAGCGCCGCTTCTAGCGCGGCGAACTGCGCCCCGACCACGCCGACGGGCTCGTCCGATAGCAAGCCAGCTAGCGGCAGCGGCAGTAGGGTCGTCTCCTCGCCGTCAGTGAACGCCATGCCGCCCCCGGCGCCAGCCAGCGCCGCGAGTGATCTAGCGAGCGCTAGCGGGTCGCGCCAGAAGAGGAAGACGTTATGACTGTCGTGGGCGAAACTCGACGCGTACGCGCCGCGGTGCAGGCCAGTGCCAGCAACGAGACAGACTGCGGGCTCATAACTGCCGGCTCCGGGCTGCAACGCCGCACGCGGCACCACGCACGCGAGCGCGATGTCCGGGTCGACAGGCAGGCCGTCAACTAGGTCGACTTGCCGCTCGCTTAGCGTCGTGAAGCTGTTGATGAGGTTCACGGCTATGACCCGCGCCAACACTGAGTGCGCGCCCGCCTGGCCTGGGAAGCGGAGCGCCTTCGCGCTAACGTTGCCTGGCACGAACGTGGGGCGCCCAACTGCCGCGCTCGCCAACGAAGATGCCGAGACGGAAGGCACGACGGTCTCGCCCCCCTTGGCCACGAGCTTGCCTGCCACGTGAACCTCCCGCGGAGGGAACGCGGCTAGGTCGTCCGTAACCACGAAGTCGGCGAGCGCTCCAGGGGCCAGCAGCCCAAGGTCGTGCATGCCAAGGTAGCTGGCTGGACGCACGGTGGCGGACGCGATGGCGTCTAGTACGGGCCAGCCGAGGTCGACCGCCAGGTCGACGAGCCGGCTGACGTGCCCTGTTAGCAGCCGGTCAGGCATGACGTCGTCGGTGATCAGGAGGATCCGGCTACGGTCAGGCAACGCCGCTACGGTCTGGACGACCTCGAGCGTGAGGGACTTCTCCTGGAGCATCACCCACAGGCCCTTGCGCAACTCCTCAAGGAGCTTCGCTGGGCTGGCTAGCGTGTGATCGGAGCGCACGCCGTTGGCAACGTAGCGCGAGAGTGCTGTGCCGCTTAGGCTCGGCACGTGTCCCTCGATGCTCAGCCCGGCGGCGCTCGCCGCCGCCACCATGGCGCGCAGGTGGGTGTCGCCAGCCACTAACCCCTGGTAGTCCATCACCTCACCCAGGGCGATGACCTCCGGCTCGCTCGCCAACTCGCTAACTTCGGCAGGCGTGATGGAGGCGTTTGGCGTCTCGATGTCCGCCGACGTGGCAGGCACGCAGCTCGAGATGGCCGTGAACATGCGCTGCGGCAGACCCCTGCTTGCCTCGAGCATCCAGCGGATACCGGCGGCCCCAGCGACGTTGGCTACCTCGTGTGGGTCTTGCAAGACGGTGGTGGTGCCGTGAGGCAGCGCCGCCTCGGCGAAGCGGCGTGGGGTGACGAGGCTGCTCTCGATGTGCATGTGAACGTCGAGCATGCCTGGCTGCACCCACGCCCCGCCGAGGTCGCGCTGCTTAGCGATGCTCAGCCCGGCCAGGTCGGCTGGCGTTGGGTCGCCTGCCTCAACCTCGACGAAGCGACCGCCTTGGACGGTGAACCACCCGCGGTAACTCGACTGCGTAACGACGTCGACGAGCATGGCGTTCTTCACCAGCAGGTCGCGAGCCGTGAGGCTAGGTGCGAACGGCTTCATCGTTCAGTGTGGAGGCGGTCGACGGCAGCAGTAGCGATGCGGATGGTGTCCATCTCGACGCGCTTGTATAGCGCTTCCTTCTCCTCGCGCGTCGGTTGCGGGTCTAAGTAGATGTTCGAGTCCGTACCTAGGACGGCGCCGACCTTCACGCCGAGCAGTGCACCGATGACGAAGACGGTCGAGCACTCCTGCTCGGCGGCCACGATGCCGGCGTCGGTAAGGCGCGCGTTGAGGCCGTCGTCGCGGCGGTAGAAGGCGTCGCGCGTGAATACGACGCCCTCGATGGCGCGCTGACCGAGGTAGTCGGCGGCAGCGTGGCGCAGGGCTAGCGTGACGTCGATGTCCGCGGCGGCTGGGTAGCCGAGCGGGATGTAATCGAGGGAGGTGCCGTCGCCGCGGAACGCCGAGGTCACGACCACGACGGAACCGATGGGCGTCGCGGGCTGCCTGCCGCCCGCCGAGCCTACCCGGATGAAGTGCGTAGCGCCGATGCGCACGAGCTCCTCAAGCGCGATGGAGGCCGATGGCCCGCCGATGCCAGTCGAGCAGACGCTGATCGGCGCCCCGGCCTGCGTGCGGCCCGTGTAGATCACGTACTCGCGGTTGCGTGCGATGAGCCGCGCGTCGACGAACGTCTCCGCTATGCGCTCGGCGCGGCCCGGGTCGCCGGGGATGAGGACGTACGGTGCGACGTCGCCCGTCTTGGCGCGTAGGTGCCTTTGAATGTCCGACATCACTATTGCTCCTTACCGCCCGCTACGCGCGCCAGTTCAGCGCGGCGCCATGCGCGGGTCGTAGGCCTCGGTCAGGCCGTCTCCGAAGAGGTTGAAGCCAAGCACGGCCAACGTAATGCCGATGCCTGGGAACACGCTCATCCACCACGCGCGGCGGATGAACGTCTGAGCGCTGTTCAGCATGCCACCCCAACTAGTGAGGTTCGGGTCGCCTAGCCCGAAGAAGCCGAGGCTCGCCTCTAGCAGGATGGCCTGGGCAACGTCGAGTGAGGCCACCACGAGGACGGGGCCCATGACGTTAGGGAGGATCTGCATGAACATGAGCCGCGCGTTGCGCATACCCAACGCTCGGCCAGCGTCCACGTACGGCAGGGTCTTGTGGCTGAGGTACTGGCTGCGCACCAGCCGCGCCGTTTGCGGCCAGCTTAGGAGGCCGATGACGAGGATGAGGTTGAGCAGGCCGGAGCCGAAGAAGGCTACGACGATGAGCGCAAGCACGAAGCGCGGGATGACCTGGAAGAACTCCGTGACGCGCATGAGGAGTTCGTCGAACCAACCGCCGAGGTAGCCGGCTAGCGCTCCGACGGCTACGCCGATGAGCGTGGCCGTGGCCGCTGCGGCCAGGCCGACGAGCAGCGATACGCGGGAGCCCCAGATGACCTGGCTGAGGATGTCGCGGCCGAGGTTGTCCGTGCCGAGGAAGTGGCCCGAGGCGAAGGGCGGCGCGAACGCCGCCCGCGACGTGCTGTGCGGATCGAACGGCGCCAGCAGTGGGGCGAAGATGGCGGTCAGCACCAGCAGCGCAACTACCACCAGCCCGAACACGCCGGAACTGCTGCGCCTGAAACGGCGCCAGGCGGCGAAAGCGTTAGAGCGCCCCGCTTGCCGAACTTCAGTGACTTCGGTGGCTTCGGCCGCTCTTGCTGCGTCGTCCATCAGTACCTCACGCGCGGGTCGAGAACGGCGTAGAGCGCGTCCGTGATGAGGTTGACGATGATGACCGTCACAGATACGAAGAGCAGTATGCCTAGCAGCACCGGGTAGTCGCGCGTGTAGATCGAGTCGTACATGAGCCGCCCGATGCCTGGCCAACCGAACACCGTCTCGACCAATGCAGAGCCTGCGACGATGAAAGCGAAGTTATAGCCGATGACGGTGACTACGGGGAGGGCGGCGGCCCTTAGCGCGTGCCGCCACAGCACGGCGTTCTCGGAGAGCCCCCGCCCGCGCGCCGCGACGATGTACTGCGCGCTCATGACCTCGAGGAGCGAGGCGCGCGTGAGGCGCGTGGTTATGGCCATGTACCTGAAGGACAGCGCCGCCATCGGCAGGATCATGTGCTTCATGGTGTCGAGCACGGCCGCGAAGCCCGTGTAATCGACCCGCACGCTCCTGAACCCACCAGCAGGCAGCCAACCTAACGAGACGGCGAACACCAAGATAAGTAGTTGACCTAGCCAGAACTCCGGCACGGCGTAGCCGAGCAACGCGAAGCCGGTCGCGCCGCGGTCCGTGAGCGAACCAGGCTTCCTCGCCGAGAGGACGCCGAGCAGAAGGCCAACACCAGTGGCTACCACCACGGTGCTCAGCATGAGGACGAGGGTGCGGCCGAGGCGTTGGAGTAGGAGGTCGAGGACGGGTTGGCGGTTGGCGAAGGAGAACCCGAGGTCCCCCTTCGCCACGTTCACTAGGTAGAGGCCAAGCCGCTCCGGCAGGCTGCGGTCGAGGCCGAAGTCTCGCCTGACACGTTCGACGTACTCAGGCGGGGCCGGGTACTCGCCTATCAGCGAGGTGACCGGGTCGCCCGGCGCCAGCGCTATGAGCACGAAGTTGACCACGACCACCCCCAGGATCAAGGGGATGGCGTTCACCGCCCGCCGCAGCGCGTATACCGCTAAGCCGTTGCCTCCGCCTTCGGCCGCCACAACTGTTGAGCTAGCGCCCGAGCTCTCTCAAGGCTTGGCGAACCACAAGAACTCGAGGCCGTCGCGCTGGTCGAGGAGGGTGCGCATGCCGCGTAGGCCAGCGGAGGACGCCTCAGAGGCGAGCTCGTCGAACATGACCATGACGGGCACGTCCGCGGCGATCACCTCGTCGATCTGACGGTAGTACGTGGCGCGGGCGTCTTGATCTGCTAGGCCACCCGCTTCCGCGAGCCACGCGTCCACGTCTGGGTTGGCGTAGCCGGTCGCGTTGACGAACGGCGTGCCGGCTTCGGCGCTGTGGTAGATGCGGTGGTAACCGATGGCGGGGTCGCCGCCCGACGTGAACGACTGCATGCTGAGGTCGTAGTCGCCCTTGTAGACGCGGTCGACCATGACGGCGCGTTCGGCCGGTTGCAGCACGAGGTCGATGCCGACTTGCCGCAGTTGGTCGCGCATGATGTCGCCTGCGGCAGCGAAGGCGCCGCGCGCGGAGTCGTAGACGTAGCGGAGCTTGAGGTCGGTCACGCCGGCATCCGCGAGGAGTTCCTTGGCCTTGGTTGGGTCGTACGGGTAGAGGGTGCGGTAGTCGGTCGCCTCGTCGTACGCGTAAGCGAAGCCGGCGCCGAACGGGCCGGAACCAGCCTGGCCGAGTCCGCCTTGCGCCTGCTCGACGATCTGATCGCGGTCGATGGCGTACATGATGGCCTGGCGCACGCGCGCGTCATCTAGCCCTGGGGTGTTGTTGTTGATGAACACGAAGTAGAGCGCCGGGATGGTGATGCCCGTCCACGTGTTGATGTTCGGGTCGGCCTCGAGGCGCGGAAGGTCGGCTGGCGGCATGTAGAAGCCCCACAGCAAGTCGGCTTCGCCGACTTCGAGGGCAGTGGAGCGAGCCACGTCCTGAGGAACGATGCGGAAGATGACCTTGTCGAGCAGCGCTGGTTCCAGGAAGTAGTCGTCGTTGCGCACGATCTCGACGCGTTCGCCGCGGACCCAGTTGGCGAACTTGAACGGCCCGCTGCCGATCGGCGCGTTGTTGGCCGGGTTGGTCAGGGCGTCGGTGTTCTCGTAAACGTGCTTCGGCAGGACGGCGGCGTCGAAGACCGTCAGCAGGCTGAGGAGCGGCGCGAACGGCTCCTTGAGGGTGATGACGACGGTCGCCGCGTCTGGCGCCTCGATGGAGGCGATCTTGTCGTACGCCGTCTTGAAGCGGCCGTGGTTGGGGGCCTCGACCTCGATCATGGAGTAAACGACGTCGGCGCTAGTAACGGGCGTGCCGTCGTGGAAGTTCGCTTCACGCAGCGTGAAGGTGTAGACGAGGTTGTCGCTCGACACCGTCCAGCTGGCTGCCAGATCGCCTTCTGGGCGACCGTCCGCCGCCAAGCGCACCAGGCCGCTGAAGACGTTGACGCCGACGGCGCCGACCGGGTAACTCGTGCTGATGCCCGGGTTGAGGTGCTCCGGGTCCGAGCCGAGCACCACGATGGCGGTTCCGCCCTTGACCGGCGTGTCTTGCGCGATCGCAGGTGCGGCAAGCAGGAAGGCGGCGAGGACGATCAGCACGCGCTTGGGGTTCAACCAGGTCATCGGGGGGACCAACCTTTCGGGGTAGCGAGGTACTTGCCTTGCGCCCCTAATCTAGCACCGGCGGCACGGGCGTCGTCAGACCGGAGTTAGCGTCCTCGCAGGCGGATGATCTCGCGGCGCGGGTGGTCTTCCATGTACGTGAGCCACTCGACGACCGTCAGTTCGCCGAGGTCGTTGTGCTTGATCGTGAGGGTCGGGGCTACCCCCGTGCGGGCCAACTCGTGCGCCATGGCGATGGAATCGTCACGCACGGCGAAGAACTGCGCCTGCAAGTCCGTCAGCGAGCTTCCCTCTGGCATGCGGTAGCCGCGGTAGCGGTCCTCGACGAACGGTGCGCCTCGAGCCACCCGCAGCCGGTTCTGACTCCAACGTTCGATGCCGATCCAGTGGTTGAGCGCCTCGCGGTTGCCCGGCGTGTCGGTTGCGTTCATGATGCGCGGCCTCAGCTCATCGCGTGACTTCTCCAGGTTGACTGCCGCCTGTTCAAGGGTCACCCCGCGCGCACGCCGCTTCACGTGCGGCCGAAGCCCCGCCCCTATGAGCTTCTGGAGGAGGCTCACTCGCGGTAGCCGGCGCGGACTGGCGCCGCGACGACGGCCGCTTCGTCAGTTGGAGTGGCGAGCGCCGCCTCGGCAGGTGCGTTGCCCTCGTCGAGTTTCACTAGCACCACCCCGGCCAAGATGAGCAGGCCGCCGAGGAGTTGCACTAGCCGCGGCAACTCACCGAGCAACAACCACGCCCAAACCACGGCGAAGAGTACTTCCGAGAGGCCGACGAACGAGGCGAGCTTGGACCCTAGGCGCCTGCTGGCGAACACGCCAGCCAAGTACGCGAAGGCCGCTGCGAACAACCCGAGCCCAGCGACGTCGAGCCACCACGGCACTTGCACGCCCGCCAGGAGCACGGGGTCGGTGTTCCACGCCATCGGGGTGACGCCCAGCGCGCCGGCGATGAGTAAGGCAACTGCGCCGACCAGCAGCCCACCTGCCGAGACCGTTATCACGGGCAACCCATGGCTTTCATCGGCAGAGATCACGAAGAAGGTCGCGAGTCCGAACGCGGCCGCGACGCCCCAGAACACGCCGACCAGGTCGACGGAGATGGCGCCGAAGACGTCGAGAACGAACACGAGGCCAACGATGGCAACGCCTGCGCCCACCACCGTGAGCGGCCTTGGGCGCTGCCCGCGCCGCAACCACAACCACCCGACGACCAGCACGACGCCGAGGTACTCGAGGAGCAGCGCGACGGCTACCGACAGGCGCTCGACTGCGAGGAAGTAGGCGAGCTGGCAGCCAGCAACGGCGATCAAGCCGAAGAGGACGATGGTCGGCCAACCGCGGCGCAGCAAGTGCCAGCGGCCACGCATGGCGATCATGGCCGGGATGGCCAAGGCCAGCGCGCCGACGCCAACTCGCCAAGTCACGGCGGCCGCCGGCGTCCAGCCTGCCACCAGCAGGCCTTTGGCGAACGAGCCTGAAGTGCCGAAGGCGGCGGCCGAGGAGAGTGCCAGAAGAAGCCCTAACGTGTACCTGCTGTTCATGCGGACCTTTATCGGACGTCAGCGCGAGCTGCCGCGTCAACTAAGTGGTGATGGTGGGGTTCCCTACCCGCACCGACCAGCAACTCTACTCGGTGCTGCCTACATTCGTGTGTTGCCAACAAGCCCATGCGCGTCCAACTAGGCACGCTGGTGGCGCGCTAAGGTAGCTGGCATGACGCACATCAGCGTATGCCTCGCCGGCGCCACCGGTTGGGCTGGCTCGGCCCTCGCCCGCGCCATCACGAGAAGCGCCGACCTCCAGCTAGTGGCCGCGGTCGCGCGTTCGGCCGCAGGCACGCCGCTCGGTAGCGTACTTGGAGACCCCGCCATCGTTGCGCCTGTCTATGGCACGGCAAGGGAGGCGCTGGCGGCGCACCACTGCGACGTGTTCGTCGAGTACACGAAGCCGGGCGTGGCGAAAGGGAACGTCCTGACCGCCCTCGAGTACGGCGCCAACGTAGTGATCGGCACCTCTGGCCTGACAGATGCCGATTACGCGGAGCTCGACGCGGCAGCCACCGCCGCAGGTCGCGGCGTGCTTGCGGTAGGCAACTTCGCCCTCACCGTTGTCCTGCTCCAGAAGTTCGCTGAGATGGCAGCGCGGCTGATTCCCAACTGGGAGATCATCGACTACGCAAGCGCCCTGAAGGAAGACGCGCCAAGCGGAACGGCGCGGGAACTGGCCAGCCGCCTTGCGGCCGCCGGCCACAACGAACCGCCCATTCCGGTCGACCAGACGGTAGGCGAGCACGCCGCGCGCGGCGCGACGCTCGGCGGCGCCCAGGTTCACTCGGTCAGGCTGCCCGGTTACACCGTAGGGGTCGAGGCCGTCTTCGGCATGGCAGACCAACGCCTAAGCATCCGCCACGACGCTGGCCCAAGCGCGGAGCCGTACGTCGACGGGGCGCTGTTGGCGGTGCGGCGGGTTGGAACGCTCGTTGGGGTGGTGCGGGGTTTGGACAGCGTGATCGAGCCGCTGGCAGACCGCTAGTTCGCCATACCGCCAGCGCGAACGCGCGCTTTAGTGCTAGAAAGTGGCCATGGCAGACCTACCCAAGGACCAAGGCGCGTTGACTGACCTGCGGTTCACCGTCACGGGGCGCATTTCCAGGCCGTGCGAAGAGGTTTACGAGTGCGTCGCCGACCCAGCTAAGCTTTCGCAGTACTTCACCACCGGAGGCGCCTCTGGGCGGCTCGAGGTCGGCAAGGCCGTAACGTGGGACTTCCACGACTTCCCGGGCGCCTTCCCGGTGACCGTGCTGGCCGCCGAGCCGCCGCGGAGCCTGACGATCGCCTGGGGCGGTGCTCACAGCAGCAACCCGTCGGGCAGCAACCAAGTCGACTTCAAGTTCGAGCCGCTCGACGGCAACACACGCACGCTCGTGACCATCACTGAGGCGGCGTGGCTCCCCACTCCGGCCGGGGCGCAGTCGGCTTTCGGCAACTGCGAGGGGTGGACCGGGATGCTGCTGGGCCTGAGGGCGTGGGTCGAGCACGGCGTAGTGCTGCGTGAAGGCTACTACCGCTAGCCCACCTCGGCTACGCGCGGTAATCGACGAGCACATCCTGCGCGGCAAGCCTGCGGTGCGCCTTGGGTAGTTCCGCGGCTAACCCGTAGAACACGAGCGCCACAACGCGCGTGTCGGCCGGTTCGTGGTCATGACCGAGGAGCCGCCAGAACTCCTCGTGCTCCTCGACGGCAGCCGTCGACCACTTGGTGGCGATCCCCTTTGCCCACAAGTGCAGGCAGAAGTTCTGCACCGCGCAAGCGGTGGCGGCGTAGTCCTCGAGCCGCGTCTTCTCGTCCGCCGTGGCCGAACTAGTGCAGGTGACGACCACCACTCCCGGCGCGCTCGCCCACTGGGTCCGCTTGGCCTCGACACGCTCCGGCTTGGAGCCCGTCCTCTCGAGCTGCTCCGCCCATAAGTCGGCAAGGCGCCGCTGCCGCGCTCCGTCTAGGCGGTAGAAGCGCCACGGCTCCGTGCGCTTGTGGTTCGGCGCCCACCGGGCAGACTCGACGGCCAGCACCACCTCAGCATGGTCCAGTCCAGGGCCAGCTAAGAGGCGGCCTTGGGCCACGGAGCGGCGCGAGCGGATCACCTCCACAGCCGCCTCCCCACCCGCGGGCGCAGCGGTTGCCGCCATGAGCTCCACGCCGATGGGGCCCGGGTTGTGCGCAACTTCCCACACGAAGCCTTCTGTGTCGCGGAAGTAGCCAGAGTAGCCACCCCACTCGCGTTTGACGGCGGCCTTTAAGAGCGTGCCGCCCGCCCGGACGGCATCGGCCAACACCGCGTCCACCTCCGCCTCGTGCGGCACGTTGTGAGCGAGCGCGAAGGGCGCAAGGCCGTCGGGGCCGCTCAGGCGGCCGACCTCGGCCTCGAACTCGGCCGCGTTCCACAGGGAAAGGCACAGGGTCGGCGACAGACGAATGAACAGGACCTCGTTCGGTACCCATAACGCCGGTTGCCAACCTAAGCCGTCGACGTAAAAGGCGCGTGCGGCGCTAAGGTCCCTGACGGCCAGGGTGATGAAGTTCAGTCTGGCTTCCACGCCAGGATTGTACGCGCAGGCCTTCATCACTCGAGCGGCACGATGCTCACGCGGGTGCCGCTACCACGAGCGGCGCAGCGTTCGCGGGTTTCAAGCCCCTCGACTAAACTCCCACTAAAGGCGAAACTTACTCACATGCACGAGATCTTCATGCAGATGCCATCACTAGCCATCGCGGCCATCATCGCTCTGGGTGTTGCTTCACAGTGGTTGGCCTGGTTCGTGAGGGTACCTGCCATCTTGTTCCTACTCGCCGTCGGATTCGTCGTTGGCCCCGTCCTGCAGTGGGTGCAGCCAGATCAACTCTTTCCTTCAACGCTCTTCTTTCCTCTAGTGTCTTTGGCTGTCGGACTGATCCTCTTCGAGGGCGGCTTGACGTTGCGGTTCAGCGAGATCCGCGAAACGCGCAGGGTAGTGCTGAACCTCGTCACGTGGGGCGGGCTCGTCACTTGGATCGGCGGCGCGGCGCTCGGCTACTTCGTCATGGGGCTCAGCCTCCAACTCGCGCTGCTGTTCGGCTCGCTCATCATCGTCACTGGCCCGACCGTCATCGGGCCGCTCATCCGAATCGTGAGGCCGAACGCTGCGGTCAGCAATGTCCTCAGGTGGGAGGGCATCGTCATCGACGCCGTCGGCGCCCTAGTCGCGGTGCTGGTGCTTGAAGCCATCATCTTGCACAGTCGCAACGAGTCGATGCTGACGATCGCCTTGCTGCTCGGGCGCTTCTTGTTCGTCGGCGCTATCCTCGGCGCGCTTGGCGGCCTGGCGTTGGCCTGGCTGCTCAAGCGGCGCGCCATCCCGGATTTCCTCATCAACGTGACCGCGCTCGCGCTGCTGTTCGCGACCTTCACCCTCACAAACTTCCTGTCGTCTGAGGCGGGCCTATTGGCGGCGGTGGTCATGGGCGTCATCGTCGCCAACGCCAACGTGCCTGACCTCGATTCGCTGCTGTCGTTCAAAGAGGACCTCACCGTCTTGTTCGTCAGCATGCTGTTCATCTCGCTCGCAGCGAACATCGAGCTTGGCGCGTTCCTCTCCGTCCTCTCGTGGCGCACGTTAGTGCTGTTGCTGGTCGTGATCTTCGTGCTGCGACCGCTCGACGTGTTCCTAAGCAGCATCGGCTCGCGCCTCTCGCTGAAGGAGCGCGCGTTCATCGCCTGGATCGGCCCGCGCGGAATCGTGGCAGCCGCGGTCACGTCGCTTTTCGCCGTGCGCTTGAAGGCAGCCGGCATCAGCGGTGCCGGCGACCTCGTACCGCTAGTGTTCATCGTCATCGTCGGTACCGTCCTGCTCGCCAGCTTGACGGCGAAGCCGCTTGGCGTGCGCCTTGGCGTCGCCGACCCGGACCCGCAGGGTTTCCTGCTGCTCGGCGCGCACGGCGTTGCGCGTCAGATCGGCAAAGCCCTCCTTGGCGAGGGCCTCACGGTGATGCTCGCCGATACCAACAGCTTCAACGTGGAGGCCGCCCGCGCCGCTGGGTTGCCCGCATAC
The DNA here is from genome assembly GCA_035703635.1 of Trueperaceae bacterium. GTDB lineage: Bacteria > Deinococcota > Deinococci > Deinococcales > Trueperaceae > JAAYYF01. The sequence continues at coordinate 29,547 of DASSXV010000079.1, read as the reverse complement.
TTCGGGAGCCTCCTCTCCGACCGCAGCGATGACCAGGTGCGCATGGCAGGCCTCGGCAGGCTCCTGGCGCTGACTTCCAACGACGAGGCCAACGCGCTGACTGCCGTCAAGTACGCTCGCGAGTTCGGTAAGGCCAACGTCTATCAGTTGGCACCGAACTTGCGGCAGGACGGCGCGAAGCGCCTCGGAGGCGACCGCCGGGGCATCTGGCTGGCGGGCGAGGACCTGTCGTTCAACGTGCTGCGCGAGATGCACGAGGCCGGAGCGGTGATCGAGAAGCAGGAGCTTAGCGAGGAGTACTCGCTTGCCGACTACTTCGAGGAGTATGGCGGGCGCGCCGTGCCGCTGTTCCTCAGTAACGGCAAGGCCGTGCGCGTCGTCACCGAGCGCACCGACCCTGCGCGTGAGCAGTCAGGCGCCGTGCTCGCCCTCGTGTCGCCCGCCTGAGGCGCCGCCCTGCGCGTGCTAACCTGCTCGCGCACATACGCGGCAACTGGCCAGCCGCTAGCTCGTTACCCTGTAAACGTAACAGGTCGAAGGAGACCTAGTGAATCGACTGTTCTCTACCGCGATCGCCATGGTGGTTTGCGCGGGACTGCTGCTAGGCGAAGCCAGCGCGCAGGGCGAAGTTCCTAGCAAGCTCATCTTCGGCATCATCCCTAGCCGCGAAGCGGACGTCATCATCGACAACTTGGAGCCCATCGCGGCCATGCTGGCAGAGCGGTTGGGCCTCCCCGTCGAGACGTTCATCGCCACGGATTACGTCGGGCTCGTAGAGGCCATCGGCACGGGCCGCGTCGACATCGGGCTCATGGGGCCGGCCGCCATCGTGCAGGCGATCGATAACTACGGCGCCACCGTCATCCTCGCATCGGTGCGCGAGGGCGCCACCGCATACCGTTCTCAGTTCAACGTGCGTTGCGATAGCGGCATCACCTCCTTCGAACAGTTGCGCGGCAAGACGATAGCCTTCGTCGATCCTGGCTCAGCTTCTGGCTACCAGTTCCCGTACGTGACGCTCAAGAACACGTACGGCATAGACCCAGACAAGGACATGACAGCGATCTTCGCTGGCTCGCACGATGCCGCTACCCTCGCCGTCTACAACGGCGACGTCGATGTGGCCGTCACCTTCGGCGGCAACGCGGGTTCTGATGGTCGCGAGACCATCGAGGCCGAGTACCCGGACGTCAAGGACGTGGTGTGCATCCTCGGTTACTCCGATTACATCCCGAACGACGGCATCGTCGTGCGTGAGGGCCTCGACCCGCAGCTCGTCGAGCAGATCACTCAGGGCATGATCGACATAGCTGACAGCCCGGCAGGCAAGGCCCTCACGGAGACGCTTTTCTTCGTAACCGGCTTCGAGCGCGTCGACGCGGCGGCCTTCGACATCGTCCGCGAGGTCTCGGCTACCTTCAGGCGTTAACCGGCGCCGCGGCTTGGGTGATCATGCCGCCGCCGAGAGGCTTGAGCTTGGCCTCGATCTTCGCGCGGTCCGGCTCGAGGAACGGTGGCAGCGCCAGCGTTTGACCCATGGTTTCGGTGGGTTCGTCGCTGCTGAAGCCTGGGCCGTCCGTGGCGAGCTCGAAGAGGATGCCGCCTGGCTCTCGGATGTAGAGGCTGCGGAAGTAGTAGCGGTCAACCTCGCCGCTGAACGCCATGCCGGTCTCTTCGAGCCGCCGCGTCCAGAGGTGGTACTGCTCGTCGTTCGGTACGCGCAGCGCCACGTGGTGCACGCCGCCGGAGCCGTAGCGCGTGCGCCCAAGTCCGGGCCTTACGGCCACATGCACCTCTGCGGCGGGGCCTTCGCCTTGCAACAAGTACACGTGCACGGCGTCACTTGGAGACTCAGGGTGAGGGTACGTGCGGCTGGCCCTCAGGTTGAAGACTCCGGTGAGGAAGTCGTGGGTTGGCCCAAGCTCCGGCACCGTAATGACGCTGTACCCGAGGCCGCGGATCTGGTGTTCTGCTGGTACTGGGCTGAGGTCCCAGGGGTGCGCGTCACCTACGCCGCCGTCGTCCACCAAGCTGGCGACGAAACCGTCCTTGTCCTCGAAGTCGAGGTGGAGGCGCCCGTCGCGCCTGGTCACGCCGGAATGGCTGACGCCGTGCGCTGCGAGCCGCTCCTCCCAATAGCGCAGGCTGGCTTCGCCGTTCACGCGGAAGGTCGTGCGGCTGATGCTGCGGTTGCCGCGCCGCTCGCGGGCCGCCAGCGGCATGTCGAAGAAGGTCATGTCCGTGCCGGCAGAGCCGGGTGCATCGGCGTAGAAGAGGTGATACATGCTCGGGTCGTCTTGGTTGACGGTCTTCTTGACGAGCCTGAGACCCATGACGCCCGTGTAGAAGTCGTGGTTGCCTTGGATGTCGTTGGTGAGGGCGCTTACGTGGTGGATTCCGGTGAGTTGAAGCATGTGGTTGGCCTCCTTGAGGCGGTAGCCGTCTCTTCGTGAGAGGGGCAGCGGCCCGCGCCTGGCTAACCCCGATTTTTTCACTTTAGACCTAAAGTGTTAGGTCGTCAAGCGCCTCGCGCAGCTTGACCCAGCGACAGTTTAGACCTAAACTGAAGGCGTGCAAGAAGTGAGCCCCTACCGCATCCCAAGATCACGCGTGCTGCGATCGCCGCCACTATTGGCGTGGTTGCGCATGGTGCGCGTCGTCAGCCGCACGCAGCGCGCCGCTGCCGACCACCTCCGCGAGTTCGACCTCACGCCAGCCCAATTCGACGCACTGGCGCAGGTTGGAGCGGCCCCCGGCCCGAGCCAACAGGAGCTCGCGGACAGCCTCCTGGTCACCCAGGGCAACGTCTGCCAGTTGCTCGACGGCCTGGAGAAGAAGCAACTGGTCGAACGCCGCCGCGACGGCCGCAGCAACCGCATCTACCTCACCCCCGCTGGCCAAGCCCTCACCGCCAGAGCGGTGCCGGAACACGAGTGCTGGCAGGCGGAGCGCATGGCGGCACTAGACGCCAGCGAGCAGCAGGAACTGCTGCGCCTGCTGCGCAAAATAGACCGTGCGCAGAAGTAACCCCACAACTCCCACGTTAGGAGCGACAACATGAGCGACAAGATCGATATCGCCGACATCGAGTTCGGCATCGACAGTTTCGGCGACCTCCCGCTAGACGACCACGGCAACGTTGTCAGTTACGCCAAGGCCATCAGGGCCACCGTCGACGAGGCCGTCGTGGCCGACCAGGTCGGCATCGACGTGATCGCCCTAGGCGAGCACCACCGCCACGAGTTCTCGATCTCCTCACCCGAGACGGTCCTCGCTGGCATCGCAACGCGCACGGAACGCATCCGCCTGGCGTCGGGCGTGACCGTGCTCTCGTCAGACGACCCCGTGCGCGTGTTCGAGCGCTTCGCCACGGTCGACGCCCTCTCGAACGGCCGCGCGGAAGTGATCCTCGGGCGCGGGTCGTTCACCGAATCGTTCCCGCTGTTCGGTTACGACCTCGCCGACTACGAGCTCCTCTTCGACGAGAAGATCGACCTGTTCCACATGCTGCTCGACGAGAAGCCGGTTACCTGGAGCGGCACCACCCGCGCCCCACTGGAAGGCGCGGACGTGTTCCCGAAGACCGAATCCGGGCGCCTCAAGACGTGGGTCGGCGTCGGCGGTTCGCCGCAGTCCGTCGTGCGCACGGCGCGCTACGGGTTCGGGCTCATGCTCGCCATCATCGGTGGCGCCCCAGAGCGGTTCGCGCCATACGTCGAGTTGTACAGGCGCGCAGCCGCCCAACTCGGCACCACCGCATCGCCGGTCGGCATGCACTCGCCCGGCTTCATCGCCGACACCGACGAGAAGGCCAAGGAGCTGCACTTCCCCGGCTACAAGGAGCTGATGGATTCCATCGGTAGAGAACGCGGTTGGCCGCCGCACAGCCGCGCGCAGTACGAGGCCGAGATCGCGCACGGCTCGCTCTACGTCGGTTCGCCCGAAACGGTGGCCCGCAAGATCGCCCGCGCCGTGACCGCCCTCGACGTTGGACGCTTCGACCTCATCTACACCACCGGCGGGAAAGTCCCGGCTAGCGCGCGCATGCGCACGGTTGAGCTCTTCGGCGCCGAAGTGATGCCCCTCGTACGCGAGCTCCTGGCCGAGGAAGCCTCCAAGGAGCAAGTGGCTCGATGACCATCGGCATCCTAGGAGCTGGCAAGTTCGGAACGGTGCTAGCGCGCCTAGCGCTAGCCGCCGGCCACGACGTGCTCATCGCCGGCTCCGGTGACCCAGACAAGATAGCCCTCACCACCGAGGTGCTAACACCAGGCGCGCGGCCCGTATGGCCCGCCGAGGCCGCCCGCGGTGCCGACATAGTGATCCTCGCGCTGCCACTGGGAAAGTACAAGACCATCCCAGCAGCCGAACTGGCGGGAAAGCTCGTGATCGACGCCATGAACCATTGGTGGGAAACCGACGGCGTGAGAGATGACCTCAACGACCCGAGCACGACGAGCAGCGAGATCGTCAGCGCCTACCTGACGAACGCCCGCGTCGTGAAGGCCCTGAACCACGTGGGCTACCACGACCTCGAAGCTGGTGCCCGCCCAGCTGGAGCGCCAGGGCGGAAAGCCGTAGCCATCGCAGGCGATGACGCCGAAGACAACGCGCTAGTTGCCGCGCTCATCAACGAACTCGGCTTCGACCCGCTCCTGATCGGCCCGCTGGCCGCCGGGGCGCAGCTCCAACCCGGTAAACCCGCGTTCGGCGCGAACATGGACGCCACTGCGCTACTCACGGTGATCGCTGACGTGAACCCACGGCCAGCCGCTGCGGAACGAAAAAGCCCCGACTTAGCGCCGGGGCTTCAGGTTGGCGTTTAGGACGCCGCTTAAGGTGGTGGAGCCGAGGGGATTCGAACCCCTGACCTTCTGAATGCCATCTGCAAGCAGTACGTGATGCCCGAAATCGCCAAGTGGCGAAACGTGGTCCTACACGCGGCTTCTAGCGGTAGCCATGCCGCCTCGGGCCGGTCCGGTACACCTGATGGCGCTCGATAAGCTGTACATAAGCTGTACAGCTGCATGTGTTCGATGTGTTCGAGAGCCCATTGCAGCCGCCCCGTGTTCAGCTCGCCCTACTAGCGACCATTGTGCATGGCGCCACAGACACTAGACGCGGACGTGGATCTGGATGGGTTGACGAGACGCGGGTCCTCGTGGTACACCTTGCGTCGGCGGTACATCCTGCCCCGAGTGGATCTCGGCGGCCTTGACCGGATGACCAGAGCCAGGAGGTACAAAATGAGTGACGCAAGCGCTGTCCCCATGGGCCGGACTTTCGAGTTCCAGGCCGACTCGATCAGAAACATATCCTCAGCCAAAGAACAAGAGTACGGACGCAGGGTGTACGTCGGTCAAGCGCCGATCTCATCCATCGTTGGTCTGCCCACAGACGAAAACGTCCGGGCCTACCTAATGGACGTTCCGGGTCGCAAGAAGGTTCCTAAGCAAGTCCACACAGCCATTCGAGACACCCTCCAGAACAACTCGGACAACTTTTCCGTGTTGAACAGTGGGGTGGTCATCGTGGCCCGAGACTGCAAGGTCGACGACTCCAAGAGAATCTTGAGGCTAGTCGGCCCAAGCATAATTAATGGCTCTCAAACCCAGGGCGTCATTAAGGACTATTTGAAAGAAATCGGTGGTCCTGAAAATCTCATCAGCGACGTCCTCGTCAAGTACGAGGTGATCGTCACGGACGATGAAGACCTCATTGCTGAGACGTCTATCGCTAGAAACTTCCAGAACGATGTGATGTCGATCTCCATCGCCGGGCGCCTGGGGCAACTCGACGAACTTGAAGCTAGCCTGCAGCGGCAGGATCCAGACATGAAGCTGCGGAAGTCCGAAACGGATCTATCCGAAGATTTTGTCGCTACGGAACGTCTTCTGCAAGTGACAGCAGCGCTCGTTCCGGAAGAGCTGTTACTGTCCCCTGAGGAAAGGGGTCGGCCGGGCGAAGTGAACAAGGCCTACACCTACAGCCAGAAGACCAGGTGCCTTAAGGACTTCCAGAAGATCTTTGAGAGCGCCAAGGATCCGAAGTCTCCGGACCACAAGAAGAACAAGGCGCTCTACGAGTTCTACTTAGATGTGCCCGCGCAGGCCCTTCAGCTGTACAACAAGTGGAAGACCCACGGCGGTTTCGTTGGTACCCGAATCCGGAGCATCGAGCGAGACGATCGCAATCGAATCGTCGAGATTCCCGACGGCATCATCTTCCCTATCCTGGCCTCTCTGTCTGTCTTCGCCGTTAAGACTGCGGACGGCTGGAAGATCCAACCGTCCGAGAGGGTCGACGAAGATGAGCTGGATGCCGAGCTTATTGGGGTTGCGGCTTCTGCATATCAGGAGATCGCTAACCACAACCCCCAGACGATGGGCAAGAGCAAGGCCTGCTACAGCGCTCTGCGTCAGATCACCTCAATCTACAAGAGGCTTGCCTAAGTCTCCAGGAACGAAGTAGATAGCCTTGGCCGTGGCGGGTGCAACATGGGCCTGCCACGAGCTCCCGCCCAGAATTAGGATCGTTCGACGCCACAACGTATCTCTAACCAAATGGCGAGAACGCCGTACCGGCGTGCTTCGTGTCGACCCTAGAAGTGATGCCCCTACTATGGAACCCCGGGCCTTGCACTTGTAAGTGATGAATTGAGTTCTACCAGGCCGGTAGCGGACGTCGTCCTCCCACGAGGGTATGGGAGTGCACCTCAACAGAACGCCTGTTACAGTTGACGGAACTATCAGCCAGTAAAGGGGCCAACTCACACCTATGGAGTGGAGCCGACATTATCTAGGGCGGGGGCAGCCGCCAAGCGCGCTCGTTCGTGTTGGAAAACCACTCGAACCAGCCAAGGAACTGGGATAGGGCGGGGGTTCTTAGAGTCGCATGGACAAAACTACTAGTCATTCCGAAAAGCAGGCAGGTCCATTTCTTAAGTGGCCCGGCGGCAAGCGGTGGTTCGTTACAAACCACCGTGAACTGTTACCCAGAACCTTCAACCGCTACATTGAGCCCTTTCTCGGTGCTGGCGCAGTGTTTTTTTACCTCCGCCCCCAATCGGCCACGCTCGGAGATACAAACGCAGAGCTCATCACCACCTATCAAGCGGTGAGAGATGACTGGAAAGGCATCACTCGGCTTCTCTCGCACCATCAGGCGAGACACTGCAAGGCCTACTACTACAAGGTGAGGGGCAGCAGCCCAACGAACCCGTTGGAGTTGGCTGCTCGAGCAATCTACCTAAACCGGACTTGTTTTAACGGGATCTACCGCGTCAATAAGCAGGGGCAGTTCAACGTTCCCATCGGCACAAAAGACCGCGTTCTGCTGGATACAGATGCCTTCGATGCGGTCTCAGAGCTTCTAGCCGACACAGAACTGCTAGCTAGCGACTTTCAGCCGCTTATCGACGAGGCAGAAGAGGGCGACCTAATCTTTGCGGATCCCCCGTATACTGTTAGCCACAATCTCAATGGCTTCATTAAGTACAACGAGCGGTTGTTCTCGTGGCAGGATCAGGAGCGCCTCGCACGCTCCCTAGCAGAAGCACGTGACCGTGGCGCTTTAGTGGTAGCTACTAACGCGAACCATCCGTCCCTGCGTGCGCTTTACGCCAAGTATGACTTCGAGATTGAAACGGTCTCCCGTTTCAGCTCGATTTCAGCAAAGCCGAAAATGCGGAAACAGTACGAGGAGCTCGTTGTCCTAGCTACACAATAGAGGGGGAGACACGAAATGACAGTTAGCGCAACAAGCCTGGGATCAATGATCGCAACCAGCACCGTGCAAGACAATCCGATTTCTGCGCTGCGCCGTTTTATGGAAGCTGAGGCGACACGCGAGGCGGGACGCCAAGTTTCGGATATGCGGTTCGTAGGCTATGTCCTCGACCTAGGATATGACACCGCGAGAATCATCACCTCTGACCCATACAAGCTTGCGGTAGGCGGCATTCCTCGGGGTTCATTCCTAATCATGACACCTAACAACCCAGGTGACCTACCACCACATTTCACCTTGCTGCGCGTAACTGGGGTATCGGCAACGCCCCTAAGCAATCAAGTCCAACAGACATATTTTGAACTGCACAAGAAAGCTATGCCTGAGCTAGATGTTTGGACGCAGAGCGAATTGCAGTGGGGAGCTCTAGAATGCGACGTCCTAGGCATGTTCTACGCCGATCCTGATGAAAGCAACAACTTGGCATTCTCTGGCGACGTCAACAACGTAGTGAGCGCCCATCGCTACAAGGTCTACGCACCTGACGAGGCTCTACTGGACTTGATAGTGAACGGCATGGTCACACGCAGCTTACAATCCGAGTTAGGGGCCCTCCGCACAATGGAGTGCCGCCTTACCCTAAGCGGAACCCCCCCGACCATTCCAGTGAAGATCTCAATGAAGGACTTCAAGGGACGCCGCACCGCTATGTTTGGTAAGACCCGCCTCGGCAAATCGAACGTAGTGAAACTCCTGGCTAAGGGCATGATCGATGAGACTGACGTCGACAAAAGCGTCGGACAACTAATTTTTGACATAAACGGCGAATACGCGAATACTAACGAGCAGAATCTCTCGCTGTACTCTGCCTACCCTGGCCGTTGTGAAGTATATGCGCTGACCCAACATGCCGAAACACCCTCAAGACCACTACGGTTGAACTTCTACGAACAGCCTGCATCGTGCCTCAACATTCTTGGAACCATGCTGAAGCAGGACAATCAGAACGCAAATTACATCCGCAGCTTTTCGAGCGTGGAACTTCCTGAGCTAGAAGACATTAGCGGACTCGGTACGAGTGAAAAGGTCAGGGCAATCAGGAAAGTCCAGATGTACTGGGCAATCCTGAAGAAGGCTAACTACCGCGCAGACGAAGACCGCCTTAGGGCACTAGGCCTCAGAGATGTCAACACTCGCGACTTCAATCCACACTTTGCTTCGGGGCTACGCACAGCAGCATATAGGGAAGTGAAGGATCAAGATCCACCAAGTCATCCTGACAGCCTCGATGCCCTGCGCTCGGAACTAGAGGTAATAGCTGAGTTCCGGCGTAACAATCCGGACCACAGTGCACTCGAAGGTAGAAACGGAAAATCAACGTTTGACCCGGAAGACATTGCGCTCTTGGACTTCTTGCGTCCAGGGAGCGGAAGTGGTCCCAGTGTGTTGCGCCCTTACCTCGTGTATCACGCTCCTGATGCTGGGAACTTCGTCACCGACATCTTGGCTCTCCTCGATGCCGGAAAAACTGTAATCTTGGATCTCGGCAACGCGACTGATGAGATCCGCCGCTACTTCGCCGACATGCTCTCTCGAGAGGTGTTTAGTCACCAAGAGGCGAAGTTTGTCCGCAACGCGCTAGGTGACCACTTTATTCAGATCTACTTTGAAGAAGCGCACAACTTGTTCCCGCCGGATAACAAGGACCTAACAGGAGTCTATGCTCGCTTTGCTAAGGAGGGGGCGAAATTCCACATCGGCATGGTTTACTCCACTCAGTCTCCTTCGACAATAAATCGCGAACTGCTTGCGCAAACAGAAAACTTCTTCGTCGGGCACCTTTCGAGCCAGGATGAAGCTAAGGCCCTTTCCCGAGTCCAAGTTGCCTTCTCAGGGATCGAAGGCGACATTCTCCGTGCTCGAACCCCTGGGCTCATGCGTATGTTGACCATGTCGCACCGGTTCGTGATTCCAGTACAGGCCAAGCTATTCGAAACCTCGGCTGCGGCCGAGGGCGAGGCCTAAGGGACCCAATGGCATTTAACGAAGGCACGCGCCTGCCACGCGAGACGGCCTCCAAACTCGGACATCTTACGGTTCTAGAAAGTGAGTGGGTTAGCTCGCTCGTACAAGAGTTTGAGTCCACAGAAGCCGTCACTGACGATCCCAGTCAAACCGAGTGGCTTCAACTCGAGACTGAGGCAACACCTCTAAGGAACATCTGGGCTGTAGATGGTTCATATGTCACGGTAGCCTCCACCGGCAGGCCACCCAAAGAAGTTTCATTCATCAAGACGGCCCTATTGACTATCGATCGAACACGGTTGGCCGCTATCGACAACACGCATCCCCACCCGTTGCTCCTTAGGGACGTAATGACCGGTAGCGCAGTATTTCATGCCACGGTGTTGCCTCTGAAAAACGTCCGGACGCCGAAAGGCACAAATTACGAAGCGGTTCGCCAAATTGTGCGCGACTCTATTCGAATTGATGAGCAGGGAGCCTTCTTTGAGACCCTGAAATGGTTGGCCTATAGCAAGTGGGCCTGTACCCAAACACCATCACCTCAGTTCAGTTGTCCTCACTGCGCAAACGAAGATGCGATCTTACCGGCCAACGCTGACGAGAGTGCATGTCCCTGTTGCGGGGGAACCATCTTCCTTACCGACATGCTGGGCTTCCATCTCGACATGGGCGAGGATAGCGCTCCGGACGCCGTGGCCGCTGCCTATATGCTAACCATGGAAACGCTCATGCTATTTACGGCCGTCCGGCTACTTTGGCACTACTCGGACAAGCGCGCAGTCTCTGAGGCCCTGTTCATCAAGGATGGTCCTCTTACCCTACGTGGCCAGTATTCCAAACTGGTCCCGAACATTAGGGCGTTCCTCCAGCACGCGAAGTTGGTTGGACGGCCCGTACATTTGCTAGGACAAGAGAAGAGTGGGGCTTTTGTCGATCACCTCAGCTCCATAGCAAACTATGCCCCCCCAGAAGAGCGAGGTGGGGCGCCCAGTGTATATGTTCTCTCACACGACTACGTGCGCCGCGAGGTCCATAGATCTCCCGAACAGGCGAGTCCCTACGGGTCAAGGACTAACTGGGGCGAAAAAGTGTACGTGAAGTTTGCGCCAGGGACACACCTTGTGCTTAGCGTACCCACTGGCGCCTATGATCCCTCGGGGAACTTCCCGACAGCCGATGACCTTATCGGCCTCGACCGAATCCTAGCGACTCTGCCTAGCCTACTCAGTCACAGGTTCGAGGGCGCATTGTTCCCAATTGAGCTAGCGAACGGAATCGCGTCCATGTCGAGCTACCCATCCTCAAGAATCCTAAGCGCCTACCTGGACGAGGTAAGCCGTTAGCTGGGAACTGAAACTAGGTAGCCGCGCCGGGAAAGGTCACGCGAATGTGCCCGCCATGTGGCGAACGCACTTAAACCAGTGATATTCCTAGCCTAGAGCGGCTCTATCATCTAGCAACCATTAGCATGCCATCAGCAAGTAGTACATGATGTCCGAAATCGACAAGTGCCGCAACGTGGTCCCACACACGGCTTCTGCTAGATGCGGGGCGCGACACAGGACTCCTGATGGCGCTCGCTAAGCTGTTCGGAGTCGCATGCCGCGGCCCCGAACAATGGCTCATCACCAGCCTATGAATCCCTTTACTCTGTTGGTATGTTACCGGCGGTCCGGCCTGCTCCTAGGCGGGCACCTAAGCGTTCAGAGGCACCGAGTACTTAACTCAGTCGCCGCAAGGACCGTGGAGGAGACAAAAGTGGAACTCATTCCGTTGCAAGAGTGGATATGCGATCACTGCGGAGAAAAGATCGCTTCTGTAGAGGATGGTTACGTTGAGTGGGGGGGCACCGGCGGCGACTATGTCGGGTTCCGGATTGTTCATCACCAGCCGAAGTCACCAAGGGGAAGCTGCTATCACCCCGACAAAGGGCACTCGGTACCGCTCAGCCACTTCGTGGGCATCGACGGTCTGACTCAGCTGGTCGCGCTAGTAGATCCTGGGGAGCACTATGCTCGGGAGAATGAGACTCCTACAGTTGCCAACTTTAGGGAGTGGGTGGACCTTCTCCGGCGAACCCAGACACCCGGATATGAGGAAGCCCGGCAGTACTGGTCAATCGCAAAGAGGAACGAGTACTTTGACGGCGCGAGTGAAGCTTGGCCGTACCTACAGAGAAACCTGATCGGCGTTATTGAGTTAGGTCGCGAGGAATCTGAAACATAGTTCGCATCTTCCATACGCGCCATAGTTGTAGGCGGCGTTACACGCCTGACCTGTGCCCGTCGGGAGTCTGCCTAAACTGCCCGGCTGAGGAGTCCGGGGACGACTCGAGCCTCCTGTCCCTCCATAGTGTGCGGTGTTCATCGAGTAGTTTCTCTACAACCGCCCAGTCGACAAGTACTGGGGCCTTCTCGTCTGCGACTCCACAGTACCTTGTCAGCGTTCGTCCCGAATGTGACATTGATCGACGCTTGTAGCTGCCTCGTGGAAGTCGGGGCCCCGGCCGAAGCCGGGGCCCTCGGGTCACCGCTTGAACTTCTCTATAACGGTGGTCTTCGGCCGTCGTTCTGCGGCAGCTTTGGTAACGAAACGACCGTCAACGGCGCTCCGTGCAGCCGTTACTTCGGTCCGGCCCTTTTGCGGCTTCGTGCTTTCCAGGACGGTGGTGCGAGGGTTTCGTCTTGCTGTCGATTTCTTGACGAATCGACCCGTCACGGCGCTTCTGGCACGCTTACCCATTTGGGGAACCCTCCCCTCCGGCCCAAGACTCCCAGTATCGACTGGTGGCCCGGAACCTTGATAGGCTGTGCCGTCACGCTAGCCAGCCCGTTCGGAGCCAGCTCCGGGCGGGCTCATTATTTAAGGTACCGGGTATAGCAGCGGTCGTCAACCGTGAGTACCACATCTTGTACTGGCCGACCAACGCGGCCATAAGTATGAACCCTCGAACTGCAAACCCGGTCGTCGTAATCTGCTGCCTGCACCAGACAAAACTGACGAAATCAGTCTACTCAGATGTGAATGTTCTAGCGGGTCAAGCGAGCGCAGCAACGTACGATCCGAGCTACATGTCTCTCTATCAAGAGCACGGCGTCGGGGGCGCGGGAAGCGGCGTAGGCATCCATGCAGTCCTCGAACACTTAGCCACAACAGCCACGAGCAACCGCGACAAGGGCGACAAGCTCGAACGGCTCATCCTCAGCTACCTCCGCACCGACCCCATGTACGCCCAGCGGTTCAGTAGCGTCTGGCTCTGGAACGACTGGCCAGAACGCGGCGTACAAGTCGACACCGGCATCGATCTGGTAGCCCAAGAGCGCGATACCGGCGACTACATCGCCATCCAGTGCAAGTTCCACCAGCCTGGCTACCTGCTCCAAAAGAGCGACATCGACTCGTTCTTCACCGCCAGCGGCAAACACCCGTTCAAGGGCCGACTCGTCGTCAGCACCAGCGACCGCTGGAGCAAGCACGCCGAAGAAGCGCTAGCCAACCAACAGATACCTGTCAGCCGCCTCCGCATTCAGGACCTCGCTAGCAGTCCCATCGACTGGGGCCAGTTCACGCTCCAGCGGCCAGAGGACATGGAGCTGCTGCCTAAGAAGCAGCTGCGGCCGCACCAGGTCGAAGCTCACGCCAACGTCGTAGCGGGTCTACAGAAGGCCGATCGCGGGAAGCTCATCATGGCCTGCGGAACCGGCAAGACCTTCACCAGCCTCAAGATCGCAGAGACCATGGTCGGCGCAGGCGGCAACGTCCTATTCCTCGTTCCGTCTTTATCACTGCTCTCCCAGACACTGGGCGAGTGGACGGGTGACTCGCACGTGCCACTCCGCTCCTTCGCGGTGTGCAGCGACACCAAGATCGGACGCAGCCGGGACGACGAAGACCTCAAGGTCTACGACTTGGCTTTCCCAAGCACCACCGACCCCTTCAAGCTGCACGACCAGCTCTGCATCCCCGACCGCGAGCGCATGACGGTCGTCTTCTCCACCTACCAAAGCATCGACGTCGTCAGCCAAGCGCAAGCGCTAGGTGACGTGCCAAGTTTCGACCTCGTCATCGCAGACGAAGCACACCGAACCACGGGCGCGATGCTGCAAGGCGAAGAACAGTCCCACTTCACCAAGGTCCACGACCCGCGGGCTATCAAGGCCAAGAAGCGCCTCTACATGACCGCCACACCGCGCCTCTACAGCGACGAGCAGGTCGCCAGAGCCGTTGAGAAGGAAGCCGTCCTGTGGAGCATGGACGACCCTGACTACTACGGCGAAGAACTCCACCGCCTCAACTTCGGCGAAGCCGTCAGCCAGGATCTGCTCAGCGACTACAAGGTCATGATCCTCGCTGTAGACGAGAAGTACATCAGCAAGGCCGTTCAGCGCCTGTTGAAGGATGAGGACAACGAACTCACCCTCGACGACGCCGTCAAGATCGTCGGCTGTTGGAACGGCCTCGCCAAACGCACGGGTACAGACGCTGAGGAAGAGAATGGGTCCGTAGAGCAACCTATGAGGCGGGCGGTAGCGTTCGCCGGGAACATCAAGGCCTCCAAGAAGATCGCCGAGATGTTCACTAACATCGTTGACGCCTATACCGAGGAAGCAGGCGAAGACGAAGACCTCCTCCATTGCGAGGCGGAGCACGTGGACGGCACCTTCAACGTCCTCATGCGCAACCACCGCCTCGACTGGCTTAAGGAACCCACGCCAGACAACACCTGCCGCATCCTCACCAACGCCCGCTGCCTCAGCGAAGGCGTGGACGTACCCAGCCTTGACGCCGTGATGTTCCTGCAACCACGCGATAGCGAGATCGACATCGTCCAAGCCGTCGGCCGCGTCATGCGCAAAGTCCCCGGCAAGGAGTACGGCTACGTCATCCTGCCCATCGGCGTACCAGCAGGCGTCTCACCAGAAGAAGCCCTCAGCGACAACAAGAAGTACCGTGTCGTCTGGCAAGTCCTCCAAGCCCTCAGGGCCCACGACGAACGCTTCGATAGCACCATCAACAAGCTCGAACTCAACAAAAGGAAGCCCGATCAGATCGCCGTCATAGGCGTAGGCGGCGGCACACAGGAGCGTCCGGACGGCAGCGAAGTCGTACCGATCGACTTCGGGTTGGAGAACATTGGCGAGTGGCGCGACGCCATCTACGCCCGCATCGTCCAGAAGGTCGGCACCAGCAGGTATTGGGAGAGCTGGGCCAAAGATGTAGCCGACATCGCAGAGCGCCATGTCACCCGCATCGAGGCCATCCTCGAAGCCGGGGACTCCGCCCACCTCGATACCTTCGAGAAGTTCTTAGAGGGGCTACGGCGCAACCTCAACCCGGCCATCGACCGGGCTGACGCCATCGAGATGCTCTCGCAGCACCTCATCACAAAGCCAGTGTTCGAAGCGCTCTTCGAGGGCTACTCATTTGCCCAGAGCAACCCCGTCAGCGTCGCCATGCAGAAGATGGTCGATGTCCTTGAAGGCCACGCCCTAGAGAAGGAGACCCAAGCGCTCGACAAGTTCTACGAGAGCGTGCGCCAGCGAGCCAGTCGCATCGACAACGCTGAGGGCAAGCAGCGCGTAATTATCCAGCTCTACGACAAGTTCTTCCGTACCGCCTTCCCCCGCATGGCCGAACGCCTCGGCATCGTCTACACCCCGATAGAAGTCGTCGACTACATCCTCAAGAGCGCAGACCATGCCCTCAAGGCCGAGTTCGGCAGGAGCCTCACCGACGAGGGCGTCCATATCCTCGACCCCTTCACCGGCACCGGCACCTTCCTCGTCAGGCTCATCCAGAGCGGCCTCATCAAGCTCGAAGACCTACCCCGCAAATACCAGCACGAACTACACGCCAACGAGATCGTCCTCCTTGCCTACTACATCGCCGCCATCAACATCGAAGAGGCCTACCACGAACAGACCGGCTGGCAGTACGAACCCTTCGAAGGCATCGTCCTCACCGACACGTTCCAGCTCACAGAGGATCCGGCGAATGGCCAAGCCATGACCATCGGCAGGGTTCTCCCCGAGAACAGCGAACGCGCAACCAAACAGAAGGCCCTAGACATCACCGTCATCGTCGGCAACCCGCCCTACTCCGCCTGGCAGGGCAGCGAGAACGACGCAAATAAGAACCTTGCATATCCGAACCTGGACGAACGCATCCGTACAACCTATGCGGCGAACTCCTCTGCCGTACTCAAGAATAGCCTCTACGACTCCTACGTCCGAGCCATCCGCTGGGCCAGCGACCGCATAGGCGACAAGGGCATCGTCTGCTTCGTGACCAACGGCGGTTTCATCGACGGCAACGCCGCCGACGGCCTACGCAAGACCCTCATCGAGGAGTTCAGCAGTCTCTACATCTTCAACCTGCGCGGAAATCAGCGCACATCGGGCGAGACATCACGCCGCGAGGGAGGCAAAATCTTTGACTCCGGTAGCCGCGCGACCATCGCGATCAGCCTCCTATTAAAGAACCCCGACAAGGCCACTCCAGGGAAGCTCTACTACCACGACATCGGCGACTACCTGAGCCGCGAAGAGAAGCTAGAAACCATCCATGAACTAGGAAGCGTCGCAGGCACCCCATGGCAGTCCGTCGTTCCGAACGAGCGGCACGACTGGATCAACCAACGCGGCGACGAGTTCCGAGCGTATCAGCCACTCGGAGTGAAGAATGGAAGAGGCTCCGTCTTCTCCGTGTACTCGGGCGGGCTGAAAACCAATCGCGACCCGTGGGTTTACAACTACTCAAAGAGGGCCCTCGCGTCCAACATTCGTCGAATGATTGAGTTCTACAACGAGCAGGTCGAGAACTACACGCTCCTGAAGGAAACCCGGGACGCCGAAGACGTACCGGCCGCCGCTGACTGGGTCAGCAAGGATCCCACGAAAATTAGCTGGACCCGCGAACTCCTCGCAGACCTCCGCCAAAGCAAGCATCATCCGTACCTGCCAAGTCGCATTGTCCGTGGTCTATATCGACCGTTCTCCAAGCAATGGGTCTACTTCGACAGAAGGTTCAACAACACCGTCTACCAGATGCCTCGCTTATTTCCAAACGGTGATGCGAACAACTTGGTCATCTACGTGACCGGGTCCGGTGGAAACAAGCCGTTCTCAGCCGTAATCAGCAACGTTGTGCCTAACATTCACCTTCTCGATACTGGACAGGCCTTCCCGCTTTACTACTACGAGGAGACCAATCAATATACAGCGACCAACATCTTTGATGCACCACCTGATGAGAATGGCTACGTGCGGAAAGACGCTATAACTGACGGCACCCTCACCTCTTACCGGAAGATCTACGATGACTCCAGCATCACTAAGGAAGACATTTTCTACTACATCTACGGCGTTTTGCACAGCGTGGAGTACCGCGAGCGCTTCGAGGCAGACCTTAAGAAGGAGCTGCCTCGAATACCCTACGCAAAAGACTTCCATGCCTTCGCACAAGCCGGTCGCCAGCTGGGCAACCTACACGTCAATTATGAACGCGCCCCCAAGTACCCGGTCACGGTGAAAAACACCCACTCATCCTCTTCCTCGCGAGAAGCGATGAGGGTAACGAAGATGCGCTTCACCAAGAAGGACGATAGGAGCCGCCTCAAGGTCAACGCCCACATCACCATCAGCGACATCCCCGACGAGGCGCACGGGTACGTCGTCAACGGCCGCACACCTATCGAATGGCTGATCGACCGCTACCAGGTGACAACAGACAAGAAGAGCGGCATCAAGAATGACCCGAACGAGTGGAGCGATGACCCCTGCTACATCCTCGACCTGATACAGCGAGTCATTACCGTCAGCGTTGAGACCGTAAGGATCGTTAACTCACTGCCACCTCTGGGGGAGCGAGTAGGAGCAGCCAAGGCCAACTAGCTCCGAAGTGGCCATCGAACCACCCGCTGTCCCCGATAACGAGGCAACTCGACTCGGCGCTTGGCTGTACTAAGCGACATCACCGCGAGAAGGTTGCACGGCAACCAAGGGCCAAGACAGGGTTGTCTGCTTCCCCAAGCTACAGAACTGTCTGACCCGCCCACGGACGGCCCGCCCCGCTGGGCTGCACATCTCCCCAGAGAAACTACCCCTCCTCCTGTTCCGGGTAGCCCCCCAACACATGGATATCCGCGGGGTTGTTAGCCCCCCCTCCCCCTAGCAGCTTCGTGTCGCGATCGAAATAGAGAATCCAAAATCTAGCAGCGCCGTCTCTAACGCCGCCATCACTTCGTTGCATCCCACCCGAGAACCCGCCTAACGGCGGGCTTTCTCATGCCACAGACATGACCCCCAACGCCCATCACAGACAGAAAGGAGCAGCAGCCATGTAAACCGTCGCCCCTCACCTGCCGACAAATAGCAACCGCAAGACCGCCCCGATCTTCTAACGAAGGTCGGGGCTTTTCTCGTTTAGGAGCACGCCATGACCACCCGGCAAGACAGCAAGCAGGCAGCCCTCGACATCCTCCACAAGGGCGTCACCGACCTCATGACCAGCGACGGCTGGAAAAGAGCCCTGCAGTTCCGCCAGCGCTTCCACAACTACAGCTACATGAACACCCTCCTGATCCTCGGCCAACGCCCCGACGCCACCCTCGTAGCCGGCTACCGCACCTGGCAGACCAGCAACCGTTACGTCCGCAAAGGCGAGAAAGGCATCGCCATCCTCGCGCCGCTGCTCGTCCGCGACCCTGACGACCACGACCAGCTCAACCTCGTCGGCTTCAAGACCGTCTACGTCTTCGACCTCAGCCAAACGGAAGGCGAACCCATCCCGCAGCGCGACAGCCCACGCCTCCTGTTGGACACGCCAGAAGCCAAGGTCAGGCTGGCCGGGCTTCACTTCCGGCTCGCCATGTTCTGCGCCAGCCAAGGCGTAAGGGTCAGCTGGGACTTCCAGCACGAACACGCCCTCGGCGTCTACCGACCCGCCGACAAGCGCATCGCCATCCGGCCAGGCCTCAGCCACACGCAGGCCTTCAAGACCCTCTGCCACGAGGCCGCGCACATGCTCTTGCACACTGGCGGCGGGAGCCGCCACAGCGCCGAACTGGAAGCCGAGACCGCCGCCTTCCTCGTCAGTCACGCCATCGGCATCGACACCAGCAGCTACTCCTTCGCCTACCTCGCCAGCTGGACCGACAGCCTCGAAGACCTCATCCAAGCCGGAGATCGCGCCAGCAAAGCAGCCGACCAGATCCTCGAACAACTTACGGCCGACCCTGACGCCGCCAGCACTGAGCCAAAAGCGAAACCCACTACCGACTCGTCCTCGTCCTCCGGGCAGGCGTCCAAGCGCCCGCCGCTCATCTTTGTCAGCAGTTGACCAGCAGAAAGGAGCGCCGGCCTGACCACCTCACCTACTGGATCCGCCTACAACCCGAACTCCCGCTAGCGCCAGCGACCCACATCGGTCCTGGCGCTCTTCCGCTTTAGGAGCCAGACATGACCCTCCCGCAACTCTTCCGCGCCCTCATCCACGCCCTCACCACCAGCCCTGAAGGCCACCAGGTCGATGTGCTACTAGCCGACCTTGCCGCCAGCGCGGCCCTGACCCTCCACGACGCCAGGGTCGACAGCCTCAAGCTCGCCTGCCTCACCGTCACCAGCCCCGAACCCCTCATCGGTGCCGACCAACTCCTGCGTGCTTACGGCCTCGCGCTCACCGCCACCCGGCACCAGCACACCGCCCGCCTCATCAGCGTCAGGCGGTTCCAAGCCCCCAGCACCGACCTCGACAGCCATGTACGTGCCACCAGCACGAAAGTAGAACTAGCCGCATGACCCTCACTCTTACTGACCTCCTCGCCGAGAAGCACGACATCCCTTGGTGCTACACCTGCCAGGGCGACGGCTACCTCGTCTACGTCGGCGGCCCCGGCTACTACTGCCTCAGCTACGGCAATTACCTCCCCACCGAGTCCCTGGAGCCGTGCGACGACTGCCACGGCAGTGGCCGCAACGACGACGGCGACAGCCCCACCAACGCCGTCAGGCTCCTCCTGCGAGCCCTCACTCCCAGCCAACGCTTCCACCTGGAACGCCTCACCCAAGGCCACCAGCTCCCCATCACCCCCGCCAACTACCAGGTTCTCGAAGACCTCTTCGGCGAGGTCGAGAACGAACTCGGCAGCAAGCACCCCGTAACGGTCGAGCTGGAAGCGGCGCTGGATAACGCCCAACTGATCGAGCCCACTGCCTCGCCCTCGAACCACCGCGGGGCGCGCATCTACTAGCCCCCCAGAAAGGACCACCATGAACGACGACATCGACTGGCACGATCTGCTCGAACGCCTCTCTGAGCCGTTCGCTGACAGTGAAATCAAGTACCGCGCCGGAGCCACCAACCGCGACAAGACCAAAGCCATCGCCCTCGCCTATGCCGACCCACGCGCCTACGAAGATCGCCTCAACGCGCTCGTGCCGGGACACTGGCAAGTCGAGTTCACACCATGGGGCGAGAACCGCATCATCTGCCACCTCACCATCCTCGGCATCACCAGAAGCAGCACCGGCGAAAGCGGCGACAGCAACCCCGACATCGCCGGCACCAGCGCCGAAGCCCAAGCCTTCAAGCGAGCCTGCACCAAGTTCGGACTCGGCCGCTACCTCTACTCACTACCCACCCAGTGGGTCGACTACGACGCCAACACCAAGCAGCTCAAGGGATCACCCACGCTCGCAGCACCGCAGCGTGCGCCCGAGAGCCGGGAGCAGGTAAGAGACGCCATCGGCCCGAAACGCGCCGCCCTCATGCAGAAGGAGCTTGCCAAGCTCGGCGTAGCGCGACGAAACCAACTCGCTTACGCCACGAGCGTGCTCGGAAGAGAGGTGCCCGACCTCGCCGCCCTTGAGGAGCGCGAAGCTCGCGTCGTCTGGTCAGCCGCCCGTGAACTGCAAGACCCACGAGCCGCCTGAGCTCTCTGCCGCCTTACTCAATGGCTTGGACGGGTCAGGTCACGCAGCGTTGCCTCGTACTCCTCGCGCACGGCCGCGCCCAGCTTCGTTAGATCGCCGTGCATAGTCACTAGTTCACGTAGAACGTCCGCAAAGACAGCAGCGCCGTCCTCAGAGTCTTCGGTGATGTGATCCATCGCCAGGTCATACCGAGCCCGAGTCAACAGGCCCAGCGAAAGAGCATGACCCAGGACAGCGAATCTCCAGGCTGCCGCCTGCCGCTGTCGCTCCAGCACCAACTCAGCCTGATCGGCCACCTCACTGTACGGACGCACCGCGTCCACCCAACGCTTCACCGTTGAGTAGGGGACACCGTACTCGCGAGCCGTATCGCTGATCGACTGTTCACTCAACAAGACCTTGGCTGCGGCCTCGACTACCGTGGCTTCGTCATGGCGCAGTCGGTGCATCGGCGTTCCGGTCAACTCGGTAAACGTCTTGCGACACTCTTTGCAGCGGAAGCGTTGCACACCGCGCTCCGTGACTCCAAAGCGTTGGATGTTTCCTTGACCGGTCACCTCGAAGTAAGAGCAAGCCGGGTTGAGGCAGGCCTGACCTGAGGGCTGGATGTACTCGAAGTCGCCCGCCACAAGCCACTCTTGCCCGCGCGGGCCGAGTTGTCAACACGGAACGCGAACTGTCAACAGGGAACGTGAAAACTAGCTTCGAGCAGCGCCAACTAACCTTGAAGAACGCGCGGCCGCGAGCCTCGCATCCCTTCGCTCCCCACCCGACAGAACCCAACGCAGCCGCAGCCCACCCAACTCGGGCCGCACGAGAGGACTTCCATCAGGCCGACACGAAGCCATAGCAAGAATTTCGTCAGCAGCTAAC
Source organism: Trueperaceae bacterium (assembly GCA_035703635.1). GTDB lineage: Bacteria > Deinococcota > Deinococci > Deinococcales > Trueperaceae > JAAYYF01. The sequence continues at coordinate 7,990 of DASSXV010000079.1, read as the reverse complement.
CACCTCGCTAGGCGGGGCTCTGAGCCCAGCACCACGGACAAATGAGCCTCGCCCCCCTCACGAAGCGCCCTCCCCTCTACTGGTAGGGCGTCTCGCCGCGATCCCGGAACCCCTTGAAGCCGAAGGGGCGTGGGCCAGAAGCCACCCCTACATCAACCGCGACCTCCGCCCACGAGGAGGCGCTAGGAGTTCTTGTGCAAGACCGCAATACGAAGCCCCTTCTCAGCCCCGACGAGTTCCGCTACGCGCTTGGCGGCGCCATCGGCCGTGGCAACGTCTACGAACTTCTCCGAGCGGGACGCATCCGGCACATCAAGGTCGGCCGCAAGATCCTCATCCCGCACCGCGAGGTCGAGGCGTTCATCGAGCGCGAAGCCGCCACCAGCGCATGACAGCCCCATCCGCCACCCTCCAGCGCATCGACGGCAAGCTGACCGGCCTTGCGCAGCTCCCGACCGCCTCTTCCGAACGCGTCGATCAGCTCACCGCCGAGTTCCGCCACCTCAGCCTCTTCGACTGGCCCGCGGACGGCGAACAGCGTCTCGCCCGCCTCGAAGCTGAGCTTGACGCCGCCCTGACCGCAGACGCCGGCCAGCCCCAAGATGGAGCCTGCTGCCCCGATGACGCCGAGGAACCCGAGGCCACTTGGCCGCAGCCGTTGCCCCTCACCGAGGCTGAGGTCGCGCCCAGTATGCCGCCTGACCTCCTGCCAGAGCCGCTACGCGCCTGGTTGATCGACGAGGCCGAGCGCATGAGCGTGCCCGTCGAGATGATCGCCATCCCAGCCGTCGTGTCGCTCGGAGCCGTCGCCGGACGCAACATCGGTCTGTACCCCAAGCGCTACGACACCTGGCAGGTCGTCCCCAACCTCTGGGGTGCCGTCATCGCGCCGCCTAGCTCCATGAAGTCCCCCGCCCTGCAAGAGGGCACGCGCCACATCGAACGGCTCGCCGCAGACGCCATAGCCGCCCACGAAGCCGACCGCCACGTGCGCGACGCCAAGGTCGCCATCCAAGAGGCCAAGCTGTCGAAGCTCTACAAGGAGGCAGCAGGCCCGTCGCCCGCGATCACGCTCACCGAGCAGATCGCCGCCGCCAGCCAGGAGATCGAGGCGCTGCAGCGCCCGGTGAAGCGCTACACCACTAACGACCCCACCGTAGAGATGGCAACCGAGCTGCTCCGCACCAACGAACGGGGCCTGCTGGTCATCCGCGACGAGCTGGTGGGCTTGCTCGTTTCATGCGACAAGCCTGGCCGTGAAGGCGACCGCGAGTTCTTCCTTGAGGCATTCAACTCCAAGGCGAACTACACCGTCGACCGCATCGGCCGCGGCACCATCCACGTGCCCGCCCTCACGCTAAGCATCGTCGGCGGCGTGCAGCCCGGGAAGATGGAGGCCTACGTGCTGGGCGCCGTCTCCGGCGGCAGGCAGTCCGACGGCCTGCTGCAGCGCTTCCAGCTCGCCGTCTACCCCGAGCCGCTGACCGACTACGTGCACGTCGACCGCCCCGTCGACCCCACCGTGCGGGACGGCGTGCAACGCCTCTTCCAGGCGCTCGCCGACCTCGACCCAGCCGCCCATCCAGAACTCGAACGTCAACCGGGCCGGTTGCCCGGCCTACGCTTCACCCCTGAGGCGCAGGAGGAGTTCGACGCCTGGTTCACTGCGCACATGCGACGCCTCCGCTCACGCGAGCTGAGCGACACACCCGCCTTCCAGGCTCACCTAGGCAAGTACCAGGCGCTCGTCGGCAAGCTAGCGCTGCTGTTCCACCTGATCGACTGCGTCGACGACGTCGAGCTGCGGCCGGTGAGCGCCGCAGCACTGCGCTTGGCGATCCGCTGGACTGAGTACCTGGAGGCGCACGCGCGCAAGCTCTATGCCCCCGAGTTGACGCGCACGACGGAGAACGTGCGCCAACTCGCTCACCGTCTCATCGCCGGCGAGCTGGAGGACGGCTGCTCCGTGCGGGACATCTACCGGCGCGGCTGGCGCGGCCTCAAGACCAAAGCAAGCGTCCAACAGGCCGTCGAGCACCTGGCCGGACGCGGCTGGCTGCGCCTCGAAGGCAGTCCCTCCGGCACCGGCCGCCCCACCGAGATCATCCGCACCAACCCACTGCTCGACTTCGCAGCCGACCTCGACCTCTAGCCACACACCCCAGCAGCCACCGACAGAACCGACGAAACCCTCCGGAGCCGGATGGGGGGTTTTGTCAGCTCTGTCAGTGGCCGTTCACCTCAAAGGAGACAGACAGTATGACCCACGCCATCCGCCCCTCCATCGACCGCTCGCGCGAGTTCTTCGACTACAGCGGCAGCGTCTTCAAGCACCTCACCGACGCCAATGTCCGGATCGCCAACTGGAAGAGCCGCCTCCCCCGTGCCGCCTTCCACATTCAGGAGGAGCTACGCGTCCCGCCCACAACCCCAGGCCTTGCCGACCTCCTCACCACGTTCTGGCAGGACCTGGATGCACTCACATGCAGCCCGCTAGTCGAGGAGACCTTCGGCGTAGACCTGACCGGCGTGCTAGATGACGCCATACGGCTCATAGCGTTCTACGCGCTGACCACCCTACTGCCCGGCCAACGACCGGATAACCCCCATATGACCCCGAGCATGCTCAACACCAAGATCCTCGTGGCCCTTGGTCTAGGTCTTCTTCAGGACGAGCGTCGAGACGAGGCGCTAGAGACCCTGGCGGAAGCAGTGAAGCACGTGCCCGTCATCTAGTAGCTCCCTACAACCCGACCTTCGACTTCACCGAGCCCAGCCCCCGGCTGGGCTCATCTCATTCCCCACTTTCTAAGGAGCTCCCGCATGGCACGACGCCGCGCGAAGGGCGATGGCAGCATCACCCGCCGCAAGAACGGCCTCTGGCAGGCCGCCACCACCATCGGCTACGACGAGAACGGCAAGCAGCAACGCAAAACCGTCTACGGCAAGACCAAGGAGGAGGTGCGCAAGAAACTCGAGGATCTGCGCCAGCAAGCCAGCAGCACTGGCATCCCCATCGAGGACCCCACGCTAGGCGCTTACCTGGAGCGCTGGCTGACCGAGAAGGCGCGCCAGGTGAAGCCGCGCACCGTGGAGTCTTACCGCTACACGGTCGAGAAGTACATCACCCCCAAGCTCGGCCGCCTGAGGCTCGGCAAGCTCACGCCGCTACGCATCCAGGCGGCGCTCGGCGAGATCGCCGACGAGGTAAGCCCCCACACGAGCAACTACTGCCGAAGCACCCTGCGCACGGCGCTCGACCAGGCCGTCAAGTGGCAGCTCCTGCCGCGCAACCCAGCCGCGGCGGTCGACACCGTCCGCGCCGAGAAGCGCGAGATGACGCTATGGACCACCGAGCAGGTCGGCCGCTTCCTAGCGCACTCCGAACGGCACCGCCTCCAGGCCCTCTTCTACCTGGCCATCACCTCTGGCCTACGCATAGGCGAGCTACTTGCCCTCACCTGGAGCGACCTGAAGGGCAGCACCCTCCACGTCCGGCGCAACCTCACCAAGCAGGATGGTCGCCTCACCCTCGCCAGCACCAAGACCACCAAGGGCCAGCGCCTGGTGGCGCTCGCAGCTGACACGCTGGAGGTCCTCGCGGAACACCGGCAGCGCCAGGACGCCGAGTTAGAACTGGCAGGCGAAGGCTGGGCGAACCCGGGTCACATGTTCACGACCGAGATCGGCACCTTCCTCGACCAGCGCAACGTGCTGCGGGTCTGGCACCGGCTGCAGGACCAGGCCGGTGTCCCACGCGCTCGCCTCCACGACGCTCGCCACCTCCACGTCTCGCTCCTGGTCCGGCACGGCCTCGACGCCAGCACCATCGCCGACCGTGTCGGACACACCAACCCCGCCTTCACGCTGCGTCAGTACACACACCTCTTCGAGGAGCAACGCCTAGCAGCCGCAGTGCCACTCGCGAAGCTCCTTGCCCCGGTTGACCAGACGTAACCAACGGCTCGGCACCCGTACGGCGCGTTTCGTGGCGGAAGCGCGCGAGGAGCACGTGGGTTCATAAGCTGTACATAAGCTGTACGAGGCCTGTAACGACAGAACCCCGGCGCTTGGCCGGGGTTCCTGGTTGCGTCTAGGACGCTATTTCTTGTGGTGGAGCCGAGGGGATTCGAACCCCTGACCTTCTGAATGCCATTCAGACGCGCTCCCAACTGCGCCACGGCCCCACGAACTCGCTCGAAACCGCCCTCGCAACTAGACCGCTGCGGTCGGGCGGGCGAACGCTAGTGTATAGATGCGGGCTGTAGGGTGTCAACCGCCGTGCCTTCAGTCGGGGGGCGCGCGCTTGCGCTGCGCGCAGCCTTGAGCTCCTTACCCGCGTCAGGCATGGGAGAAAGTGACCACTGTAAGTTCTCTGTAAGAAAACTCGCTACACAATCGTCTCATGACCTTAGGCCGTGACACCGCTTCTGCTTCCCGGCCACCTGCCCCCGACCGGCTGCCTTCCAGCAGGGTGGCCGCTACGGCTGCTCCTACCCGCGACCCGAATGGCGCCCCGCGCTTAGCGGCGCTGCTTATCCCGCTGACGCCCGCCATCGACATGGCCGAGGGCTTGCCAGCCACCCACGCGCTGAGAACAGCGTTCGTTGCCGTGCAGTTAGGTCAGCGACTTGGCTTCGACCGGACGGCGCTAACTGACACCTATTACGCGGCGCTCTTGAAGGACCTTGGCGCCACCGCTGCGCGCTCGAAGGCCCTGCATACCTTCGGCCCTGGCAGCCGCGCCGTCTACAGGGAACTGCACTCTGCCGACCTGAGCTCGCTCAGGGGTTCGTTGCGCGTCGCCCTGCCGCTGCTACGTTCAGAGGGGCCGTGGCGGCAACGGTTGGCGAGCTTCATCGACATCACCTTCGGCAGCGCAAGGGGTCCGGTTCAGATCGAGCGCTTGCGTGGTCGCACCGGCGCCTCCATCGCGCTCGACATGGGCTTCAACCGCGGGACGGCGGACGCCATCCTCGCGCAGAACGAGCGCTGGGACGGCCGCGGTCGCCCTGAGGCCCAAGCAGGCGAGGGAGTGGCCCTCAGCGGTCGCGTTCTCAACGTCGCGCAGGCCCTCGTAAGCGCCTGGTTCGAGGGCGGCGTCGCACTAGCCGTCGCGCACCTCGGGCGACTAGCTGGCAATCAACTCGACCCTAGTCTCGTGTCCCACGCGTCGCTTCTCCTCGATGACGCTAGGTTCGTCGAAGCGCTCGGCGCTCACGACATCGATCAGGTGGTGCTCGAGGCCGAACCAACGGGTCGGGGTTACGCCTCCGCGTCTCGAGTCGACCGGCTCTTCAGCGGCTTCGCGCGCTTCATCGACGCGAAATCGCCATGGACTTACCGCCACTCAGAACGTGTGCGAGAACTAGCTGTCGGCGCCGGGCTGCAACTAGACGCCCCGCTGCAGTTAGGCCAGGCGGCGCTGCGGCGCCTCAAGCGTGCCGCGCTACTCCACGACTTGGCGCGCCTCGCCACGCCCACCGAGGTGCTTGACAGCCACAGGACCCTTTCCGACACCGAGATCGAGCTCGTGAGGTCAGGCCGCCCGCTCCTGCGAGGCTCCCTCAAGGGAGTCCTTGACTTGGCGGATCTGGCGCCCGTAACGGAGACTTACGGTGGCTTCGAGCCCGCTACCGCCATGGATAACACCCTGACTCCGCTCGCGCCAGAGCAGCGCGAAGAGGTCATCGCCACGCTCCTCAGCCTGGCCGAGAAGTTCGAGGCCATGACCGCCCCGAGGCCGCACCGTGAACGCCGCACGTTCGACGAGGCGCTTGGTGTGCTGCGGCAAGAGACCGAGCGCAGCGGTGGTCTCAGCAGAGCCGCGCTCAGCGGCTTGGAGCGTTTCCTCGCTACCCCGACGGCGGCGGCCGTCTTGGCGCCCCGCACTTTCGACCCGAACGCCATCGTCGTCGTCGACTAGGTCAAGCGCACAAGCACAAGGAAGCGCCCCCTCACCTGCGCAGGTGAGGGGGCGCTTCCTCGAATTGAGGTCGATTGGTTACTCTTTGTCGGCCTTGGCGGCGCGCGCAACGGCGCGGTCGCGTTCCTGGCGCGCGACGTCGGTCTTGAGGCGCGAGGCCTTGCCGCGAAGTTCGCGCAGGTAGTAGAGCTTCGCGCGGCGCGTACGGCCACGGCGCACGACCACGATGTTCTCGATCAGGGGGGAGTTGACGGGGAAAACGCGTTCGACGCCCTCACCGAACGAGACCTTGCGAACCGTGATGGTGCTGCGCGCGCCCTTGCCGTTCTTGCGGGCGATGACAACGCCCTCGAAGGCTTGCACGCGGGTGCGGGCGCCTTCGACGACTTTGTAGTCGACGCGGACGGTATCGCCGGTATCGAAGTCCGGGAGGTCGTTACGCAAGTAAGGTTGCTCGATAGAGCGCAGGATGGCGCCTTTGTTGTACTTCATCTTCGTCTCCAGGTCGTCGACCAGCACGGTCGAACTGAACGCCACGGCGCTTTTCTGCCCGCAACGGACGCATTTGGGAGGTGGTTGGCAGCGACTTTGACAGGCGTTTGCCACCGGACGAGCTAGCCTCCGTGCGTCAAGCCTTGCTATCTTAGCCGAACGGCGCGGGTCAGTTCAATAGCAGCGGTTGCACACTTCGCTATGCCACCCCACTCGTCAGCTCCTCGAGGAGGTACTCGATGCGCGTGCGGGCGTTGTCTTGCGATCCGAAGAGGGAACGCTGCAGGTCGCCGCTAGCGTCGAACACGTACGTGTGCGGCGTGCCCTCGACGCCCCACGCGCGCGCCAGGTCCCCGGAGAGGTCGAGCGCCACCGGCATGGTCAGGCGCGCGTAGTCGTTCGCGAAGCGCACGAGGGTTGGCACGACCTCGTCGCGCTCGAGCAGCCGGTGACCGTAGCTCGTGTGCACGAGCAAGGTGCGCACCTTGTCGCCGTGCACGGCGCCGAGGCGCTTGATGAACGGCACGCCGCGTGAAACGCAGCCGGGGCACTCGAGGTTGAAGAACATGGCGATGGTCGCGGCCTTCCGGTCCGAAGCGCCCGCCGGTTCCCACGGTGGCGGCGCCATGGAACCCGTTACGAACTCCGTTGGCCACGGCAACCTCATGGCGCTACGGTACCCGGGCGCGGGCAGCGGAGGCGTGCCCCTTGCTACGCTCTACGTCATGTCGTTCGCAAGCACGGGCCTCCACCACGTAACGGCCATCGCCGGCCGGCCGCAAGCCAACATCGAGTACTACGTGAGGCTCCTTGGCCTCAGGCTCGTCAAGCGCACCGTCAACTACGATGACCCGCAGACGTACCACTTGTACTTCGGCGGCCCGCTCGGGCAGCCAGGTACCGTGATCACGTTCTTCCCATGGGCGGGCGCCGGCCCAGCAGTGCGCGGGGCAGGTGAAACGACGGCCGTCGCCTTCCGCGTGCCCGTAGGCGCGCTTGACGCGTGGCGCCAACGACTTACCGACCACCAGATCTCGTTCACCACCGCCGAGCGCTTCGGTCAGGCCGTAGTGGCCTTCCTCGACCCGGACGGCACGCCGCTAGAGCTCGCAGAGGGCGAGACGGGCATCCGCGCCCTCAACTGGCCTGGCGCCCCCGTTTCGGACACCATGGCGCTACAGGGCCTACACAGCGTATCCGTGGCCGCACCGCAGCTAGACAAGACCGTGGCAGTACTGACCGGCGCCCTTGGCCTGCAGGTGGTCAGCGAGGACCAAGTGGCTGGCGGCGCACGCGCCGTGCGCCTGGCGCCTGGCGCCGCGCAGACCGCCTTGCCGAACGCCGTCTCTTACCCTGCGGGCGGCTACGTCGACCTGCTCGAAGTGCCGTCCGCATCGCCAGCCCGACTAGGTACCGGGAGCATCCACCACTTTGCGTTGCGGTCGAGTGCGGCCGATCTCGAGGAAGTCCGTGAGCGCCTGCTAGCGGAGGGCCTCACGCCGACGCCCATCAAGAACCGCCACTACTTCAAGTCCGTGTACTTCAAGGAGCCGGGCGGTGCCGTGCTTGAAG
>DASSXV010000033.1:0-10684 GCA_035703635.1 Trueperaceae bacterium | reverse complement strand
CCACTCGGTTCGACTTCGACGACCACGAGCCCGGCGTCTGGCATGTTCAGGGCCTTGCGGACGTCTGCCGGGTAGGCGGCTACGTCGACGATCGAAACGCCGAGGCGGGGTCCGTTGGCCACCGCGATGTTCTGGGCGTAGACCCCGACGAGGCCACCTTCACGCATGAGCGGCAGCGCTTCGGTGAGGAGTTCGCTCGGCACGGCGAAGCCGATGCCGATGTTGCCAGCGCTCCCTGAGCTGGTCATGCCAGGGACGATCATGGTGTTGATGCCTAGGAGGCGGCCAGCGGAGTCGAGGAGCGGCCCGCCGGAGTTGCCAGGGTTGATGGCGGCGTCCGTTTGCACCATCGGGATCTCGATCTGCCCGATGGACGGCAGTTCACGACCGATGGCTGAGACGATGCCCTGCGACACGCTCGACTGCAGCCCGAACGGGTTGCCGATGGCTATGACCTTCTGACCGACTTGCACCTTGGAGCTGTCTGCCAACTCGAGTGGGAGCGCTTCCGGCGGCATCTTGCTGCCGTCGGTGAGGTGCAGGAGGGCGAGGTCGTAATCCGGGTCGGCGCCGACCACTACGGCGTCGTACTCCTCGTCGACGTTCGCGAACACGACCTTGATGGTCGCCCCGTCTGCCGCGGCAACGTCGTTGGGAGCTAGCGCGTCTTTGACGACGTGATAGTTCGTGATGATCTCGTTCTGACCGATCACGAACCCGGAACCCGTGCTCTGCTCGACTTGCTGCTGCGGCTGCGACTGCGGCAGGAGCTGCCTGAACTGCGGCGGCAGGTACGGGAGGATGTCTTGGAACTGGTTCACGCGCGAACCGCGCACCTCTACGTTGACGGCAACGACGCTCGGACCCCACTTCGCGACTATGTCAACGGTGTTCTGCTCGTCCGGCAGGAGGGCAGAAGCGGGTGACGCGGTCGTTGACTGCGCCACGGCTGGCGCGCCAGGAAGCCACAGGGCTATGCCTACCAGCAGCAGAAGCGCGGTGCCGAGGAAGGTGATGTATCTACGGTTGGGCACGGTACTCCTCCTAGGAGCTCCCGGTTAACTGGGAGCAGCGCGAAGCGCCGACGGCGCTCACGCCATCTAGCCAGGCTAGCGCCGGCCCGTGAACTTCGCCGTAGATGAGAATGAGCTTCGTGAGGTAACTAACAATCCGCTCCTGCTTGCGCTGAGGCGGTCGAGGCTCAGAACGAGCAAGGCGCCGACGGCCAGCAGCCCAGTAAGCACCAGCGCCACGCCGGCGCTCCCAGTAGCCCATGGCCAGGTCGCAGCGCCAGCTTCCGTGAGGTACGGCCAGACTTTGTAGAGGCTGCCGACCATGAAGCCCGCGAGGAGCGCCAGCATCGGGTCATGCCAGCGCCTCAGGAGGTATGCGAGGAGGCGTGCGAAGGAGAGGAGGCCTACGACCGCGCCGAGCCCGATGGGCACGATCACCCCGAAGTCGAAGCGCGCGAGCCCCGCCAACGCGAAGTCGTACTTGCCTAGCAGCACGAGCACGAACGCCCCGGAGATGCCGGGGAGCACCATGGCGCAGATGGCCACGAAGCCCGCGAAGAACAGGAAGGCAGCGCCGTCAGGCGTCTCCACTGGTGTCCTCGTTACCACTAGGACACCAAGGAACGCTCCGCTTGCCAAGGCCAACCACGCGGCGATACCCCAACGCTTGACGTGTCTGCTGACGACGATGGCCGAGGCCGCAACGAGGCCGAAGAAGAACGCGAGCACGTGGCTTGGGTAGGTGGCAAGCAAGTAGCTGATGAGGCGCGAGAAGAGGATGAGTGAGGTAGCGATGCCGGCCAGGAGGGGGAAGAGCAGCGCGCCGTTGATGGCTCGGAAGGCGGCAACGAGGCGCCCACGCACAAGGGCCCCGAGGAACTCCGGCCGCGACAGGGAGCTGAGTGACTCGAGTAGCCCGCCGTAGACTCCGAGGATGATGGCCACGGTTCCGCCGCTCACTCCTGGGATCATGTCCGCCATGCCCATCACCACACCCTTGACGTAGGTGGCGCCGACCTCGGCTAGGCCGCGGGTCTCTTCGGTAGGTCCATGGGGGTCGTTCGCGGGGTCTTGTGACGCCGAACTAGTGTCGTGCACGCAGGGATAGTAGCATGTCGTCCCTGGCGCGCCCGCCGCGGGTCACCTGTCTCGCCTGCCGTGCGGTAGCCTGAGGAGCGGGAGTGGTATGAGCGATTCGTCAGTCCAGGCACACCTTGATGAGGTACTAGACGACTTGGGCGTAGAGCGAGCGACCTTGGAGGAGTTGGCTTCTAACCTCCTGTGGCGCATAGGTCGCTTGGCTGACGACGGCCCAGTGACCGTGCGGGTCGGGTTGGCGTCTAGCGCTGAGCTGTTCCAGGACCTCCCGCGCCTGCGTGGAGCGGGCGATGCCGAGATCGAAGCTGCCGTGCACGAGGGCAGCGTGCGCGTCGAGTGGGTTGGTCCGCGCCCGAAAGGGGAGCGTTGACACCAAGTTCCACCCCGGTGGTTCAAGCGGCTCGCGAGGTCGCGCCGGGGCAGTTGCGCCTCGAACACGACATCGCGTTCAGCGTCTTAGTCGCCTTGGGTGAGGCGGATGCCCGGGCGTTCGTGCGCGATGTCGCGCGCTCGCTCGAGCACGCCGACTTCCTGACGGCGTTGCAAGTGACGCCAGGTGCACCGCCAACGGTCAGCGCCGAGCTGCCAGTTGACGTCGCCATGTTCGGCATGCGTAGCCTGCCGTTCGAGAGCGCGCTGCTGGAAACGTCAGTTGGCGCTCAGCTCGCGCCGCGCCCCAAGGTGCGGAGCGGCAGCGGCTGGGCGGAGGTCGGTGGGGAGGCGACGGTCGTTAGCGCTGGCAAAGCGGAAAGCCGCCTCGACTACACGTTCAAAGTAGCCGTCATCCTGGTGACGCCAAGCTCGGAGCACTGGGGCAGCCGCGCCCTCTTGAAGATGATCGAGCTGACCGCGGCTAAGGTGCTACGCAGGGTCTTGGAGCGCTTCCCGCGCGCCATCGAGACGGCAGCGAACGAGGCGGCCGCGAGCGTACGGGCGCGCTAGTTCTGGCGCTCACCGCGGGCCTACTTACCAACGCAGAAGCGCGCGAAGATGCTCGCCAGCGTCTCGTCCGTGACGGACTCACGGCCCGTTACGGCCCCGAGCGCTTGGAGGGCCTCCTGCAAGTCGAGGGCCGCGAGGTCGTGACCACCGAGCTCGGACTGCTGAGCAGCGCGCTCAGTGGCTGCCAGCGCGGCCGTAAGGGCAGCGACGTGGCGTTCGTTGCCGATCCAGACCTCGGCTCCCTGCGCCGCGCCGACTAGCTCCGTCACTATGGCGGCTTTCAGTTCGGCGAGCCCGGCGCCCGTCCTAGCTGACACGCGCAGCGGGGGCCGCCCTTCCTGACCCGACGCCACCGCTTCGAGCGGCCAGACGCATCCGACGTCTTGCTTGGTGACGACGACGATGGTGCGCTCGCGGTCAACGCTGGCAAGCAACTCGTGGTCGGCTTCGGTGATCGCCGCGGAGCCATCCAGGAGGAGCAGGCGCAAGTCGGCTTGCGCGCCGATGCGCCGCGCCAACTCCACCCCGCTCGCCTCGATGTGGTCGCCTGCGGTGCGGATGCCGGCCGTGTCTATCGCTACAAGCGGCACGCCGCCGAGGCTTAGTGGCGCCTCGAGGTAGTCACGCGTCGTGCCGGGCGTTGCGCTAACCAACGAGCGCTCGTAACCGAGGAGCGCGTTGAGCAGACTCGATTTGCCAGCGTTAGGTAGCCCGAGGAGCGCCAAGCGCGCGCCTTGCTTGCTCAAACGCCCGGCCTCCGCAGTCGCCAGCATGGCGCGGAGGCTGGCTGCAGCGCGGGCGAGTGGTGCGCCGAGCTCGTGCTCTGGCACGCCTTCATCCGGGTAGTCGAAGTTGGCTTGGATGGCGGCGTAAGCGTCGAGCAAGTCGCTCTGCACCTCCCCGAGGCTCTTGCCGAGCGCGCCGCTCAACCCGAAGGCCGCGTTGCGCCTGGCGGCGTCCGTTTGCGCCTCGACGACGTCCATGACGCTCTCGGCCTGCACGAGGTCGAGCCGGCCAGCCAGGTAGGCGCGCAGAGTGAACTCGCCCGGACCCGCGAGGCGCGCCCCCTGCGCCAGGCAGGCGTCCAAGGTCGCGCGGAGCACGGCCGCGCCGCCGTGCGTCTGGAGCTCGACCACGTCCTGGCCGGTATAAGAGCGTGGCGCGCGGAACGTGAGGAGGAGGCCCTCGTCTACGAGGGCGCCCGCCGCCACCACCGCGCCGTACACGACGCGCCCTGCCGGCCGCGTACTCGGCGCCGCCCCGCGCTTGGGTTTGAAGACGGCGTCAGCCACGCTGAACGCATCGGGGCCAGAAACGCGTACTACGCCGATGGCGCCCAACCCGGCCGCGCTGGCTATGGCGACGATGGTGTCGTCACTTGGAGGGAGAGTAGCCACGCCCCATGCTCGCACCTCACGCGCGCCGGGTGGGTAGGGCGGACGCCTGCCGCCGCTGGTACAATCCTCGCCACCGCGCCCCACGAGCGCACCTCCGGAGGTCAAGTGGACACCATCCTCGCCCTGCAGCGCTTCGCCTCCCCAGGTCTCGACCGCTTCATGCTCTTGGTCACCGACCTTGGGTCGCAGGAGGCATACACCGTCTTGCTCATCCTCGCGTACCTGGCGGTGGACGCTGCGTTCGGGCGGCGCCTAGGCGTCGTGTTCCTCACAGGGGCTTACCTGAACGACCTGGTCAAGGAGCAAGTCGCGGCGCCGCGCCCGTTCGTGGTCGACCCGGCCGTAGCGCGGAGTGGCGCAGCGATCGAGACGGCGCCGGGGAACTCGTTCCCCTCCGGTCACGCGCAGTCGGCGATCATCTTCTGGGGGCTCGCTGCCTTGCAGTTCAAGCGTCTCTGGTTCTGGGTCCTCGCCGCAGTCGTCGTGGGGCTGATCGCCCTATCGCGCGTCTACCTTGGCGTGCACTTTCCGCGCGACGTGTGGGGCGGCCTGGTTTTCGGCGCGATCATCGTGCTCGCATCTCTGCTCGTGAGACGCCTGGCCTTGAGCCCAGGTTCGGTCGCGACCTTGGCGCTTGGGCTAGTGGCGCCTTTCGCCCTCCATCTCCTTGCGCCGACGCCTAACTCGAACGTCTACCTCAGCGTCGTTTCCGCCTTCATTGTCGGACCTGCCGTCGTCACCCACCGCGCGAATGGCAGCGTCATCGGTCGCCTGTTGATGGGCCTGGTTGGCCTCCTGCTCGTCGCCGCAGTCATGGGCGCCAGCTCAGCGCTGATGCCTGAGGAACTCAAGCGTGGAGCCGTCGGCGGGTACCTGCGCTACCTCGCCATCGGCCTCACTGGCACCTTGGTGGCGCCCCTCGCGTGCCGCGTGCTGCGCCTTAGCGGCGGGCCAGTGGTGGCGGCTAGCGCCACGAAGAACGTCTGATAGCGTGGCGCCGCAAGACGCAACTGTTCCTGTGAGGCGGCGCCTGCGGCTCACGCTCGAGTTCGACGGCACCGACTTCTACGGTTGGCAGCGCCAAGCGCACGGTGAGCGCACCGTTCAGGCCACCCTAGAGGCGGCGTTCGCTGCCCTCCCAGGCGACCATTCCGCCGTCCTGGCGGCGGGCCGCACCGACGCTGGGGTGCATGCGCTCGCGATGGTCGCGCACGTGGACACGACCTCGACCATCCCGGAAGCCAAGTTGCGCCTCGCCCTCAACGCCCACCTGCCTGCCGACGTTGCCGTCACCGCGCTGTCGGCGGCAGCACCAGACTTCGAGGCGCAGTTCGACTGCCTCTACCGCCGTTACCTCTACCGCATGCGGGTCACGCGGGACGACCCGCGGGCGATGGCCATCCAACGTGACAGGCTGCTGGCCGTGCATTGGCGCCCCGACATCGCCGCCATGCAAGCGGCGACCGAGCACCTCCTTGGCACTCACGACTTCGCTAGCTTCGCTACCCAGGAGACGCGCACGACGGTGCGCACCGTTCACTTGTGTGACCTGCGCGAGGAGCGCGGCGAGGTGCGCCTGCACATCGCGGCTGACGGCTTCCTGCGCAACATGGTTAGGACGGTCGTCGGCACGCTGTTATGGGTAGGGCGCGGCAAGCTGCGCCCAGACGACCTGCCGGGCGTGCTCGAGGCCAGAGACAGGCAACGCGCCGGGCACAACGTCGGGCCGCAGGGCTTGTACTTCGTCGAGGCCGGTTACGCGCCATGGGACGCTAAGGACTCTGAGCGCGCCGCGGCAGCACTAGTGGTGTGAGCCGCGCCAGGACCGCCGCTGCTGCGGGCCCAACGTATACTTCGAGGCATGAGCATCAGAATCCGGCCGCTGGTAGACGCTGACCTTGACGCCGCCATGGTGATCGACGCGGGCTACGCGGCGGCTCACGGAGTGCAGCCGCTGGTCAACTTGGCCGCGCTGCGCTTCTTCGAGCGCAGCGGTCACTCGTTCGTGGCCGAGCAAGTCGATGAGGCGGGCGCTACCTGCACGACGGGTTTCGTCCTCGCCCAAGCCATCTGGTCGGGTGAGCGCCCTACCGTTCACGCCGCGCGCTTAGCCGTGGCGGGCGCGGCCGCCGCCACTACCAGCACCAGCCTCGTGAAGGCGCTAGTCAAGAGCGCTTACGACTCCGGGGTGTACGACCTCTACTTCCGCACCCCGGCCTCCGACGTTGCGCTTCGCGAAGCGCTAACTGGCGAGGGCTACTTACCAGACGACCACGTCACGCTCCAACTCGTCCTAGGGGCGCGGGGGCAAGGTTGGGCGGAGGCGCGGCGTGCCTGACGAGGTAGCGCGGGTCCTGATGGGCGTACGCGGCATGGACACGGAACCCGCCCGCGAGCGCGTGATGGCCACGCTGCGCGAGGTGCCGGGCGTGCTCGAGGTGGCGCCGGGTGACGCAGCGCGCGTCGCCGTCGAGTACGACCCGACGGAAGTGACCGCCATGGACCTCATCAGGGCCCTGAGGCGCATCGGCTTCTTGGCCGGCATGGAGTGATGCGTCCGCGGCTCACCAGCCCTGTCCGGTAGAATGGCCCACTAACACTGCGCGGGCACGGGGCTCGCCGAGACCGGCCCCCGCCAACCCGCGCCAGGAGGACTGAGGCATGGTCGACGAGAACACGCGCCCACCAGAGGCGCAGACGCCAGCAGGGGCTGAGTCCGACACGGGCGACCTGAAGAGGAAAGCCACTGCCAAGGGCGTACCGAACATCCTCGGCCAGTTCGGTAAGACGAAGCCAGAAGCCAAGGACCGCACCGTCGATCAGGTTCGTGTCTCGGACGGCGCGCTAGCTAGCATCATCGGGCTGTCAGCTCACGAGGTTCCAGGTGTCGTCGGCATGGCGCCGGCAAGCATGTCAGAGGGGCTGAGGCGCCTCCTTGGGGCACGCCAAGTAGACGAGGGCGTCGTCATCGAACACCCGAAGGGCGAGAAGCACGCCGACGTCGATCTGCACGTCGTCGTCGCGTACGGCGTCAACATCCCGGTCGTCGCGGACTCCGTTCGCGAGCGCGTCAAGTACGCCGCGCTGCACTACGCGGGCATCACGCTCGACGTCGTGCGGGTGCGGGTGGTTGGAGTGAGTCGTGGCTGACCGGGCCAGCGCTAACGCCTGGACAGCGCACGCACTCGCTAAGGCGTTCCTCTTCGCCACGGAATGGCTCGGCGTCCACGTCGAGGAAGTCAACGCTCTCAACGTGTACCCCGTGCCTGACGGCGACACCGGCACGAACATGCACCTCACGCTGCAATCAGTGCGGCGCCAGCTGGTGGCTGAC
Source organism: Trueperaceae bacterium (assembly GCA_035703635.1). Taxonomy (GTDB): domain Bacteria; phylum Deinococcota; class Deinococci; order Deinococcales; family Trueperaceae; genus JAAYYF01. The sequence goes on along the minus strand of DASSXV010000033.1, from coordinate 2,900 downwards.
AACCCTGAGCGCATGGAGCAAGTCGCGCGGGCCCTGTCGTACGGCTCGCTCCTTGGCGCCCGCGGCAACTCTGGCGTGATCCTCTCACAAGTGCTCAAGGGCTTCGCCGACAGCATCAAGAGCCTCAGGGTCGTCGACGCGCCCGCCCTGTCAGAGGCGCTGCTCAGCGGTTCTGAGTCGGCTTACGCGGCGGTCATGAAGCCGGTCGAGGGCACCATCTTGACCGTGGTGCGCGAGTCGGCGGCAGCGGGGGAGAAGTACCTGCTGGAGGCGGCCGCAGCCGCCACCGACGGTCACGGTGTCACTCCAGCGGCCCTGTTGAAGGTCGTGCTGGCCGCCGGCCACACGGCGCTCGAACACACCCCAGAGCTCCTCCCCATCCTCAAGCAAGCAGGCGTGGTGGACGCGGGCGGCCTCGGTTACCTGCACGTGCTCGACGGCTTGCTCGCCTACTTCGAGCAGCGCGACCTGCCGCCGCCACCCGTCGTCGAGCGCCGCGCGCAGGACCAGTTCGAGGAAGAGGCATACGGTTTCTGCACGGAGTTCCTCCTGGCAGACGTCAAGGAACCAACGAGCACCATCCGCGACCTCGTAGCGCCGTTCGGCGACTCGCTGCTCGTCGTCGGTGCGGAAGGTTTCGTCAAAGGCCACATCCACACGGAGGAGCCGGAGAAGCTCCTCGCCGCCGTCGCTCACTTCGGCCGCATGGTGCGCTCCAAGGTCGAAGACATGAGCGAGCAGCACTCCGAGATCCTCGCCGATGTCGACGCCGCCCACGCCGAGCCTCCACGCAGCGCGGCCGTGGCGGTGGCCAACGGTTACGGCGTGACCCGCGCTTTCCGCAGCCTCGGCGTGCGCGTGGTAGGCGGCGGTCAAACGGATAACCCATCGGTCGAGGACATCGCCGACGCCGTGCGCAGCGTCGGCGCGCACAGCGTGATCGTCATGCCGAACAACAAGAACGTCATCATGGCCGCGGAGCGCGTTGGCGAACTCGTGCCAGACAAGGACGTGCGGCTGCTGCGCACGCGCACGCTTGGGCAGGGCCTCGCGGCCGCGGTACTGTTCCAAGAGAACGCCGACCCAGATGAGCTCTTCAAGGAGATGGCGGAGGCGGCCACGAGCTCCCTCACCCTCGAAGTCACCCGCGCCAGCCGCGACGCAGAGATCGACGGCGTCGCCACCCGCGAAGGTGACGCCATCGGCTTGGTCGACGGCAAGCTCGTCAGTGCCACGGCCGACGCGGAATCGTGCCTCCTCGCCATGCTCGAGGGCCGTGCGGAGGACTACGAGATCGCCACCCTCTTCCACTCGACAGAGGCAACCCCAGAGCGCCTCGCTGAACTCGTGGCGCGGATCAACGCCTCCCACCCTGACCTCGAGCTGGAAGACCACCCAGGTGCGCCCGACCTGTACGCGTACCTCATGATCCTCGAATAGCCCCGCGATTCATGGGCGCTTCATTAAGGCGCCAGGCGAATGCGTCCATGAGGAGAGAGGCGACCTGGCTTAGAGTGCTAGACGGAATAGTTCGGAAGGAGGCAACCCATGAAGCGCTTCAACTTCGTTCTCGCTGCCGCCGTAGCGGCCACGCTCTTGCTGTCTGCCTGTAACATCACCATCACCCCGTCTGGTCCGCCAACGCCAGATGTGACGCGCAGCGCCGGCACCGATCCCGGCGCAGTGGCCTGGTCTGGTGCCGTTCCGGCTGGTGGCGCCGTCATCTTCAAGCTCGACGTGCCAAGCGGCGTCAGCGACAACTTCGACGTCATCTACCTCGAATTGAACTCGAACCTCCAACTCGAGTTGCGCGACCCCAACACCTACAGCATCGTTGCTACCAGCGTCGGGCCCAGCTACTTCGCTAGGGGCACTGGCGGGCTGACCGCCAACGCTGTCGACCTCGACACGCAGGCCATCGGCGTCGCAACGAGTTGCCGCGGCAGCTGCATCATCCTCCCGGGGCCGTCTGCACGCAGCTTCTACGCCCGCGTAGTCAACAACTCTGGCTCGCCTGTCAGCACCAGCCTCTACTTCTACGGTGACGTCGAGCAGGACATGAACGAGCCGAACGATGCGACCACCACCGCGACGTCCTTCGACGTCTTCTCAGGCAGCGGTGATAAGGGCGCCATCGAGCTCCTCGGCGACGTCGACTACTACCGGATGAGTGGCCAGCGCACCGTGCAGTTCTCTACGGCACCGGGTAACCCAGTCGGGCTGCGCATCGACTTGCTCAACCCAACCGGGGTCGTCATCGGCGGGCTGAATGGCCCTGGCACCTTGAACGTCTACACTGGCGATTACCTGCGCGTATCGTCAGCTGCCGGTCGTGCCGGCGCCCCCGCCACCAGCCAGTACACCCTATTGGGCCAACCCTGATCCCTAGCGGCCACTAGCCGCGCCTCTCACATCGTCCACGCATGGGCCGGTAAACTCGGCCCATGCGTTTCTTCGTTACGTCGTTCCCCTGGAGGCGCGTACTGCTGGCGCTAGTCGTCGTTGGTGTGACGGCGGGCGCGCACGCTCAGGTTTGCCAGGCCGAACTAACCTCGGCGTTCCCTGCTGAGGCCCTTAGCAGCGCTCCGACCGGGATCGATGCTGCCACGGTGTTGCGCCGCGCCGTCGAACTCGTCGAACCAGCGTTACCGCCGCTGCAGTACGACAAACCCGTTCCACTAGACACGAACGACCCGAACTTCCAGACGGTCAAGTACCTGGTCGAGCGCAAGCTCCTACCTGCCTCCTGGACGGCAGGGGAACTCGACTCCAAGACGTGGGCGAGCATGCTCGACACGTTCCTCAAGTGGTACCGCCTCCCGGCGTCCGGCGTGGACGCTCCCGGCGACGTCGCGGCGCTGGTGGACGACATGAGCCGCGTGCTCGGCAGCGTCTCGCAC
>DASSXV010000029.1:0-14259 GCA_035703635.1 Trueperaceae bacterium | reverse complement strand
CGCCCTCCTCTCCGGCCTAAACTGGCAGGAGCATGGCTACGACTTCGTACCCCACCCCAGCCTCGCTTGGCTACCGCATGCCCCCCGAGTGGGCACCCCACGCCGCCACCTGGACGTCATGGCCGTTCGACGACGAGCTCTGGGTCGGCCACCTGGAGGGTGTCAGGCGCGAGTTCGCCGACCTGGTAGCCACCATCTTGCGTTTCGAGCCCGTGGTACTGAACGTGAGGGACCAGGAGTCGGAGACCGACGCGCGTGCCCGCATCGGGGCCGCGGCCGCCAAGCTGCACGGCGCCGGCGCCGATGCGGCCCTCGGTAAGCTGCGTTACAACCTCATGCCGCTGAACGACGTGTGGTTCCGCGACAACGGCCCACTCTTCGTGCAACTCCCCGCCGAGAACGGCCAGCCCGGCCGCGTGGCCCTCACCGACTGGGGCTTCAACGCCTGGGGCGAGAAGTACGCCCCGTGGCAGGACGACGACCGGGCGCCCGCCACGGTTGCTTCGCGCATCGGCATGAAGCGCTTCGCGGTGCCCGCCATCATGGAAGGGGGCGCGCTCGAGATCAACGGCGCGGGCGTCTGCCTCACGACCCGGTCCTGCCTCCTCGAACCCAACCGCAACCCCGAACTCAGCGCCGCACAGATCGAGCTGCTGCTGCGCGACCACCTTGGCATCCACGAGCTGGTGTGGCTGGAGCGAGGCCTGGAGGGCGACCACACGGACGGGCACATAGACACCATCGTCCGCTTCACGAGCGACGACACCATCGTCTGCGCCGTCGAACCACGCACCGACGACCCTAACCACGCCACCATGGCGCACAACCTGAAGCAGTTGAGGGGCCTGCGCACGGCAAACGGCGCACCCTACCGCGTGGTAGAGCTCCCCCTGCCACAGCGCCGCATGGAGCTGGAGGGTCAGCGGCTGCCGCCTACCTACGCCAACTTCTACATCGGCAACGGCTTCGTCGTGGTGCCGCAGTACGACGACGTGAACGACGAACAGGCCCTCAACATCCTGCGCCCCCTCTTCCCCGGCCGCGAGGTCATCGGGCTTAGCGCCTCGAGCCTCATCACGGGCGGCGGCGCCTTCCACTGCGTCACTCAGCAGCAGCCCCTAGGAGCCACCGAGCATGCCTGACTCCCGTAACGACCCCGGACTCGTGCGCCTCGCGGTCGTGCAGATGAGTTGCTCGCACGTGCTAGACGAGAACCTCGCCAAGGCAGAGGGTTTCGTGCGCCAGGCCGCCGCGGGCGGCGCCAACATCATCCTGCTGCAGGAGCTGTTCGAGAACCTTTACTTCCCGCAACTCGAGCGCGAGGAGTTGTTCGGGCTGGCGTACCCAGTGGCCGGGCACCCGTTCCTGGAGCGCTTCGCGGCGCTCGCCAAGGAGCTTGGCGTGGTGCTGCCCATCTCGTTCTTCGAGCACGCCGGGCAGGCGTACTTCAATAGCCTTGCCATGATCGACGCAGACGGTCGCGTGCTCGGCCATTACCGCAAGAGCCACATCCCGGACGGGCCCAGCTACGAGGAGAAGTACTACTTCAACCCCGGCGACTCCGGCTTCAAGACGTGGCACACCCGCTTCGGCAACGTGGGCGTTGGCATCTGCTGGGACCAATGGTTCCCGGAAGCCGCGCGCATCATGGCCCTCAAGGGCGCCGACCTGCTCCTCTACCCCACCGCCATCGGTTCCGAGCCCGACGAGGCGGGAGCGCTCGACACCCGCGACCTGTGGCGCCGCGCCATGCTCGGCCACGCCGTGAGCAACGTGGCGTACGTGGCGGCGGCCAATCGCGTCGGCACCGAGGGCAGCACGACCTTCTACGGTTCGTCGTTCATCTCCGATTACGCGGGCGAACTGCTTGCCGACGGCGACCGCACCTCCGAGACGGTGCTTTACGCCGACCTCGACTTCGCCAAGGCCCGCACGCACCGCGCCGGCTGGGGCTTCTTCCGCGACCGCAGGCCCGACCTGTACGGGGCGCTGCTTACGCTTGATGGGGAGGAGTAGGCGGGAGGGCCGGCTAACTGCGTGGCGGCTCTTCTAGTACCTGCCGCAACTTGAGCCCTACCTCTCTCCCAGCCCGCCGAACGTGTCACGCGGATACTCCACCCACTCAACAGCCGGATCGAACGGCGCGTGGGCCTTAGGGTCACCAGTGGCAACACCTGCGGCGCGCCTGAGGGTGTGGTCCTTAGTGCGCGCCTCCCGGCCCCAGTAACCACTGGGAGGCTCCTCCCCGATCGCTCCAATACGATCGAGCACGCCGGCGGGGCCCCTCAGCACCACGGCGTCGTTACCGTTGAACCACCCGAAACCGCTGCGTTGGCTGAAGGGCAGGTCCGCCACCGCGGCCAGGAGCCCCGCACCCGCCGCCTCGTGCCACAGCACGAACGCGGCGCCGGGCGGCAACTCCCCCACCAGCGCCACGCCGAAGCCCGCCGTGGTGGCGCCATTGAAGTACATCTCTACCGTCAAGCAGGCTAGGTCAATACTCGCTGCCGTGCCGTTGTAGACCTCGAGAGCCTTGTTGTTCCCGCTGCCCTCCACGTACTCACTGAAATACACGCCGGACGTAGGGCAACTATCGGGCCCGGCGGCAGTCAAGACGCCTGCCCACATGCCCCGCCCCTCCTCACGGGCGCTGCGCACGGCGGCCACGTACAGGTCCGCGTAGCGGCTGTTGGGTTGAATGGTCATGGGTTGCGCCAAGCCCGCCTGCGCTACAGCTAGGTTGACCTGCGAGTAGCGCCTGCCATCAGGTGCCAGCCACGCGCCGGCCGCGTCCCGGTAATACACGTACGCGAGGAGCCGCTCGTAACGATCGTATGCGTCCAGGTCGAGTTCGAGGTAGACCTCGCGGCCAGCAAGCAAGTCCACCACGAACTCAGTGGCCTCGGGCCCGTACGCCTGCACGGCCGCGCCGGGCTTCCTGGTCTCGGGCGTGTCTATGCCGACCAGCCTCACGGGCAGGCTGTCTCTAGTGGCGCCGGTTGCCCCGAGCGTGCCGGGGACCACGAGCACGCGGAGCGTGTCGCCATCCACCACGCGGTCCAGCTGGTAGGGGCCCTGCAACTGCCCCTGCACCTCGTATGCGGCGGCCACCGCCCGAGGCGGCACGCACGCCACCAACGCGAGTCCCACCAGGACGGCGAGGAGAGGGAGTGGCCTGAACTTCAGACCGCCACCCCCGCCGGCAGCACCTCGATGAACAGCGCCCCGTCCGGCGCGGGCGCCTCGTCGTACAGCTGGCGCAGCACGGCCGCGTTGTCTGCCACGACCTTGTCGCGGCGAACGCTCAACTTGGGGGTCACCGAGCCGTCTGCCATGCCGAGCTGCTTGACGAGGGCCGCCACGCGCTTGACCGACGACCAGTCCGGCATGCCGGCGTTAGCGTGCCTCACGACCTCGCGGAGCTCGGAGGCTAACCCAGCTTTGCGCAGCACGTCGGCGGTGGCGACGCCGTAGCGCGCGGTCAGGGTCTCGTGGTCGAGGAAGAGGAGCGCGGTGCAGTACTTCTCCCCAGACCCGGCGATGATGGCCGTGGCGATGAGCGGGTTGGCCTCCAACCGCTCGACTATGGGGTCGGGCATGACGTACTTGCCGGTCGAGAGCTTGAAGATGCTCTTGAGGCGCCCAGTGATCGAGAGGTAGCCGTCTTCGAGCTTGCCGAGGTCGCCAGTGTGGAACCAACCGTCATGGTCGATGACCTTGGCGGTCTCCTCGGGTTGGGCGAAGTAGCCGAGCATGACGTGAGGGCCGCGCGTGATGATCTCGTCGTCCTCGGTGATGCCGATCTCGACGCCCGGGATGGCTTCCCCCACAGTGCCGGCGCGGTTGCGGCCGGGCCGGTTGAAGCTGATGACGGGGCTCGTCTCCGTAAGGCCGTAACCCTGCAGCACGACGATGTGCGCCGCACCCAGGCGGTTGACGAGCTCGCCACGCAGCGCGGCACCGCCCACGATGATGGTGCGCAGGCGCCCCCCGAGGGCCTCGCGCCATTTGGAGTACACGAGGCGGTCGAGTACGCTCCGCTCGAGGGCCGCCAGGCCAGTGGGCTCGTGGCTGACGTCGAAGCCCGAAGCGAACTCAAGCGCCCGCGCGTACAGCGCCTTCTTGACGCCCGTGAGCGCGCCGCCAACGGCTTCCATGCGCTCCCACGACTTATCGAGCACGCGCGGCACCGCAGCCATGAAGGTCGGCTTCACCTCTTGCAAGTCCTCGCGCACCGAATCGGTGGTGCCGAAGTAGACGGTCGAACCGAAGTACACGCTTGCATACATGAGGGTACGCGCGAAGATGTGGCTGAGGGGCAGGAAAGACAGGACCGTTTCGTCCGGGCCTTCGAGGTAGGTGGGCAGATCGGAGAGTGACCCGATGGCGTTGCTCGATAGGTTCTCGTGGCTGAGCATCACCCCCTTGGGCGCGCCGGTCGTGCCGGAGGTGTAGATGATCGTCGCAACGTCGCTGGCGTGTTGCTCGGCGGCGTAGCTCGCGATCAGGCCGGGGTCCTTGGCCAGGGCTTGCTCCCCGCGCGCCACGAGGGTGGCGTAGTCGGTGACGAGGGGGCCACCCTCGCCGCTGCCGCTCGGCCGGCCGTTAGCTACCGCGATCAGCTTCACTCCCGCTAGGCCGCCTGCGACCTCGAGCATCTCGTGCAGCAGCGCCTCGTCAGACACAAGCACCGCGGCGCTGCCACTCTGGCTGAGGATGAAGCGCATGGCGTCATGCGTGTGCGTGAGGTAGATGGGCACGTCGACCAGGCCGGCTATCAGGCACGCGAAATCGGCCAACACGAAGCTCATGTCTGAGTGAGTGAAGAGCGCAACGCGGTCACCGCGCTCCAGGCCCATGGCGCGCAAACCGGCTGCCATGGCTTGCGCGCGGCGCTGGAACTCGGCGTTGGAAAACGTGATCCACGGCAGGCCTGGCCCCCCAGGTTTGCCAGGCGTGGTCGAAAGCCGATCGTTGAACGCTTGCTGGTTAGGGCGTTGCCGCACCGCCTCATCGAGCAAGCTCGGAAGCATGCGCCCAAGCTCGAGCCTGCCTGGCCCGGGTGGGGGTTTCGCGGTAGTGACGATCATCTCGACCCCTCCTTGCGAACGGGCCGGCTGGCGTGCGGCTAGCTCCTTGGCGCGGCTCCAGCGTGCGCGCTGGCAGCGCGCGAAGCCTTATCCGCGAAGTCGCGGGCGAACAGCTTGATCTCGCTAGCCAAACCGGCGTCGTTAGTTGCTCTGCGGTAAGTATCGGCCATCGAGAGGAACGTTTGGAAGAAGAAATCGTTCATGTCGTCCACAGACAACTCCTTCACCCACATGTCTATGCGCAGCGAGTTGCGCTTTTCCATGTCCCAGAGGGCGAGGAGCATGGCTCCGGCGTCATGCGTGCCCGGCTCGGGAGAGTCGTCGGCTTGCCAGCGGATGGCCTCGACGCCCTCGTCGTCCATATCGACGGTCAGGCGGATGTCGGATGAGGTCAGCATGGGTGCATGGTACCCGCACGGGGGTGCTAGTCGCGGTATCTTCGACTCAGTACCATCGGGCCCTTATCGCCTTACCGGCGTGGGGGCGCCCAGACAGAGAGGGTAGTCATGAAGGGACTGATCCTGGCGGCCGGGCTGGGGACGCGCTTGCGGCCGATCACTAGCCTCAAGCCCAAGCCGACGATCGCGGTGGCCAACAAGCCCCTCATCCATCACGCGGTCGACAACCTGGTCGAGGCTGGCGTTACGGACATCGGGGTAGTGGTCAGCTACCTCACGCTCAACTCCATCAAGGAGACGCTCGGCTCCTACTCCGGCGCGCGTTTCGAGTACATCATGCAGAACCCGCCCCAGGGGCTGGCGCACGCCGTGAAGGTGTCACGCGACTTTCTAGGCGACGACACGTTCGTCATGTACCTCTCCGATAACCTTTTCGAGAACGGCATCACGGAGTTCGTCGACCGCTTCAGGGCCGGGGGCAGCTGCGCCGTCATGGCCCTCGTGCCGGTCACGTACGACGCGGCGAAGTCGCTCGGCGTGGCCGTGGTGGAGAACGACCACATCACGAGGCTGGTCGAGAAACCCACCGACCCACCCAGCACCCTGGCCGTGGCTGGTGTGTACGTCTTCAACCCCCGCATCCACGCCATGATCGAGGGGCTGCCACCCGGCGCCAAGGGTGAGTACCAGATCACCGACGCCATCCAGCGCCTCATCGAGGCAGGCGACGTCGTCGTACCTGTGACGGTGCGAGGCTGGTGGAAGGACACGGGCCAGCCAGACGACATCCTCGACGCCAACCGCCTGCTCCTCACCCGCCTAAAGCGCGACGTACGCGGTGAGCTGACCAACGCAACCCTGGTCGGTGAGGTCGTAGTCGGGGAGGGCGCTGTCGTCAAGGACACCACCGTCTTCGGGCCGGTCATCATCGGCGCGGGCGCGCGCGTGGAGGGCGCCTACATCGGGCCTTTCACGGCCATAGGTGACGACTGCGAGGTGCGCAACGCCGAACTCGAGTACTCGGTGGTCGGCAACCGCAGCGTCATCGCCGGAGTGAAACCCCGCATTCAAGCCAGCCTGATAGGTGAAGACGTGGTTATCACGGGCCATGACTCACGGCCGGCCACCCACCGCATGGTGGTGGGCGACGAGAGCAGGATCAGTCTGCACGAGTAGTGGGGCGCGGTGCGGCACTCGTTGTACCTGCAGCCACGCAGGACTTGTCTCATATTGTGAATCGTGGCCAATCTTGAAGGAGAACGCCTCATTGAGCTTTGGGGCTCAAGAATGGGGATCACGTTGGCTGCTCGTAAGGTATTGATCGTAGCCATCGGCCTATCCACAATCGCGCTGCTGTCAAGCTGCTTCCTGTTCGAAAGCCATTCCGTCGCCTACAGCGTGAACCTTTCGTATTCCGAGGGGTCAAAGGCCAGCACGGCCTCACGCACCAACGAGCAGCAGCCCACCCCTACCCGGCGCCAACGCTGCACCTGCTCGCTGCTGCAGCGTTGCGCCCGTTAACACGTCGCGGTAAGCGCCTTCCGGCAGCGCGTCCGCCGGTACGTCCACGGACTCGTCCTGCACGTTAACGATTACCCAAGCGGCCGGCGCGCCCTCGAGTTGCCTCTCGACCACGATCAGCCCGTCGGCTGGCGCGCTCACCTGAATGCTGCCGCGCCGCAGGGCCGCCAACTCGTGGCGGGCACTCACTAGCGCGCGCACGAAATCATGCAACTGCGGGGCGTTCGCGCCCGTCTCGTCCCACGGCATACCCTGCCTGCAGCCTGGGTCGTGGCCGCCTCGCAAACCGAGTTCGTCACCGTAATACACGCACGGCGCGCCAGGCCAGCCGAACTGCAGCAGGAGCGCGAGCCGCACGGCGGCGGCGTCGCCCTTCAATGCCGTCATGAGCCGCGGGGTGTCGTGCGAGCCAAGCAAGTTGAGTTGCGAGTGCACGGCCGCCTCAGGGTAGTGCGCGAGCAACCGGGTCGTCGTCTCGGCGAACTGGCCAGCAGAGATGGGCGAGATGCCGTTGAGGCCGCTGCGCGACAGCTCATCGTGCGCCCAATCACGCGCCACGAACCCGTAGATGGCGCGCGTGAGCTGGTAGTTCATGACGCCGTCGAAGATGTCGCCCTGCAGCCAGCGCTGCGCGTCATCCCAGATCTCGCCCACCAGGTAGGCCTCTGGGTTGACGGCGCGACAGCGGCGGCGGAACTCGCGCCAGAACTCGTCGTCGTCGATCTCGTTCGGCACGTCGAGGCGCCAGCCGTCGATGCCCTCGCCCAGCCACTTCTCGCCCACTCTGAAGAGGTACTCGCGCACGTCCGGGTTGGTGGTGTTGAACTTGGGCAACGCGGCGATGCCCCACCAGGCGTCGTAACCCAACTGCCCGCCGCCGTATGCGTTGAGGGGGAAGTGGTGAACGTGGAACCAATCGCGGTAGGCGCTCGATGGGCCGTTCTCGAGGAGATCGTTGAACTGCAGGAAGCCGCGGCTGGCGTGGTTGAACACCCCGTCGAGCACCACGCGCATGCCGCGCGCGTGGCACGCCCCCAGGAGTTCGGCCAGCGCCTCTCCCCCGCCAAGCATGGGGTCGACGGTGTGGTAATCCTGCGTGTGGTAGCGGTGGTTGGAGGCCGACGCGAAGATCGGGCACAAGTAGAGCGCGGTGATCCCGAGGTCCTGCAAGTAGTCGAGGTGCTCAACGACGCCGAGGAGGTCGCCGCCCTTGTAGCCGTGGGGGGTTGGCGGTGAGTCCCACTCCTCCAAGTTGCCGGGCTTGTGAACGCGCTCACTACGCGCGAAACGGTCGGGGAAGATCTGGTAGAAGACGGCGTCTTGCACCCAGTCGGGCCAGTCGCCGCTTCCGGGGTCAGTATCTTGGTTGCTTGCGTCACTACTTGCTGACATGCCGGGAATGCTAACCCGCACGCGCTTTGGGGTTACGCTCCGCTGGTGACTCTGCCGAGGCGCCCCCTCTCCTGGCGCGTTTTCCTCCTCCGCTTGCTCCAAGTCAACGTCGGCCTCGTGATCTATGGCCTGTCGGTGGCACTCATGGTCAACGCGGGCATCGGCCTTGGCCCGTGGGACGTCTTCCACCAGGGCCTATCGCGCCTTACGCCGCTAAGCATCGGGCAGGCCATGATCCTGGCCGGGCTGGCCGTCCTCGTCTACTCCGTCATCGGCCCCAAGGTGAAGATCGGCGTTGCCACCGTGCTGAACATGGTGCTCATCGGGGTGTGGTGCGACGCCTTCCTCGCCCTGCCCGGCTTCCCTCACAAAATGAGTTACGCGGTGGGCGTACTGGTATTCGCCCTCGGCACCGTGCTGTGTGGCGTGGCCACCGGCCTCTACATCACGGCGGGCCTGGGTGCCGGCCCTCGCGACGGTTTCGTCCTCGGCGTGGCCAAGGTGACGGGCGCCAAGGTGCGCACCGTGCGCACGCTAACCGAGCTATCGGTGTTCGGCTTGGGCTGGCTCATGGGCGGCACCGTGGGGCTCGGCACGGCGCTGTTCGCGCTCACGGCCGGGCCGCTCATGCAGTTCTTCCTGCAGGTGTTCCGGGGGTTGGGGTCGGCGCATGCTGCCCTGGAGAAGCGGGTCGCAGCCGGTCACGCCGGCAGCTCGACGGTCGCCGCCGCGGCAGCGGAGACGACGCGTAATTGAGCTCAGGCGAGCGTTATGTCTCCGCCGACCTGCTGGAGGGCACTCACTTCTTTCGCAGCGCCCCGGCCCCCTGGCCAGGCCAAATCGCGTTCCGAACGGCGGCTCCAAAGTAGTAGAGCGCGGTCACGGCCAAGAACTTGAGGACGAACTCTGGCCAGGAACTAGGAAACGGTCGGTCTCTCTCCAAGAGATATGTAATCGACGCAACCAAGATCGGACCCGAGATCAAGTCCCTCAAATAGAGCTTCAATCTACCTATCCGGAGAATCGGGCCGGCTGCCATCCGCACACCTCCAGCTCTTGCCGGTCGAATTGGTCTATCCTAGCCGCCTCCGCCAGGATAGAACCGGAGCCGCGGCACTACCGCGACGCTCCTACCTAACCAACCGCAAGATGACCTCGACCCCACGATGTGCTAGGCGCAGTCCATGACTCCACTAGAGTGCGCCCCTCACTGCGGCCGCAACAACGGGAACAGGATCACGTCCCTGATGCTCGGCACGTCGGCCAGTAGCATGGCGAGCCGGTCGATCCCAAGCCCAAGGCCCCCGGTCGGCGGCATGCCGAACTCGAGCGCCGTAAGGAAGTCCTCGTCCAGCATCTGCGCTTCGTCGTCGCCGGCGTCGCGCAGCGCCTGCTGGCGCTCGAAGCGCGCTCGTTGATCGAGCGGGTCGTTCAGTTCGCTGAAGGCGTTGCCCAACTCCATCCCTACCGCCACTGGCTCGAAGCGCTCCACCAGCCCCGGCCGCGAGCGGTGCTTCTTGGCCAGCGGGCTGATGGCCAGCGGGTGATCCATCACGAATACCGGACCCACCAAATGCGGTTCCACGTAGATGTCGTAGAGCTTGTCGAACACCTGGTTGAGGGGGCGCTCCGCGAGCGGCAGCTCTCCCTCCGCAGCGCCTGGGTGCTTAACGGCAGTCCAGGCGCGCAGGCGCTCCTCGTCGAGGGGATCGAAGTCCATGCCAGCCCGCTTAGCCAGCTCGCCGGTGTAATCGACGCGCGGCCATGGCGGCGCGAAGTCTAGTTCGGTGCCCTGGTAAGTCAGCTTCGTGGAGCCGAGCAACTCGAGCACTAGGCCTGAGTACATGTTCTCGACGAGCTCAAGGATGTCTAGGTAATCCTTGCCCGCCCAGTAGAGCTCGAGCATCGTGTACTCGGGGTTGTGCTTGTAGCTTAGCCCCTCGTTGCGGAAGTTGCGGCCGATCTCGTAGACGGCGTCGAACCCGCCCACGATGAGGCGCTTGAGGTAGAGCTCGAGCGATATCCGCAGGTGGAAGTCGAAGTCGAGGGCGTTGTGGTGCGTGAGGAACGGGCGCGCGTCCGCCCCGCCGGGAACTGCCTGCAGCACAGGCGTCTCGACCTCGAGGAAGCCCCTGGTGTCCAGGTAGCGCCGGATGTAACTGATGGCGTTGCCGCGCAGCGTGAAGGCACGCTTGACCTCGGGGTTGACCATCAGGTCGAGGTAGCGCTGGCGGTAACGCGCCTCCTTCTCGGAGAGGCCGTGGTGCTTGTCAGGTAGCGGGCGCAGGCTCTTCACGAGGGGCCGGAAGGCGTCGGCATCGACGGTCAGCTCGCCCGTTTGGGTGGCGTAGAGGGTGCCGCTGACTTCTAGCCAGTCGCCCAGATCGACCTTCTTGAGGGCGTTGTACGCCTCCAGCTTGTCCTTCTGGAACGACGCTTGAATGCGGCCGCTGGCGTCTTGCAGCGTAGCGAACGTGAGCTTGCCGAGCATGCGCAGGAGCATGACGCGCCCGGCCACCACGACGCGCTCGTCGCCGAGGCGCTCACCCGCCGCGGGCGCCGGGTGCGATTCGCGAAGTTCGGCGGCCGAGTGCGTCGGGTGGTAGTCGTACGGGTAGGCCTCGAACCCGCGCTCCTCCAGCGCCGCCAGGTTACGGAGGCGCTGGTCGCGCTGTTCGTTCATGGACTTCTGCGACATGGTCTCGTTATCAACCGATGGACTGGAGTTCGTACTCCGTGGTGCCACCCTGCGAGGCGACCTTGAACTTCTCGCCCTTGCCGCGGCCCATGAGCGCCTTGCCGAGGGGCGACTCGTCGCTGACCCGAGGGATGTCGCCCTCGAGCACCCCCGCCTCGACCGGCGAGACGACCTGAACCTGGAAGACGTCCTTTGACTTGATGTCGAGGAGCGTGACGACGCTCCCTAGATCGACGAACGTGACGCCGGTCGCAGCGATGACGTCTGCGCGGTTCAGCTGCAGCTCGAGGTCGTCTATGCGCAGCTCGATACGCGCCTTCTCCGCCTTAGCGTCCTCTAGACCGCTGTCGTCGTAATCATCTGACGAGCCAGTCAGCTCTTGGAGGATCTTCGTCGCCTCCTCGAGGCGAGCGTACTCTTGCTCCAACGTGGCCTTCAGGCGCTCGTACCCCTCAGGCGTGATGCGAACTCTCAGCGCCATACAGATCTCCTTCTCAGTTTGCTGCGTGCGTGCTTGCCAGCCCACTTCTAGCCGGGCCGTTAGGAAGCGGCTTGCCCCTTTCAGGACAAGCCGGCTGGCCGCTTAACTGTGGTGCCATTGTACCCCAAGAACCCCGCCGAACGCGTTCATGGGCCTACGCCACCTACAAGCGCACCCGGGCGTCAAGGCCGTCCGCTCACCTAGGTCAGACGAGTCACACGTAGACTTGGTCATGCGGTTCCGGATGGTTGCTCTACTCGCCCTCGCGCTCCTCACGGGGGCTTTGTTCACGCTTTCGGCTGCCACGCCGCCCGACTCGAGGGCGGCTCCGCCGGCTTACACCGAGTTGAGCGTCGCGCGGGCAACAGGCGACGCCGCCACCCTCAACCGCCTAGCGTTCGAAAGCGACCGCTACTCCGCCTACCTCGCCGCCATCGAGCTCTCCGCCTGGCCGCAACTCTCACCGCAACTCCGGCTCAAAGCCCTCGAACGCGCCCTTGAGTTGCGCATGCCAGACTCGCTCATGCGCGCCGAGACCCTGAGCCTCAACCTCCAGCTGGGCGAGCTCGCGGAGGCGGCGGGCGAGAACGACAAGGCCATCGCCGCGTACCGCGCGGCCCTCCCGGACGAGCGGGCACTTGCGAACTTCACGCGGCTAGAGACGGACCCTTACCGCCTAGCCGCTGGCCTGCTCGGCGCAAGCCGCTACGAGGCGGCCCTCCAGGCGCTGGGCGGGCGCTCGGCACCGTCGATAGAGGCGCCAGCACTGCGGGCATTAGGCCGCTACGGCGACGCCTTGACGGCCTACCGCGCCTGGCGCGCAGTGGACCCAGGCAGTGAGACGGCGGCGCTTGGAGAAGCCTGGTGCCTCTACTACTTGCAGCGCAACGACGAGGCGAGCGCGGCGTTCACGGCGCTTGGTTCCTCCGGTTACTACGGGCTCGGACTGCTAGCCAATCGCCGCGGACAGTTAGGCGAGGCCGTCAGGTACCTGAGCCTCACCGGACGCGCCGACTACTTGTGGCTCGCCACCGAACTCCTCGAGGCCCGCGGCGAGTTCGCCGGCGCCATCCCCGTTTACCTCGAGCTTGCAAGAGGCGGAAGTTCGTACGCGGATGACGCCGCCTACCGCGCTTACGTCCTCGCTCAGCGTCTCGGTGACGCCGCGGCGCAACGCGCGGCGCTCGACGCCATGCCGCTCGGCAGCTTCTTCGCGCTCAAGCTCGGCGGTTTGCCTGCCGCGCCAGACCCGAGTTCGGCGCCTGTCGGCGAGTACTCGCGGTCGGCGCTCGTAGAAGGCGCGGCGCCCCTCGCGGCCGAGGCGTTGTCACTAGCTGGAGACCTGGTGGCGGCGGGCGACGCTTCCTCCGCCATAGGTGAGCTCCTCTTCGCACTGCGCGATGCCGAGGCGGCCGACGACATCGGCGCCACCCTCCAGCTTTCGGAGGAACTGCAAAGCCTAGACGAGTACCGCCAAAGCGTCCGCGCCGCCAGGGCCTTGTTGGCCGCTGGCATCACCGACCTGCGTGCGTGGCGCCTCGCTTACCCACCGGCGTGGCCGACCATCGTCGGGCCAGCAGCCACCGCGAACGACCTCGAGCCTGCCCTCATCTGGGCGGTCATGCGGCAAGAGTCCGCGTTCAGCCCCGTGGCGGTTTCGCGCTCCAACGCCATGGGCCTCATGCAGGTCGTGCCAACGACGTGGGACTGGATCGCGGAACTGCGCAAGGAAACCCCAGGCGACCCGCTCGACGTGACGAGCAACATCAACTACGGCGCCACCTACCTGCGTTGGTTGCTCAACTACTTCGATGGCGACGAGGAGCTGGTGATCGCCGGTTACAACGGCGGGCAGGGCTACGTGCGCCGCACGTTGGAGGGCGACGTCATCAAGAACGATCGCGACGACTTCTACCGCCTGATGGACCGCAGCGAAACGCGCGAGTACCTGCAGGTAGTCTTCGAGAACCTGGCCATCTACCGCGTGCTCTACCCTGGGCTAACGGGGCAGGCGCTCAGCGCAGGCGCTGCGGCCACTGACTTGACCACCGCGCCATAGGGTTCAGGTAAGCGACCAGTTGCCGAGGAGTTCGAAGCCTCGGGCCACGACCTCGTGCACCCAGCGGTCGTCAGGCAGCCTACCCTCCAACAGCACGCTGAGTTCGGTGGCGCTAAGCCAGCGCCCCTCGACGTGTTTGCTCGCCTCCAAGCGCGGCGCGGCCAGGTTGCCCGCGACCGTTACGAGGAAGTCGACCTCACGGCGCCTGATCCCGCCCGCCTCCCAGTCGAGCACCTCGACGACCGGGCCGAGCGACGTTAGCTCCCAACCCGTCTCCTCGTTCACCTCGCGGGCCAGTGCTTGGGTGATGGTCTCCCCCGGCTCATGGTGACCCCCAACGAGGTCCCAGCAACCGGCGAACACGGCCCTTGTGAGGCTACGGCGTTGAACATAGATGCGGCCCGCGCCATCCGTTATGAGCGCGCCGACCACCAGCCTCAATCCGTCAGCGCTCGCGGAGGCGGCGAAACGCGCCAGCGCGGCCTCGTCAGCCGCGCGGCCGATGACAACTTCGCCGTTTACTCGCGCCTCATCCCTCGAGGTAGCCATGCCGTGAACGGTACCCCCAAAGACGAGGCGTTGGGACGACTCGCCTCGTCGTCCCAACGCCTCGGTCCCCG
>DASSXV010000082.1:0-25714 GCA_035703635.1 Trueperaceae bacterium | reverse complement strand
GCCGGCACGAGCCAACTCCGCAAGGTAGAGGCGGGTTCGTGCCTTTCGCAGGCGCTTCAGCATGCGGTCTGCTCCCACGTTTTCAACCGTATCCGAGCGAGGAACTTGGTGAGAAGTGGCGCGCTACTCGTTGCTGCCAGGTGGAGCACGGCTTCTCCTAAGGGCTTTACAAAACTACTTTCAAAGCTTAGGAGGGTCCGAGGGTGAAGTCAATACCGCTCCGCGCCGACCAGCGCGCAGCCGCTAGCTCTACAAGGAAATAATGCCAAATAGGTTACGAAGACGCCGAACCGCACCGAGCACCACCCTGGCGGCCTCGTCTAAGACAATACTAGCGTGGTATATGTGAGGACACACCACAAATCCCCGCGTGCTATTGCGTGGGGGCCTGTGGCCAAGCGGGGGTAACCAATAGGAGGCAGGACATGCACGAATCAGACGACAAGGTCCTAGTAGAGGTCCTGATCCCGCGCGCCAGGGTGGCCGAATTCTACTCACTCATGGGACACTGGTACCACGCGGGCCAGCAGGCAGCCGAGCCGAAAGCCGCCAGCAATCGCGGCAGGCCAAAGGGCAGCGGTCGCCGTTACTTGCCGCTGGCAGAGCACCTTGCCCGCACGCAGGGCAACCGTACGCAGCTCACCCTCGACCAGGTAGACCGGCTGTTGGGCGCCGCGCTCCCCACGTCAGCGCGGAAGTTCCGCACCTTCTGGGCCAACTCGGACACCCCACAGGGGCGCTCGTGGGCGAGCGCGGGCTTCAGGGTCTCGCAAGCCGATGTTGACGCTGGCATCATCGTCTTCGAGCGCCTCTAACCCCGCTCAAGCACCCGCTTCCGTCGGCGGGTAAGTGATGGTGAGGCCGTCGACCACCGCGAACCGCGTCAGCTCGTGCGGCGTCGCCTTACTTGCCGACATGATGTCCTCGACCTTGACTCCCCTGACCAGCAGCGCGTCGCCGATCAGCGAGCGGTGGCAGCGCCACGGCACGGCCTCCGCGCACATGATCACGAGGTCGTTGCCCGCGCCAGCGCTCACCAACTCGGTAACCGCGGCCGCGAACTCAGCGGTCTGCATGTAGTCGGCGTAACCACGGAACGACGAGTTGCGCCACGCCCCGTTGATGCTCTCCTTGTGCGCGTGCCGCAGGCCACCTAGCTCCTTGGCCCAGCGGTAACTCAAGCCCGCCGCCTCGAGGCTCGCCCGCAATGCATCACTCTCGAACTGCGGGTTGTGGCGCGACCTCGGCACGGTGCGCACGTCCACCACGCGCTTCACCCCGTGGGCCTGCAGCATGGCTATGAACTCGCCGATAGGGTGAGTGGAGTGCCCAACGGTGAAGATCGTTTCGCCTGCCACCCACCTAGGCTAGTGCGCCGCGCACCCTGCGCTAAGCGCAAACGAACAACCGAGGCGCCCGGCAGCTGCAGCCGGGAGACAGCCGCGCGCGGCAAGCGGGCGGTACGCTGACCCGCGTGAGGCGTAGCCTGCTCACTTCGCGTTGGGTCACGCGACTGGCTTTCGGCGTGATCATCCTGTTCGTCACGGCTCAGATGGGCTGGTGGCTCTACTTTCAGCAGCGCTACATCGCGACGGTCACCCGCAACACGGTCGCAGGCCAGCAGCACCAAGCTGACGCCCTCAACGCGCTCCTCGCCCGTGATGGGCTCGCGGAGGTCGAACGGCTCCTGCTGGCGTCGCCTCACCTGCGCCTCGACGCCGCCGCCGACCGGGTGGTGGTCGACGCCGACTCCCTGGACGCCTTCACGGCCAAGCAGCGCGCGACGGTGCGCATGTTCGCCTTCGAGGGCCCCTTCTTCGTGCTGGTGGTCCTGACCGGGCTGTTCGTCATCGCCCACAGCTTGCGCCTGGAACGCGAGTTGAAGCGCCGCCAAAGCAACTTCCTCGACGCCATCGGGCACGAGTACAAGACCCCCATCAGCATCCTGCGCCTGCTCATCGAGACGCTGCAATTGCGCGCGCTGCCGGCGCCCAAGCAGAAGGAGTACTTCGCGCGCATGAGCGCCGAGATCGATCGGCTCGAGCGCACCGGGCAGCAAGTGCTCGCCACGGCGCGCCTGGAGGGGGGCGGTCCGGAGAGAGCGCCAGAGCCGCATGACCTCTCACAGCTAGCGCGTCAGGTCGTCGAACGCGCCCGCGCTGGCCTCGAGGCTAGGGGCGCTCACTTGCGCTTCGAGGCGCCGCCCGAGGCGCTGGCGGTGATGGCTGACCTCGATGACGTGACCATCCTCATCGAGAACCTCCTAGACAACGCCGTCAAGTACACGCCAAGCGCCGTCAAGCCCGTAACGGTGCGGATCGCACGTGAGGGCGGCTGGGCGCTATTGAGCGTCGAGGACCGCGGGCGCGGCATCCCTGAGCACGAGCGCCGCAACGTACTCGAGCGCTTCTACCGCGTGGGCAACGAACTGACGCGGTCGGCCACCGGCATGGGCTTGGGGCTCTACCTGGTGCACCGCACCGCGTTGGCGCATGGTGGAAGAGTGCGCATCGAGGGCGTGGCGGCTGGCGGCACGCGCGTTGGCGTGGTCCTGCCGCTGGTGGCAGCCGCCACTGCGAACCCCACCCTCGAGCATACGGCGATGTCCTGATGGCGCCCAGAGTCCTAGTGATCGAGGACGAGGCGACGCTGGCCGCCGTCTTGGCGGACAACCTCGAGGCGGAGGGCCACGACGTGATTCAGGCTGGCGACGGTAGGTCAGGTGCGCAGTTGTGGCACGAGGCGGCGCCTGACCTCGTCGTGCTCGACGTCATGCTCCCCTTCAAGGACGGTTACAGCCTGTGCCGCGAGCGCCGCGTGGCAGGAGACGTCACTCCCGTGCTCTTCCTCTCCGCCAAGGGCGCGCCGGAGGAGCGCGTTGCGGGGCTGGAGTCCGGCGGCGACGACTACTTGGCCAAACCGTTCCACTTGCCTGAGTTCCTGCTTCGGGTAGCCAAGTTGCTAGGACGCAGTGGCCGCTTGCGGGCCGCGAACGCGCGCGTCGGCTTCGGCGGTCACGAGGTCGACCTCTTGAGGTGGACGGCGCGGTTGCAGAACGGCGAGACGGTGACGCTGAGTGAGCGCGAGGTCGGCATCCTGCGGCTCCTCACCGACCGCGCTAACGAGGTGGTCAGCCGCGACGAGATTCTCGACGCCGTATGGGGCCCCACCACGTTCCCAAGCAGCCGCACGGTCGACAACTTCATCATGCGCCTGAGGCGGTGCTTCGAGCCTGATCCAGCTGAGCCGCGCTACTTTCACACCGTCTGGGGCGTTGGTTACCGCTTCACGCCGGAAGCGACCGGCTACCCAGGTCACAGCTGAGCCGCACTGGTTCGCCAGGCGTCGGCCAGGGCGCCGGCCAACGTCCCGACTGGCTCAACCACGACGTCGGTCAACCCCAGCCACTCCGCCATGAGGTCCAGCTCTGCTCTCAGCGCCTCCGCTACCTTGCCGTCTGGCTTGCGCCGCGCGCCTGGCGCAGGCAGTTGCTCACGCCACGCTGCCTTCACCAGCAACGCTCTGGCCTTGCGGTCGGCTTTCAGGTCGACGCGCGCGACCATCTGGTCGCCAAGCAGGAACGGCAGGGTGTAGTAGCCGTACTTGCGCTTGGCCGCCGGCGTGTAGATCTCTATGCGGTACTCCATGCCGAACATGCGCTCCAGCCGGTCGCGGTACCAGCACGCCGGGTCGAACGGCGAGAGGAGCGCCGCCCCCGTCGCGCTGCCGGGGTCAAGCGCGTCTTGGTGTAAGAGCGCCGGCTCGCTCCAACCTTCCACGCTCACCCAACGCGCCAGCCCGCGCTGGACGGCTGCATCGGCGAGTGGCCGCGCCTGGGTGATCTTGATGCGGAAGTGGTCGCTGAGGTCGCCAACAGTGCCGATCCAGTTGGCCTTCAGCGCGCGGTCGAACAACTCCTGCCTGGCCGCGACAACGGGCAGGCCCGGCACTTCGGCATGCTCGCCCCACACGTGCGCTGGCGCGGCGTAGAGCCGCTGGAAGTTCGGCCGACCGGCGATGGCGGCGCGGCCCGTCACGAACAGGTACTCGAGGGCTTCCTTGGTCGCGCTCCAGTCCCACCAACTCCCGCGCTTGCGGCCCGGGTCTTCCTCGAGGTGGGCGAGGTGGGCGCTGGTGAGCGGACCGCTCTCGCGCAGCGCGCGCTCCACTTCCGCGAACAGTTGCGGACGGTAGGCGGCTGGATTGCTCGCGAAATGCCGCTGCCAGCGCTCCTCGTAATGGTCCATGCGGTGACGCAAGGCAGGCAGGAGGTCTCGCGGCATGATGGACGCCTCGTGACCCCAATGCTCGAAGGTCTCCCCCGATGACCACAGGTAGTCGTCGAGCGCGGCGGTGTCGTACGGTCCGTGCCGTGAGTAGAGCGGCAGGTAGTGGGCGCGGGCGAGGACGTTGACGCTATCGAGCTGCAACACCCCCTGGCGCTCCAAGTACGCGCGCATGTGCCCGACGTTGGCTCGGGCAGTGCGTTTACGGGCAAGTCCCTGGGCTGCCAGGAAGATGCGCCTGGCCTCCGCAGCTGTCAGTCGCTCGGTCATCGTCCTAGGCTAACGCCTCGGCCACGGCACCCCCTCAAGCAGCGCAACGCCGCTGCCTGCCGGGCAACATGCGAGCTGCGGCGGCCAGGTAGGCTAGTCGGGTGAGTCTCAAGTTACACGCGCTGATTTCGAGGCCCGTCGCCCGCTACCTGCGCTTCGTGCGTCCGTGACGGCCCTGACCACGCAAGTCCTGTGGCGCGTGCTGTTCACGCTGGCCTCGAGCGTTTGGCTAGGCGGTTACGTGGCGATGGCGGTGGTCGCGCGCGCGTCGACCACGAGCTTGGCTCCGACCGCCAGGGTCGCGTTCTTCCGCGCCCTCGGTCGCGCCTACCTGCCTGTTGGCGGCACAGCGCTCGTGGTTGGGATCTTGAGTGGGGCGGTGCTGCTGCGAGACCGCCCGGTTGATGGCCTGACGATCGCCACCGCCATAACAGCCGGTCTGCTGGTCGCGCTGCTTGCCATCGGAGTCGTCCAGGCCAGGCGCATGACCCGGTTACGCCAGCGCGTTACGACCGCACCGAGCGACGGCGAGTTGGTGACACAGGTAGTACGCGGCGGCAGCGCCGCCACTGCTCTGCGTGGACTGCTTGGGGTCCTCAGCCTCGCCTTGGTCGTGCTCGGCAGCCTCCTGGTGCGTTGAAGTGCGCTAGACAGGCCTTCTTAATCCTGATAACTTTACTAGGCATTAGGAAGTCGCGGGATGACGGTCCCCGCGGCGATCGGAGATGACATGACCCTGCAGCCCGCCACACCAGCGCCCGGTAACGACGGCAGCGGCCCTAACCTAAGCGGCCACGTCCAGAGGAAGCGCTTACCAGAGGTCGGCAGGCGAGTGCTGAGCGTCAGCCGCGTGGAGGACCTCACACCCAATTACCGGCGCTTCTACCTGACGGGACCAGCGTTGGCCGCCGGCTTCCCGTACGAGCGCCTGGCCGCCACCGACCATGTCAAGGTCCTGTTCCCACAACCGGGGAGCAGCAAGGTCGTAATGCCGACCTTCGGCCCAAGCGGTTGGCAGGTGCCGGAGGGCACCCCTAAACCCGTCTTCCGCGACTACACGGTCCGCGGCTGGCTGCCGGAGAGCAACGAGTTGATCCTCGAGTTCGTGATCCACGGCCACGGCGTCGCCTCCGCCTGGGCTGCTGGCGCCAAGGTCGGTGACGAGCTCGGAGTCATGGGGCCGCGCGGCAACCAAGTCTTCCCGGAGAACTACGCCTGGTACCTCCTAGCAGGCGACGAGGCCGCCCTGCCCGCCCTCAGCCGCTTCGCAGAGGAGCTACCCGACTCGGCCGCGGCGCACCTAGTCATCGAGGTGGCCAACGCCAGCGAACGGCGAGAGCTGTCGACGCGCCCGAACGTCACCACCACCTGGGTGCTACGCGACCACGCTGGCCCACAAGGCCTGCTGCAGGCCATCCGCGGCGTGCCGGTGCCGCGGGACGACGACTGGTTCGTGTTCGCCGCGGGTGAGGCCGGCGCCCTCAAGCCCATCCGTGACTACTTCCGCGTCGAGCTGGCGCTCCCCAAGGAGCGCGTTACCGTCGACGGTTACTGGAAGCGCGGGGTCGCCGACCTCGACCACCATTCCATAGACCTGGACGCGGACTGACGCAGCCAGCAAGGGAGCCGCGCGTTTAAGTCCGGTTTAACCCCCCGGTTCTTAGCATCGGCTCATGACAGCACGCACAGCTAACCGTGTCCTACGCGCCATATTGCCACTCGCCCTCCTCGTAGCGCTGGCGGCGGCGTGTAACGACGGCGTCCCGAGTCAACAAGTGGACCTCTCCCTGCACGACGCGCGGTTGATGGCCGCAACGGTGCCACAGGGCGGCGCGGTTGCCGTGGTGTTCACGGTGACCAACGAGTCCTCCCTCGGGTCCTCTGCGTTCATGGTCCGCGCCTCCGTTACCCCCGCGGGCGGCGGCGCAGCCACGACCCTAGCCGACTTCCTGTTGCCCCCGTTGGCGGCGGGTGCGGAGAACGCCGTAAGCCGCACGGCAACGCTGCCTGCCAGCGCCTCGCCGGGCGACTACCGACTCATCCTCGAGATCGACCCCGCCAAGGCCGCCAACCTCTCCAACCGAGCCGATGACCGCGCCGAACTCACGCTGACCGTAACCGAACCGATCGCGAGTTGCTCCGCGCCTGACGAGGTCGTGACGTTCGCCGACCCAGCCATCCTCGCGTTCGTCGAGGCGCGCCTAGCCAGCATCGGCGACGGCCGCATGACCTGCGCGAACGTTGCGCAGATAACGCAACTGAACGTCAGCAACAAGGGCGTCACGACGTTGGCGGGTGTCGAGAACCTCACCGGCGTCTACCGCTCTAACCTCAGCGAGAACGCCATTACTGACTTGTCGCCGATGGCCGGCATGACGGCCCTCAGGGAGCTGAGCATCTTCGGCAATCAGATCGCCAACCTGGCGCCGCTCGCCGACTTGCCGCTCGAGCGGCTCGCCGCTGAGGAGAACCAACTAAGCGACCTTGGGCCGATCGCCTCGATGACGAGCCTGACGAGCCTGACGATCGAAGAGAACCTGCTGACTTCGCTGGCGCCGCTAGCGAACCACCCCACGCTGAAGTACCTGCGGGCGTACGACAACCAGATCACATCATTGGCGCCGTTGACATCCGTCCCCAACCTCGCGCACATCGACATTTACGGCAACTCGTACGAGGGCGTGCCCGACCTCTCGGAGATGACCGCCCTGACCTACTTGCGCGTCGGCGGCAGCGAGCTGAGTGACATAAGTGGCGTAGCTGGCCTAAGCGCCATAGTCGAGTTGGCGGTCGTGCGCAGCCAAGTGACGAGCATCAGCGCCATCTCCGGCCTAGCCACCCTAGAACGGCTGATCCTCGCGAACAACCTCATCGAGGACATGTCGCCACTCGCCGACATGACCGGCCTCACGTACGTCAACCTCGACTCCAACCGGCTCACGTCGATCAGCGCCGCCGCCACGATGACGGGTCTGAACGAGTTCTCCGTCAGCGGCAACAAGATCACCGACATCGCCCCAATTGCCGCAAACCTCGGCATGGCCGCCGGAGATTGGTTCATCATCGTCGGCAACTGCATCTCCCCCACCGATACACCCGTGCTCGTCCCACCGCAAACCCAGCACATGCTGGACATTCAAGGTCGCGGCGTGAACGTGCAATGGACGCCCGTCGGCAACGACGCGTGGTGTGGACGCGGCGGTTGAGTGGGCAGACCAGCTAGCCAGGACTAAGCTGGGCGCAGCATGTGTCCTAAGCCGCCGCACAGGCGCTATCCGAACGACCCACTCGGCCTCGACGATCCGCGCAGCCAGAGAGAACGGATGCTGGCAGGCGACCTCTACATGGCCGACGACCCGGAGCTCGTGGCGGCGGCCCGGCGCGCCGCTGAGCTGCAGAAGCGTTACGCGGAACTCTGGCCTGACGACCTCGAGGCGGCCAGGGCCGTGCTGCGCGAACTGCTGGGCGCCTTGGGCGACGATACGGTCCTGAAGCCGCCGCTCTACGTCGATTACGGCAGCAACCTCCGCATCGGCGCTCGCAGCTTCGCCAACTACGGGCTCGTGGCGCTGGACGTGCTGCCGATAACCATCGGCGACGACGTGCAGCTCGGGCCGAACGTGCAGCTGCTGACCCCCACGCACCCGCTAGACCCCCACGTCAGGCGAGCCAAGTGGGAGGCGGGCAAACCGATCGTCATAGAGAACAACGCCTGGATAGGTGGCGGCGCCATAGTGCTTGCCGGCGTGACCATCGGCGAGAACGCGGTGGTGGGCGCCGGGGCGGTCGTGACCAAGGACGTACCACCGAACACGGTGGTGGTCGGCAACCCAGGTCGCGTGGTGCGAGACCTGGGAGGCGGCGCGCTCGCTTCCGCTACACGAACCACGCGCCACCGCAGTTGAGGAGAGCCAATGGACCTAACCGCGGGTTGCGGCGCGCTTCTGCGGTGAGCAGCGGGCTAAGGAGAGAACAATCGCTCGCGTGAGGCAGGGCAACAGTCGGTAGACTGCCCTCGTGGCCGCGCGTGTCCGTACCGCGCGCTGTGTGCACGGGGAGGTAACAGGTGCCACCGACTAGCAAAGAAGCCCAGCGCGCCGAGGTGCACAAGACGATCTGGCGCATAGCCAACGACTTGCGTGGCTCCGTGGACGGCTGGGATTTCAAGACCTACGTGCTTGGCATGCTGTTCTACCGCTTCATCTCGGAGAACCTCACTTCGTACATCAACGCAGGTGAGCGCGCCGCCGGCAGCAAGGACTTCGACTACGCGACCATGACGGACGCGGCCGCCGAGGTTGCCCGGGCCGAAACCGTTGCGGAGAAGGGCTTCTACATCCTTCCGTCGGAGCTGTTCGTCAACGTCCGCAAGGGCGCCGCCACGAACCAGAACCTCAACGAGACGCTAGAGGCTGTCTTCCGCGATATCGAGGGTTCGGCGGTAGGCACCGAAAGCGAGGACGACATACGGGGCCTCTTCGACGACCTGGATGTGAACAGCTCCAAGCTGGGCAACACGGTGGCCAGGCGCAACGAGAAGCTCGTGAAGCTGCTAGACGCCATCGGCGACCTGCAGCTTGGCAGTTTCGATAACAATGCCATCGACCTGTTCGGCGATGCCTACGAGTACCTCATGACCATGTACGCGTCGCAGGCGGGCAAGTCTGGGGGTGAGTTCTTCACGCCGCAGGAGGTGTCCGAGCTCATCGCGCGGATCACACTTGTCGGCCGTGAGCGAGTGAGCAGGGTCTACGACCCTGCGGTGGGGTCTGGCTCGCTGCTACTTCAGTTCGCCAAGGTGCTCGGCAAGGAGAACGTGGGCGGGTTCTACGGCCAGGAGATCAACCTCACCACTTACAACCTGGCGCGCATAAACATGTTCCTGCACGACATCAATTACGAGCGCTTCAGCCTCGCTCATGGCGACACGCTGCTAGACCCCGCCCATTGGGATTACGAGCCGTTCGAGGCGATCGTGTCGAACCCGCCGTACTCGACTAAGTGGGAGGGCGACGCCAACCCGCTCTTGATCAACGACCCACGCTTCGCGCCAGCGGGCGTGCTGGCGCCTAAGTCGAAGGCCGACCTCGCGTTCACCATGCACATCCTCTCGTGGCTTGCCGTTAACGGTACTGCCGCCATCGTGCAGTTCCCTGGCGTGCTGTACCGGGGTGGAGCCGAGAGGAACATCCGCAAGTACCTGATCGACAACAACTACATCGACGCCGTCATCCAGCTCCCGCCCGACCTGTTCTTCGGCACCACCATCGCCACCTGTGTGATCGTGCTGAAGAAGTCGAAGACCGATAACTCCGTGCTGTTCATCGACGCCTCGGCCGAGTTCGAGCGCGCTGGCAACAAGAACAAGCTCACCCAAGCCAACCGCCGGAAGATCCTCGACGCTTACACCAACCGCCAGACCGTGGAGCACTTCGCGCAGCTCGTTGCCAGCGAGGACGTAGCTGCCAACGAGTACAACATCGCGGTGTCGTCGTATGTCGAGCAGGAGGACACCCGTGAGGCCATTGACAT
This sequence comes from Trueperaceae bacterium, assembly GCA_035703635.1. GTDB lineage: Bacteria > Deinococcota > Deinococci > Deinococcales > Trueperaceae > JAAYYF01. The sequence continues at coordinate 15,626 of DASSXV010000082.1, read as the reverse complement.
CACCGCGCTGAACGCGGAGATCGCAGGCATCGTGGCGCGGCAAGCGAAGCTTCGAACCTCGATCGACGCAATCGTCGCCGCTCTGGAAGGCTCGAAGCGCTCAGAGGCGGAGACCCAGCTGACCCCCGCGCGCCACGCGAGGCCGGAGTCCTCCGCATGACGGACGAGCATTCTGGAGAAGTGCTCCTCTACCAACGCGACGACGGAGCACCCGCGCTTGAGGTGCGCCTTGATGGCGAGACAATGTGGCTGAGCCAGCAGCAGATCGCGGAGTTGTTCCAGACGTCGCAGCAGAACGTGAGTTTGCACGTGCGGAACATCTACGAGGAGGGTGAGCCCGACGAAGGGGCAACTCACAAGGGAATATTGTCGGTTCGCCGTGAGGGCACTCGCGAGGTTCGCCGCGCCATAGGGCACTACAAGGTCGACGCCATCATCTCGGTCGGCTACCGGGTCAAGAGTAAGATCGCCACCCACATGAACGACTGGCCCGCGCACTTGGATCGACTGGTCGTCGTGATGGTTGCCCCGACCCAGCAAGGCGCCGTAGGCGTCAGGCACAGCCAGGCACGCTCCCACGCCGAGGCCGAGTACGCCAAGCTACATGCGCGACTTGACGCCCCACCGACTGAGGTGGAGGAAGCGTACCTGGGGTCCGTCAAGCGCGTACTGCGAGACTTCGAGGGCAAGCAATGAGCCGCACTGACGGGCTGATCGCAGAGCTGGCACCGCAGGGGGCCAGGGAACTCCCCGAGCACGCAACCGTCCGGATTTTCCGGATCGTTCAGCGCGATGGCGAGCGAGAGGATGCGACAACGTGAGTCAAATGCCGACCTGGGAAGAATTCATGACTCCCACGCTGCGGGTGATGAGCGATGGAGTTCTCCGCCACTGGCGAGAATTCCAACCGCTCGTTGCTGAGGAAGTGAAGCTCACCGACGCGCAGAGAACCGAGATGCTCGCCTCGGGTACTCAGCTCAAGTACCAGAATCGCATCGGATGGGGCGTTTCCTTTCTGACGAACGTCGGTGCTCTCGAACGACCAAAACGAGGTCACTACCGAATTACAAACGCGGGCAAACAACTCCTGCAGCACTTTCCCGACGGTGTTAAAGAGCGCGACATCAAGGCTCTCGGGGAGGACCCGGGCTCACCGATCCGCGTCTATGCATCCACCGCGCCCCGCGCCAAGCCCATCGAGTCGACTCATGAAGCCGAGGCTGCGTCGATGACTCCACTCGAACAAGTTCAGAGCGGGATCGAGCGTATCCATGAAGAGGTTGCGGCCGAACTCGTCGAGCGCCTCCGAGGAAAGGAGCCGGCCTTCTTCGAGCAGGCCGTCGTGGAACTCTTGCTCGCGATGGGATATGGCGGGACAACGGGCACTGGCAAGGTCACGCGGCTCGGCAATGATGGTGGCATTGACGGTGTGATTGACCAGGACATCCTAGGTCTCAACCGGGTCTACATCCAGGCCAAGCGGTACGCAGACGGCAATACGGTAGGCCGTCCCGACCTGCAAGCCTTCGTCGGCGCGCTGAGCGGCAAAGCAGACAGCGGCGTATTTATCACGACCAGCCGATTCTCGGACGGTGCGCAAGCCTATGCAGAAAGCATTCCCACACGCATCATCCTCATTGATGGCAAGCGTCTCACCGGCCTGATGATCCGATACGGGGTGGGAGTGCAGGTGCGTGAGACCTACAAGGTCGTTGAGATTGATGAGGATTTCTTTGCATGAGCCGCATCGACGAGTTGATCGCAGAGCTGGTGCCGGATGGGGTGCGATACCTTCCAATCGACAAGCTCTTTCACCTTAGGAACGGGTACACGCCCTCAAAGTCGAATGCGGAGTTTTGGTCTGGGGGAACAATTCCGTGGTTTCGCATGGAAGACATCCGTGCGAGCGGTGGCGTGTTGTCGAATGCCTTACAGCGAATACCAGAGGTCGCCGTCAAGGGCGGAGAGCTTTTTCCTGCCAACTCATTGTTGGTAGCCACTTCGGCGACTATCGGCGAACACGCTCTTGTTACCGTGCCTCATCTCTCAAATCAGAGATTTACGTCGCTCACAGTCAAGGCCGAGTACGCCGATCAGGTCGAAATGAAGTTTTTCTACTATTACGGCTTTGTGCTTGACGAATGGTGTCGAAACAACACTACGACATCGAGCTTCTCCTCAGTAGATATGTCGGGATTCAAGAAGTTCAAATTTCCCATCCCGCCGCTCAAGGTTCAGCGGGAGATCGTGAGGATCTTGGACCAGTTCACCCAGCTGGAAGCGGAGCTGGAAGCGGAGCTGGAAGCTCGCCTGATCCAGTTCGAGTATTACAGGCAAAGACTTCTGGATAATCTCGACGCGGAGCCGGTAGCGCTCGGGCACTTAGGCACATGGTATGGCGGAATGACCCCATCCAAAGCAAATCCTGCTTATTGGGATTCGGGGGATGTTCCGTGGCTCGCTTCGATGGACGTGAGCGACACAAGCACCGACGGTATTCGTGGTCGTGTTACAAGCCTCGCGCTTGAAGAGACGCCGCTTCGTATCATTCCTGCGCCTTCGATTGCTGTCGTAATGCGATCAAATATCCTCCGGCGCAAGTTGCCCATCGGCCTCATCAAGATCGACACGACCGTCAACCAGGACATGCGCATGCTCGTGCCTCATGACTCAGTGAGTATCGAGTACGTCTACCAGGTTCTCCAGGCAGAGAGCGAGCGGATTCGCAGCACATGCGTACGAACAGATGGCTCAATGGCCGCTGTTGACTCCAAGAGCTTCCTTGAGTGGATGATCCCGCTTCCTGACCTCGATGAGCAGCAGCGGATTGCTATCCAGCTTCGTAACTTCGACACCCTAGTCAACGACCTAACGTCCGGCCTCCCCGCCGAACTCGCCGCGCGCCGCAAGCAATACGAGTACTACCGCGACAAGCTACTCGCGTTCGACGAAGCCGTATGACGGACGCGCCCGGCCGCAAGTACGACCCTATCGCCATCAGCAGCGAGAGCACCGTCGTAGCTGAGTACGTGCCGGACACGAAGGCCGCGAGCGCGTACCAGTCAGAAGCGGAGCTCGAGCGCGAGCTCATCCGCATCCTGCAGTCGCAGGCGTACGAGTACCTACCGTTCACGACGGAAGAGCAGCTTATCGCCAACCTTCGCACGCAGCTCGAGTGCCTGAACGACATCAGGTTCTCCGACGCCGAATGGCAGCGCTTCTTCACCGAGTGCATCGCTGGCGCCAACGAGGGCATCGTCGAGAAGACCGTGCGCCTTCAGGAAGACCACGTGCAGCTACTGAGGCGCGACGACGGCTCTACCAAGAACGTTCAACTGCTCGACAAGCGCAACATTCACAACAACCGGCTGCAGGTCATCAACCAGTACGAGGTTCGAAAGGGGGAGGGCGGCGCCACCTACGCCAACCGTTACGACGTCACGGTGCTAGTGAACGGCCTGCCCATGGTGCACGTGGAGATAAAGCGCCGCGGCGTCGACATCCGCGAGGCCTTCAACCAGATCAACCGCTATCAGCGCGATAGCTTCTGGGCCGGTTCGGGGCTGTTCGAGTACGTGCAGCTCTTTGTCATCAGCAACGGCACCCTCACCAAGTACTACTCCAACAGCACCCGCAGGCAGCACTTGAGCGACAAGACTGGCGCCAAGCGCGGTCGCAGCACCTCGAACTCGTTCGAGTTCACGTCGTGGTGGGCGGACGCACAGAATAGACCCATCCAGGACTTGGCCGCGTTCGCGCGCACGTTCTTCGCCAAGCACGCACTCCTGAACGTGCTCACCAAGTACTGCGTGCTCACGGCCGACCGGATGCTGCTGGTCATGCGGCCTTACCAGATCTTCGCCGCGGAGCGGATCATCCAGAAGGTCGTAGTCGCCACGAATGCGCGTCAACTCGGCACGAGCAGAGCGGGCGGTTACGTGTGGCACACCACCGGGTCGGGCAAGACCCTCACCTCCTTCAAGGCCGCTCAGCTGGCGTCGCGGTTGCCAAGCGTGCAGAAGGTGCTGTTCGTGGTGGACCGCAAGGACCTCGATTACCAGACAATGCGCGAGTACGACCGCTTCGAGAAGGGCGCCGCCAACTCGAACACCTCCACCGCGGTCCTCAAGCGGCAACTAGAGGATCCGGCGGCGCGCATCATAATCACCACCATCCAGAAGCTGGCCACTTTCATCGCCGCCAACAAGGGCCACGCCATCTACGACGGTCACGTGGTCATCATCTTCGACGAATGCCACCGGTCGCAGTTCGGTGAGATGCACACGGCGATAAGAAGGGCCTTCAGGCGCTACCACCTCTTCGGCTTCACCGGCACGCCGATATTCGCCGCCAACGCAAGCAGTGGCGGCAACCCGCAACTCCGCACCACCGAGCAGGCGTTCGGGGAGAAGCTGCACACCTACACGATTGTGGACGCCATCACCGACAAGAACGTACTGCCGTTCCGCATCGATTACGTGAACACGGTCAAGGTCGGAACCGTGCGCGACAAACAGGTGCCTGCCATCGACACCGAGCGGGCGCTTCTGGCCCCGGAGCGTGTCGGACAAGTCGTCGGGTACACGCTTGAGCACTTCGATCAGAAGACCAAGCGGGCGTCGGGGTACGAGCACTCGGTGGTCGCGAACGTCAGCGAGCTGGTTGGTGCCCGGCGGCAGGCGGAGGAGGTCAGGCAACGCAAGCGTGTGAGGGGCTTCAACGCCATCTTCGCCACTGCGTCCATCGACGCCGCGCGGCGCTACTACCAAGAGTTCCATCGGCAACAGGAGCAACTGACGCCCGACCGGCGGCTCACCATCGGCCTCATCTACTCGTACGGCGCGAACGACGCTAGCCCTGACGGACTATTGGACGACGAAGCGTTCGACACCGACGCGCTCACCGCCGACGCCCGCTCGTTCCTCGAGGGCGCCATCCAGGACTACAACGCAGCTTTCGGCACCAGCTACGACACGAGCGCCGATAAGTTCCAGAACTACTACAAGGACCTCTCGCTGAGGCTCAAGAACCGCGAGATCGACCTCGTGGTGGTGGTGAACATGTTCCTCACCGGCTTCGACGCCACCACGCTCAACACGCTGTTCGCAGACAAGAGCCTCAGGGCCCACGGGCTCATCCAGGCGTACTCCCGCACCAACCGCATCCTCAACTCCGTCAAGACGTACGGCAACATCGTCAGCTTCCGCGACCTCGAGAAGGAGACCAACGACGCCATCGCCCTCTTCGGCAACAAGGACGCCAAGGGCACTGTGCTGCTCAAGCCGTACCGCGAGTACTACGGCGAGTATGAGCGGAAAGCCGCAGAGCTTCTCGAGCGCTTCCCGCTCGACAGGCCCATCGTCGGCGAGACGTCGCAGAAAGAGTTCATCGCCCTCTTCGGCGCCATCCTGCGGCTGGAGAACATCCTTACCTCCTTCGACGACTTCGCGGGCAACGAGTTGCTCACCGCGCGCCAAGGTCAGGACTACCGAAGCGTGTACCTAGACCTGTACGCCGAGTTCCGCAAGGATAAGGACGCGGACAAGGAGTCCATCAACGACGACATCGTCTTCGAGATCGAGCTCATCAAGCAAGTCGAAATCAACGTCGATTACATCCTCATGCTCGTGGAGAAGTACCGCCGCGCCCGCGGCGATGGCAGCGACAAGGAGGTGCGCGCCGAGATTAGCCGAGCTGTCACGGCTAGTCCCTCATTGCGCAACAAGAAGGACCTCATCGAGGCGTTCGTCGATTCCCTCTCGGCAGACTGCTCCGTGGACCAAGAGTGGCAACTCTACGTGGCGAAAAGGCGCGAAGCCGAACTTAGCGCCCTGATCGAGGAGGAGAACTTGCGGCCCACTGAAACGCGCGAGTTCGTCAATGCGGCGTTCCGCGAACGCGCAGTGCGCACCACCGGCACCGCTATCACCAAGGTTCTGCCGCCAACATCGCGGTTCGCGCCGGACGGCGCCCACGCGGAGAAGAAGCGCCGGGTGGTGGATAAACTGAGCTCGTTCTTCGATAGGTTCTTCGGGCTGGGCTCCGGCGGCACCCACAATTAGGCCGCGACGGGCCTAAGCCGAGCAACTGCTCGTAGCTGAAGGTGCGGTCCCTCGCACTGCGGCCATTCTGCGCCGCCTCGACTCAGTGGCAGCAGTGCCCACCAGCAGCCGGCGCCTCCTCCAGGCGGCAGAAGCACGACGAACCGATCGCGACGTCCGCCCGCGCTACGGCGAGGGCCAGCCTAGGCCGGAACACGTCGGCTTCATCTTGGCGACCTAGGCGCTCCAAGCACTCGACGAGGCCGTGCAGCGCCCACACGTTGTCTGAGTGTTGCAGCGCGCGCGGCACTCGCCGCGTGAGGCCAAGATCGTCGCGGTACGCCTCTAGCGCTTCTTCAACGCGGCCCTGCTCGAGCAGCAGGGCGCCGAGCGCGTGGCGCACCGGTTGCATCCAGGCCCACGGCTCGTCGTACGGGAGGCTGTCGGACAGGGCGATCGCCTCGCGCAGCGCGGCGAACGCCTCGTCGTAGTCGCGCGCGCGGTAACGCAACTCGCCCTCGAGCATCTGGTCCGCCACGCCGAGAACGGCGAGGCACGTGTTGTTGAACACCGTGCGGCTGGCTGGCACCCTGGCGGTGGCTACCCGGAACTCGCGCTGCTCGACCAGGGCGCCGGGCACGTCTCCTAGGGCGGCAAGCGCCACACCGCGCGCGTAACGCAGCATCGCCGTCGTTACGCAGTAGAGCTCCTCGTCGGCTGGCAGCGGGAGGTCGAGCACGTCTTGCCAGCGCCCGAAGCGGATGAGGACGTGCACGCGCATGCTCAAGAACCCCTCGAGCCAGTCCGCCATGGGCGGCAGTTGCACGCGCAACAGCTCCTCAGGCAGCGCAGCTTCGAGCTGCCGCGATCCCTCTAGCGCCGGCTGCAGCTGACCGAGGAACAGCGCGGAGTAGATCTTGAAGTGAATGTTGTGGCACCGGTAGAGGGTGTAGAACTCCGTGCCATCCGCACGGGCGAAGAGTATGTCGTCTGCCGCGATCGCGTGCTCGTTGGCCACCAGCGAGTCGTGGTAGTTACCGCACAGCACGTCTATGTGCGACGCCATGTGGCGCAAGTGGCCAGCGTCTGGCACCAGGTCACGCAGCGCGTCGGCGGCACGCAGGGCCGCTTCCGGGCGTGGCGACATCTCCATGGTGTGGATGTAGATGTGGAGCAGGCCTGGGTGCGGCAAAGCGCCAGCTGCCTCGCGCTGCTCGTTGGCCCGCTCGAGCACCGCTTGAGCTTCGAGGGTGTCCGCCCCCTCGGCTGGGTCCCCGGTTGCCAAGTCCCAGAGTTGCCATGGCGTGCGGTTGATGAGCGCCTCCGCGAACAGGGCGGCCACGTCGGCGTCGGCGCCGTGCACGGCGTACACCTCGCGCATGGCCGCGGCGTAGTCGTCGTTCCAGGCTTGGAATGGCTCCGCTCCCTGCGCGCCTGCTGCTGGGTAGCGGCGTTGCAGGGCGGCCACCAGGGCCGCTTCTGCCGGCCAGGCGGCCGGGCCAGCGTCCGCGACGGCCTTAGCGGCAAGCCCCACGGCTTCGCGAGCTAGCGCCAGCGCAGCCTCCCGCTCCTCTTCGAGGAACGCCTCCCACGGCTTGTTGTAGTTGCAGCCCGCCGCGTAAGCGACTCCCCAGTAGGCCATGGCGCAACCCGGGTCTGCTTCCACCGCGCGCTGGAAGCAGGCGATCGCCTCCTCGTGGTGGTAGCCGTAGCACCAGTTGAGGCCACGGTCGAACCACAGTTGCGCCGCTGGCGCCTGATTGTTTATCGGCCGCGAGTACGCCCCTAGGTCGTAGTAGTCGCCAGCAGACTTCAGATTATGCTCCACGTTCACCTCGCGCGCGTCACGCCCCAGGCCGACCCCGCTCGGGGACGTGCGCTTGGCGTGCCATCTCAGGTACTACTGCTCGCGCATGATACCGGTCGGTCACGAGGCCGCGCTCGGCAAGGCGGGTTCCTCGGCCCCAAGGCCATATGCCCCTGCCTCCTCCCACTACCCTGGACTTGAGGCCCGACCGGCCTTCTGCTTGGGGGCCGGACTGGGCGACTGAGAAGGGAGCCCACCGTGACTGGTACGCGCATCGTGGTCGACGGGAACGAGGCCACCGCTAGGGTGGCTCACCAGCTCAACGAAGTCATAGCCATCTACCCCATCACCCCGGCCTCCGCCATGGGGGAGTTCGCCGACGCCTGGTCGGCGGCGGGGCGCCGCAACCTCTGGGGTCAGGTGCCTCAAGTCGTGCAGTTGCAGAGTGAGGCGGGGGCGGCAGGCACCGTCCACGGCGCCCTGCAAGCAGGCGCGATCACCACCACCTTCACCTCGTCCCAGGGCCTACTGCTCATGATCCCGAACATGTTCAAGATCGCGGGCGAGCTGACGGCGGCCGTCATCCACATCGCGGCGCGGTCGATAGCCACGCACGCCCTGTCGATATTCGGAGATCACTCAGACGTCATGGCCGCGCGCTCGACCGGCTGGGCCATGCTTTTCGCGAGCTCGGTGCAGGAGGCGCAAGACTTCGCGCTCATAGCCCAGGCCGCTACCCTGCGCTCGCGCGTGCCGTTCCTGCACGTGCAGGACGGCTTCCGCACTAGCCATGAAGTAGCGCGCGTCGAGGCCCTGCCGGAGGAAATCCTCAGGGAGTTCATTCCGGAGGAGCTGGTAGCGGCGCACCGCGCCCGTGCGCTCGACCCCGACCGGCCGGTGCTGCGCGGCACGGCCCAGAACCCAGACGTCTTCTTCCAATCGCGTGAGGCGGCGAACAGCTACTACCTGGCCGTACCGAGCATCGTTAGCGGCCTCTTCGAAGAGTTCGGGGCGCGCACGGGGCGGCATTACCGCAACTTCGACTACACCGGCGCGCCGGACGCCGAGCGCGTCCTCGTGGTCATGGGCTCCGGAGCCGTGGCCGCACGCGAAGCCGTAGACCGCCTCGTGGCAGAAGGCCAGAAAGTCGGCTTGCTCAACGTGCGCCTCTACCGCCCGTTCGACTCGGCTGGCTTCGTTGCGGCCTTACCCACGACCGTGCGCGGCATCGTCGTCCTCGACCGCACGAAGGAGCCGGGGGCCGCCGGCGAACCGCTCTACCAGGACGTCCTCACCGCCCTCGCCGAGCAGTGGACCGACGGCGCCACCCGCCCGCGGGTTCTTAACGGCCGCTACGGCCTCGGCAGCAAGGAGTTCACGCCGCGCATGGCCAAAGCGGCCGTCGACGGCCTGCTGGAGCCGCGCGCACCCCACTCGTTCACGGTCGGCATCGTGGATGACGTCACCCACCTCTCCCTCAAAGCCGACGAGGCCTTCACCACCGAACGGCAGGACGTCACCCGCGCCGTGTTCTACGGCCTCGGCAGCGACGGCACGGTGGGCGCCACCAAGAACAGCGTCAAGATCATCGGCGAGCAGACCGAGCTAGACGCCCAGGGCTACTTCGTTTACGACTCCAAGAAGTCTGGAGCGGTCACCGTCTCCCACCTGCGCTTCGGTCCCGCGCCCGTGGCCAGCCCTTACCTCATCGAGTCGGCCGGTTTCATCGGCGTTCACCGCTTCGAACTCCTCTTCTCGCGGGACGTCCTCGGCCTGGCGGCGCACGGCGCCACCGTCCTCTTCAACGCCCCGTTTCGAGCTGACGAGCTGTGGGGGCAGCTGCCCGTCGAAGCGCAGCGCCTGATAAGGGAACGCGAGCTCAAGCTCTTCACCATCGACGGCGACCGCGTGGCGCACGAGGTCGGCCTCGGTTCGCGCGTCAACACCGTCATGCAGACCTGCTTCTTCGCGCTCTCCGGCGTCCTGCCGCGCGACGAGGCGCTAGCGGCCATCAAGGCCGCCATCGACCGCACCTACGGCAAGCGCGGCGGCACCGTGCTGGCCCGGAACCACGCGGCAGTCGACGCCGCCGTCGACAACCTGCACGCCGTGCCCGTCCCCACCGCGGGTGAGAGCGCCTACCGGCGTTTCGCCCTCGTCCCTGAGAACGCCCCGGAGTTCGTGCAGCGCGTAACCGCCCGGATCATGGCGGGAGAGGGCGACCACCTGCCCGTCTCCGCGTTCCCCATCGACGGCACCTACCCGACCAACACCGGTAAGTGGGAGAAGCGCTCGATCGCCTTCGAGGTGCCCATCTGGCAGCAGGACATCTGCACCCAGTGCAACCTCTGCGCCCTCGCTTGCCCCCACGCGGCCATCCGCGTCAACGCAGTGCCTCAAGACTTGCTTGCCGGCGCTCCCGACGGCTTCAAGTGGACGCCGTGGACGGGCCGCGACGAGTCGCTCAAGGACCACGCCTTCATCGTGCAGCTCGCGCCAGACGACTGCACAGGCTGCGGCGTGTGCGTCGACGTCTGCCCGGCGCGCGACAAGACGGACCTCAAGGTCAAGGCCATCAACCTCGAACCCAAGGTCGCTCACCTCGAGCAGGAGCGCGCCAACTGGGCGTTCTACGAGAACCTGCCTTACCCGCGCCCGAGCTTCGACGCCCTCGACCCCATCAAGGCCTCGCAGTTGCGCGAGCCGCTGTTCGAGTTCTCCGGCGCCTGCGCTGGTTGCGGCGAGACGCCGTACCTAAAGCTCCTAACTCAGCTCTTCGGCGATCACCTGGTCGTGGCGAACGCCACCGGCTGCTCCTCCATCTACGGCGCCAACCTCCCCACCACCCCGTGGGCGCAGACGGCCGAGGGTAGGGGCCCCGCCTGGTCGAACTCACTCTTCGAGGACGCTGCGGAGTTCGGCCTCGGCATGCGCCTGGCCGTGGACGCGCGTGCTGAGCAGGCGACTGACCTCGTCGGGCGGCTGGGCGCGCGCCTAGGCGACAACCTGGTCACCGCACTGCTGCGCGGAGCGGACGCCAGGGACGAAGAGGGCATGGCGGCGCAGCGCGAGCGCGTCGCAGAGCTCCTCACGAGGCTTGACGCGCTCGAGCAGGTCAGTGACCTGACGGAGGGCGAGCGCCGCGACTGCGCGCGCCTGCGCACGGTAGCCGAGACGCTGGTCTACCGGCAGCTCTGGATTGTGGGCGGCGATGGCTGGGCGTACGACATCGGCTTCGGTGGCCTCGACCACGTCCTGGCGACGGGCCGCGACATCAACGTCCTCGTGCTAGACACGGAGGTCTACAGCAACACTGGGGGTCAGGCGTCCAAGTCCACGCCACGCGCGGCCGTTGCCAAGTTCGCCGCCAGCGGCAAGTCCGTCGGCAAGAAGGACCTCGGCCAGATAGCCATGGCCTACGGCAACGTCTACGTCGCGCAGATAGCCATGGGGGCCAGCCCCAAGCAGACCATCGACGTGCTCAGGGCAGCCGCGGCCTGGCCGGGCCCGAGCCTGATCATCGCCTACAGCCCCTGCATCGCCCACGGCATCGACCTGCGCACGATGATGACCCACCAACGCGACGCCGTCAGGGCCGGCTACCTAACCCTCTATCACTACGACCCGCAGGAAGCCCTCAAGGAAGGCGGCGGCCAGCCACTAGTGCTCGACTCGCGGCCCCCCAAGGCGTCGCTATCCGAATGGGCTTCGCGGGAGGGGCGCTTCTCGGTCCTCGCCCGCAGCCAGCCGGAACGCGCCGCGGCCCTGATGCAGCTCGCCGAAGCAGACGCCAAAGCGCGCCGCGCCCTCTACGAACAACTCGCGGCCGTCCACCACGAGATGCCCGACAAGGCGAGTGGCGACGCTGCCAGGGCGCTGGCCACGGTCCGCACAGAACCGGAGGTAGAAGCATGAGCCCGCGCCTGTCGACCATGTACCTAGGGCTGTCGCTGCGCAACCCGCTGGTGGCGTCCTCCTCGCCGCTCACTGGCCACCTCGACACCCTGCGCCGCCTCGATGACGCCGGCGTTGGCGCGGTCGTGCTGCCGTCGCTGTTCGAGGAGCAGCTCGAGCGTGAGGAGCAGCTGCTCGACGACCTCAACGTCGTGGGGCACGCGATCTCGCCAGAGATCACCGGCTACTTCGACCCGTTCACCGGCGAACCCATCGGGGCCAGCGCCTACCTGCGCCACTTAGAGGCCGCCAAGGCCTGCATCTCCGTGCCGGTCATCGCGAGCCTCAACGGGCACCGTTCAGGCGGCTGGACACAGTACGCCAAGCAGTTGGAGGAGGCGGGCGCGGACGCCATCGAGCTCAACGTCTACTTCCTCGCCACGGACCCAGACGCTAGCGCGGAGGAGGTGGAGCGCCGCACCCTCGACACGGTCGCGGCGGTCACGAGCACCGTGCGGGTGCCGGTGGCGGTCAAGGTGGGGCCGTGGTACTCCTCCCTGCCGCACCTCGTGCAGGGCATAGCCCACGCGGGCGCCAAGGGCGTCGTGCTCTTCAACCGCTTCTACCAACCAGACATCGACCTGGACGAGCTGACCGTCAACCCTCACCTCGTGCTCTCGTCTAGCCTCGAGTCGCGCCTCGCGCTCCGCTGGATAGCCATCTTGCGCGGCAAGGTGCGCCTCGACCTCGCGGGCTCCGGCGGCGTGCACGACGCCAAGGACGTCGCCAAGTTGCTGCTCGTGGGGGCAGACGTCATCACCATGACCTCCGCGCTACTGAAGAACGGGCCCGAGTACGTCACGCAGGTGCTGGTTGAGCTGGTGGCCTGGATGCGCGAACACGATTACGACGATGTGATCGAGTTGCGCGGCGCCCTCTCGCAACGCTCGGCGCCCGACCCGGAGGCCTTCGAGCGCGCCAACTACCTCAAGGCGCTTAGCGGCTACTCGTTCGGTTACCGAGTGGGTAGCTGAGGCACAGTCCCTGTTGCCGCGTAGGCGGAACAGGCCGCAAACGGACGCGATGTCCACCTGGCATGAGCCACTTCGTTCACTGCGTCCAGAAAGGACCGCCATGAGCAAGAAGTGGGTCTACCAGTTCTCAGAAGTCGGTGAAGCCGAGAAGTTGACCGGCAGTTGGGATGGCGCGCGCGCCCTCCTTGGCGGCAAGGGCGCCAACCTGGGCGACATGACCCGCCTTGGTGTTCCGGTGCCACCTGGCTTCACCGTCACCACGAGAGGCTGCAACGAGTTCCTCGCTGGCGGCAACAAGTTCCCTGAAGGGCTATGGGAACAAGAACTCGCCGCACTTGCCCACATCGAGGAGAGCACTGGCAAAGCCTTCGGCGACCCGTCGCGCCCGCTGCTCGTATCGTGCCGCTCCGGCGCCAAGTTCTCCATGCCGGGGATGATGGACACCATCCTCAACCTAGGGCTCAACGACAAGGTGGCGGCCGGGCTGGTAGCCCTCACCGGCGACCCGCGGTTCGTGTACGACTCGTACCGGCGCTTGGTGCAGATGTTCGGGAGCGTCGTGCTGGGCGTGCCAGACGAGGTCTTCGAGGCCGTCATCACGGGCAGGCGCAAGGCGGCGGGCGTCAAGGTCGACTCCGAGCTGAAGGCGTCAGACTGGCAGGAGATAACCCGCAAGTTCAAGGAGATCATCCGCACGTACACCGGAAAGCCGTTCCCAGAGGAGCCGCTCGACCAGCTGCTGCTCGCAACTGAGGCCGTGTTCAGGTCATGGAACGGCAAGCGCGCCGTCGACTACCGCAACGCTTCTGGCATCCGCCACGACCTCGGCACCGCCGTCAACATCCAGGCCATGGTGTTCGGGAACATGGGCGACGACTGCGCAACGGGCGTAGCCATGAGCCGCAACGCGACCACCGGCGACAACCACCTCGAAGGCGACTTCCTCGTCAACGCCCAGGGTGAGGACGTGGTGGCCGGCATCCGCGCCACCCAGCCGCTAGACGAACTCGCCAGCGTCATGCCAGCGGCGTACGCGGAGTTCAAGGCCATCGCTGAGCGGCTCGAACGCCACTACCGCAACATGCAGGACATGGAGTTCACCGTCGAGCACGGCAAGCTCTGGGTGCTGCAGACGCGCGACGGCAAGCGCACCGCGCAGGCCGAAGTCCGCATCGCCGTCGACATGGTCGAGGAAGGCATGCTCGGCAAGGAAGAGGCCGTCGGGCGCGTCAAGCCCGAGCAGGTGGACTACTTCCTGCACCCCCAGTTCGAAGCTAGCGCACGCAAGGCGGCTGGCAAGCTGGCCTCCGGGCTCAACGTCTCGCCGGGGGCCGCCGTTGGCGTCATCGCGTTCGATGCGGACACCGCCGAGGGTTGGTCGAAGGAAGGGCGCGACGTCATCATGGTCCGGCCGGAGACGAAGCCAGACGACGTCCACGGCATGCTCGCTGCCCGCGGCATCCTCACGAGTTCAGGCGGGCGCACTAGCCACGCCGCCCTCGTCGCGCGCCAGTTCGGCAAACCCGCGGTCGTCGGCGTTGCCGCTCTGGCCATCGACCTCGACAAGCGCGAGATGACCATCGGCGAGCAGACCATCAAGGAGGGCGACGTCATCTCCATAGACGGCACCCTCGGCGACGTCTACCTTGGAGCGCTCCCCACGGTCATCCCCGACATCGATAACGCCTACTTGACGAAGCTGCTCTCGTGGGCGGACGAGATGCGCACGCTCGGCGTGCGCGCCAACGCCGACTACCCGGCCGACGCCGTGCGCGCCCGCGCTTACGGCGCCGAGGGCCTCGGCCTCGTGCGCACCGAGCACATGTTCTTCGAGTCCGAGCGCCTCGGGATCGTCCAGAAGATGATCATGGCGAAGACCCCCACCGTGCGCGCCGAAGCGTTGGCGGCGTTGCTCCCCCTACAGCGGGCCGACTTCGAGGGGTTGTTCAGGGCCATGGACGGCCTCGCGGTCATCATCCGCCTGATCGATCCGCCGCTCCACGAGTTCCTGCCGCCACACGACAACCTCGCTAGCGACCTGGCGGCGCTCAAGATGCAACTCCAGCACTTCCATACCCTCGAGGAGATGGATCAGGCGCTTGGCGTGATCCGCCAGAAGCAGGACCACCTGGCGCGCGTGACCGAGCTGCGCGAGGCGAACCCCATGCTGGGCACGCGCGGCGTGCGCTTGGGGATACTCATCCCCGAACTCACCCGCATGCAGGTGAGGGCGATCTTCGAAGCCGCCTGCGCCGTCAAACGCGAGGGCGTAGCCGTGCGGCCTGAAGTGATGATCCCGCTGGTCAGCCACGTGAACGAGTTGCGCAGCCAGAAGCGCGCCCTCGTGGAGGAAGCCAAGCTCGTAATGGCCGAGCAGCGCATGGAAGTCGATTACCACTTCGGGACCATGATCGAGGTCCCGCGCGCGGCCCTGATCGCCGACGAGCTGGCCGCCGAGGCCGAGTTCTTCAGCTTCGGCACCAACGACCTCACCCAGACGGCCTTCGGCATCTCACGCGACGACGCTGAGAAAGGCTTCCTGATGTACTACCTCGAGCACGGCATCCTCGAGGAGAATCCGTTCGCCACCATCGATGCCGCCGGGGTCGGCAAGCTCATGGAGATCGGCACGCAACGCGGACGCGCCGTCCGCCCCGACCTCGAGGTCGGCATCTGCGGCGAGCACGGCGGCGACCCGGCCTCCATCCACCTGTGCCACCGCTACGGCCTCGACTACGTGAGCTGCTCGCCGTTCCGCGTGCCCATCGCGCGCTTGGCCGCGGCGCATGCGGCACTGAAGTACGGTCCGCAACTGAAGGCGGGCGCGCAGGCCGCGGCGAGCGGCAACGA